>NZ_WAJS01000005.1 GCF_008831045.1 Adlercreutzia muris
GATCGGACATGGCTCAGCCTCCTAGCATGATTGAATTCGACACTCAAATCATACCGAAGGCCGGAGCCGTGTCTTTTGGTATCTAGACTATGCTGCTGTCAAAGTGCGCAAGAGATTGTACGTTATCATGCGGATCAATGACTTTTTTGACGGGAATGCCTGCACCACGCGGCTTCGCCTCTTGAGCTCGCGGTCGGCGCGCTCCCGCACGTTGCTGGTGCGCGAGCGCCTGTGATGGGCATAGGGAAAACCAGGGTAGGCCAGCGCGTCGGCCTCCGCCTCCTCCAAGAGCGCCGCTGCTTTGGAGCAGAAGCCCTCGATCTCCTCGCAGGCCAGATGGTAGAGCTCGCGCACGAGATCCGGGTCTCGCTCCGAGAAGACCGCGTGCAGGATGGCCAGCACGGCCGCTCTCTTCCGGCGCGTGGGCGCGCACGACGCGGCGCTCCTCGTCAGATGCACGATGCGGCGCCGCCGCGCGGCGCCGGGAGAGACCTCCCCTGTCGCACGACGCAGCCCCTCGCGGGCATCGCTCGTCACGCAGATGACGCCATCTGCGCCCCGCTCGCGCAGCGAGCGCAGGAAAGCCGGCCATCCGGCGCAGGATTCGGCGTCTACGGCGTCGAGCCCGGGAAGGCGCCGGCATCCGTCCGGCCCCGCCCCTATGGCCGTCGCGAGAGCGCATGACGAGACATGGCCCGCGTCACGGCATTTGATGTAGGCGGCATCCGGCCAGATGCAGGGGAACGCAACATCGGAGAGATCGCGGCCCTGCAGGTCGAGCGCGATATCGTCCAGCGACTTGCATATGCGCGACACCTGGGAGGCGCTCATGCGCTCTATGCCCATCTGCGCTGCAACACGCTCGATCTTCCTCGCGGACACGCCTGGGGCCACCACCTCGGACACTGCGGCGACGACGGCCCGATCCGCACGCGAATAGCGCACGGGGAGGTCCTCTGGGAAGTAGCTGCCGCGACGCAGTTTGGGGATGCGCAGGCTGATGGCGCCGACGCTGGCGACGAGCGTGCGCTCGCGGCAGCCGTTCCTCTGATCGCCGTCCGCGCACGCATCCTCTGCCTGCGCGTCCATGACCTCGTTGACGATCGATTCGGCCATGATGCGGATGGGCTCTTGGATGTTGACCATCCCATCGCCGAATCTTGGCATGTCATGGCCTACCGTCGTCTGTTGCTTTAAACTGTCCATTGCGGCCATCCCTTTCATCCCGAACATAGACAATTCAAGATTCTAGGCGATGGCCGTTTCTCATTTCTCAAGTGAAACGGCTCTTACACCAACATTGGGGACACGATCATTCTGTGCGGGGATTGCCTGTAGGGTCCTATCGGGGTGGGTCGGCGCTCGCGGTGAATTCCACGGCGGAGGAGGGAGCGGAGAAGTCGATCTGGTCGAGGACGGCGAGGATGTCTTCGGGAACTTGCCGGAGGATCCCATCGCTCTCGTTGCCAGACGCACCGATTTCGGTGCATACTCCGTTTCCATCCTCCCCGATGAGCCAATAGCTTTCGGCGGCATCGCCGGTCAGCCCTATTTCTGCTAACGGCATATTTTGAGGGAGAAGTAGCTCGTAGGCGATGAGGGGGGGGCGATCCTCCATCGAGGATAGGCGACGACTCCGTCGGTGCGGGGGTCGGGACTGCTCGGGGGCATCCAGTGGGGCACCTCCTGACAGGCGACGACACGTTCGTTTTGCAGAAGCGCCGATGTATCGAACGAGTCTCTCCGGAGCTCTCCGTTTTTTATAGTGTAATGGGGAATGCGCCCTGCGATGGTGTAGGTGTTGGAAGTGGGTTCGGTTTCCGTATTCCTCAGCGTGGCTACGTCTACTCCAATTTGGTCATACCAGGCGACCCTTTTTCATGGTCTCCAAGATGCGCTCGTCAAGTTGAGCTGGCCCGGTATCTTCAATGCCATCCGGGGCATCTCCTGGGGGGAGTGGCGCATCCGAAAAGCCCGAGGCTGAACAGCATGATCATGCCCAGGGTGGCTGCCGCCCTCGTTGTATTTCCTGTAGAGTGGTTGAAAAATCCCATGGCTCGCCTTCTCTCGTCAGGGTGGAATCTGCGTCGAAAGCGTTATCGATGTCCCTATTTTACGATCTGATTGACAGGAATGCATCCTGTTGAATCGAAAACTTTTTCTGAGGTGAAGGTGTTGCAGCCTGTCCCAAATTTCGCGAAAAAGATCGATCTCTCGTTTTGGTGGTCTCGGGAAGCGAAGCGGCCTCCAGCCGGCCGCCGGCTTGCGGAGTCCATGAGAAGGCCCCGGCAGCGGGAGGCTGTCGGGGCCGGGGGCGCGGGAAATGCCGGGGTATTTCGCTGTCTCGGTTCCGGGGCAGCGCGCCGTGGCTTACAGCGTACCGTTCTGCCAGGCGGAAAGCCCCTTGATGACGAGCTCGTGGGTGCGCTCTACCTCGGGCATGTGCTCGGCGGCGGCCTCGTACTCGCCGGCGTAGAGGGCGTCGGACACGAGCGCCGCGCACTGGAACAGATCCTTGAAGGAGAGGTTGCCGGCCACGCCCTTGAGCGCGTGGGCCTGGCTGTAGCCCTCGGAGTAGTCGGCGGCTTCCATGGCGGCCTTGAGGGCCACGAGGTGTTCATCGTCCAGGTACTTCAGGGCCAGGCGCTCGTAGAGGTCGGCGTTGTCGCCGAAGCGGTCCATGGCGTCCACGTAGTCGATCCCGTAGGGGGCCAACTGGTCGGCAAGCGTTGCGGTCATAATCATCAAGTCCTTTCAGACTGCGTCGAAGGTCGTCGCCGCGGACCGCTGCCTGCTTCCCCTTCATCTCCGGCGGTGTGCGAGCCCGTGACATTGAGTTCAGTTTAACGTCTCGTTATGGGACTGTCAGCGTCCGGCCGCACTCGTTTCCTTCCCGTGGCCACTTGTTGACAAGCTGTAACGAAACAGATGGAAAATCGCGGCACCTCATTGACGGAAAGATGGTATGAAGCAAGAAAGCGCCCCGTTTCCCAAGGTAGAGAAAGCAGGGCGCTATTGACGCTCGGAACCTGGAATCGGTCGGGACGGCGGGCAGGGCGAGGTGACGGTCGCTCCAGATGCCGCCTGCCTAGTAGTCGGCAGCGGCCGGCGAGTCCATCCAGGCCCGGTAGAAGTCCTCGTAGGCGTCGGCCAGCACCGCCTCGCGGGCCCGGCGCATCAAATCCAGCAGGAAGTGCAGGTTGTGCACCGACAGCAGCATGGCGCCGAGCATCTCGTTCTGCTTCACCAGGTGGCGCAGGTAGGCGCGGGTGTAGTTTTGGCAGGTGGGGCAGGTGCAGGCGGGATCGAGCGGCGTAAAGTCGCGGGCGAACTTCGCGTTGCGCATGTTCATGCGGCCCGTGCTGGAGAACGCCGTGCCCATGCGGGCCGTGCGGGTGGGCAGCACACAGTCGAACATGTCCACGCCCTCGCGCACGGCACGCACCAGGGTGGTGGGGTTGCCCACGCCCATGAGATAGCGGGGGCGGTCTTCAGGGCAGGCCCGGGCCACCGCGCCCAAGGTCTCGAACATCACCTCGTGGTCCTCGCCGACCGAGTAGCCCCCGATGCCGAAGCCGCCGAAGCGCCGGTGCCCGGCTGCCAGCGACTCGTCCTCGATCTCCCGCAGCCGGCGGATAGATTCCAGGCGCAGATCGAGATGCATGCCGCCCTGGACGATGCCGAAGAGCGTCTGGTCGGGGCGCGTGTGAGCCGCCAGGCACCGGCGCGCCCAGGCGCTCGAGTAGTCCACGGCCTTCGCCACGAACTCGCGGGCGGCTGGATAGGGGGCGCACTGGTCCAGCTGCATGGCGATGTCGGCGCCGATCTTCTGCTGGATGACCATGTTCTCCTCGGGCGTCCAGTGAATGTTGGACCCGTCGTAGATGGACTTGAAGGTGACGCCGTCATCGGACAGCTTCACGGTGGCGGCCAGGGAAAACACCTGGAAGCCGCCGGAATCGGTGAGCATGGGGCCGTCGTAGTTCATGAAACGGTGGATGCCGCCGGCCTCTTCCACCAGGTCGGCCCCGGGGCGCATGGCCAAATGATAGGTGTTGGCGAGCACCACCTGGGCCCCCAGCTCGCGCAGCTGGTCGGTGGTGACGCCCTTCACCGTGGCCGAGGTGCCCACGGGCATGAACATGGGGGTGCGGAAGGCGCCGTGGGCCGTCTCATAGGACAGTGCCCGAGCGTGGCCGGAGGTGGCCTCGCAGGTGCAGTCGAACAGCGCCATAGCCTACACCTCCCGGGAGCTGGGCGCCTGGGCGGCCAGCACGTCGTCGGTGGCCGCGGCGGCGTGGGCCGCGGCGCGGGTTCCGTCCAGGGAGCCTCCGTCGTTGGCAGCCCGTGCCGCCTCGGCCTCGGCCGGGTCGATGGGGCCCGTCTCCATGGCCGCGGCCGGATTGGCGCAGGGCGGCAGGGCGGCCGCGAAGGCGGCGAAGTCGGCCATGGTGCCGTGCTTCACCGAGGCCAGGTCAAAGCCCGCCGGGTCGAGCAGCCAATCGGTCACCAGGTAGCCGTCGGCCCCCAGGTGCATGAAGGAGAGATCCTCCACGGTGTTGTTGCCCACCATGAGCACGTCGGCACCATCCACCCCGGCTGCCGCCAGGTTCTCGGCGTAGTAGAGCGGCCGCGGTTTCACGGTGCGGGAATTCTCGTAGTGGGTCAGGCGGGCGAAGGCCTCGGGGCGTATGCCGGCCCAGGCCAGGCGGTGGCGCACAGCGGTCGGCGGGAACATGGGCATGGTGGTCAGCAGCAGGGGGTAGCCCTTCGCCGCCAGGGTCTCGATGGCCGCCGCGGCGGCCGGGTTGGGCTCCACATCGGCGCCGAGGGCCGCGAAGGGGCCGTCGTAGAACTCGGTCAGCAGCGGCTCCCAATCCACATCCGCATCACCTATGAAGTCGGTGAAGGTGTCCCAGAAGGCCTCGGCGTTGGTGCGGCCGTCGTCGTGGACGGCCATGGCGCGGGTGCCGGCCTTGAGCGCCTCCAAGAAGGGGCCGCCCTCGATGCCGCGGGCCTCCACGAAGTCGTAGAGCGCGGCGAAGTAGCGGCCCATGAACACGTCCAGGTCCATGGGAAGCAGAGTGCCGTCCAAATCGAAGCAGATGACGCGGTAGGCGCGCGGGGTGGGGTCCATGGGATTCCTTTCCAGGTGGGGCCTTGGGGAGCGGGGCGCGAGCGCGAGCGGCCGCGCGGGCCGTCCGCAGGGCGCTCCCGCAGTCGTTTCAAGATCAACGTGGTAGTATACCGCCGATGCAATTCTTAAGGAGCGCTTTTCATGAGAACCGATGATTTCGACTACGCCCTGCCCGACGAGCTGATCGCCCAGGAGCCCGCCGCCGAGCGCGACCGTTGCCGCCTGCTCGTGATGGACCGGGCCACCGGTGCGGTGGAGGACCGCATCTTCCGCGATATCGCGGACTATCTGCGGCCGGGCGATCTGCTCGTGGCCAACGAGACCCGCGTCATGCCGGCGCGCCTGCTGGGCGCCAAGCGCGGCACCGGCGGGGCGGCCGAGGTGTTTTTGCTGCGCGAGTGCGCAGGCCCCGAGCCCCGCACCAACCGTGTGGCCTTCTGGGAGGTGCTCGTGCGCCCGGGCAAGCGCCTGAAGCCCGGGGCCGGGGCCGTGGTGGACTTCACCGACGGCGCGGGGAATGTGGTGCTGTCGGCCGAGATCATCGACTGGGCCCGAAACGGCCAGCGCGGCGAGCGCGTGGCGAGGTTGGCCACGCCGCTGCCCAGCCTGGACGAGGCCCTGCACGCCGTGGGCCACACGCCGCTGCCCCCCTACATCAAGGATTACGCCGGCGACGAGGAGCTCTACCAGACCGTGTACTCCCGCCGCGAGAGCTCGGCGGCCGCCCCCACGGCCGGCCTGCACTTCACCCCCCAGCTCATCGAACGTCTGCGCGATCAGGGCGTCGGTTGGGCCACGGTGGAGCTGGAAGTGGGCCTGGACACCTTCCGCATCGTGGACGAGGAAGACCCTGAGAAGCACGTCATCCACACCGAGTTCTACACGGTGCCGCAGGCCACGGTGGATGCCGTCGCCGCTGCCCGCGCTGCCGGCGGCCGCGTGATCGCCGTGGGCACCACGAGCGTGCGCAGCCTGGAGAGCGCCTGGGATCCCGCGGCCAACGGGGGGGCCGGCGCGCTGGTGCCCCGCGACCGGGAGGCCACGAGCCTCTACATCCTGCCGGGATACCGGTTCCATGTAGTAGACGCGCTCATCACCAACTTCCACGTGCCCCGAAGCACGCTCATGATGCTGGTCTCCGCCTTCAGCACCCGCGAGTCCGTCATGGCCGCCTACGAGCACGCCGTGGCCGAGCGCTACCGCCTCCTCTCCTTCGGCGACGCCATGTTCCTGCACTAGGGGAGGGGCGCGCGGCTGTCGGCGCGGGTACCCGTCCGCCGGCTTCCCTGCGAACCTAATCTGGCCGATATGCCCTGGGAGATGCCGGGGCGGTTCTTGTCGCGTGCCGAGTTGTTTTTCGGCTTGAAAAGCACGACCTTGGAACCGTTTTAGCACTTGAAGGGGGAGGGGCGTATTACATTTTCGGAGTATTCCCTCGTGACGTAATACCGGGGGAGGCGCTTCCCTCGATTTCGGGCAAGATCGGTTCCAAGGTCGTGCTTTCCAAGCCAGAAAACGTTCCGGCATCCGAAGGCGGCCAGCGCTTGGGCGCGGCCGGACACCGCAGGGCACGATCGGGTGCGGCGAGCGCATCGGCGGGTGTCGGGCATAGCGGAGTGGGTGCGACCGGTTCGGGGGCGCCTTCCAGCCATTCGCGGCGGTGGTATCGGCTAAGCGACCAGCCCGTGCGGAAGAGGGCGCGCTGCTGCTGGCGGAATGCGGCGCTTTGGGGCCTCAGCCGGGCGCCCATGCGCCGTCTTGACTGCTCGGCGATTTTCCGTATTTCCCCCTGGCTGCCTATCTGCCGTGCGGTAACCGTGATGACTTTGTACCCGTCGGCTTCAAGGGCCAGCCGTTTCTGGGCATCGCGCGTCAGCTGCGCGGCGCTTGCGTGCTCGGTGTTGGAGTCGTACTCGATGTCGAGGCGGCCGCTCTCGCAGAGGATATCGGGAACGAGCGTGTTTCGGTGCGCGATGGCGCGGGCCTTGGAGCTGGGCCTTATGCGGCGGTTGGCGGCGATGCCCGGCAGTTGGTAGCCCCCGAAGCGATGGGGAAGGCCCAGGGCCATGGCCAGAAACACCTCGGGAGGCGATGCGGCGCCGTCTACCATGAGGCCGAGGGCCCGGCGCGCCGGTTTCGCGCCGAGGATGCCCGGATTGCGCCCGATGAATGCCCTGATGCGCTGCACGCTGGTAAGGGGTCGGCGCTTCCCCAGGCCGTTGCGCGTTTTGGGGTCGATGAAGAAGGTGCCGCACAGCGCGTTGCCCACTTTCACGAGTTCGTGGAGATTCAGGTTGTTCGCGACTTGGACGAAGCACAGTTCGGGGCAGGGCGCGTATATTCCGCTGGCCACACGGCAGAACGGCCTGCCGGCAAGCTTGAACTGGGAGCGATGGGGCGCAATTCCGTCAGGGCACCGCTTCATGCGCGCGGAAACCGTAACGTGGTAGGGCCGGGGGATTTGCGGGCAGCAGTGCGCGAGATACTGGATTGTCGCGGCATCGGGTTTGCAGTTCCGCAGCGCATTTTGACCCACCCGGTTCCCGTCGCCGGGCGTGGCCGGGGCCGAGAGCCACCAGGAGAGCGCCGATATGCCGTACAGGAAAATTCGCATGGGCGTATTGTAGGGGGTTCGCCGGTGACCGGCATGCCCAGCCGCCGCCTTCACGAATGTTCCGCTGTGGTAAGTCAGCAGCTCAAGGTTCGGGTGCGTGTGGGACCCTTTCGCTTGGTTTCGGCATGCTGCCGGCAGTAGGGCGCCGCCCCGTCTCGACGGCGTGGGTTTCCGGGCCTGAGGCGTTTTCTGGCTTGAAAAGCACGACCTTGGCACCTTGGACTGTGATTTTGCTGGGACTGGTAATACGTGACCTGGGGAAACGGAAACGAGGTATTACAAGCTGGCTGCTTTTGGATGTTTTTCGGACCGATCGGGTTCCAAGGTCGTTGTTTGCAAGCCAGAAAACGCCTCGAGAGCCGGAGGGGCGCACGTGCCGCCGGCTCTCGGGAGGCGAAGGGCCTGTCGCGGCGCGAGAGACGGAGGAGTTTTCGCGGACGGGAAGGGGAAAGAGCAGCTAAAAGTTTTCCCAGCTCATTGTAATGGTTTAGGAAAAAGTTTACGGGAATAATCTTTTTCTGGCGCACTTTCCGATGCGCCGGGCGCCGCCGGCAGCCATAGTGGGCGCCGTCGCAAGGCGCGGCAGGGAAGGGCTCCCGCCCCCCTCCTGAGCGCTCTTCGCGACCGAACAGTTAGATGGGCGTGCGGTGCTCGCGGGAGCGCCGGGCCGCGGACGACGGTGCGCGGCGCGCCCGAGGAGGTTTTGCGGGGCCGATGGCAATGCGCCACCTGAAGCTCACGGGAGCGTCGGGCGCGCCTGCTCTCTGGATCCCGCACGAAAGAGAGGGAGTTACCATGACTGCTACCAACTTCACCCGTCGCGACCTGCTCAAGTTCGGCGGCATCGCCGCCTTGGGTGCTGCCGGGGCCGCGAGCCTGGCCGGCTGCGGCCAGCCCAAGACCCGATCCGAGGCGGCCGCCGAGGCCGGCCTGGCCGAGACCGGCGCGGCTGCAGGCCCGTCGTTTCTGGCTCCGCAGACCCCCATCACCGACTTCGTGGAGACCCACGACTACGACGTGGTGGTCGTGGGCGCCGGCGAGTCGGGCCTGGCTGCGGTGCACACCGCCCTGGAGGCCGGGGCGCGGGTGGCTTGCGTGCAGAACATCAACGCCGCCCAGACCACGGGCAATATGGCCGCGTCCATCGATCTGAGCAAGACCGACGAGGCCGCGGTGCAGGCCTGCGTGAGCTTCATCAACTGGAAGAGCGACTACCGCTCCGACCGCGATCTCGTGAACATCTGGGCCCACAACTCCCAGGAGGCTCTGGCCTGGTGGGCCGAGGAGGCAGCCAAGGGCGGCGTGGAATCGAAGCCCCACGACGCGGTGCTCACCTACAACGGCTACGACATCCACCTGCACGCCAACACCTACTTCCATGTGGAGGGCAACCACAACGCCGCCGCCACGGTCATCGCCGAGAACCTGGCCGCCGCCGGCGCCGAGTTCTTCTACAACACCCCCTGCGTGCAGCTGGCCGTCGATGGGTCCGGCGCGGTCACGGGCGCCATCTGCGAGGCCGAGGACGGCCACCACCTGTTCACGGCGGCCAAGGGCGTCATCCTGGCCTGCGGCGACTACTCCTCCAACCAGGAGATGCTCGACTACTACGCCCCCGACACCAAGGGCTTCAGCCTGTTCACCGACTTCCGCGACGGCAGCGCTCTGGTGGCCGGCATGAACGCCGGCGCCATCATGACGCCCCACACCCACACGAAGATGATCCACGGCGAGCCGGCCTTCGTGCGCCTGGAGATGCCCTTCCTCTTCGTGGACCAGGAGGGCAACCGCTTCATGGACGAGACCTGCTGCCGCATGGGCTACATGAACAACTTCGCCCGCCCCTACCTGGCCCGCGCTGGCTTCGAGGACTCCACGGCCGCCAAGTTCTTCAGCCTCGTGCCCGCCAACTGGGAGGACTACTACGAGGATTGGAAGGCCGCCGCGCCCTACGACATCTCCCAGTACAACGGCGACAACAAGGTGAACCCCGAGAAGTGGATTACCGCCGACACCGTGGAGGCGCTGGCCGAGGCCATGAACGCCTACGCCGCCGAGAACGATTGGAAGCTCACGGCCGTGGACCCGGCCCATCTCGCCGAGACCGTGGCCCGCTACAACGAGCTGTGCGCCGCCGGCCGCGACGAGGACTTTGGCAAGTCCGCAAAGTACCTCGTGCCCATCGAAGGCGGCCCCTACTACGCCATTCCCCGCGGCTCCAACAAGCTGCCGGCTATCCTGGGCGGCCTGGTGGTCAACGGCGATCACCAGTGTCTGAACGAGGCCTTCGAGCCCATCGCCGGCCTGTACGCCGTGGGCAACGCCTCGGGCCAGTTCTTCGGCGGCGTGGACTACCCCATGGACATCGAGGGCCTCTCCATCGGCCGCGCCATCACCTCGGGCTACTACACCGGAAAGCTCGTCGCGAGCCGATAGCTCCCCTTGCCATTTCCCTCTCGGGCCCGGTCGACCTCCCTCCCTGTCGGCCGGGCCCTCTTCAATTCGGCCTATCTCGCCTGCTATAATGCCCGCCATGGGGAAACTGCTGGCTGACATACGGAAGGGGAGGGAGGATCGCGCCCTCTACCTGGCGGGCATCCTGCCCTACCTGTTCGCGCTCGGCTGCGCCCGGGCCTGGGTCACCCTTGCCGTGGCGGCGCCGGCCCTACGATTGGCCGCCCCCTTCGATCTGCACGACGTCTTCGACTGCGCCATGGTCCTTATCTCCATTGCCGTGGCCCTCGCGGCCCGGCGCCTCGTGCCCTTGAACGCCACCGGTGCGGTGCGCGCTGTGTCCGCCGGTGCCATGGTGGCCGCCTCTCTCGCCCTCATCGCCGCGGGGGCGGCGCCCCTTCCCGAGGGCGCTCAAGCGGCCCTCGCTGTGCTCGGCGCAGCTCTCGGCGGCCTCGGCTTCGGGCTCTTTCTGGTGCTGTGGGCCGAGGTCTTAAGCTGCATCTCTCTCATCCGCATCTTCTTATACACTACGGCCTCGCAGCTCGCGGGCGTGGTATTCGTGTTCTTCTGCAGCGGCCTCGACGGGCTTCGGGTGGCCTGCGCCATGGTGGTCCTGCCCGTGGCCGCCATCCTCTGTCTGCGGATGGCCTTTCGCGCCCTGCCCGTGGCCGACCGCCCCTCGCCGGTGGTGCCGAAGTTTACCTACCCGTGGAAGATCTTCGCTCTTTTGGCCCTGTTCTCCTTCGCCTACGGATTGCGTCAGCACCAGCTGGCCGCCGGGGCCGGCATGCACTCGTCCCTGTCCACGGCCATCGTCATGGCGGTGCTCTTCGCCGGAGCTTACTTCTTCTCGAGTCGGCTCAACATCGGCGCCCTGTACCGGTCGCCCTTCGTGCTCATCGTGTGCGGTTTTCTGCTCGTGCCGAGCGAGGGGGTCTTCGGGGCGGCGGTCTCCAGCTACCTCATCTCCATGAGCTACTCGCTCGTGGGCATTATCGTGGCGCTGCTGCTCTACGATATCGCGAAGCGCCTCGGCGTGACCGTGGTGGCCTTCGCCGCTGTCAAGGGGGCCGAGCAGATCTTCGTCGTCGGGGGCAAGGGCGCCTCGGAGGCCCTGGGAGCCGCCGGTCTTCCCGCCAGCATGCAGGATGCCCTCATCGCCGGGCTCGTGGTGGCCATGATGGTGGCGGCCATGCTCATCCTGCTCTCGGAGAAGGAGCTGGCCAGCCGTTGGGGCGTGCGCATCCTGGACGTGGGCGGCCTTGTGGAGAAGACCCCCGACGAGGAGCGTCGCGAGGCGCGCGTGGCCGAGCTGGCCGAACACGCCCGCCTCACCCCGCGCGAGACTGAGATCCTGCACCTTATCGCCCAGGGGAAGAACGGGCCGGCCATCCGCAGCGAGCTCTTCATCGCCGAGGGCACCCTGAAGGCCCACACGAGCCATATCTACGAGAAATGCGGCGTCGCCAATCGCCGCGAGCTCGCGGCCCTGCTGGGATCGGCTCGGCCATGAGGTCGGAGGGAGAGTTACGCCGGGTTCTGGAGGCCCATGGGCCTCATGTGTACCGTTTTCTGCGGGCGCAACGGTTTGATGTATCGATCGCCGAAGACGTTTACCAGGAAGTATTTGAGATTTTCGCCACATCCGATGAGGTGTTCCATGATGAAAGACACCTCGGTCGCTGGCTCATTAAGGTGGCCTCGAACCGTTACAAGCAGTATCTGGGAAAGGCGTCGACAAGACGCGAGCGACCGGTGTCAGACAGCGATCTGGAGCGGGCTGCTGAGCGGCGGGGCCGGGTCTTTCCGGTGTCGCAGACGCGGTATTTCAACGCCGAGCACGAGGTGTGGGACTACGTCGATGCTCTTTCCCCGGAACAGCGGGAATGCATCTATTTATTTTACGTGGAAGGGTTTTCGACGAAGGAGATAGCCGAGATGACGCAGACGCGCCCCGCCACCATTCGGACGCGCCTGCGTCGCGCCCGACGTCTTTTGGAGAAGCGCTATCGAGGGGGACACGATGAACTTCGATGACTACAAGCGCGTGATGGGTGATATCGAGGTGCCAGAGGGGCTGAATGACCGGACGGTTGCCCATGTGGTTCGCAGGAAAGAAGCTGCTGTCTTGCCTGAAGCGTGCGGGCGCGTGGTGCCGTCGGGCGGAGCCCCTCGTGGCTCAAAGCGCCGTGCGCTTTCTGGCTGGCTGCGTCTTGCGGGCATCGGTGTTTGTGCGGCGGCCCTTGCCTGCCTTATTATTGTCCCCGGCCTTTGGGAAGACGCATCTCGGCAATCGAGTCCCCTTCCTGCTCCCGTTTCGTGCGGTACGTCGGATGATGTGGACGGGCTTTTTCCGGTTGAAGTCCAAGAAGGGCCCAGTGCCTCGGTGAGCATGCTCGGCCTTTCCGTCGAGGGGCAGGAGGTTGTGGCGACATTCGAGATGACGCTTTCTCTTCCCGAAGCCATCGAATGCGAATCGGGGATTGACCTTTCATTCGGCAGTCCTGAGGTGCTTGTTGGCGAGCTGGTGTCTGGTGGAGGCGAAGAGTATGGGGAGTCGGTGCATATCGTGCCCGTGTCAGGTACGGTTTTGTTTACTGTGCGACTGTCTATGGATTCTGTCTTTTTATCTTCACGGGGATTGATAGGCCTCTTGGCGTCTCTCGATGATTATGCCGCTGCGGAAGAGGCTGCCCTCGAAGTGCTTGCCGGCAGTGTGATAGAAGTACGGGGGAAGGAGACTTACTGCTATAAGTTGAGCGAGCCTATCGCGGGAAATCAGCCTCTCGTGAGGATCGATCTCGACGAGGCAGCCTGAAAAAATAGGAAATGTTTCATCGGGGTGAAACATTTCGGCCTCTTAAAGCGATTAAGGGATAAGGGTGAATATGGTCCCACGTCACGAGAGAGGAGCTTGAGATGAGTATGGCAAAAGGAGCGGGTTGGTGGATGGCGCTCCTGGCGGCGCTCGCTGTCTTGGTCTCGGTTGAGCCTCCATGGGCTTACGGTGATGAGCCAGCCCCCATGCCGGAAAGCGAATGCCAGGATTATATTAGCGCGCTCGCAGACTCCTTTGCTGCGGAAATCGGCGTAGATTTGGATTCGCTTTCCATAGAAGGGCCGCGAGGTGTTTACGACATTTCGTCCTCGAATCCTGTTTATGCGGGATCCCAGTGTTGGACGATCTATTGTGACGACGAGTTGGCTGCTTTCATTTTCTCAGTTGAGACAGCAGAGGGTGCCACATTTACCCTTTCTACTAATGTTGCCGAGACGATGGGGGAAGACCTCGGACGGTTGGGTGATGAGGGCGCGATGCAGTTTGCCTTCTGCGACGAGGATCTTATCTACCTCGATGAGGAAGCCCAGAGTGCTTACAAGATTGGCTTTGATGAAGTGCGGTGTTACGATGGAATCGATGCTGGAGAATGGACGGCCATGGCTTCACCGAAAGCGAACGTATTGGATAGTGCAGAGGCGGAGAGCCTTGCGGCGGCGGTCACGGTCACCTCTTCCAAAGCGCTCGGCGTACCTTATGTGACGCAGGGGAGCGACCCGATATGCTGGGCGGC
Source organism: Adlercreutzia muris (assembly GCF_008831045.1). Lineage (GTDB taxonomy): Bacteria > Actinomycetota > Coriobacteriia > Coriobacteriales > Eggerthellaceae > Adlercreutzia > Adlercreutzia muris. The sequence continues at coordinate 13,778 of NZ_WAJS01000005.1, forward strand.
AAGTGCATGTCAGGCCGGGCGATATTTGACAAAGAACAACACTTGGACGGCAGTGTCGTTGAGCAATGACGTGAAGGGGTCTTTGAGTGGCGGAACGGTTGCGGACACCCGTTCTGCATACACGCGGTTCACGTACCCCAATTCTTCTACGCGGATCGCAACGACGCATATCTCCGGTGCGCCGAGCGAGTTGGTTATTGGGCGTTGGATTAACGCCGGTTTGCCTATACACGCCCGAACAACTTCAAACAATGGATCGGGCCATGCGGTGATCGTGGATGGCTACAGAACGTACAGTTCGGGCGCGATGGCGGTGCGCATTGTCAATCCAGGCATTCAGAGTCCCGGTGTGATTTTTGCGACCAAATCGTCGGGTTATTATCAGTTTTTCTATAACACCAACGAAGGCAATACCTTCAAGTGGGATAGAGGGAGCGTTTTGTTTACGGGCTGGCAAAAGCCTTTTGGCGGATCGAGTTGGAGTTACCTGAGCAATGCCGGCGCAAAATCCGTAGGTTGGCTTGAGGTCGGCTCGAATTGGTTCTATTTCAACTCGTCTGGCTACATGTTGACGGGTTGGCAGAGTATTGAGGGCAAGTGGTACTACCTGAACTCCACTGGCGCTGCCGCGACTGGCTGGCAGAAGATAGACGGCTATTGGTACGCCTTCGACTCTAATTGCGCCATGCGACGGGGTTGGTTCAAGGACGGCACAACTTGGTATTACCTGAGAACGCTGAACAACACTCCGGCACCCGGCCCTGAGGGTGCCATGTTGGCGAATGGCACATGGACTATCGGCGGGAAAGCTTATAGGTTCAATACCTCTGGTGCTTGTCTCAATCCGTAGGCATTGAGGAGGATGATACTATGTTGGGCGAAAGAATCCGTTCTCTTGGTTTTTTGCTTGGGGGAGTTGGTGGTGCGGGTTTGCTGTTCATGGCTCTGCTGGTGGGATGCTCCCCCCAAGAGGAGTCTCGGTATTTGGGCCCCGATACGCTGGATGAGCGGGTGATGGAGGCATCGATTTTATCCGCGGAAAGCTATCAGCGCGAAGGGGGTATTGCTGGGGATGGACCGGGGGCGCCGGAGGCGACCTTGAGCGATTACTGGATTGGCGCTCCCATTCCGCAGTTCTATATGGAGGGGAGCCTTTCTGACGAGAAGACCGACTATCATCTTGAGCGTCTAGGATTCAACTGCTACCCACTTTTGCAAGAGGGTAGACTCGTAGCATTGCAGTACGTGGATGATTGGCTCGATACGAGTTCTGACGTTGACGGGAATTACTCGCGCATTGTCCGGGAGCGTCTCAGCCTGTTCGAGGAGTTTGTTGCAGATAAAGTGCCTTTGGCTCAAGTTACCCTCGCTTGGAGTGATGGAACCTGGCAGGAATGGCTTGTGCGGCCAGATGGTACGGGCGTGCTTGTTGACGGCGACGAGTCGGCGGTGGTCGGTGTGGCGGAGGGGAAGGGACCCACTGTAGAGCCGGTGCCGGATGAGCTTGCCGCCGTCCTGGGACAGCTGGATTTCTCCGATCCTTCCGATATAAGGGAGTTCACGCTTGAGGAGAGGTGATGTTGCAAGCACGGCGTAACCTTTTTGGGGATGCATAGCGACTCCGGCGACGAGGGCGGCCGTGAGGCCGGCCGATGAGCCGGAGCAAAACGAGGAGGATTCCCCTGATCTCTTATCGACCAAGAATCGAGAAAGAGAGGAATCCCCGATGGGCAATTCTACAGCATCCGCAGCCGCGGAGGCCGCCATGGCCGACATCTTCACCGGCACGCTCATGTCCGGCGGCCTGACGTTCGCCTCGTTCGAGCGCAGCGCCCTGACCGAGGGCCACGCGATCATGGCCCGGGCCATGGGCCGGGCTCTGGAGCGCCCGGGCGCGGCGCTGTGCGCCGAGCCCCCCCCTCCGGCCTGAGCGTCCACGACGTGCGGGAGCGCTCGCCGGCCACCGTCGTCGGCGACGTCTCCTTCCGCTGACGGAGGCTGCGCGCGAGGGGCGGCGGCGCCTGCGTCCCGCTGGCCGACGAGCTGGACCCTCCCTGGGGCGCCAGGGTGTCGCCGGCCGCCGAGGAGTTCCTCGTGGAGGCGGGCGCCGAGGTGCCCTGCGCCGCCGCGGCCGGGCTGCTCGCCCGGGCCGGGGGGCTCGCGCGTGAGCGCCAAGATGGTGATAGCCGCCGTGCACGCGGCCGGCGAGCGCTGAGCCGAGGAGGACGCCCGCGCGGCCCGCGACCTGTTCGACCTGGGGATAAAGCCGGGCGGCAGGACCGCGGCCGCGCAGGTGTGCGTCGAAGCCGACGGCACATGGGTGGCGCTCCAGGGCACGGCCCCCGGCGAGCCGTCCAAGGTGGAGATCGAGGCGATGGCGGCCTACTCGGGCAAGGTGGCGCGCGGGCGCAAGGCGGCCCGCGAGCACTGCGTGCGCCACGGGTGCGCGTGCGCGCCGGGGGAGTTCTGGCCGGAGGCCGTGGCCGCCATCGGCTCCGAGTTCGACCTGTCCGCGCTGGAGCGCGTGCACCTGGGCACCGACGGGGAGGGCTGGTGCAAGCGGGGCGGCGCCTACTTCCCGCTGCGCGTGGAGGTCGTCGGCCACCTCGACCCGTTCCACGTCGACCGCGCGCTGCTGTCCTGCTTCGACGACGCGGCCATGGGGCGGCGGCTCGTGGAGGTCGTCAACGACGGCGGGAGGGAGGCCGCCGCGGCGCTGCTGGAGGCGTGCATAGACATGGGGCTCGCCCGCAAGGGCGCGCCGCGGGTGCTCGCCTGCCTGCGCAGAAACGCCGGCCTGATCGCGGTGGACGGCCCCTCGCTCGGCACCATGGAGTCGGAGAACCAGCACCTGTACAAGTCCAGGATGGCGTCGGTGCCGTGCGCGTGGTCGCGGCCGGGCGCCTCGCACATGGCCCGGCTGCGCAGCAGGCGGGCCTCCGGCAGGGCCGTGCCGCCCAGGACCCGCGCCGGGTCGGCCACGCCCCTCAGGCGCCGCAGAGACGAGGGCCGGGAGACGGCCGCGCTGGATCGGCGCGGCCTGTCCGCGACCGGCTGCCCCCCCCCGCGTCGGGTCGGGATACGAGCCGCCCAGGGCATCCGTGGCCTCCTCGTCGGGCGAGGTGCGCTATGCTGCCGCCGTCGACTCCGGAATGGCCGGAACTGGCTGGTAGGAGGTCGAGGGGACGTCACCCCCATCAAAGTCACGCCGTCTGTTGCAAGACGCAGGAGCATTGACCCTTGGTCGGTTTGCACTCTGTGATACATTCTCCGTAATGCAGTTGGGCTAGGAGGCTCTCCATGGACAGAATGCTCAAAGTGCTTGTAGGGATACTGCTCTTTCTCGTGATCGCCATAGCGCTCTTCTTTGTGCCCCTTCATCTGGACGGGAGATTTCGCCCGAGCGGCTTCGAGATGCTCATGGCTCGAAATGACGCGGGCGTGGTGGTTTCCCGGTTCAAGGAGTTGCGCTCCTCCGCTCTCCTCGAGCTCAACCAGTCCGAATGGGGGCAGTCCTACGCACTGGGCGGGGAGAGGTCGGTCTGCGACCTTCTCGCCGATACGGCCTCGTCTCGGATACCTGCGGAGGTCTGGGCAGCGGTGGAGGGAGCCGTTCGGTTTTCCGATCCGGATGTACGCATTCCTATTAGCTTGCTTTAGGGGCATAGGCGCGGCTGCGGCTTGAGAAGATTTCGCTGGGCCGCTAGGGCGGGGCGGGCTGTCGGGCGGCGGGTGCTCGGACTGCGGTCGGGCGGTCCCGTTGCGGCTGCGACAGGGCAGGGAGGCAGGGGAGGGGGAAATAGCGGCTGTTCACGGTAGTTCTTTTGTGGCACAATAGGCAAGTTAACGTGAATGCGCCGTGCTCAGGGAGGATGCGGCGCCGTTCGCTGAGAAGAGATTCGCGATACGGAAAGAAAAGGCAAGTCCCATGGCACTGGAACGCAATGTCAAGAAGAAGCCGGCGCGCACGCACGATCGTCGCAACATCTGGCTGCTCATTCTCACCACGCTGCTCGTCGTTGTATCGGCGGTGCTGTTCACGCCGCCCAACGAGAAGATCAACCAGGGTCTCGATATTCAGGGTGGCCTGTCCGTGGTGCTGACGGCGAAGTCCACCGACGGCGAGCCGGTCACGCCCGAGGACATGGAGAAGTCCCGCGCCATCATCGAGAGCCGCGTGAACGCGCTCGGCGCGTCGGAGGCCACGGTGCAGGAGCAGGGAACCGACCAGATCCTCGTGCAGATCCCGGGTCTGTCCGACACTGAGCAGGCCCTAGCCACCATCGGCCGCACGGGCTCGCTGGAGTTCGCCCGCCTGGATTCCTTCACCGACGAGGAAGTGAAGGAGGCCATCGAGAACGGCCAGTACGCCGGCGAGGGCACTGTGACCGACGAGTTCGGCAACGCCTTCCCCTCGGGCAAGACCGAGCACCTGAAGGTGGATCCGGGCACCTACACGCCCATTGTCACCGGCGCCGACATCACCAACGTGACCGTAGGCCGTGCTTCGGAGACCTCGAGCGACTACGCCGTGAACATCACCTTGAACAGCCAGGGCACCAAGGCCTTCGCCGAGGCCTCCCGCGAGTTGGTGGCCGACCACGGCCTCATCGTCATCATCCTGGACGGCGAGGTGCAGTCGGCCCCGGCCGTGCAGTCCGAGATTCCCAACGGCGAGGTGTCCATCACCGGCAACTACACCCTGGACGAGGCCAAGAACCTCCAGACCATCCTGGAATCCGGCTCGCTGCCCGTGTCCTTCGAGTACGCCCAGTCCCAGGTGGTCGGCCCCACCCTCGGCCAAGATGCGCTGGTCTCCGGTGTCGTCGTGGCCCTGATCGGCCTGGCGCTGGTCATGCTGTACCTGCTGTTCTTCTACAAGGGCCTCGGCCTCATCACCGCCGCGGCCATGGCCGTGTTCGCCGTGCTCTACCTGGGCATTCTGGCCGCCCTGTCTGCCTTCGGCCTGTTCAGCCTGTCGCTGGCCGGCATCGCCGGTATCGTGCTCACCATCGGCATGGCCGCCGACTCCTCCATCCTCACGGTGGAGCGTTTCCGCGAGGAGATTCGCATGGGCCGTTCGGTGAAGGCCGCCTCGCTCACCGGTGTGAAGCATGCCATCCTCACCTCCATCGACGCCGACCTGGTGACCATGGTCTCGGCGCTGTGCCTGTTCTTCCTGGCCGCCTCGTCGGTCAAGGGCTTCGGCATGACGCTGGCGCTCGGCATCATCTGCGACATCGTGATGATGGTCATTTTCAAGGCGCCGCTCATCCGCCTGCTGGCCCCGAAGGTCATCGCCCGCCACCCCGGCTTCTGGGGCATCAAGGACTCCATCGATGCCTCCAAGGGCTATGCTGAGCTGGCCGCGGCCGAGGGCACCTCTGAGCGCGAGGCCGAGATCGGAAGCCAGATGAACGCCGCCGAGACCCGTACCATTGTGGAAGAGGACGACCCGGCCGATGCCTCCCAGACGGTGAGGGCCGTGCGCAAGATCCGCGGCCGCTTTATCAAGCACGACATCAACTTCCTCGGCTACCGCAAGATCTTCCTGACCGCCGCCGCCATCGCCATGGCCCTGTGCTTCGTCGTGGTGGGCGTGCGCGGCCTGAACTTCGGCATCGAGTTCGTGGGTGGCACCTCGGTGGCCTTCCATGGCACCGGCGACGTGACCATCGAGCAGATGCGCGACGCCTTCGACGAGGCCGGCGAGCCCGACGCGGTCATCCAGACTACCGAAACGGGCGGCGAGCCCGGCTTCCTCGTGCGCACTACCACCACCTCGGCCGAGGATGCCACCACTCGTGCCAATCAGGTGGCCGACAAGCTCGGCCTTGAGTCCGGCGACTTCGAGGTGACCACCATCGGCCCGGACTGGGGCGCCAGCGTCATCCAGAGCTCGGTCATCGCGTTTCTCGTGTCCATCTTGCTCATCATCGTCTACATCGCCATCCGCTTCGAGTACAAGATGGGCGTCATGGCCATTGTGGCGCTGCTGCACGACCTCATCCTGGTGGTGGGCATCTACGCGCTCGTGGGCCGGGAAGTGAATCCGAACACCATCGCGGCCCTGCTGACCATCCTGGGCTACTCGCTCTACGACACCGTGGTCGTGTTCCATCGCATCAACGACAACATGAAGGGCGAGGACATCCGCTGCACCTTCATGACCATGGCCAACCACTCCATGAACCAGGTGTTCATTCGCACCATCAACACGACGCTCACTTCGTTCATCCCCGTGTTCGCCATGCTCTTGTTCGGCGGCGAGACCCTGAAGGACTTCGCCTTCGCCATGGCCATCGGCCTCATCGCCGGCTCCTACTCGTCCATCGCCATCGCCTGCCCGTTGTATTGTATGTGGAAGACCCGCGAGCCGAAGTTCGCGAAGCTGCAGAAGAAGTACGGCACCGAGATCGGCCGCTTCGAGTTCGATCACTCGGCCTCCACGGGCATCGCCCAGGTGCCCCTGGCGCGCTTGGAGGCCCAGCGCGCCGAGGTTTCTGCGGCCGAGACTGTCGGCGAGGGGGCCCCGACGGGCAAGCACGCCGTCCTGGCCAAGCCGAAGTCGACGAGCAACAAGAAGAAAAAGCACCGTCACGGACGGGCCCAATAGCGGCTCCGGCCGGCGGCGAGTTACAAGGAGATTCTATGGTACGCGAAGGTTCTGCCCCCAATTTCTGCCCGCCAACCGAGGAGGGCGTCACCATCACCCTGGTGGACGAGAAGGGCGAGCGGGTCGAGCTGGAGTTCCTCGGCCTGGTGCTGAAGGGCGAAAGCTCGTTCGGGTTCTTCTTCCCCATCGACGACGAGCATCCGGCCACCTCTTCAGGCGAGGTCGTGGTGCTGGAGGTGACCGAGGTGGACGAGGAGGGCCAGCCGGTCTCCTTCGAGCTGGTGGACGACGAGGTCATCGCCGCCGAGGCCTACGCCGACTTCCAGGAAGCCGCCAAGGACCTCTACGACTTCGCCTAGGCTCGCTGCCTTGGCATCCCGTCTCCCATGATTCTCGTCACCGATCCCGATCACGGGCTGACCCTGCGCGAGCAGCAGATCCTCTACTACATCGCTGGCGGTCTCTCGAACAAGGAGATCGCCGGGCGCCTGACGCTGTCCGAGCAGACGGTGAAGGCCCATCTGTCCCACATGACGGCCAAATCGGGCCGCGCCAACCGCGCGGCGCTCGTGACCTACGGCTTCGAGACCGGCATCTTGCGGCGCTGCTAGGAGGGAGCGCGGCGCGGCTGTTCGAGCCCGCTGCCCGCAGCGCCTGTGCAGCCGTCGCGTCGGGCGGCTCATCGGCCGCGCCGCGCGCCCAAACGGCGCCATGTAGCCCGTTTGGGCGATACCGGGCGGCGCCCCTTTCGCTATGATGGGGATGTTACGAGAGAGGACGAGCCCGCAAGCCCCATGTTCCTGTTCTACTTGGAAATAGTCTGCGTACTGGCCTACGGCGCGGCGAGCGCCCTGGCGGCCCACGGCATCCTGCGCGAGCGGGAGGGCAGCGCACGGGCGGCCAGGGCGCTCTTCTTCGCGGCCGTGGCATTGCACTCCGCCGTGATCGGCATCGAGTCCACCACCACCTCCGGCACGCTGCTGTCGGGACCGAACATCATCATGCTGGCTGCCTGGGTTCTCGCCGTGGTGACGGCGGTGGGGCTGGTCGTCACAAGACGCGGCCTCGGCTTTGCGCTCATTGTGGGGCCGGTGGCGGCGCTGCTCATCGTGGCCTCCCAGTGGCTGAAGATCCTCGATCCGGTGAGCGCCGACAACATGGCTCTCTACCAGTGGCCCCTGCTCGTGCCCCATATCGTGCTCGTGTTCGCGGCCTGCGCCTGTTTCGCGGTGAGCGCGGCGGCCTCGGGGCTTCTGCTGTACCAACGCCGCCTTATGGCGCGTCGATCCGCCAAGTTGTTCTCGCTCGATACGCCGGCCCTCGATACCCTGGCCACCATCGCCCGCGCTGCGGCCCTTGCGGGGCTCGTGGTGTTCGTTGGGGCCATGCTCATCGGATTCACCCATATGGTGGCGCTCTCGGCGGCCATGACCCACTTCCACTGCCAGGGAAGCGTGGGCTACCTCTGGCCGCGTATTGTCTTGTCTCTTCTCGTGTCGGCGGTGTGGAGCCTCTATGCCGTCTTCTCCTTCCTCGCGCCCTGCGCGGTGGGCACCCGCACCCGAGCCCTCCTCTCCATCGGCGGCTTTGCGGCTATGCTCGCGCTGATCGCCGTTTCGGCTGGGTGACGCCATGACGCTCGTCATGGTCGGTGTCAACCCGCGCAGGGCGCCCTTCCTTCCCTTGTCCGCATCCCTTGCCGGGGAGGGCGCCCTGGGCGCCGTGCTGACGGTGCTTGCCGGGCACTGGAGCGTGGCTGAGGCGCTCGTGCTGGCGACGGGGGAGCGCTTCGAGGTGTACGCCGTCGTGGAGGACGGCGTGGATTCCTACGATCTTGTCTTGGGGCTGCTCGACAGTGCGGCGAATGCGGGGGCTGATCTGGCCGCCCACGGCTACTTTGCCGAGGGCGCCGATGCGGCGGCCCACCTGTTCGCCGCGGTGGCCGCCATCGACGAGTTTGCGGCCGCTGATGAGGATATGGCCGCGGCCTGGTGCGCTGGGGTTGCCCCGGCTCGGGCGCGGGGCTCCTTTGGGCCGCGGCTCGAGGCGCTCGGCGATGCGGCCCGCGCCCTTGCGGCCCGATTGGCCGTGGCAGACGGCGCGGAAACGGCCGATGCACTCGGCGCGACCGTGGCCGAGCTGGCGCGGCGCGTGTTCGACCACCTTGACCGGCGGCAGGTGCTCGCCGTGGGCGATGACGGGCTTGTGGCCGCCGCGGTGGCCGCTCTTGCCCAGGCCGGCGTCGGGCGCTTCTCCTTCGTCGGCGCAGCTCCCGCCCCGCACGGGGCCGCGCAGGCCTCGCCGGTCGTTTCCGCCGAGGCGCTGCCCGTGGCCCTCGGCAACGCCGACATCGTCGTGGCCGCACCCGGCGCGGTGCCCTTGCTCGACAAGCGAGCCGTGAGAGCGGCCATGCGCAGCCGCCGCGGCCGTGCGATGCTGCTCGTCGACGTGTCGGCGGGGCATGCGGCCATCGATAGCCGCGTGGCATCCATCGACGACGCGTTCCTCTACACCCGCGATGACCTGGTCCGGCTCACCCAGGACGCACCCTGGTCCCAAGCCGGCCGTACTGCCCAGCGTCGGGCCGCCGTGGCCGAGGCGGTTCGCGATTTCTCCTACCAGTTAGCCTGAACCTACTTTTGTTGCGTCCAACCTAGGCCGTTCAGGTGATGCCCGGCCGGCGCCTTCGCGGCTATGCTCTTCCTATGCTCGAGAAGCATGCAGTGAGACCATAGGAAAGGGGAGAATCCCATGATCGTATCGTGGATGACCACGAACCAGTGCAACCTGAAGTGCGTGCACTGCTACCAAGATGCCGAGGAGGCCACGGATCGCGAGCTTTCCACCGACGAGGCGAAGAAGATGATCGACGAGATCGCCAAGGCCGGTTTCAAAATCATGATCTTCTCCGGCGGCGAGCCGCTTCTGCGCCCCGACATCTACGAGCTGGTGGCCCACGCGGCTTCCTGCGGGCTGCGTCCGGTGTTCGGCACCAACGGCACGCTCATCACCGATGAAGTGGCCCAGAAGCTGAAGGAGGCCGGCGCCTGCGCCATGGGCATCTCCGTGGACAGTCTCGTGCCCGAGAAGCACGACAAGTTCCGCGGCCTGGCCAACGCCTACGAGCTCACCCGTGCCGGCATCGAGGCCTGCAAGCGCGCGGGCCTGCCCTTCCAGCTGCACACTACCGTGGTGGACTGGAATCGCGACGAGGTGTGCGCCATCACCGACTTCGCCGAAGAGATCGGCGCCATCGCCCACTACATCTTCTTCCTGATCCCCGTGGGCCGGGGCGAGTATATCCAGGAGACGAGTCTGGAGGTGCTTGAGAACGAGGCGCTTTTGCGCGACATCATGCGGAAGTCGGCGGAAGTGTCCATCGACGTGAAGCCTACTTGCGCCCCGCAGTTCACCCGCGTGGCCAAGCAGCTCGGTATCGACACGCGCTTTACCCGCGGCTGTTTGGCCGGGCTCACCTACTGCGTCGTGGGCAGCGAGGGCATCGTGCGCCCCTGCGCCTACATGACCGAGGAAGCCGGCGACGTGCGAATGCAGCCCTTCGACGAGATCTGGAAGACGAGCCCCGTCTTCGAGCGCCTGCGCACCCAGGCCTATTCCGGCGCCTGCGGCACGTGCGATTACAAGGACGGCTGCGGCGGCTGCCGGGCGCGAGCCGCCTACTACCACGACGGCGACATCCTGGCCCAGGATGACTACTGCGCCCACGGCCAGAAGCTGGAAGAAGAGGAGAACTAGCATGAAGAGAATCGTCCTATGTGCCACCGCAGCGGCGCTCGCCCTGGCCCTGGTTGGGTGCGGCCAGCAGGAGGCCGCCGCTCCGGCTGCCGACAACACCGCCGCCCCGGAGCAGCAGGCTCCCGCATCCGATGCGGCCGGCGCCGATGATGCCGTGCCCGGGCCGGTCACCTTCACCGATGATTTGGGCAACGAGGTGACCGTGGACAACCCCCAGCGCGTGGTGGCCTGCATGGGCAGCTTCGCGAATGCCTGGGAGCTCGCCGGCGGCACGCTCGTGGGTGTGTCCGACGACGCCCTTCAGGCGGCGGGCTGGACCATCGCGAGCCCCGATGTGGCCACGGTGGGCGATTTCGCCAGCGTGAACCTGGAGGCTATCATCGCGCTTGACCCCGACTTCGTCATCATGACGAGCGGCACCGGCGGCCGCGGCGGCGATTCCAGCCAGGCCGACCTGCGCGACGCGCTCGTGGGCTCCGGGATTCCCGTGGCGTACTTTCAGGTGACCACGTTCGACGACTACCTGCGCCTCATGCGCACCTTCACCGACATCACCGGCCGCGAGGATCTCTACGAGCAGAACGCGGCTGCGGTGGAGCAGGCCATCGATGACATCGTGGCTCAGGTGCCGGCCGAGAACCCGCCGACGGCGCTCGTGCTCACCACGTTCTCCGGCGGCACCCGCGTGCAGGCCCCCGAGACCCAGACCGGCGCCATGCTGGCCGACCTCGGCGTGAACAACCTGGCCGGCGAGAATCGCAGCCTCTTGAAGGACTTCAGCCTGGAAGCGGTTATCGAGATGGATCCCGACTTCATCTTCGTCATCCCCATGGGCGACGATGCCGAGGCGGCCATGCGCAACTTGGAGGAGGCCACGGCGGCCAACCCGGCCTGGTCCAGCCTGTCGGCGGTGCAGAACGGGCGCTACATCACCTTGGACCCGACCCTGTACCTCTCCAAGCCCAACGCGCACTGGTCCGATGCCTACCAGGGGCTCTTCGACAGCCTCTACGGGCAGCCCGCGCGCGGTTAGAGCGGCCCCTTCCCGTAAGATGACGAGGATGGCAGCCCTATGAGCAACATTCCGAAGAACATTGTCGTCCTGGCTTCGACCGCCGTCCTGCTGGCGGTGGCCGCGGCCGCGGGCCTGATGCTCGGCGCCTCCTCGGTGAGCCTGCCGGAGCTGGCGGCATGGGCGGCAGGCGCCGATGTGCCCGATACGGCCCGCAGCATTCTGGAGAACGTCCGCGTCCCGCGCGTTTTGGCGGCGCTGCTGGCCGGCGCGGCCCTCGCCACCTCCGGCGCGCTTATCCAGGCATCGCTCGACAACCCGCTTGCGAGCCCCAACGTCATCGGCGTGAATTCCGGTGCGGGACTGTTCGTGCTGCTGGCCGCCTCCCTTGCGCCCGGGGCGCTGTGGCTCACGCCCCTCGCGGCTTTCGCCGGCGCTTTGGCAACGGCGCTCATCATCTTCGCGCTGTCACTCGGCGCGGGGGTCAGCCGACTGACCGTAGTGCTCGCCGGCATTGCCATCACCACCGTGTTCGGCGCCGGCATGAACACCATCCTCATCGTGGACCCCGATGCCTACGTCGGCTCGTCCACCTTCCTCGTGGGCGGCCTTTCCGGCGTGCTCATGCGCGACCTGGGCTGGCCGGCCGTCTATATCGCTGTGGGGCTTGCGGCGGCGCTCGCCGGCGCATCGAAGCTGAACATCCTGGCGCTCGGCGACGAGGCGGCCCACGGGCTCGGGCTCAATGTGAGCCGGTTGCGCCTCTCCATGCTCGCCGTGGCCGCGGTGCTCGCCGGCACCGCCGTCTCCTTCGCGGGACTGCTCGGCTTTGTGGGGCTTGTGGTGCCGCACCTGGTGCGCTTCTTCGTCGGCTGCGACAACCGGTGGGTGGTGCCGGTGTCCGCTCTGGCCGGAGCTGCCTTCGTCGTGGGGTGCGATCTGCTCGCCCGCGTGCTGTTCGCCCCCTACGAGCTGCCCGTCGGCATTCTGATGGCGTTCATCGGAGGTCCTTTCTTCATCTACCTCATCTTGAAGAACAAAGGAGGCGGCCTTGACTGAGCACGCTGCGAAAACCGAGGCCGCCGACGGCACCTCTGCGCAGGCGCAGCTATGCGCTATCCGCTACGACAACGTGGCATTCTCTTACAAGCCGGGCGCCCCCTTCATCGAGGGGCTTTCCGCCCGCATCGAATCCGGATCGGTGACGAGCATCATCGGCCCTAACGGTTGCGGCAAGTCCACGCTCGTGAAGCTCGCCAGCGGTTTGCTGCGCCCGGCGTCGGGGCGCGTGGAGGTGAAGGGCCGCGACACCGGTTCTCTCTCGGCCCGCGAGCGCGCCCGCGAGCTGGCCGTGCTCGCGCAGTCCTCCCGCGTCCCGCCTGTGAGCGTGGAGGCGCTCGTGGCCTTGGGGCGCCACCCCCACACGGGCATGGGCGGACGGCTCGGGCCGCGCGATCGCGAGCGGGTGGAGGCGGCTCTCGAGCGGGCCGGTGTGGCGCGCTTTCGCGATCACGATGTGCGCAAGCTCTCCGGCGGCGAGCGGCAGCGGGCCTTCGTGGCCATGACGCTGGCCCAGGACACCGACCTCATCGTGCTGGACGAGCCCACCACCTATCTGGACATTAACGCCTGCCACGACCTCATGGCCCTCGTGCGCGATCTGAACCGACGCGACGGCAAGACCGTGGCCATGGTCATTCACGACCTGGACCTGGCCCTGCGCTACTCCGACCGTCTCGTGGTCATGGAGCGCGGACGCGTCACGGCCGAGGGGTCGGCCGAGGAGGTGCTTGCCGCTGGCGCCATCGAGCGCGCCTTCTCCATGGACATCTGCCCCCACGAGCGCCATCGGTCCGACGGCGCCGCCGATAGGGGCTATGTGCTGTATCCGCGCCTCTAGGGGCGCCGCGCGCGGGATGGGCGCGAAGGAACGCGAGGCGCTGGGCCCCGGTTCGCATTCCGCGAAGAACGGAAACGGCGGGGGCATGCGTCCATCGTCGGGGCCTATGGGCCCCAGGGCCGCGCCGATAGCCCGGGGGCTTGCGTGTTCGGCCCGCCTGCCCTACAATGCATCCCGTGAATTCTGTTTCAGGGCGAGGTGGAAATCCTCACTGGCGGTAAGCACGGCGGCGCATCCGAGCGCTTCCGGCAAGCCCGCGACCCTGCGAAGCCCGTGCGGCTTCCAGGCTGACCCGGTGAAAATCCGGGGCCAACGGTTACAGTCCGGATGGAAGAGGCAGATGTTCGTGCACCGGTCTTACGGGGCCGGCACCCGACAAGGGGAGCGCGAACCGACGAGGCCTGTATGAACCGAATTCATACGGGCTCGTTTTCTTTCTGGCGAGGGGAAGGCGAATCCGCGCAGACAAGATGCCTCGCCGGAAGAAGGTGATTCCCATGGCCGACAAGCCCACCAACCACCCTGCTGCTGCAAGCCCCGTGCGCCCCGCGAAGACTCCCACGGCCCAGCGTGCCCTGGCCAACACGAACCGCTGGTCCACCCGCGTGCTCGTGACCATCGCGCTGCTCTGCGCCATCTCGGTGCTGCTCACGTTCGTGGAGTTCCCGCTGCTGCCCGGTGTGGCGTGGCTGTCCTACGATGCCTCGTTCATGCCCGCCATGGTATGCGGCTTCGCCTACGGGCCCGCCGCCGGCCTTGCCTGTGGCGTCATTTCCGTAGTGGCCCATGGCATCCTGTTCGCCGACTTCACCGGCGCGCTCATGAACTTCCTCGTGGTCATCGGCTACGTGCTGCCGGCCGCCATCGTCTACCAGCGCATCCATAACTTCAAGGGCGCCGTCATCGGGCTTGTGCTTGGCATTGTGGTGGCCGTGGTCATGGCCGTGCTCGGCAACCTGGTGGTCACGCCCGCCTGGCTCGGGGTGCCGGTGGATGCGGTGGTGGCCATGATCGTGCCCATCCTCATTCCGTTCAACTTGGCGAAGGGCATCCTGAACTCCGTGCTCACGCTTATCGTGTACAAGGCCATCTCAAATCTCATCACACCGAAGAAAGACCAAGTGAAGGGCTTCTAAGTGACGCAATCTGTCCCCTCTCCCGACCGAATCGCCGCTGCGGGCGCAACCGCGCCCGACGGCCATGCCTCCCCGGCCGGCTCGCTGCAGGGCGGCGCTGGGGCGGGCGCCCGTACGGACGGCTCCGCCGAGGAGGTGTTCGTCGATTTCCGCGACGCGGGCTTCACCTACGACGGCGAGCGCTTTGTCTTCCGCCATCTGGACCTCACGGTGCCCCAGGGGCAGTTCCTCTGCCTGCTCGGCGGCAACGGCTCGGGCAAGTCCACGCTCGCCAAGCACGTAAACGCCTTGCTTCTGCCCGACGAGGGAGAGGTGCGCGTGTTCGGATGCGACACGCGCGACGACGAGCAGACCTACTTCATCCGCTCCAACGCCGGGCTCGTGTTCCAGAACCCGGACGACCAGATCGTGGCGAGCCTCATCGAGAACGACGTGGCCTTCGGGCCCGAGAACCTGGGCGTTCCCAATCCGGAGCTGCGCGAGCGGGTGACTCGGGCGCTCGCCGAGGTGGGCCTCATGGGCTTCGAGGAGCACGAGACTCACGCGCTGTCCGGCGGCCAGAAGCAGCGCGTGGCCATTGCCGGCGTGCTGGCCATGGACCCGGCCATCCTCATCTTGGACGAGGCCACGGCCATGCTCGACCCGCGCGGCCGCGCCGGGCTCATGCGGGTGGTGCGCGAGCTGCACGCCGCGGGCATGACCGTGGTGATGATCACCCACTACATGGAGGAGGCCGCCGCGGCCGAGCGGGTGGTGGTGCTCGACGGCGGCGCGGTGGTGCTCGACGGCGCGCCCGCCGAGGTGCTCACCCGGGCCGACGAGCTGCGGGCGCTGTCCTTGGAGGTGCCGTTTGCCTGCCGCCTGTCCCTTGATCTGCAGGCCCGCGGCGTGCCCGTGCGCACCTGCGTGTCCGACGACGAGCTGAAGGAGGAGCTATGCGCCTTGCGTTCGAAGATGTGAGCTACTCCTACGACGGCGGCCAGACGAAGCGTCGCCGCGGGAAGCGGGCCGCCGAGAAGCAGGAGCGCCGTGCCGACTGGGGCAACGCCCCCGATGCGCGCTGGGCTTTGCGCGAGGTGACGTTTGCCGTGGAGCCGGGGGAATTCTTCGGTGTGGCGGGGCATACCGGCAGCGGCAAGTCCACGCTCATCCAGCATATGAACGGGCTCGTGCATCCCACATGCGGCAGGGTCACCGCCGACGGCGAGGACTTGGCCGCCAAGGGCGTTGCCGCCACGGTGCGCAGTCGGGTGGGCCTTGTGTTCCAGTACCCCGAGAACCAGCTGTTCGCCACCACGGTCTACGATGACGTGGCCTTCGGGCCGCGCAACATGAAGCTGCCCGAGGACGAGGTGGCGCGCCGGGTGGAGCAGGCCCTCGCCCTCGTGGGCCTGTCGGTCGACGAGATCGGCGAGCGCAGCCCCTTCGACCTGTCCGGCGGCCAGCAGCGCCGCGTTGCCTTCGCCGGCGTGCTCGCCATGGAGCCCGAGGTTCTCGTGCTCGACGAGCCGGTGGCCGGGCTCGACCCGCTTTCCCGCGCCGATTTCCTGGCGCTCATCGCATCGTTTCACGCTTCGGGGATGACGGTTGTGATGGTGTCGCACTCTATGGAGGATCTGGCGGTGCTGGCCGACCGCATCCTCGTGCTGTCCGAGGGCCGCATGTTCTCCCTCGGCACGCCCGCCGAGGTCTTCGCCGACCCGGCGGCCTTGAAGGCGGTGGGGCTGGCCGCCCCGGCGTCCCAGGCCTTCGCGAACGCCCTGCGTGAGGCGGGGTTCGCGCTTAACCGCGCGCTCTACGACGAGGAGGCGCTTGCGGCCGATATTGCCGCGCAGCTGGATGGCATCGCGAACGGCACGGGCGAGGTGGCTGCCGATGCCGGCAATGCCGCTCCGGGGGCTGCCTGCGGCGACCTGTGCGCCGAGGGCGGTGTCGATCATGGCTGAGCGCGCCATCATCGGCCAGTACTGGCCCGAGGAATCAGCGGTGCACGCCATGGATCCGCGGGTGAAGTTCGTGCTGTCCCTCGTGCTCATGGCGGCGGTGTTCTGCGCTACCACCCCGCTTTCCCTGGCGGTGGCGGCGTTGTTCGTCGCCGGCTTCTACGCGGCGTCGCGCATCCCGCTTATCCAGGTGGTGCGCTCTTTGGCGCCCTTGCTCGTGCTCGTGGTGCTGACGGCGCTTCTGAACGTGTTGTTCGTCCAAGGCGGCCAGGTGTACTTCCAGTGGGGCGTTATCTGCATCAGCGAGAAGGGCCTGCAATCGGCCGTCTTCATCGGCTGTCGTCTGCTTTTGCTGCTTATGGGCATGAGCCTGCTCACGCTGACCACCACGACTCTGGATATCACTGCGGCCTTCGAGCGTCTTATGGCGCCGCTGGCCCGCATCGGCGTACCCGCTCACGAGCTCGGCATGATCCTCGGCATCGCCCTGCGTTTCCTGCCTCAGTTCATGACCGAGCTCGGCGTCATCTACCGGGCCCAGGTCAGCCGCGGGGCCCATTTCAACGTGAACCCCTTCAAGGGGGGCGTGCGCACGCTCACGGCCCTTATGGTGCCGCTGTTCGCGAGCGCCTTTCGGCACGCCGAGACGCTCTCGGGCGCCATGGAAGCGCGCTGCTACCACGGCGGCGTGGGCATAACGCGCCTGAACCCCCTTGCTCTCACCTGGCGCGACGGCGTGGGTACGGGTGCCATTCTGCTTATGCTGGCCGCCGTCATCGCCGTGAACTTCATTTAGAAAGGAATTTCCCATGTCCCAAGGAAAAGAGACCATCGTCAGCTACCTGACCAGCGTTCCCGCGTGGTACCTGTCCACCGTAGAGGAGACTCCGGAAGGGCCGCGGCCCCACGTGCGCCCCTTCAGCTTCGCCATGATGCAGGACGGCGATATCCAGTTCTGCACCGCCACCACGAAGGACTGCTACCGCGAGATGGCCGCGAACCCCTCCGTGGAGCTGACCGCCTGGAAGTCGGGTGCCGGATGGGTGATCCTGCGCGGGAAGGCGAACCTGACCGACACCGCCGACGCCCGTACCCGCGAAGAGGGCTTCAAGCACATGGTGGCCCTCGGGGAAGATTGGGCGAGCGCCGACGACGAGCGCCTGACCTTCTTCACCATCGAGGACGCCGAGGCCTGGATCTGCGATATCGACGGCTCCTGGAACCCGGTGCAGTTGTAGCCGCCATCGGCTGTAACGAAGTTGTTCCCTGTGCGGCCCATCTGCGGCCGCACTGCTCTTTTCCGAGGTGAGGATTGGGGGCGCGTGAGAGGTCGGCACAAGGGGAGCGGGGAAGCCGACGAGGGGCGGGAGGGGCCCGCGCGCAGATTCCGCAGTCTCGGAAATAATGGTGTAAAATTCATACACCATTGTTTCCGAAAGCGAGGACTTGTTTGAGCACGGGGTCCTCCCGCCCCTCGTCGGCGGACGAACTACGGGAGGCCTCTCTCACCTATGACTGACATCCTCACCACTATCGACTCCATCGTGTGGGGCCCCGCGATGATCGCGCTTCTTCTGGGCACCCACGTCTACCTCACCTTCCGCACCGGCTTCATCCAGCGCAAGCTGCCGGCGGCCATCCGCAGGTCGGTGCGCCGCGACCCCGACGGCAAAGGCGATATCTCTAGCTTCGGGGCGCTGGCCACGGCGCTGGCGGCCACCATCGGCACCGGCTCCATCGTGGGCGTGGCCACGGCGCTTCTTGCAGGCGGCCCGGGTGCCATCTTCTGGATGTGGATCGCCGGCCTGTTCGGCATTGCCACCAAGTACGTGGAGACCTACGCGGCGGTGAAGTACCGTGTGCGCGACCGGCGCGGCCAGATGATGGGCGGCGCCATGTTCGTGTGGAAGCGGGCCTTCGCCCGGCCCGATGGCACGGTGCCCTGGTGGGCGACGCTAGGGGCCGTGGCCTTTGCCGCCTTCGCTATCATCGCCACCATCGGCACCGGCTCGGCGGTGCAGGCGGCGGCCATCTCGGGCATCGTCACCTCGTCCATTCCCGCCATTCCGGCCGTGGCCGTGGGTCTGGTCATCGTGGTGGCCGTGGCGGCGGTCATCTTCGGCGGCGTGAACTCCATCGCCCGGGTGTGCGAATGGCTCGTGCCCGTCATGGCCGGCGCCTACGCCCTCGGCTGCCTCGTCATCATGGCCATGAACGCCCCGGTGCTGGGCCAGGCCGTGGGGCTCATCCTGGAATGCGCTTTCACGGCGAAGGCCGCCTTCGGCGGGGCCGTGGGCTCCGGCATGATCATGGCCTTGCAATTCGGCTGCGCCCGCGGGCTGTTCTCCAACGAGAGCGGTCTGGGCACCGCCCCCATCGTGGCGGCCGCCGCCAAGACCCGCAACCCGGCCGACCAGGCGCTCATCTCCATGACCGGCGCCTTCTGGTCCACCGGCGTCATCTGCCTGCTCACCGGTCTCGTGCTCGTGTCCACGATGATCGCCCATCCCGAGATCGGCCAGGAGATCCTCGCCGACCCCTCCATCGCCACCGGCGCGGCGCTGGCCAGCGCCGCCTTCGCCGAGATTCCCGTGTTTGGCACGCCCATCCTGGTGCTCGGTATGTGCTCGTTCGCCTACTCCACCATTTTGGGCTGGAGCTACTACGGCAACCGCTGCGTGGCCTACCTGTTCGGGCCCAAGGGCATCAAGCCCTATCAGATCGTGTACGTGGCCGTGGCCTTCTTCGGGGCCATCGGGGTGGGGGACGTGGTGTGGACCATCTCGGACATCGGCAACGCGCTCATGGCCATCCCCAACATCATCGTGGTGCTGTTGCTGTCGGGCATGATCGCGCGGGAGACCCGGCATTTCGTCTACGAGGGGCATCTGGACGAGGAGTACGCCGAACCCGTGCCCGTGGTGGACAAGGCCCAGCTGTAGCGCCGGGGCCGCCCAAGTGGGGTCGTTCCGCTTGAGCTTTTGATTCCGATCTGGCAGCCTAGCTGCAGCTGTTTCGAGAGCAGTTTCTGCTTTTGTGGTCAAAAACGCTTCGAGTGAGCTCGCTAAGGCCGTTTTGCGGGCCCAGGGTGCTTGCAAATGACCGTAATCCGGGCTTTTTAGTCGCCCTTGACGAGCCGGATGCCTGTTTTTGCGCTCTCAGTTGGCGGATGTCTGCTCACTCGAAGCATTTTTGTCCATAAAACAGGAATCTACTCGCCCCGCGCCCCGCACACCCCACGGCGCGCGGGGCGTGCGGCTGCCGTTCGCTGGTAATTCTCTCATTGTTAACATTGCCGCTCAGCTTCTCTGCCTATAATGCGGGTACTTTAGCGCGTTAAAGTGCCCGGGTCGCTCTGGCGGCGGCTCGGACCGCGATGGGGTTTGGGGGCCTTACGCTCGCGGGCCCTGTGCCGACGCGCCCGTAGGAGAGGAGTGCGATTCATGGATATGATCGTGAACGCCATCAACGCCATCGACGGCTTCGTATGGGGACCGCCGATGCTCGTGCTGCTGCTGGGCAGCCACATCTTTTTGACCTTCCGCACCGGGTTCATCCAGCGGAAGCTGCCGACGGCCATCAAGCTATCGGTAACCAAGGACCCCGACGCCCCCGGAGACATCAGCCAGTTCGGCGCCTTGTGCACGGCCCTGTCGGCCACCATCGGCACCGGCAACATCGTCGGCGTGGGCACGGCCATCATCGCCGGCGGCCCGGGCGCGGTGTTCTGGATGTGGATTACCGGCGTCTTCGGTATCGCCACCAAGTACTCCGAGACCTTCGCCGCGGTGAAGTACCGCGTGAAGGACCACAACGGCAACATGCTCGGCGGCGCCATGTACGCCTGGAAGCGCGGCTTTATCGACAAGGCTGGCAACACTCCCTGGTGGGCCATGCTCGGCGCCGGCACCTTCGCCCTGTTCGCGGCCATCGCGTCGTTCGGCATTGGCTCGGCCGTGCAGTCCTCGGCCATGACCGAGGTTATCTCCACGAACCTGCCCGGCGTACCGGCTTGGGGTATCGGCCTGGCCATCGTCATCATGGTGTCCGTGGTCATTTTCGGCGGCGTGAAGGTCATCTCCAACGTCTGCGAGAAGCTCGTGCCCTTCATGGCGCTCGCCTACATCTGGGGTTGCGTGGTCATCCTCGGCATGAACTGGGAGCTTGTCTGGCCGGCGCTCTGTCTCATCGTGGAGAGCGCCTTCACGGCCAAGGCGGCCTTCGGCGGTGCGCTCGGTTCCGGCCTTATGCTGGCGCTGCAGTTCGGCTGCGCCCGCGGCCTGTTCTCCAATGAGTCGGGCCTCGGCTCGGCGCCCATCGTGGCCTCGGCGGCCGCTACGCGCAACCCGGCGCGCCAGGCGCTCGTCTCCATGACCGGCACCTTCTGGGACACCGTGGTCATCTGCCTGCTCACCGGCCTCGTGCTCGTGTCCACTATGCTCGGCAACGCCGACCTGCAGGCTGAGATCATGGCCGGCAATATCACCGCCGGTGCGGCCCTGTCCTCGGCGGCCTTCGCCGAGATCCCCTACATCGGCACGCCCATCCTCATCTTCGGCATGATCCTGTTCGCCTACTCCACCATTCTCGGCTGGTCCTACTATGGCAACCGCTGCGTCACCTACCTGTTCGGCAAGCGCGCCATCCGCCCCTACCAGATGCTCTACGTGCTGGTGGCCTTCCTCGGCGCCATCGGCGTGGGCGATGTGGTCTGGACGGTCTCCGATATCACCAATGCGCTCATGGCCATCCCCAACATCATCATGGTGCTGCTGCTCTCGGGCCTCATCGCCCGTGAGACGCGCCACTACGTGTACGAGGGCAACCTCGAGGAGCGCGACGAGGCCCCCATCCCGCAGCTGGACAGCAAGTAGGGCCGCCGAGGGAGCGGTTTCCCCGATCCGCGGACGCCTCGCTGCCTAGCGCGAAGCTGTGGGTTTGATTCAGAACGAAGGCGATCCTCTGCGGAGGGTCGCCTTTCTTTTATACTGGGCCCATGAAGACGATTGCAATCATAGGCGCCGGGGCGGCGGGACTTGCGGCGGCAGTGGCCGCGGCCGAGGCGGCTCGCGGCGCTGGTGCGCTCGCCGAGGTGCGCGTGACCGTGTACGAGGCGTCCGATCGCGTGGGGCGCTCGATTTTGGCCACGGGCAACGGCCGCTGCAACTTTTCCAACGCAGTGATCGACGCGGGGCGGTACCGCAACGCCTCGTTTGTGGAAGAGGCGCTGGGCGCCTGCGAGGCGACGTTCGAAGGCGGTGCGTCGCCTGGCGACGACTCGCTGCTTCCAGTGGACGTGCGGGCCAATGCGGTGCTGCGCTTCTTCGCCGAGCGCGGGCTCGTATGGCGCGAAGAGGGGGAGGGGCGGCTGTATCCTTTGGCCAACAAGGCCACGAGCGTGCTCGACTGCCTGCGCGCAGCGTGCACGGCGGCTGGGGTACGGGAGCTTGTGGAAAGCGAAGTGGCTGCCGTGGAGGCGCCGCGCGGCGAGGGCGACCGCTTCACGCTGCGCCTGGTCGACCGCCGGCTGGAGCGGGCCGATGCAGTGATCGTGGCCGTCGGAGGCGCGGTGGGGGAACGCTTGCTGCCTGCGGGCGTGCCCTTCTGCGCGACTGCGCCGACGCTCGGCCCCATCGCCACCGACCCGCGCTGGCCGCGCCAGCTGGACAACATTCGCGTGCGCGGGGCGCTGGAGCTCTGGCGCGGGGGGCGTCTGGTCGCTCGCGAGGTGGGCGAGGTGATGTTTAGAAAGTACGGCGTGTCGGGCATCGCCGCGTTCAATCTCAGCCGGCTCATGGAGCCGGGCGACCAGCTGGCCGTCGATTTCGTGGCTGCCGTGCCCGAGGAGGACGCGGAAGCGTTCTTGCGCGCCCGGCAGACGCGGCTGCAAGGCGCTCTCAGGCGGTCGATTACCTGGGAAGATCTGATGCGTGGCATGGTGCTTGCGCCGGTGGCCGATGTGCTGCTGAAGGCGTGCGGACTGAGGGGAGATGCTGCGGTGGACGAGGCTGGGCTTGCGCGCCTGTCCCCGGTGCTCAAGGGGCTGCGCCTGCCGGTAACGGGGACAGGCGATGTGCGCCAGTGCCAGGTTCATCGCGGCGGCGTTAAGGTGACTGCCGTTGACGCGCGTACCTGCGAGGTGCGCGGCGTGCCAGGCCTCTACGTGGTCGGTGAGGCCTTGGACGTGGACGCCCCCTGCGGCGGCTACAACCTGCACTGGGCCTGGGCCTCGGGGCTGCTCGCGGGGAAGAGCGCGACGGCTCGGTTGCGGGAAGGAAGATAGGCGATGATCCAGGCATCGAACATTCCCGTCTCCCTTGACGCGCTGCTTCCTGGAAATAAGGGGCTCTTCCGCAAGGAGGTGGCCCGGGCCCTCGGGATGAAGGCGACGGCCCTCGGCGAGGTGCGGCTGCTGAAGCGCTCCATCGACGCTCGCAAGAAGGCGAACGTGCACGGGGTGGTGACCGTGGCCGCGGCCCTGGTCGACGGGGCAGTGCCCTCGCCAGCGAAGGGCGTGACCGTGCGCCCCTTTGAGCCGACGCCGCCCTTGGCGGTGCCCGCCGTTGTCGGCGGCGAGATGCGCCCCATCGTCGTGGGCGCGGGGCCGGCGGGGCTGTTCTGCGCTCTGTACCTGGCTCGCGCCGGCCTGGCACCGCTGGTGGTGGAGCGCGGGGCCGCCGTGGACGAGCGCGTGGCCATCGTGGAGGCCTTCAATACGGGCGCGCCCCTCGACGAGCGCACGAACATCCAGTTCGGCGAAGGGGGCGCCGGCACGTTTTCCGACGGCAAGCTGAACACGGGCATCAAGAGCCCGCACATCCGCCATGTGCTGGAGGCCTTCGTTCAGGCCGGGGCGCCTGGGGACATCCTCGTGGACGCGAAGCCCCATATCGGCACCGATCTTCTGGTGGACGTGGTGCGCAATCTGCGCCGGGCCATCGAGAAGGCCGGCGGCGAGGTGCGCTTCCTCACGCGCCTGGCCGATGTGGCAGTGGAAGACGGCCGTGTGACCGGCGCCGTCCTCGTCGACGAGCGCACGGGATCTGTCGAGGCGGTTCCAGCCGACCGCATCGTGGTGGCTTGCGGCCATTCGGCCCGGGATACCTTCGATCTGCTCGGCCGCCTCGGCGCGAGCCTCGCCCGCAAGCCCTTCGCCGTGGGCGTGCGCATCGAGCATCCCCAGGCTTTGGTGAACGAGGCCCAGTACGGCACGGCCGCGGCTCATCCGGCCCTCGGGGCGGCCGACTACAAGCTGGCCGTGAAGACCGGCGACGGGCGCGGCGTGTACAGCTTCTGCATGTGCCCGGGCGGGGAGGTGGTGGCTGCCGCCAGCGAGGAGGGCGGCCTGTGCGTGAACGGCATGAGCCGCCATGCCCGCGCCGGCGCCAACGCCAATGCCGCCCTGCTCGTGGAGGTGCGCTCCGACGACCTGCCCGGCGACGACCCCCTGGCGGGCGTCGCCTTCCAGCGCGCGTTGGAGCGGGCCGCCTATGATCTGGGGTGCGCGGGCGGCAACGCGCCCTACACCGCGCCGGCCCAGACTGTCGGCGGCTTTCTGGGCAGCATGGCCCCGACAGCGCCGTCTGCCGCGGTGCGCCCCACCTACCCGCGGGGCGCGGCCTGGCGCGACCTGCGCGACTGCCTTCCGTCCTTTGTGGCCGACGCCCTGGTCGAGGCCCTGCCGGCCCTCGATCGCAAGCTCCATGGCTTCGCAAGTCCCGAGGCGGTCATGACCGCCGTGGAGGCCCGCAGCTCGAGCCCGGTGCGCGTCGAGCGCGACGGGGGCTTCCAATCGAACATCGCCGGGCTCTATCCCTGCGGGGAGGGGGCCGGCTATGCTGGCGGCATCATGAGCGCTGCTGTGGACGGCCTGCGCGTGGCCGAGGCCATCGTCTCAGAATGCGAGGTGATTCCATCGTGAAGTTCTTGACCGTGGATGAGGCTGCGGACGCCCTTGCCGCCGGCGAGGCGGTGGTCATGCCCACCGACACCGTGTACGGGGTGGGGGTGGCCGTGGATGCCGTGGACGACCCCGGCGTGCTCTTTCGGCTGAAGGGGCGCCCCGCCGGCAAGGCCGTGGCGTGGCTCGTGGAAGGCCCGGCGGCCCTCGACCGCTACGGTGCCGAAGTCCTCCCCTGGGTGCATCGGTTGGCCCGGCGCTTCTGGCCCGGCGGCCTCACCCTGGTGGTGCGGGCCTCCGAGGCGGTGCCCCCTGCGTTCCGCTCGCCGGAAGGCACCATCGGCCTGCGCATGCCGGCCTCTCCTGAGGCGCTCGCCCTCATCCGCGCCGTGGGCTGCCCCTTGGCCGTCACCTCGGCGAACCTGTCGGGTGCTCCCGCGGCCGCCGTGCCCGAGCTGCTCGACGGCGATCTGGTTTCCCGCACAGCCGGCGTCCTCGAGGGCCCGTGCGGCGCCAGTGGCGGTGGATTGGCCTCGACGGTGATCGATTGCACGACCGTCAAGCCGAGCGTGCTGCGATGCGGCCCCGTCAGTTCCCGCGATATAGAGGAGTGCTCCCATGACTGATTCCCCAACCGACCTCTCACCGATCAGCGAGGCCGGCGAGCCGGCAGCTGTCGTAACCGGGCCCGCTGCCGTTGCGGCCGGCGCTCCGGCTGATAGCGCCGCGATCTCTCTCGACCCCATCGACTTCACGTTCGACTCCGCCGATGGGGAGAGCGCGGTGCACGCTGTGCTGTGGCTGCCCGCCTCCTTGCGGGAGGATCGCGCCCAGGGAGCGGGGAAGAGCCTCGGCACCTTCCGTCCCCGGGGCGTAGTGCAGCTCATCCACGGCATGGCCGAGCATATCGGCCGCTACGACGACTTCGCCCGCTGCCTCGCCCGCGCCGGCTACCTGGTGTGCGGCCACGACCACGTGGGCCATGGCGACACGGCTCCCACTGCGGCCCATCGCGGACGCATGCACCCGGTGCGCGGCGGTGACGCGCTCGTGGCCGACGTGCAGTCGCTGCGCCTGCTCGTGAGCCAGCAGGTGGCGGCCGAGGTGCCCTATTTCATGTTCGGCCACTCCATGGGCTCCCTCGTGCTGCGCAACTACCTGCCGCGCTTCGGGAAGGGGCTTGCCGGTGCCGTCCTCTGCGGCACGGCCAACCAGCCCGAGGTCGTGGCCGCGGCGGGCAATGTGCTTGCCCGCGCCATCGTCAAGGTGCGCGGGGCCGACTACAAAAGCAAGCTTCTGCACAGCCTGGCCGACGGCGCCTACAGCCATCAGGTGAAGGACGCGCGCACGCCCTTCGACTGGCTCTCCCGTGACCCGGCGGTCGTGGACGCCTTCATCGCCGACGAGCGCGCGGGCTTCATGTTCTCGGCCGGCGCCTACGCCACCTTGACCGAGCTGGCCGCTCGCGCCAACAGCCCCGCGGCCTACCGGGCCACGCCTCACGAGGTGCCCCTGCTCTTCGTGGCCGGCGATGCCGACCCGGTAGGGAACTGCGGCTGCGGCGTGGCCCGGGCCGCCGGGGCCATGGAAGCCGCCGGCGCCGAGGACGTGACGCTGAAGCTCTTCCCCGCCATGCGCCACGAGATTTTGAATGAGATCGGTAGGGAAGAAGTCTACGACTTCGTCTTGGAGTGGATCGAGGAACGCTCATGAAGAAGTACGTCATCGCGCTCGATCAGGGCACTACGTCGTCTCGGGCCATGCTCATCGATCGCGGCGGCCGGGCTGTGGGCAGCGTGCAGCGGCCCTTTCCGCAGCTGTACCCTCAGCCGGGTTGGGTGGAGCACGATCCCCACGACATCCTGTCGTCCCAGCTGGGCGCCTTGACCGAGCTCTTGCTCACCTACAGCGTGAGCCCGGCCGAGATCGATTCGATCGGCATTACCAACCAGCGCGAGACCACCGTGGTGTGGGACCGCGCCACCGGCGAGCCCATCGCGAACGCCATCGTGTGGCAGTGCCGCCGCACGGCTCCCATGGTGGAGGCCCTGACGGGCGACCCGGCGGTCGCGGCCGAGATCACGGCCCGCACGGGCCTGGTTCCCGACGCCTACTTCTCGGCGAGCAAGATCGCCTGGATTTTGGGGGAGGTGCCCGGTGCCCGGGCCCGCGCCGAGGCCGGCGAGCTCGCCTTCGGCACCGTCGACAGCTGGCTCATCTGGAAGCTCACCTACGGGGCCGTGCACGCCACCGACGTGACCAACGCGAGTCGCACCATGCTCTACAACATCCACGAAGGCTGCTGGGACCCCTATCTGCTGGAGCTCTTCGGCATTCCCGCCTCCCTCATGCCCGAGGTGCGCCCCTCGGCCGGCGACTTCGGCGTGACGGCGAACCCGGGGCTTGTGCAGGGCGTTCCCATCCGCGGCGTGGCCGGCGACCAGCAGGCGGCCCTGTTCGGCCAGTGCTGCTTTTCCGCCGGTCAGGCGAAGAACACCTACGGCACCGGCTGCTTTCTGCTCATGCACACGGGTCATGAGGCCTGCGCGAGCCGAAGCGGCCTCCTCACCACCGTGGCAGCCTCGGCCCCGGGCACGAAGGGCACCGAGTACGCCTTAGAGGGCAGCGTGTTCATGGCCGGGGCCCTCATCCAGTGGCTGCGCGATGAGCTCGGCATCATCGACAGCGTGGCCGACGCCGATGCCATTGCCCGCAGCGTGCCGAGCACCGAGGGCGTGGTCGTGGTGCCGGCCTTCACGGGCCTGGGGGCGCCCTGGTGGGACGCCGATGCCCGGGGCGCCATCCTGGGGCTCACCCGCGGGGCCGGTCGCGCTCACATTGTGCGGGCGGCCTTGGAGGCCCTCGCCTACCAGGTGTGCGACCTGGCGCAGGCCATGATCGAGGACGCTGGCGTGCCGCTGTCGGTGCTGAACGTTGACGGGGGCGCGGCGGCCAACGATTTCCTCATGCAGTTCCAGGCCGCCATGCTGGGAGTGCCCCTGCGCCGCCCGGCCAACGCCGAGACTACGGCCCTGGGAGCGGCGTTTTTGGCCGGCCTGGCCACGGGCTTTTGGCCCGACACGGCGGCGCTCGCAGCTTTGCGGGAAGGGGAGGAGCGCTTCCTGCCCACCTTCGACGAGGCTGCCCGCGCCAGCCGCCTTGCCCGCTGGCGCGATGCCGTGGCCCGGGTGCGCAGCTAGGGCGGGTGCGCAGCGAGGGCGGCGGGCGTTGATGTGCGCAGCCGTGCCCTACACCCCCAGGCCCACGGTCAGGTGGGCCAAGTAGAAGCAGAACCGCATGACGAAGATGGCCGCCAGGCTGAGAGCCGCCGCCGCGCAGAGGCGCCCCACGAGGCGGAAGCGGCCCGCGTCCGCGGGCGGGGTGCCGTCGGTCGGAAGGTTCCGCGTCGTCCGCCAGGCAACGACGATGCCGGCGGCGCCCAGTAGGGCGAAGGCCGCGACGGCTGCCCCGTAGGCGGGCACGAGGTCGGTCGCGGAGGCCACGGCGTTGCCCATGTTCCCAAGATCGACCCCCTGGAGCCCGTAGACCGCGACGTTCGCGGTCAGGGCTATGGCTGCGAGCGCGATGAGGTGCCGCGCCCGGCGGTTCGTGAGGGAGGCGCAGCGGCCCGCGGCGTAGCCGGCGAGGGCCACCAGCGGGCCGCCCATCAGGGCATTGGCCGCAATGGCCGCAGGCACTTCCCACAGGTTCCAGGAGATGATGGTGCGGGCGGAGTAGGCCAATCCCACGGAGGCGATGAACGCCAGGGCCGCCAGGTCGATGGCGCCGATCCACAGGCGCAGCAAGCGCGGGCTGGGGGCGCGGTGAAACGAGTAGAGCCAGTAGAGGCCGCCGAGCATGAGAAAGACGACGGCGCAGAGCACCTCGTTGGACAGCGGGGAGGAGCCCACGGCCGCGAAGACGTAGAGGGCGTTGGCGGGGCTGCCCAGATGGGTGGCCGAGGCCACGAGCCCCACCATGGCCACGATGAGCGGCAGGCACAGGTAGGTGCTGATGCGCCGCACCTCGGCCCAGGAAGCCCGGCCGCTCAGAATGGGCAGCCCCATGAGCAGCAGGGCCATGGCCCCGGCTGGCGCGAGGGTGGTGAACAGGACGAGGGTTATCTCGCCGAGGGCGGTGTCGAGTCCGATCACGGGGCGTCCTAACGGGTTTCGGCAACGTTGCCGATGGCCACGCCGCCACCGGCTGCCCGGCTGTCGCGGCTGGGCTTGATATAGAGGTTCGGGCAGGTCTCCTCGGCCGGGGGCAGGGGAGGGGCGCTGGCCCGCTCGCCCCGAGCGGCCATGGCCTCGGCGGTGCCGAAGCCGAGGGCCCGGGCGGGACAGGCCAGCACACAGAGGGGCGCCTCGCCGGCGGCGAGGCGGTCGGGGCAGCCCTCGCACTTCACCGAGTGGCCCCGGCTCTTATCTACCTGAGGGGCGTTGTAAGGGCAGGCGAGGTGGCAGTAGCCGCAGCCGATGCACTTCCTGGTGTTCACGGCCACGAGTCCCGTGGCCTCGTCCTTGGCCATGGCCTGGGTGGGGCACACCTCGATGCAGACGGGCCGGGAGCAGTGGTTGCAGCCGAGGGAGAGGTAGAAAACGCGGCAGGTGGTGGAGCAGATGCCCGCGCCGTCCTTCTCGGTGCAGCCCTCCACGCACTCGTAGACGCGGCGAAACGCCACGCCGACTCCCAGATCGAAGCCGTCCTTGCAGGCGACGACGCAGGTCTTGCAGCCAGTGCAGCGGGAGCCGTCGAAGAAGAACCCGAGTTGGGCCATGGCGCGCACCTCCTCTCGCGAAGCCGCGCGCCTTGGTGTCGCGCGGCGAAAAAACAGGGCAGGGGTGCCCATGGTAGCGCACCCCCGCCCGAAAAGCGCCCGAAGGACGCCGCTGCGGCGCCCGGCCGTTCGTTTCCCTCGGCCGGGCGCCGCGAGCCCTTAGGCCACTTCGAGGGGATTGCCGATGAAGCCCTCGCTGGAGCCTGCGGCGCGGGCATCGGCCGTCGGGGTCATGAAGTAGTTCGGCTCGGTCTCGGCCGGATCGGGCAGCGGGGCCGTGGCTCCGCGCTCGCCGAGGGCCGCCATGGCCTCGGCGTCGCCGAACTTCAGGGCTCGGGCCGGACAGGCCATGACGCAGGCGGGCAGCTCTCCGGCGGCCACCAGGTCGGCGCAGCCGTCGCAGCGCACGGCCTTCACCGTCTCGGGATCCACCTTCGGGGCGGCGTAGGGGCACGCGTTCGCGCAGGTGCCGCAGCCGATGCAGGAATCGGCGTCCACGGCCATGAGCCCGGTCTCGTCGTCCTTGCTGATGGCGCCCTGGGGACAGTTGGCCATGCAGATGGGCTTGTCGCAGTGGTTGCAGCTGACCGAGGTGTAATAGCTGAAGCAGGAGGTGGTGCAGGTGCCGTCGGCGCCCTTCTCGGTGGTGCCGCCGGTGTACTCCCAGACGCGGCGGTAGGCCATGCCAACATCCAGGTTGTTCTTATCCTTGCAGGCGAACACGCAGGTCTTGCAGCCGGTGCAGCGCGTGCCGTCGAAGTAGAAAGCAAGTTGTGCCATGATGTCTCATCCTTTCCGTGCGCGCGGCCCTAGGCCTTGGTGACCTGGCAGATATTGGTGTGCTGGGGGTTGCCCTTGGCGAAGGGCGAGGGACGATGGGTGGTCAGGGTGTTGATGCAGCCGCCCTTGTCCACGCGGTCGCCGTTCATGTCGGCGTCGTGCCAGGCGCCCTGGGCGCAGGCCACGGTGCCGGGGATGACGCGCGGCGTCACCTTGGCCAGCAGCTCCATGGCGCCGAACTGGTTCTCCACGCGGACGGTATCGCCCTGCTCGATGCCGCGCTCGGCGGCGTCGGACGGGTTGATCCAGGCCTCCTGGGGGTTCAGCTCCTTCAGGATCTCCACGCCGCCCCAGGACGAGTGCAGACGGCCCCGGTAGTGGAAGCCGGACAGCTGGAGGGGGAACTCGTCGGTGACGGTCTCGGCGCCGTACCACTCGGGGGCGTAGACCGGGATGGGGGCCACGAAGTCGTCGTCGGCGAACTCGTGGGCCGCGATGTAGTCGGCCAGGGCCTCGGAGTAGATCTCGATCTTGCCCGAGGGGGTGTCAAGCGGGTTGGCCACGGGGTCGGCGCGGAACTCGGCCATGGCGATGACGGCGCCGGCCGGGTTCTTGCGGGTGTAGACGCCCATTTCCATGGCCTCTTCGTAGGTGGGCAGCTCGGGATCCTTCTCGCGGGAGGTCTCGTAGCACTCGCGGAGCCAGTCCTCCTGGGTCTTGCCCTCGGTGAAGGCCTCCTCCTTTCCGAGCGCCGCGGCGATGAGGGCTGCGGCGTCATAGGCGCTCTTGCGCTCGAACTTCGGCGCGTAGGGCTCGGAGCCGGCGAGCATGTAGCCACCGTCGCCGCCGGTGCCGATCATGGAGGGCTGCTCCAAGCGGAACAGGTCGGGGAGGATGACGTCGGAGTACTTGAGCGAGTCGGTCATGAGGATGTCGGAGCCGAGCACGAACTGGCACTTGCTCTCATCGGACATCACGTCGTGGACCCAGTTGATGTCGGAGTTCTGGTTCGTGATGCAGTTGCCGGCGTAGTTGATGACGAACTTGATGTCGCAGGGCAGCTGCTCCACGCCGGTTACGCCGTCGGCCTTCTCGGTCATCTCGTGGCCGCGGTCGATGGCGTCCACCATGGAGAACACCGAGATCTTCGCCTTCACGGGGTTCTCGCCGTCGGGCATGCTGGTGAGGTTGACGCTGTAGGAGCCCTCGCGCAGGCCGTTGCTCGTGCCCGGCAGGCCGATGTTGCCCGTGAGGATGGGCAGCATGCAGATGGACCAACCGGTCATCTCGCCGTTGCTGCGGCGCTGCGGACCCCATCCCTGGTCGACGAACAGGGCCTTGGCCGCGGCGATCTCGCCGGCCATGGCGCGGATCTTGTCGGCGGCGATACCGGTGATGGGGGCGGCCCATTCCGGCGTCTTCTCCACCTTGTCGTAGCCGGTGCCCATGATGTAGTCCTGGTAGGACTTGTTCTGGCCCTGGGCCGAGGCGGGCAGGGTGGCCTCGTCGAAGCCGACGCAGTAGGTGTCCAGGAACTCCTTGTCCACCTGGTTGTTCGCAATGAGCTCATGGGCGATGGCCGCCACGAGCGCCGCGTCGGTGCCGGGGTTGATGGGCAGCCACTCGTCGGAGCGGCCGGCCAGAGAGTCGTTGAAGCGGGGGTCGATCACGTAGATCTTTCCCTTGGTCATCTCGCGCATGGCCACGTAGTCGTGGTGGGACACCGCGCCGCCCTGGCGCGTCTCCACGGGGCTCGTGCCGAACATGAGCACCAGGTCGGAATCGCGGGCGGCTGACAGGGACGAGCCCGCGCCCACGCTGGCGCCGAAGATGTAGGGGGTGATCCACATGAGCTGGGCTAAGGAGTAGTTGCCGTAGAAGGCCAGATAGCCGTTGCCGAGGGAGTTCAGCAGGCGGAACCACGGGCGCGCGGTCACGCCGTAGTTGCCGGTGCAGTAGTTCATGTACACGGCCTCGGGCCCGTAGTTGTCGATGACCTCCTGGTAGTTGCGGGCGATGATCTCGATGGCCTCGTCCCAGGTGATCTGCTCGTACTTGCCCTCGCCGCGCTTAGAGCCCTCGGCCCGCTTCATGGGGTAGTTGATGCGGTCGGGGTGGTTCACCCAGGCGCGATAGGCCCGGCCGCGCAGGCAGGCACGGGGCTGGATGTCGTCCATGTCGTCGCTGTCGGCGGCATAGGTCTCCACGCGCACGATCTCGTCGTCGACGACGTGGAGCTTGAGCGCGCAGCGGCCCGGGCAGTTGATGGCGCAGTGGTTCCAGACGATCTTCTCCTCTACCGGCGCCGGCTCGGCCTTCCCATCGGCTCCCGTCTCGGCGAGCTCGGACGAGCAGCCGAACAGAGCGCTGCCGCCAAGGGCGGCGGCACCGAGACCGGCCAGGGCGGAACCCTGGACGAAGGTGCGGCGACTCAGTTCCTTAGACATTGCGTCCCTCCTCTTTCTCTTCCTCGTGGGTACGGCGGCCGCGCTCTCCCGCGGCCGTGAGAACCTTCCCGCCCGCACGCCCGCTCGGGGCGGCCGCGCGGTGCCGGGAATGGCGAAATCCTAGTCCACAAAGGCTTCCCGCTTGTCGCATAATGTATGTGAATTCCAGAAAAAACCTGGTCAGAAGGGGGTTGGTCGGTCCCATTTCCTCGGGCACATGCCTTACAATGAGCAAGTCGGCACCGGGGTGGGGAGGAAGTCATGGAACGCGGGAACGGCAGCGCGGGAGGGCCGATCACCGGCAGCCTGCTCTATCGATTGCTCAAGCCCAATGCGGCCTCCCTGGGCTACGGGCTCTTCCTCGCCATCAACGCGGCCAGCGTCTGGGGCGGCGTGTTTCCCTTCCTGCCCCTGGAGTTTCAGACCCGCGGCATCATCTTCTGGTTCTTCCTGTGCCAGTCCCTCGTGTTCTCCCTGAGCTACCTCGCCAGTCTGCTGGGATCCTACTTCCTGCCCCGGGCCACGCGGAGCTTCCTCGTGCAGTTCACCATCGCCCCCTACTTCCTCGGATGGTGCTGCCTCATCGGGGCCATCTACTTCGACGGCTGGGCCCTTCGGCTCGTGGCCGCGGGCGGCGCCCTTCTGGGCCTCGGGTCGGCGGGGTTCTACATGCTCTGGCAGCGGCTCTTCGCCTCCATGGCCTCGGAGGAAGGGGATCGCAACCTCATCGGCGGCACGGTGTGGGGCGCGGTGTTCTACTTCGCCCTCTATCTCATTCCCGTGGCGGTGACCGCCTTCCTCATCCCGCTCGTGTTCTTGCCCCTGTTCGCCCTGGCCATCGTTCTTGAGAGCCGCGACATCAACCGGGACCAGCCGATGTTCGAGGATGTGCCCCGGGAGCATCCCCAGGTGTACCGCCGCGTCATCGGCGACTACTGGCGCAGCGCCCTGTGCGTGGGGGCGCTCGGGTTCTGCACGGGCATCATGCGCTCCCTGGCCGTGGGCAACCCCTCCGTGGGCTCGCTCGTCAACGTGCTGTCCATGGCCGCGACCCTCGTGGCGGCCCTCGCCCTGCTCATCGCCTGGCGCCACCAGGACCTCCACATGGATGTGGTCGGGGCCTACCAGGCGTTCTTCCCCTTCGTCATCACGTCGTTTCTGCTGTTGCCCTTTCTCGCGCCCGAGTACGAGCGGTGGCTCGCGGCGGTGCTCTACGCGGTGTACAGCGTGTTTACCGTGCTCATGATGATCCAGTGCGCCCAGGCCTCGCGCAACCGCGGCATCAACCCCGTCTTCATCTACGGCTTCTTCGGCTGCATCGTCTACATGCTCCATGACGTGGGTTTCCTCGGAGGCACCTTCGCCGAGGGCATCCGCTATGCCGGCATCGCCCCCTTGGCGGGCATCGCTTTGGCGGCGGTGTACCTGCTCGGGCTCATGTACTTTGTGGGCCAGGGCGGCTTCCGGCGCCTGTTCTCGCGCCGCGCCGCCGAGGAGCCGGCCGGCTGCAGCGCCCGGTCCACGGGCATCGAGCTGGTGGCCCTCCAGCCCCGGGCCCCGAAGACCCGACCGGGCCAGGCGCCCCCGGTCTACCAGGACCGCATGTCGAAGCAGGCGGCCCTGGTGCAGCGCCACTACCGCCTGAGCGCCCGGGAGACCGAGGTCATGGAGCTGATCGCCCGGGGCAACACCGTCGCCCGCATCGCCGAGGATCTCGTGGTGTCCGAGAACACCATCCGTACCCACTGCCGGCGGCTCTACGCCAAGCTCGGCATCCACAAGAAGCAGGAGCTCCTGGATCTCGTCGGCTCCTTCGATCCGGCGGAATTGGGGGAGGAGGGATAGGGCGTTGCGTGTCCGATTTCCGATTCTTTTCTCGGTTGGGGAATTCCGCCCGTCGCCGCGGGGCCCAAGCGCATACAATAGGAGCGTTGTGCCCCAGCGTTGGAAAGGACGGACGCCCATGCGCGTGAGCATCGGAAGCGACCACGCCGGCTTCGAGCAGAAACAGGCCCTCGTGGATTACCTGAAGGGGAAGGGCGTCGAGGTCGTCGACCGCGGTCCTGCCAACGACGATCGGGTGGATTACCCCGACTACGCCGCGCCCGTGGCCCGTGACGTGGCCGACGGCGCCGCCGACTTCGGCGTGCTTGTGTGCGGCACCGGCATCGGCATGGCCATGGCCGCCGACAAAGTGCCCGGTGTGCGCGCCGCCAACATCATCAACCCCGAGTTCGCCGCCCTGTGCCGCGAGCACAACGACGCGAACGTCATCACGCTTTCCGGCCGCTTCGTGCCGCTGGAGGAGAACGAGCGCATTCTGGACGCGTTCTTCGCCACCCCCTTCGGCGAGGGTCGCCATGCGGGGCGGGTGGAGAAGATCATGGCTCTTGAGGAGTAACAAGCCCCGTTGACTTCCTGGGGCGAACCCGGGAGAACGCGTGATGCTGGAATATTGAGATACAAGTTTGATGCGTGGATACACCTATAAAGGGAAGGAACGATGTTATGGCTTTGGAATTTCTCGCCGGGGAAGACCCTCAGGTAACCGAGTGCCTGCGGGCCGAGTTGGCGCGCCAGCGCGGCAGCGTGGAGCTCATCGCGTCGGAGAACTTCACCTCCCGCGCCGTGATGGAGGCCGTGGGCAGCGTGCTCACCAACAAGTACGCCGAGGGCTACCCGGGCCGTCGCTATTACGGCGGCTGCGAGAAGGTGGACATGGTGGAGGATCTGGCCCGCGATCGCGCCTGCGAGCTGTACGGCGCGAAGTACGCCAACGTGCAGCCCCACTCCGGCGCCAGCGCGAACTTCGGCGCCTATCTTTCCATCATCGAGCCCGGTGACACGGTGCTCGGCATGAGCCTCGATCACGGCGGCCACCTCACCCACGGCAGCCCGGTGAACTTCTCGGGACTGCTGTACCACATCGTCTCCTACGGCGTGGACCCGGAAACCGAGGTCATCGACTACGACGAGGTGGAGCGCATCGCCAAGGAGTGCCGTCCGAAGGTGGTTGTGGCCGGCGCCTCGGCCTACCCGCGCTTCATCGACTTCGAGCGCATGGCCGAGATCGCCCATTCCGTGGGCGCCTACCTCATGGTGGACATGGCCCACATCGCCGGTCTCGTGGCCGCGGGCCTGCACCCGAGCCCGGTGCCCCATGCCGACATCGTCACCTCCACGAGCCACAAGACCCTGCGTGGCCCGCGCGGCGGCTTCATCCTCACCAACTCCGACGAGCTGGGGGCCAAGATCAACAAGGCCATCTTCCCCGGTGCCCAGGGCGGCCCGCTCATGCATGTCATCGCCGGCAAGGCCGTGGCCTTCGGCGAGGCCCTGCGCCCTGCGTACCGCACCTACATGGAGTCGGTGGTGGAGAACTGCCGCACTCTCGGCCAGGGCATGATCGACGGCGGCCTGCGCCTGGTGTCCGGCGGCACCGACAACCACCTGTGCCTGGTGGACCTCACCGCCTCCGACATCACCGGCAAGGACGCCGAGAAGCTGCTGGAGAGCGTGGGGCTCACGGTGAACAAGAACTCCATTCCCAACGAGCAGCGCTCGCCCTTCGTGACGAGCGGCATCCGCGTGGGAAGCGCCGCGGCCACCACCCGCGGATTTACCGCCGAGGACTTCTACGAGGTGGGTCAGCTCATCGCCACCACGGTGTTCAACGCCGCCGACGAGGCCAAGCTCGCCGATGTGCGCCGCCGCGTGAACGCCCTGCTGGACGCCCACCCGCTGTATCCGGGACTGGAGTACTAGACATTGATATATCATACTAATGTTCTATAATCCTATTTCGAGTTACTGAGAGGAGCGTGGCCATGGCGGAAATCGTTTCATTTTCTTCATTGAAGACACTAGAGAATAGCTGCATCGGCAATACGCATTTTTATAGCGAAGATGCATTGGATTGCTATGGACATTGGCCCGCCCCGACTATGATTCACATTGACGGTCCCTATGGAATCGGAGGTTTTCCGGGTGATCCTACGGAGTATGCTGCTCTCCCAAGTGCCTATTACCAGCATGTTGCAGCTTGGTCTCGCTTTGCCAGAGCGAATACTACGCTCTGGTTTTGGGGAACGGAATTGGGTTGGGCAACGGTTCATCCTCTGCTCGAACAAGCTGGATGGCAATATGAGGAGCTATGTATCTGGAATAAGGGCCTTTCTCATATTGCTGGTAATGTCAATTCAAAAACTATCAGGGGAGTGCCAGTTGTAACTGAAGTATGTGCTCGTTACACGTGGAAAGCCAGGCTTCCGTCGGGAACGGGGAAGAGCGTGTCTCTTCAGGAATGGATGCGGGAAGAGTGGCTGAGATCGGGAGTCCCACTTTGTCGCGCAAATGAGGCCTGTGGTGTGAAAAATGCGGCAACGAGAAAGTATCTTACAAAGGATAAACTATGGTACTTTCCTCCTGCTGAGATGATGGTGATGATGGCTCGATATCTGAAGGCTCATGGAGCGCCGACGACACGCCCCTACTTTTCTCTGGACGGGAAGAACCCCCTTACTGAATCGCAGTGGAACGGCATGAGGGCGAAGTGGAACCATAAGCACGGATACACGAATGTTTGGAATGTTCCGTCTTTGAACGGGAAGGAAAGGCTGCGTATCGAGGGATCGAAAAAGTCACTCCATCTTAATCAGAAGCCGGAGCAGCTGATGCGTTATCTCATAGAAACGACTACCGACGAGGGGGACGTGGTCTGGGATCCCTTTGCCGGCCTAGCCACCATGGGCGTCCAGTGCAATGCTCTTTCTCGGATATGCTATTGTTCGGAAAGTAATCCAGCTATTAGTGCGTTCGCCAAGGAGCGGCTGGAGAAATCTGTGCGAAAGGAGAAGAAATGTCGAGCGCTCTAGAGCCTTCTCCGGCATATTTGCCTGCACTTATTGATAAAACGAGCATGGATCTTTACAATGGCGTTCTCGCAGCTTTGATGGCGTTGCCTGCCTCCTTTTCCTTCCCTCATCCTATTAGTGGAGTGCGCGCAACCGATCTATTTAATTTGAATTCCCTCATAGGGGCGGCTATAGAGGACCAGGTAGTGGAGGCGCTGAATCGCTCTCGATCGGTCTGGGATCCCGATCACAATTGGGATGAGTGTGTATTTGAGCGACGCTCTCAGTCTTTTCCGGATGTGAGGCTCGTGCGAAGAGCTTTGGCTGGAGAGGAAGTTGTGCTTGGTATAGAACTCAAAGGCTGGTATACGCTTTCCAAAGAGCGTGTACCCTCTTTTCGTTACCAGGTGGCTCCTAATGCCTGCGCACCAATGGATGTTCTGTGTGTTGTTCCCTGGTATCTTGATAATGCTGTTAGTGGAGAAGCAAAAGTTCTTACGCCTTGGATTGTTCAAGCACGTTACGCTGCCGAATGGCGGGATTACTGGTGGACAGAACTGAGAACGAGTAAAGATGACGAGATCCGAAAAGGTATTGACTATCCGACCAATGTAAAGCCGTATCCCTCTAAAAGTGAAATGGCTCATGCGGTACCTAGAAATGACTCGGGCGGTAATTTCGGAAGACTTCCGCGCTGTAGGCCTCTCATGGATGCGTTTATTCAAGAAACGCTTGCTGAAGAAGTGCTGGGAATAGCTCTTGCTGACTGGGTAAGCTTCATTGCGCTCCATACCGATGGAGCAGACGCGGAGATAATCACGAGAGAACTGGCGCGAAAGCTTGCAGAGCGGCAAGGTGCGACATCTGATCTGAAGGCGGAAAGGGCGCTCGCCCTGCTCAAAGAACTCGTCGATGTCTTAGGATTGTAATAAGAACTGAAAGGAAGCGCGTTATGGAGTACAACGACCGCGTCGTCGTCATCGATCATCCCATGGTGCAGCACAAGCTGTCGAAGCTGCGCAACAAGAACACCTCCTCCAAGGACTTCCGCCAGCTCGTGCGCGAGTTGGCCCTGTTCGAGGGCTACGAGGCCACCCGCGATCTGGCCCTGGAGGACGTGAAGGTGGAGACCCCCATCTGCACGGCCGACTGCAAGCAGGTGGCGGGCAAGAAGATGGTGATCGTGCCCATCCTGCGCGCCGGGCTGGGCATGGTGGACGGCCTGCAGGAGCTCATGCCCTCCACCTTCGTGGGACACGTGGGCATGTACCGCGACCCCGAGACCCACGAGCCCCACGAGTACTACGCGAAGCTGCCCGACAGCATCGATCAGCGCGACGTGCTCGTGGTGGACCCGATGCTCGCCACCGGCGGATCGGCCGTGGCGGCTATCCAGTACCTGCGCAAGCAAGGCGTGAAGAACATCAAGCTCATGGTGCTCGTGGCCGCGCCCGAGGGTATCGAGGCGGTGCTTGAGGCCGATCCCGACGTGCGTATCTACACCTGCTCCATTGACGAGGGGCTGAACGACCGCGCCTATATCGTGCCCGGCCTCGG
The DNA here is from genome assembly GCF_008831045.1 of Adlercreutzia muris. Lineage (GTDB taxonomy): Bacteria > Actinomycetota > Coriobacteriia > Coriobacteriales > Eggerthellaceae > Adlercreutzia > Adlercreutzia muris. The sequence goes on from NZ_WAJS01000005.1 coordinate 52,458, forward strand.
CGACGCCGGCGACCGTATCTTCGGCACGAAGTAGCAGGGGCGCGATGGGAAGGAGCACCAATGTCAGCAGATAACCGCCCCAGCTGGGACGAGTACTTCATGGGCCTGGCCAACCAGGTGGCCGAGCGCACCACGTGCCTGCGCCGCGGGGTGGGGGCCATCATCGTGAAGGACCGCCGCATCCTGGCCACGGGCTACAACGGCGTGCCCACCGGGCTGGCCCATTGCTCTGAGACCGGGTGTCTGCGCCAGCAGCTCGGCGTGCCGAGCGGCCAGCGCCACGAGATCTGCCGCGGCCTGCACGCCGAGCAGAACGCCATCATCCAGGCGGCCCGCTTCGGCACCGATATCGACGGTGCCACTATTTACGTGAACACCCAGCCCTGCGTCGTGTGCGCCAAGATGCTCATCAACGCTGGTATCAAGGAGATCGTGTACCAGAACCCGTACCCCGACGAGCTCTCCCAACAGCTTCTCGCTGAATCTGACATCCTCGTCCGCGAGTACACGGGGGAGTAGGGAAGTAGAACGCGCTCTTCAACCAAGGTTGAGTGGAGAGGGGTTCCGGGCGGCGCTCACCAAGCGAGTTCCGCAGCGAACAGAACAGGACTAAATGTCCTGTTCTGCCGAGCGAGGACTGTCTGAGCGACTGAGCGTTGCCCGGAACCCCGACCGAGGGGGGCGCAACCAAGTTTCGTGCACGTGCACAATTTTCCCAGATCACAGGGGCGTCCGACCACGCGAACTTTTCACCGCTCACCAATTAAAGGGTTGTCTCGGGCGCCATCTGTTGGCAAGCCGTTATCATACATTACGGTTTATTGGGTTTTCAGCGCGTAGGCGCCCAAACGGAAGCAGGGTATGGCACTGGCAATCGCACTCGGCGTGGCAGCGGGCATAGTGGGGTTCTCCCCGCTTGTTTTCGGTTTGTACCGGGTGAGACACATGACGGACTCGGGCAATTTCGGACATATGGGCGTGCTCATGGTCTGCCTTCTCATCTCGTTCATCCTCATGTTCGCCGCCGCCCTCCTCTGCATCTCACTGGCCCGCGATCTCGCGCTGCCCTTCGTCCTGTCGGAAGCCGTGGCGCTTTCGCTCACCGCCATTGCCTTCGGCGTGAGCAAGCTGGTCCGGAAATAGCATAGGAAAGGTTGATACGTGGACGCTCTTTCAACTCTCTCGGCTGAGGTGCCCCATCTCCAGGCATCCTTCGATCCCACCGTCGTGTTCGGCGGGGTCACCCAGTACATTGTCTGGATGGTCATCTGCTGGATCATCACCTGCGCCATCGTGCTCGTGGTGGCCAAGAAGCTCACCCTCATCCCCACGAACAAGTTCGTGAACACCGTGGAGTACGGCTACCAGTTCGTGCGCAACGACATGGGCGAGGGCATCATCGGCCACGGCTTCAAGAAGCACGTGCCGTTTCTGGCCACCATGTTCTTCTTCATTCTCGTGTCGAACTTCGTGGGCCTCATCCCCGGCTGCAAGACCCCGACGGGCACCATCTCGGTGACCTGGGCACTGGCCACCATCTCCTTTATCTACTTCAACGTCTGGGGCATCAAGGCCAAGGGCGGTTTGGGCTACCTGAAGTCCTTCGCTCCGGCCGGGTTGCCCAAGCCCATGGTGCCGGTCATCTGGTTCCTGGAGCTCATCTCCACCTGCATCCGCTGGCTGACGCTGGCCGTCCGACTCTACGGCAACATGTTCGCCGGCCACATGGTGCTCGGCATCTTCGCCCTGGCCTCCAGCGTGTTCCTCACCGTGGGCATCCAGGCGCTCGACCCCGTTTCCAGCGTGCTGTCGCTGCCCTGGTTCCTGCTGCTCATCGCCATGTACGCCCTGGAGACGCTCGTCGCCTTCCTGCAGGCCTACGTGTTCACGGTGCTCTCCGCGGTCTACATCCAGATCGCCACGTCGGCCCACTAGGGCGCACCGATCTTAAGCGTCCCTGCGGCGCCGGGAGGTTGGAAGGCCCCCGCACCCCCCATTGGGTTAAGCCGGCTCCTCCAAAGCCGGAGACCATATCCGTTAAGTGTTTTTGGGAAACAGGCTCAAAAACGACCTTTAAGGAGGAAATTGTGGAAACTGTTTTCGTCATCGCTGCGCTGAAGCTCGTCGGCTATGGCCTGGCCACCATCGGCCCTGGCCTGGGCATCGGCATCGCCTGCTACGGCTGCTGCGTGGGCACCGCCCGCCAGCCCGAGGTGGGTGGCCGTCTGTTCACCAACTTCATCATCGGTGCCGCTCTGGCCGAGGCTCTGGCCCTCATCGGCTTCGTGCTCGCGTTCATCCTCTAAATCCGGCACGTATTCAATTCGGAAAGCCTACGTATAGGCAAGAAAGAGGTATGCACGTGAAGACAAGAGCGAACAAAGCAGTTGCCCAGGCCGCCTTCGGTGCCCTGGCTCTGAACGCTGCTTTCCCTGCGCTCGCGTTTGCTAGCGAAGAGGAGTCCGGCGGCCTGTCCGCCATTCTCCCCGACATGGCGGAGTTCATCCCCATGCTCATCGCCTTCATCATCCTGTGGATCATTCTCGCGAAGTTCGGCTGGCCCATGTTCGCCGGCATGCTCGAGAAGCGCGAGAACACCATCCGCGAGGCTCTGAAGAAGTCCGAGGAGGCTCAGATTGAGAGCGAGCGCGTGCTTGCGGAGTACCAGCAGCAGCTGGCCGACGCCAAGACCCAGTCGGCCCAGATCATCGCTGATGCCCGCGCGGTGGGCGAGGCCGTGAAGGCCGACATCACCGCCCAGGCCCAGACCGAGGCGGCCGACATGATCGCCAAGGCCAAGGCCGCCATCGAGGCTGAGAAGAAGGCCGCCGTGGCCGAGCTCCAGTCCTCGATCGCCGACACGTCCGTGGACGTGGCCGCCCGCCTCATCGGCGAGGATCTCACCGAGGGCGAGCATCGCGCGATCATCGAGCGCTACGTCAAAGAGGCTGGGAGCTTCAATGGCAACTAATCGTCTCGTCGTCAAAGAGGAAGTCGCCGTCTTCGCGTCGGTGCTCTTCGACAGCGCCAACGGGGCCGGCGGCCAGGAGGCCGTGCTTCAGGTGCGCGAGCAGATGGCCGAGGTCATCCGTCTCATGCGCTCCGATCTGGACCTCACCATGGCGCTCTCGAACCCGGATTTCACCCCCGAGGCGCGCCGGGCGCTGGTGGAGAACGTATTCGCCGAGTGCCATCTGGCGTTTCGCGAAGTGCTGGCGGTCATGGCCGAGCGTGGCCAGGCCGACCTGCTGCCCCGGGTGAACGACGAGTTCCGCGCCCTGCTGGGCGAGCGATTGGGAATCTGCGTGGTCGACGTGACCACCGCGGTGCCCCTTGACGACGGGCTGCGCCAGCTTATTACGGAAAAAGCCGAAGCCGATCTGGGGAAGAAAGCGGTGCTGCGCGAGCGCATCGATCGGTCTATCTTGGGCGGCATCATCATGGACGTGGATGGGAACTACATCGATGCGAGCATGATCTCGCAGCTGAACCGCGCCCGCAACGTCCTCAAAGACACAACAGATGGAGGTGAATGCTAGTGACTGAAATCACCGCACAGTCCATTGACGCCGCGCTGAAGAAGCAGCTGGATCAGCTGAATGTCAGCGTCGAGTCCCGCGAAGTGGGCACGGTCATCCAGGTCGGCGACGGCATTGCGCGCGTCGACGGTCTCCGCGATGCCATGGCCGGCGAGCTGCTCGAGTTCATCGGAGAGGGCGGCAAGACCGTGTACGGTCTGGCCCAGAACCTCGAAGAGGACGAGGTCGGCGCCGTGCTTTTGGGTGACGTCACCGCAATCAAGGAAAACGACCAGGTTCGCACGACCGGTCGTATCGTGGAGGTTCCCGCCGGCGAGGCCATGCTCGGCCGCGTGGTGAACCCGCTCGGCATGCCCATCGACGGCAAGGGCCCCATCAAGACCGAGGCCACCCGCCCCGTCGAGTTCAAGGCCCCGGGCGTTATCTCCCGCCAGCCGGTGAACGAGCCCATGCAGACCGGCATCCTGGCCATCGACTCCATGGTGCCGATCGGTCGCGGCCAGCGCGAGCTCATCATCGGCGACCGCCAGACCGGCAAGACCGCCATCGCCATCGACGCCATCATCAACCAAAAAGATCAGGACATGATCTGCATCTACGTCGCCATCGGCCAGAAGGCCTCCACGGTGGCCGGCGTGGTGGAGACCCTCGAGCGCCACGGCGCCATGAAGAACACCATCATCGTGGCCGCCACCGCCTCCGATTCCGCTCCGCTGCAGTACATCGCGCCGATGGCCGGCGCCGCCATGGGCGAGTACTTCGTCTACAATGGCGCCAACGGCCAGCCGGCCGGGCCTGAGAACCGCGGCCGCGCCGTGCTCATCGTCTACGATGACCTGTCCAAGCAGGCCGTGGCCTACCGCCAGATGTCGCTGACCCTGCGCCGTCCGCCCGGACGCGAGGCCTATCCCGGCGACGTGTTCTACCTGCACTCTCGCCTGCTGGAGCGCGCGGTGAAGATGTCGGACGAGAACGGCGGCGGCTCCATGACGGCTCTGCCGATCATCGAGACCCAGGCCGGCGACGTGTCCGCCTACATCCCGACCAACGTGATTTCCATCACCGACGGTCAGATCTTCCTGCAGACCGACCTGTTCTTCCAGGGCCAGCGCCCGGCCGTCGACGTGGGCATCTCGGTGTCCCGCGTGGGTGGCTCCGCGCAGATCAAGGCCATGAAGCAGGTGGCCGGCTCCCTGCGTCTGGATCTGGCGTCCTACCGCGAGCTGCAGGCCTTCACCCAGTTCGGTTCCGACCTGGACAAGGCCACCCAGGACCAGCTGACCCGCGGCTCCCACATGACGGAGCTTTTGAAGCAGGGCCGCTACAATCCGATGCCCGTCGCCGAGCAGGTCATCGCCATCTTTGCCGGCAACGAGGGCTTCCTCGACGATCTGCCGCTGGATGCCGTCGTCCGCTTCCGTACCGAGTTGCTCTCCTCGATCCGCGCCTCCAAGCCGGAGATCATCGAGACGATCAACAAGGAGAAGAAGCTCTCCGACGAGACCAAGGCCGCTCTGAAGGAGGCCATCGCCGCCTTCAAGCAGTCCTTCGACGCCACAGCGTAAGGTAGGTAGACCATGCCCAACCTACACGACATCGAACGGCGAATCAAATCCGTCACCTCGACGAAGCAGATCACGCGCACCATGGAAATGGTCGCCGCTGCCAAGATTCGCCGCGCTTCCGAGCGCGTGGACAACGCGCTCCCTTGGGCGGTCGCCATCTCAGACATGCTCATCAGCACGGCAAAGTACGCTCATCTGGATACGGAGCCGCTGCTGCAGGTCCACGACGAGGTGAAGCGGGTGCTCATCGTAGCCGTCACCTCCGACCGCGGTCTTGCCGGCGGCTTCAACACCAACGTGCTTCGCTATGTGGAGAAGCTCACGAAGGAAAAGCAGCGCGAGGGCGCCGAGGTGGAGGTGGCTGCCTGTGGCAAAAAGGCCATCGGGTACTTCACCTACCGCGGCATCGAGCCGGTGTTCTCCTTCGCGGGATACTCGGCCGATCCTGAGTTCGCCCAGGCCGCCGAGCTGTCCAGCTACGTGATGCAGGCCTATGCCGAGGGCAAGCTCGACGAGGTGTTCATCGTGTACAACCACGCGAAGAACGCCGCCGAGCAGTCCTTGGTGGAGCAGCAGGTGCTGCCGGTGAAGGAGGAGTCCTACGCGGATCTTCTGGGTCTGAAGGCCAAGGAGGAGGACGTGTTCAAGTCCTTCCGCGAGCGGGACGATTCCGCCATCCCGGGCGACATCGACTTCGAGCCGAGCACGGAGTCGGTCATGTCCTACATGATGAACGCCTACCTGAACAACGCGTTTTACTACGCGATGCTCGATTCCGCAGCGGGCGAACAAGGTGCCCGCCGCAACGCGATGAAGTCGGCCACCGACAACGCGAACGAGATGGTCTCCACCCTGGAGCGCGTGTACAACACCGTGCGCCAGGGCGCCATTACCACGGAGATCACCGAGATCGTGGGCGGTGCCGCAGCTTTGGAGGATTAAATGGCTGAAACTACTTCTACTGAAGCGGCCAAGGGAGGCGCTATCGGACGCATCGTGCGTATCGTCGGCGCCGTTGTGGATGTGGAGTTCCCGGCAGACGCCATGCCGGCCATCTACAACGCCCTGACCGTGAAGGCAACGACCCCTTCGGGCGAGGTTTCCACCGTGCTCGAGGTGCAGACGCACCTCCCCGGCGACATCGTCCGCACCGTCGCCATGACGTCCACCGACGGCATGGTGCGCGGCCTGGAGGCCCAGGACACTGGCGCCCCCATCATGATGCCTGTGGGCAAGGCGACCCTCGGCCGCATCTGGAACGTGCTGGGCGAGCCCGTGGACGGCAAGCCCATGCCCGAGGACGTGGAGTGGCGCCCGATTCACCATCCCGCGCCCCCGTTCGACACCCTGGTGACCACCACCGAGACCTTCGAGACCGGCATTAAGGTCGTCGATCTGATCGAGCCCTACGTCAAGGGCGGCAAGACCGGTCTGTTCGGCGGCGCCGGCGTGGGCAAGACCGTGTGCATCCAGGAGCTCATCAACAACCTGGCCCAGGAGCACGGCGGCACCTCCGTGTTCACCGGCGTGGGCGAGCGTACCCGCGAGGGTACCGACCTCTACCTCGAGATGACCGATTCCGGCGTTATCGAGAAGACCTGCCTGGTCTACGGCCAGATGAACGAGCCCCCGGGAGCCCGTCTGCGCGTGGGTCTGGCGGGCCTGACCGAGGCGGAGTACTTCCGCGATCAGGGTCAGGACGTGCTGTTGTTCATCGACAACATCTTCCGCTTCACCCAGGCCGGTTCCGAGGTGTCCGCTCTGTTGGGACGCATGCCCTCCGCCGTGGGTTACCAGCCCACGCTGGCCACCGAGATGGGTGACTTGCAGGAGCGCATCTGCTCCACGCAGACCGGCTCCATCACCTCGGTGCAGGCCGTGTACGTGCCCGCCGACGACCTGACCGACCCGGCCCCGGCCACCACGTTCACCCACCTGGACGCGAAGACCGTTCTGTCCCGCTCCATCGCCGAGCTGGGCATCTACCCGGCCGTGGACCCGCTGGAGTCCACCTCTCGCGCGCTGGATCCCGAGATCGTCGGCCAGGAGCACTACGACGTGGCCATGGGCGTGCAGCAGATCCTGCAGCAGTACAAGGACCTGCAGGACATCATCGCCATCCTGGGTATGGACGAGCTGTCCGAGGACCAGAAGCTGACCGTGAACCGCGCCCGTAAGGTGCAGAAGTTCCTGGGCCAGCCCTTCCACGTGGCCGAGGTCTTCACGGGCCTGCCCGGCGTGTACGTGAAGGTGGAGGACACGGTGCGCTCCTTCAAGGAGATCCTCGACGGCAAGTGCGACCACATCCCGGAGCAGTGCTTCGTGAACAAGGGCGCCATCGAGCAGGTCTACGAGGCTTTTGACGCCATGCAGAAGGACGGCAACTAATGGCCGTTATGCGCTGCACGGTGGCCCTTCCCGATCGCGCTCTGTACCAGGGTGAGATCTCCTACGCCAGCATCCCCGGGTGCGACGGCTACTTCGGCGTTCTGCCCGGTCACGAGCTGTCCGTCTCGCTCAACCGCGAGGGCGGTCTGGTGACGCTGACCATCGGCGAGAACGAGCAGGAGAAGAAGGAGTTCCTGGTCATGGGCGGCGCGACGTCGGTTCTCGACGACAAGGTGACGGTGCTCGCCCGGTTCGGATGTGCCGTGGAGGACATCGACGCTGAAGCCGTGAAGGCCGAGGCCGATGAGTGCCGCGCGATCATCGCCGAGCTGGAGAAGGTCGACGATGCGCAGGATCAGGCCACCCTCGTCACCAACCAGAAGAAGCTGGAGTGGTGCGAGGCGCAGCTGAAGCACGTGAGCGGAGCCGCCGCCTAGGGAGGCCCGCGACCCGCAAGGTCGTGCGGAGCCCTGAAGCAGCCCGCAGCATTTGAGCCTGTTTTGAGAGGGCGCCCCATCTGGGGCGCCCTCTCTCGTTGTGGAGGGGTCGCAGGCGGGAAGAGAGAAGGAATAGCGAGGGCGCTGTGATAGGCAAAGGTGATCGCAGTGCGGGCGGTCAGTCGCCGTCTCTTGGCAATCCACGCAAATCTCATGGTTTGTTCGCGCGGGAGAGGGCGGTGGGCTGGTATCATGGCACCCGAGCAATAAAGGAACTTGAGAGCGACCGGAAGGGGAGCGGCACGGCGGATAACGTCTGCGGCCGCGATGCCCCTACGGCCCAGCATTTCAGACACAGCGCGCATAACCACACCATAACTGAACCCGTGCGCCGCCGACCTTATCGAAGGGGCTGACACCCTATGGCATTCGTACACCTGCACAACCATACCGAGTACTCGCTGCTCGATGGCCTGACCCACGTGAAGGACATGGTGCGCCGCGCCGCAGAGCTGGGCATGCCGGCTGTGGCCATCTCCGACCACGGCGTCATGTCCGGCGTGGTGGAGCTCTCCGACGCCTGCGATGCCGTGGAAAAGGAGACCGGCGTTCGCGTGAAGCCCATCTTTGGCTGCGAGGTGTATTTCACCGCCGACGAGTCGCTGCGCAAGGATGTGAAGCCGAAGCTGTATCACCTGCTGCTGTTGGCCAAGACCAACGAGGGCTACCACAATCTGCTGAAGCTGGTCAGCGAGTCTCATGTGGACAACTTCTACTACAAGCCCCGTACCACCTTCTCCATGCTGCAGAAGTACGGTCGCGGCATCATCGGCACCTCGGCCTGCATTGGCGGCATCATCCCGAAGCTTTTGGACGACCGCCGCTTCGAGGACGCCGTGGAGTGGGCGAAGAAGTTCGCCAGCTGCTTTGATGAGGGCGACTTCTACATCGAGCTGCAGAACCAGGGCGTGCGCACCGACGCCGGCTTCACCCAGACCGAGTTGAACCACCAGCTGACGGCCGTGGCCAAGGAGGCGGGCTTAAAGACCATCGCCACCAACGACTTCCACTACCTGCTGAAGGAGGACGCTCGCGCCCAGGACATCATGCTGTGCATCGGCACCGGAGCCATGGTGAACGAAGAGAAGCGCATGAAGTTCGAGAACGATCAGTTCTACATGAAGACCGAGGCCGAGATGCGCGAGGCTCTGGCCGATTTTCCCGAAGCCTGCGACAACACGGTGGAAGTGGCCGAGAAGTGCAACGTGGTGCTTGAGCGCGACTCCATCCTGCCGCGCTTCCCCCTCCCCGAGGGAGAGACCGAGGAGTCGTGGTTCCGCACGCGCGTGCAGGAGGGGCTGGAGAAGCGCTACGGCACGCCGGTGCCCGCTGATGCCCAGGAGCGCGCCGACTACGAGATGGGCATCATCATCCAACAGGGCTTCCCGGCCTACTTCCTCATCGTGCAGGAGTACATCGAGTGGGCCCGCTCCCAGGGCATCGGCGTGGGTCCGGGTCGCGGCTCGGCTGCCGGCGCCATCGTGGCCTATGCCATGGGCATCACCGATTTGGACCCGCTGACCAACGGCCTGCTGTTCGAGCGTTTTCTCTCGCCCGAGCGCGTGGAGATGCCCGATATCGACGTCGACTTCGAGCAGGGCCGCCGCGAAGAGGTCATCAACCACATCAAGGAGGTCTACGGCGAGGACCACGTGTCCCAGGTCATCACCTTCGGCACCTTGCAGGCGAAAAATGCCGTGCGCGACACGGCCCGCGTTCTGTCGGGCACGCTGAAGCTGGGCCAGGGGCTCGATGCCGACATGGCCCGCAAGGCGGCCTACGGCTTGGGCGACCGCATCTGCAAGATGATCGGCGACGAGCTGGGCATCACCATCGACAAGGCCCTGGACACCAATCCCGACCTGAAGAAGGCCTACGACACCGACGAGGACGTTAAGACCATCATCGACGCGGCCCGCTCCATCGAGGGCCACGTGCGCGGCGAGGGCGTGCATGCCTGCGCCACCATCATCTGCCGCGACCCTATGAGCGATCACGTGCCCATGAAGCGCGACACCAAGGGCGGCGGCATCATCACCCAGTACGACGGCCATTACACGCCCGACTTGGGCCTGTTGAAGATGGACTTCCTGGGTCTGCGCACCTTGGACGTGCTGTCCATTGCCTGCAAGAACATCCTGGAGCGCACCGGCGAGAAGATCATTCCCGAGGAGATTCCCACCGACGATCCGCTCGCCTTCAAGCTCATGCAGTCGGGCAACATGGACGGCCTGTTCCAGGTGGAGGGCAGCTTGTACGTGAGCCTGTTCAAGCGCCTGCCCCCCACGCGCTTCTCTGACGTTGTGGCCTCTATCGCCCTGAACCGCCCGGGCCCGCTGGAGTCCGGCATGGTGGAGGACTACATCAAGGTGGCCAGCGGCAAGACCCCGGCCCACTACTACGACGAGCGCCTGCGGCCCATCTTGGAGGAGACCTTCGGCACCATGGTCTACCAAGAGCAGATCATGCAGGTGTCCATGGCCATGTCGGGCTTCTCTGCCGGCAAGGCCGACAAGCTGCGCAAGGCCATGGGCAAGAAGAAGCTCGATGTCATGCGCCAACTCCAGGCCGACTGGAATTCTGGTGCTGTGGAGAACGGCTATGCCCTGGAGATCGCCGAGAAGATCTGGGAAGATGCCGAGAAGTTCGCCAAGTACGCCTTCAACAAGTCGCACTCGGCCGCCTACGCCATCCTCGTGATGCGCACGGCCTACCTGAAGGCGCACTATCCGAACGACTTCATGGCCGCTGTGCTCACCAGCTACATGGGCAACACCGACCGGCTCATCCGCTACATCGCCAGCTGCAACCACAACGGCACGCCGGTGCTGCCGCCGGACATCAACTCGTCCCGCGCGGAGTTCACGCCGGTAGCCGAGGGTATCCGCTTCGGCCTGGTAGGCGTGCGCGGCGTGGGCAAGAACGTGGCCGACGCCATCATCGAGGAGCGCGAGGAGAATGGCCCGTTCTCGTCGCTGCACGATTTCGTGAACCGCGTGGACGCGAAGGCCTACAACCGCAAGACCCTGGAAGCCCTCGTGAAGGGCGGCGCCTTCGACTCCACCGGTTACACGCGCAAGCAGATGATGCACTTCATCGAGGAGACGCCGATGCTCGAGGGCGCGGCGAAGCGCCAGAAGGACCGCGACCGGGGCCAGGTGTCCATGTTCGACTTATTCGCCGACGATGCCGATTCGGGCTTCCAGGAGGACGTGCCCGAGCCGGACGGCGTGGAGTGGGACAAGCGCACGAAGCTCGCCTACGAGAAGGAGATCATGGGCATCTACGTGTCCGAGCATCCCTTGGCGCCCTACGAGGGAGCGCTGTCCCGCATGACGAAGTTCTCCCTGGGCGATCTGGCCGAGCGCACCGCCGAGATCCGCAACGCCATCTTCGTGGGCATGGTGTCCAATGTGGTGGTGAAGCTGACCAAACGTCAGACGAAGATGGCCACGTTCACCCTGGAGGACACCACCGGCCATGTGGAATGCATCTGCTTCAAGTACGATGAGAACGCTGAGGCCATTCGTGACGACGCCATCGTGAAGGTGAAGGGCAAATTCGAGGTAAACGACCGCGGCAGCCAGATCATGGCCTTCGAGCTGGAGGCCCTTGAGCTGCGCGAGGAAGATGCGCGGCCGAGCCACCTGCAGCTGCAGGTGCCCTCGCGCTCCTTCGACCAGAGCCGCTCGGCCAATCTGAGCCGCATTCTGCGCCAGTTCCCCGGCCGTGACGGGGTGGTACTGCTTGTGGAGCAGGCCGACGGCCGCAAGTTCCGCGCCGAGCTGCCGGTCTCGGTAGACGCCCGCTCGCCCATCATGAAGGCCGAGATACGCGACCTGTTCGGCCCGGAGGCCTTGATTGCGTAGGATCGCGGAGATACATCGTCCCACCTTGGAAGAGCGGGCTGCTGAATGCGAGCGGGAGCAGACGCTGTCGTGCACGGTGGCCTACGATGGGGCTCCCTTCGCGGGGTTCGCGAAGCAGCCAGGGCAGCGCACGGTGCAGGGGGAGCTGGAAGAGGCCCTGGCCCTGCTGTTCCGCCGCCCGGTGGACGTGGTGTGCGCCGGCCGCACCGATGCGGGGGTGCACGCCCGGGGCCAGGTGGTCTCCTTCGAGGTGGACAGCGACGAGCTGCGCGGTCGCAGCCTGCACAACCTGCGCCGGTCGCTGAATGCGCTTACCGGCGAGGGCATCGTGGTGCGCTCGGTGGATGAGCGGCCCCGCGGCTTCTCGGCTCGCTTCGATGCCCGGTGGCGCGAGTACCGGTACTTCCTCGCCACGGGCGACACCCCGCCGGTGTTCACCGAGCGCACTGCCTGGTACGTGGGGCCGAACCTGGATATCGCCGCCATGGAGCGCGGGGCGGCGTACCTTATCGGCGAGCACGACTTCAAGAGTTTCTGCATGGCCGCCTCGGCCGTGGGCAAGCCCACGTGCCGGAATGTGAGCGAGATCTCTATCGCCGCCGAGGAGATCTTAGGCGAGCCGCACCGGGTCATCACCGTGCGGGGCAATGCCTTCCTCCACTCCATGGTGCGCACCATCGTGGGGACGCTCGCCATGGTGGGCCGCGGCCAGCGCGACCCCGGCTGGGTGGCCGAGGTGCTCGCCGCCCGGAGCCGCCAAGCCGCTGGCGAGAACGCTCCGGCAAAGGGCCTCGTCTTCTGGAGTGTGGCGTACTAACCTGCTATGATGGCCTTACTTATATTTTGCGCGTGCGCATAAAAAGAAGGGGGTCTTTCATGGAGAAGGTCGACAAGCTGGCGCCGCTCGGATTCGGGTTCATGCGCCTGCCGCTCAGGGATGCGGACGATCCCGCGTCCATCGACATCGACAAAGTTTGCGAGCTCGTGGATATCTTCATGGACGCGGGGTTCACCTACTTCGATTCCGCCCGCGGCTACCACGGCTGCAAGTCTGAATGGGCCCTTCGCAAGGCCCTTGTGGAGCGCTACCCGCGCGAATCGTTCACCATCGCCACGAAGCTGCCGGCCTGGCTTGCCAAGAACGCCGAGGAGGCCCGCTCCATGTTCGACACCTCCCTGGCGGAGTGCGGCGTGGATTACTTCGACTACTACCTGCTGCACAATCTGGGCGAGTCCCTCACGGCCGGCTTCGAGGAGTACGGCCTGTGGGAGTTCTGCGCCGAGAAGAAGGCCGAGGGGAAGATCAAACGGTTCGGCTTCTCCATCCACGACAACGCCGAGGAACTGGAGAAGGTGCTGGATGCGCACCCCGAGGTGGACTTCGTGCAGATCCAGGTGAACTACGTGGATTGGGAGAGCGACATCATCCAGTCGCGCCGCTGCTTCGAAGTGTGCCGAGAGCGCGGCCTGCCCGTGGTCATCATGGAGCCGGTGAAGGGCGGCACCCTCGTGAAGCTGCCCGATCCCGTGGCCGATATTCTCCGCGCGGCCGAGCCGGGCGCCCCGCTCGCGTCCTGGGCCCTGCGCTTCGCCGGCTCGCTACCGAACGTGATTGCGGTGCTCTCGGGCATGAACACGCCGGAGATGGTGGCCGAGAACGTGGCCATTATGAGGGACGGCGTGCCGCTTACGGCCGAAGAGCGCGGGGTGATCGACGAGGCCCGCGCGGCTCTGGCAGCCCTGCCCGGCGTCCCCTGCACCGACTGCCGCTACTGCATGAAGGGCTGTCCGGAAGGGGTGCACATCAACACCATCATGCAGTCGCTCAACATCTACGACCAGATGGGCGACGCCTACCGCGCCCAGGAGAACTACAACTGGAACACCGGCGCCGGCAAGGCGAGCGCATGCATCCAGTGCGGCTCCTGCGAGAGCGTGTGCCCCCAGCACATCGCCATCGTGGGCGAGCTGGAGCGCGCCGCAGAGCTCTTCGAGTAAGGGCCCGGGGGTCGGAGCCGCCGACTGAGTGAATCGGAGTATCCCGCACCCTCGCCCCCGGCGAGCCGCCCCTTTCCCCGGAAAAGCGGGCGTCTCTCAGCGGTTTCACGCTATAATCACACGGTTTCGACGGGCGGCTGCACCGCGAGCGCGATGCAGCCGCCCGTTCCGCTTGTTGGGAAAGGCACAGGGGAGTGCCTGGAAATGGGAAAGGACAACCATGGCAGGAGAAATGAAGAAGCAGCGCGCTTCCTGGTCGGGGAAGTGGGCCTTTATTCTGGCCGCGGCCGCCTCGGCGGTGGGTCTGGGGAACATGTGGCGCTTCCCCTATCTGGCGGCGAAGTACGGCGGCGGCACCTTCCTTATCACGTACCTGGTGCTCGTGTTCACCTTCGGTGTGTCGCTGCTGCTGTTGGAGACGGCCTTGGGCCGCAAGACCGGCCAGTCCGCCATCGGCGCCTTCAAGAGCTTCGGCAAGAAGTACGCCTTCATCGGCATTCTGGCCTCGGCGGTTCCCTTCATCATCACGCCGTACTACTGCATCATCGGCGGCTGGGTGACGAAGTACACGGCCGCCTACCTGGTGAACGGGCCGGCCGCCCTCGCTGACGGCGGCGACTTCTTCACCGGCTTCATCACCTCGAGCGCGGAGAGCTACATCTGGATGCTCCTGTTCATGGCCATCGTGTTCGTGGTCGTAGGCCTGGGCGTGAAGGGCGGTATCGAGAAGGCGAACCTGTTCATGATGCCGGCGCTCATCATCATGGCCATCGGCATTGCCATCTACACGCTCACCATGCCCGGTGCCGTGGAGGGAGCGCTGTACTACCTCACGCCGGACTTCAGCAAGTTCTCGCCGGAGCTGGTCATCGGTGCTTTGGGCCAGATGTTCTACAGCCTGTCGCTGGCCATGGGCATCATGATCACCTACGGCTCCTACATGCGCAAGCAGGACAGCCTCACCTCTTCGGTGCTGCGCATCGGCGGCTTCGATTTGGGCGTGTCCTTCATCGCCGGCCTGCTCATCGTGTCCGCGGCCTTCGTGGCCATGGGCTCCGGTGACGCCGTGGCCGCCAAGGCCGGCCCCTCCCTCATGTTCGTGACGCTGCCCACGGTGTTTGTCGACATGGGCGGCATGGCCACCATCATCGGCTTTCTGTTCTTCCTGCTGGTGCTATTCGCCGCTCTCACGAGTGCCATCTCCCTCGTGGAGACTCTCGTCTCCATCGTGCACGACGGCCTGCAGTGCTCCCGCAGGAAGGCCCTCGGCATCGTGATCGCGTTCGTGGTCATCGCCGGCGGCATCATCAATGCCGGCTACAACGTAGCCTCCTTCATCGAGCCGCTCGGGGCCGGCAGTTCCATGCTCGACTTCGCCGACTTCATCTCCAACTCGGTGCTCATGCCCATCGTGGCATTGCTCACCTGCGTGTTCGTCGGCTGGATCATCAAGCCCAAGGCCATCATCGACGAGGTGCGCATCTCCAGCAAGTTCACCGCCGCCGGTGCCTGGACGATCATGATCAAGTACATCGCCCCGGTGCTCGTCATCATCATCCTGGTGGCCTACGTGGCCGCGCAATTCGGGCTCTTTGCGATGTAGCGTCGCAGGCCCGTTAGATTTCCATGGCGAAGGGCGCCCCCGTGGGCGCTCTTCGTTGTTTTGCGGTAGGATAGTCAATCACTGAAACCAATCGGATCGAAGGATTTCCATGGCTCTCTCAATCGGTATCGTGGGGCTGCCCAATGTGGGCAAGTCCACGCTGTTCACGGCGATGACCAACAAGGGCGGCCTGGCCGCCAACTACCCGTTCGCCACCATCGAGCCCAACGTCGGCATCGTGCCGGTACCCGACGAGCGCTTGGACGCGCTGGCCGAGATCGACCATCCGGCGAAGATCGTGCCCGCCACGGTGGAGTTCGTGGATATCGCCGGGCTTGTGGCTGGCGCCTCCCAGGGCGAGGGCCTGGGCAACCAGTTCCTCGCGAACATCCGCGAGACCGACGCCATCGCCGAGGTGGTGCGCTTCTTCGGCGACCCGGACGTGACCCACGTGGCCGGCAAGGTGGACCCGCAAAGCGATGTGGACACCATCAAGACCGAGCTCATCTTGGCCGACATCGCCACGGTGGAGAAGGCCATTCCGCGCCTGGAGAAGGAGGCCAAGCGCGACAAGGCCGGCGTGGCGAAGCTGGAGGTCGCCAAAAAGGTGCTCGAGGGCCTGAACGAGGGTCATCGCGCCCGTACGTTGGGGCTGACCGACGACGAGGTGGCGGCCATTTACGAGTTGCACCTGCTCACCATGAAGCCGATGCTCTACATCGCCAACGTCGACGAGGACGCGGTAGATGCCGAGCTGCCCGAGATCGACGGCTGTGTGCCCGTGCCCATCTCCGCGAAGGTGGAGGCCGATATCGCCGAGCTGGCCGAGATGGACCCGGTCGAGGCGAAGGAGTACATGGAGGCCCTGGGGCTTGCCGAGAGCGGCCTGGCCCGCCTCATCCGCGAGGCCTATGCGCTCTTGGGCCTGCAGAGCTACTTCACGAGCGGCGTCACCGAGACCCGCGCCTGGACCATCCCTATAGGTGCGAAGGCCCCCCAGGCCGCCGGCGTCATCCACACCGATTTCGAGCGCGGCTTCATCAAGGCCGAGACGGCCAGCTTCGAGGACTATGTGGCCTTGGGCGGCGAGAAGGGCTGCCGCGACGCCGGCAAGCTGCGCCAAGAGGGCAAGGACTACGTCGTCCAGGACGGCGACGTCATGCATTTCAAATTTAACGTATAAGAGCGGGGCGGGCATCCCCCTGCTGTGTCGCTTTGGCGGAAAGGAGTGCCGGATGGCGGGTTTCAGCGATCGAGATAACGGGCGTGAGCGCAGGGGCGCGAGACCCGATAGGGAAGCGCAGCGTGAGGAGCGCCGGCGAGAGGCGGTGCGGCACACAGGGCTGATGAAGGCGGCCTTCGGAAAGGAAACCGACGAGGCCATTGAAGCTGCCCGCATCTACGAGGAGGGCGAGGGCCGCAGGTTGCTGTGGGGTGCCGAGGCGGCCGCCGCAGCGAAGGAGGCCGCGGCGATGGCCGAGGCCGACGCCGACGGTGCCCAGGTGGGCAACGAGGAAGCGCGCGAAGAGGCCGTCGCGGCTGAGGAGATGGCCGAGGCGGCCGCTGCGGAAGCGGCGGATGTGCCTGCCGATAATGGCCCAGCTGCTGTGCCGGCGGCGACCGAGACGGTGACGAAGGTGGTGACGTCGTTCGCTCCCGAGGCGCTGTACCGCGACGGCGAGGGCAAGACGATGATCGTGGATCCTGGCGCCTTCACGCGTCCCGGCGGCGCCTACGAGGACGGTGCCTTCGGCCCCGAGCAGATCCTGTGTTCCGAGAGCAACCTGTACCCGGTGCTTTGTGCCCACAAGCGTGACTTCTACGACAAGAACCGCGATTACCGTCGGGGCTCGCTGTTCACCGACCGTGCCCTGTACGTGCCCGAGGTGCTGTTCTCCCGCGAGGGGGACACGCGCCGCGCCGACGTGCTGGTCATCGCCGAGCCCATTCGCGCCTACGCACTGGATAACCACCGTTCCGAGCGCGAGTGCGACAAGGCGCTTGCCGATCGCATCGAGACCATCTTCCGCATTGCCGCGGCCAACAACGTGCAGACGCTCATCATGGGCGCCTTCGGCTGCGGGCGTAACGGATACCCGTCTGCGCAGGTGATCGAGTTGATTCGCGCGTGGATCGGCGAGCATCCCGGCGCGGTGCTCCGGGTGGTGTTCGCCGTGCCCCGCATGCACGTGGATGCCTTCCGTGCCGCTTTCGGCAGCGTCGAGGAGGAGAAACCGGCGGCGGTCGAGGAGGTCGTCGAGCGCGACGAGGAAGCCGACGACGACTGGCGTGCCGTCGAGCTGCCCGAGGGCATCACGCTGCGCTAAACGAAATCGAATGATTGCCTGCGGCGGTTGTGGGCCGGGCAGGCCGGGCGGGCGGCCTTCGGGCCGCCCGCGTGCATGGAAGGAGAGATTGCGGTGGGTGTCCCCATGGATGTGAGGAAGGCTGGCTCGCTGGAGGACAGCCGCACGGCTGCCGATTACGAGGCGCATATCGCCGAGGACACCGAGGATGTGGGGCCCGGCCAGCATCTGTTCGGCGAGCCGTTGGAGATGTACTTGCTTCGGGAGCCGAGGCTGGCCGTGGCCTTCTCCGGCGGCTGCGATTCGTCGCTTCTGCTGGCGGCGGCGAAGCTCGCTGGCTGCGAATTGCGTGCCTACCTGGTGAAGACTGCCTTCCAACCGGACTTCGAACTGGATGACGCCCGGCGTGTGGCCGAGGCTCTGGGCGTGCCGCTCACGGTGATGGAGGCCGACGTGCTCGCGCAGGCCGAAATCTGCGAGAACCCGCCCGATCGCTGCTACCGCTGCAAGCGCTTCATCTTCCAGAAGGTGCGCGAGGCGGCTGCCGCCGACGGCTTCACGGTCATCGTCGACGGCACCAATGCCTCCGATGACCCTGCGCGTCGCCCCGGCTTCAAGGCGCTCGCTGAGGCCGGGGTAGTGTCGCCCTTGCGCCGCGCGGGCATGACCAAGGCCAACGTGCGCGCGGTACTCGCGCACTTGGAGAGGTCGTTCGGCTTGGAGGCGGGCGCCCTCATGTCCGCCAAGCCGAGCTTTCCGTGCCTGGCGGTGTACGTGTCCGAGGGGGAGCCCATTACCGAGGCGTCCCTGGCCGAGGCTGCTCGGGCCCGGGGGCTGTAGGGCGCTTGGGGCGCCTTCCCTCTGTGAAGGCCGTAGCTTGAGGGGAGCGGCTTTGCGCCTAGGAGTCTCGGTCGACGAAGGGGTCGGAAAATGCATCGAATTTCGAGTTATGAGCGTCTCGGGGGTTCGCTCGTCCCGCGTTCGAAGGGTTTATCGTTTTCTGCAATGCTCTGATCGGGCGTTTTGCCGACTGCCTTCCAAACTGCCGTGCGGTGTGGGGAAGCGAGACGCTCATAACTCTAGATTTGACGCAAAAACTGCCCTGCTCAATTGCTAAATCTTCGCACTCGCTGGGGCGGCGCGTTTTGCAGTCACGCTTTTTGCTATCATAGGGCAGTTAACTTACGGAAATCGAGAAGGAGCGCTCAGCCATGACGCAGCATCTTTCCGAGGCTGATGTGCGGGGCATTGCCGAGTACACCCGCATCGGTCTTACGGCGGAGGAGGTCGTCGCCATGACGGCCGACCTGAACGCCATCATCGACAGCCTCGCGCCCATCACCGAGTTCGACTTGGATGGCGTGGAGCCCACGTTCCATCCCATCGGCGATCTGTCGAACGTCATGCGCGACGACGCGGTGCGTGGCAGTTTCACCCAGGCCGTGGCCTTGGAGAACGCCCCGAAGCAGGAGAGCGGCAGCTTCCTCATCCCGTCCATTCTGGGTGAGGGGGGTGACCGCTAATGGCAACGCCGTTCGGAAGCATGTCCATCGGCGAGCTCCAGGCGGGGCTCGCCGCCAAGGAGTTCTCCGCTGCTGAAGTGGCCCGCGGTACCTTCGAGCGCATCGAGGCCGCCGACGGGGTAGTGCATTCCTTCCTGGAGACTACCGAGGCGCTGGCCCTGGATGCCGCTGCCCGCATCGACGGGGCCATCGCCGAGGGGCGCCTGGCTGAGATGGGCCCTCTGGCCGGCGTGCCTGTGGGCTACAAGGACAACCTGAACCTGACGGACACTCACACCACCTGTGCCTCGAACATGCTGCGCGACTACGTGTCGCCCTACACCGCCACCTGTGTGGAGCGCACCTTGCGGGCCGGGGCGCTGCCCATCGGCAAGCTGAACATGGACGAGTTCGCCTTCGGCGGCTCCACCGAGACCTCCGCCTTCGGGCCCACGCGTAACCCGTGGGATACCGAGCGCGTGCCCGGCGGCTCCTCGGGTGGCAGCGCCGCGGCTGTAGCGGCGGGCCTCGTACCCGTGTCTCTCGGCTCCGATACCGGCGGCTCCATCCGCCAGCCCGGCTCCTTCTGCGGCCTGGTGGCCGTGAAGCCCACCTACGGCGTGGTCTCGCGCTACGGCGTGGTGGCCTTCGGCAGCTCGCTGGACCAGGTGGGCCCCTTCGCCCGCTCGGTGGAAGACGCGGCGCTCGTTCTGAACGCCATCGCCGGCCGCGACGCGTTGGACTGCACGAGCCAGCCGAGCGACGTGGACTTCACGGCGAACCTCGCCGAGGGGGTGCGCGGCATGAAGATTGGTGTCGTGCCCGCGTTCTTGGAAGCCGCCGGCTTGGCCCCCGAGGTGAGGGCCAAGACCCAGGAGGCCGCCCTCGCCCTGGAGAAGATGGGCGCCGAGCTCGTGGAAGTGGAGCTGCCCCATGCCCAGGCGGCCATGAGCGCCTACTACGTGCTGGGTCCCTGCGAGGCCTTCAGCAACCTGGCCCGCTTCGACTCGGTGCGCTACGGCTACTGCGATCCGGGCCACAAGGACCTGGGCAGCCAGTACGAGGCCAGCCGCGCCCGCGGTTTCGGGCCCGAGGCGCGCCGCCGCATCATGCTCGGCAGCTACCTTCTGTCGGCCGGCGTGTACGATACGTACTACTACCCGGCCCAGCAGGTGCGCACCCTCATCACCCGCGACTTTGCCGTCGCCTACGAGTCGGTGGACTGCATCCTCGCGCCGGTGGCCCCGCGCACGGCCTTCAAGCTCGGCGAGATCGGCGATCCCACCGAGATGTATTTGGGCGACATGTTCACCATCTCCATCAACATCGCCGGCAACGGCGGCATGTCCGTGCCCGTGGGCCTGGGCGCCGACACGGGCCTGCCCGTGGGCGTGCAGCTCATCGCGCCGCCCTTCAAGGACGCGAACATGCTCCGCGCCGCAGCGGCCCTGGAGACCGTTTACGGTCCGGCGCCGGTGGCCCCCGACTACGCCGACGGAAAGGTGGGTGCGTAAATGAAGACGCTGGAAGAGGTATTCGAGACCTGGGAGGCCGTCATCGGCCTGGAGATCCACGCCGAGCTGACCACTCTGGAGACGAAGATGTTCTGCGGCTGCAAGCTGGAGTTCGGCGCGGCCCCCAACACCCACACCTGCCCGGTGTGCCTGGGGCTGCCCGGGGCGCTTCCCGTGCCCAACCGCGCGGCCATCGAGTCCATCGTACTGGCGGGTTTGGCCACCAACTGCGATATCGAGAAGCACTCGATGTTCTACCGCAAGAACTACATGTACCCTGATATGGCGAAGAACTTCCAAACCACCCAGGGCCCCATCGCCTTCTGCATGCGCGGTCACTTGGATCTGGATGTGGACGGCCGCGGGGCCGCCGAGCGCTACCGCCTGGACGCGCTTGCGCCCGGTGAGCGCGACGGCAACATCACGCGCACCGAGGACGGGTACGTGGCCCATGTGGGCATCACCCGCATCCACATGGAGGAGGACGCCGGCAAGATGGTGCACCTCGGCGGCGGGGAGGGCCGCATCGCCGGGGCCACGCACTCGCTGGTAGACTACAACCGCGCCGGCACGCCCTTGATCGAGTTGGTGACCGAGCCCGACCTGCGCACGCCCGAGGAGGCGCGCCTGTTCATGCAGAAGCTGCGCCAGATTTACCTGGCCTTACGTATCTCCGACTGCTCCATGGAGGAGGGCAGCCTTCGCTGCGACGGCAACGTGTCCCTGCGCCGTCGCGGCACCACTGCTTTCGGCACCAAGACCGAGCTGAAGAACATGAACTCCTTCAAGAACCTCCACGACGGCTTGGCCTATGAGATCTGCCGTCAGGCCGAGGTGCTGGAAGAGGGGGGCGTCATCTACCAGGAGACGCGTCACTGGGACCCGTCCGCCAAGCGCACCATCGTCATGCGCGTGAAGGAGACCGCTGACGACTACCGCCTGTTCCCCGAGCCCGACTTGGCACCCTATGATCTCACCGACGAGTTCATCGAAGGGGTGCGAGCCAAGCTGCCCGAGCTGCCCGACCAGAAGGCGGCCCGCTACGCCGCTGACTTCGGGCTCACCTCCTACGATGCTCGCCACCTGGTGGAACGCCGCGCTACCGCAGACTTCTTCGACGAGTGCATGGCGCTGGCTGCCACCGAGGCCGACGGCGGCGCGTTCGCCAAGCCGCTTGCGAACCTCATCATCAACGATGTGACGGCGTGGCTCAATGCCCACGAGGGCGAGGCGCTGGTCGCCACGCCGCTCTCGGCCGCCCGCGCGGTGGCCCTCGTGAAGCTGACGGTCGCCGATGTCATCTCCTCCAAGCAGGCCAAGGAGGTGTTCGCCGCCATCATGGACGAGGACGCCGACCCCGAGGCCATTGTGGAGGCCCGCGGTATGAAGCAGGTGTCCGATACCGGCGCCATCGAAGCGGTGGTGGACGAGGTGATCGCCGCCAATCCCGACGAGGTGGCCCGCTACCGCGACGGCAACGACAAGCTCATCGGGTTTTTCGTGGGCCAGTGCATGAAGGCCATGCGCGGCCAGGGCAACCCCAAGATCATCAACGAGCTTCTGGCGAAGAAGCTGAGGTAGGGAAGCGAAGTCGTCAATTTTGCCTTGCGCTGCGGAGGGCCGTCCTGAAAGGGGCGGCCCTTCGTTTAGAAGGGGTCTCTCTTTTCAAATCAGTACTTTTTCCTCTTGCATTCGCTATCTCACGATCTTATAATGGAACAAATGTTCTTACAGTTTCACCAGTGGTGAAACTGAGGCTGGGGAGCCCCTAACCCGGAGACGGGGACAGCCGCCGAGAGGAAAGGGGGCTGCCATGACCAGCCGTATTACCATATCCAACAACTTCATGTTCGGACGCGTGCTCTGCCGCGAGGATATTTGCCGGGGCTTTTTAGAGCGCGTTCTCGGTACCGAAGTGAGTGCCATCTCCTATCTCAACCGGGAGCAGGTGCTCCAGCCCGCCGTGGCATCCCGCGGGGTGCGGCTCGATGTGTACGCTGAGACGGCCTTGGGCGTCATCGATGTGGAGATGCAGGCCAATCCCCATGCCGATTTGGGGCGCCGTCTGCGCTACTATCAAGCGAGCATCGATTCGGGGTTGCTCGACCAGGGCTCGTCGTGGAGGGATTTGCGCGACAGCTACATCATCTTTGCCTGTGATTTCGACTGGCCCGGCGCAGGCCTTCCCGTGTACACCTTCGACCGTCTTTGCCGGGAGAATCCGGCCCTTGCGGCTCAAACCGGCTCCACGTGGGTGGTGCTGAACGCACGGGCCGCCGCTGCCGCGCCCAGTGAGGGGCTGCGTAATCTGCTAGAATATATTCAAAGAGGCTCCGTAGCGCCAGATGACAAGCTCGTGAGCGCCATGGATGCCGAAGTCTCCACGGCCAATGAGGACAGAGAGTGGGTGGGCTCCGTGATGACCGTAAGAGATTTGCTGGAAGAGGCCCGCGCTGATGCCATCGCCGAAGGCTTGGCAGAAGGCCGCGCCGAGGGTATTGCCGAGGGCCGCGAGGAAGGCCTGGCCGAGGGCCGCGCTGAGGGCCGCGCTGAGGGTCGTGCTGAGGGCCGTGCTGAGGGCCGCGCCGAGGGTGTTGCCAGGATGGCTGCTCTTGCGGCCAAGCTGGCAGAAGATGGCCGCGCTGAAGACGTCCTTTCCGTTATGGCTGACCCCGTGGCGGTTGAGAATCTTCTTCGAGAATACAGGTTGTAAGCGGTGTTTGGCTGTGACGGGTTCGTGACAGGGGTGGCGCTCGGGCGCCCCTGCGCGGAGGCAATGGTAGAATCCCAACCAAAAGTTGTAAGGTCAACATTGACGAAGGGATTTCCCATGGGCATCTTCAAGGACGAGAACGGCCGCAGCTACGGCGACTGGACGCGTCGCGGCCAGGGCCGCACGAGCGAGCACGCCAACGATATCGTCACGACGGGCGACGAGAAGAAGTGGTACGACCAGACCTTCTGGATCGTGTTCTTCCTGATTGTGCTGTGGCCCGTGGGACTGGTGATGATGTGGCGCGGCGCTTGCACCTGGCACGTCGCCGTGAAGGTGATCGTCACCATTGCGATCCTGGGCCTCGTCGTGGTGTCCTACCAGATGTCCCAGGCCGTTTTGGCCGCCCAGGGCACACTCGGCTAGAGGAGAGCTTCGTTTTCCCTGATGAAAGCCCGCCATCGACCTTCGCGATGGCGGGCTTTCCCTATTCTGTATGCGTTTTGCCCTTGCTCGGCGCCGTGGCTTCGGGCATCATACTGACCCACGCAAAAGAGGCGAGGAGACGCTGGGTCTCCCGCATTCCAGGAGACCGGAACAAGGAGCAGTGATGGCGAAGAAGAACATCCCCTACGATCAGAAGTACTACGATCCTGAGATCGAGTGCATGCCACGGCCCGAGCTGGAGGCCATGCAGCTGGAGCGTTTGCAGGAGATGGTGGCCTACGCCTACGAGAACACCGTCTGGTACAAGCGCTCTTTCGACGAGGCCGGCGTCGCGCCTGCCGACATCAAGACCCTGAAGGACCTGGAGAAGTTCCCCTTCGTGGACAAGAAGACCGAGCGCGAGACCCAGCACGTGGGCTCGTTCTTCGGCGAGATGTGCTCGGTGCCCGAAGAGGAGGTCATCTTCATGGCCACCTCGTCCGGCTCCACGGGCGTGCCCACGGTGAGCCCCTTTACCCAGGAGGACTTCGACCTGTGGCAGGACACCGAGGCGCGCCTGTTCTGGCAGGCCGGCATGCGCCCCACCGACCGCTACGTGCACGGCCTGAACTTCGCTCTGTACGTGGGCGGCCCCGACGTCATCGGCGCCCAGCGTCTGGGGGCTCTGGCCATCTGGGTGGGCGCGGTGCCCTCCGATCGCCTCATCTTCGTGCTGCAGCAGTACCAGCCCACGGTGATCTGGACGAGCCCGTCCTACGCCTGGACGCTGGGCGAGAAGATCAAGGAGAAGGGGCTCGACCCGCGCCGCGACTTCTCCATCCACACCATCATCGTGGCCGGCGAGCCGGGCGGCTCCATCAAAAGCACCCGCGAGGCCATCGAGAACCTGTGGGACGCGAAGGTGGTGGACTTCTTCGGGCTGTCCGACATCTACGGCGCCTGCGCGGCGGCCTGCGAGGCCCACGACGGCCTGCATATCGTGGAGGACCAGATCCTCGTGGAGACCGTGGACCCGGCCACCGGCGAGGTGCTTGAACCCGGTGAGGTGGGCGAACTGGTGTACACCACCCTCATGAAGAAGGCCCGCCCCATGATCCGCTTCCGCACCGGAGACATCGGATACGTGTCCAACAAGCAGTGCACCTGCGGGCGCACCCTGGCCCGCATCCACATCACCGGCCGCAAGGACGAGATGTTCATCGTGGGCGCCGTGAACGTGTTCCCCTCCGATGTGGAGTACGTGGTGCGCGCCGAGGCGGGGCTGACGGGCGAGTACCTCATCCGCGTCTACGACGAGAACTTCTCCACCCGCTACGAGGTGAGCGTGGAGCGCGCCCAGGGGTCCGACGAGCCCTTCGACGCCGTGGCCGCCCGCGTGTCGGCGGCGCTGAAGGCCCATACCGGCGTGAAGCCGGCCAAGGTGCTCGTCTACGACGCCGGCAAGCTTGGCACCTCCTCCGAGCACAAGGCCAGCCGCTTCATCGACGAGCGCAAGGGCGCCTAGGGCCCGAAGTTCCTCGTTGCACTTGATGGCCGCGCGCCGCCCTCCAGCCGTGTGCGGCCCGCTATAATGCGGATAACCGATAGAAGGGAACCCTATGACCGCTTTCGACTTCTCCATCTCCGGGCAGCACTACCTGTTCGACGTGCAGTCCTTCGCCCACACCATCCTGGCCGCCGGCGGCGATAGCTATTCCTACGCCCTGCGCGACCGCACCACCCAGGGGGTCATCGATGACGTGGCCTTGGGCACCTCCGAGCTGGGCGTGGTCATGCTGACCTCGGCCACCGAGGCGGCGCTCACCGAGGCCTTCACCGAGGCGGGGCTCACCTTCCACGAGCTGGCTGCCTCGGCGCCGCTGGTGGCCCTGCCGTCGAGCCATCCGCTCGTGAACGCCAAAAAGCTCAGCTTGGAGCAGCTGGCCGATTACCCCTATGTGTATTTCGGCCAGGGCGAGGGCGCTCCCATCGCCTTTTACGAGGAGGCCCTGTCCGACGTGCCCCGGGCCAAGAAGGTGGCCTGCACCGACCGCGCGTCGCTCACCGAGCTCATCATGGCCATCAACGGCTATACGGTGACGAGCGGCATTTTGGTGGGCATCACCGACGGCAGCGCGCTCACGACCATTCCGCTGGAAACCGATGTGGTGCTGCACCTGGGCTATGTGTCTGCCGACAATCGCGACCTGTCGGTCATGGGGGAGCGCTTCGTCACCCACCTCGCCCGCAGCCTGGACTACTATGCGAATAAATAGTCGCGAGGGATAACGAGAGAGATGCAAGGGCGGCCGTTACGGTCGCCCTTCGGTATTGAGAGAGGGATGCCCATGCTGGAAGTCATTTGGCACGCGCGGGGCGGCCAGGGGGCCTTTA
Source organism: Adlercreutzia muris (assembly GCF_008831045.1). Classification (GTDB taxonomy): domain Bacteria; phylum Actinomycetota; class Coriobacteriia; order Coriobacteriales; family Eggerthellaceae; genus Adlercreutzia; species Adlercreutzia muris. The sequence continues at coordinate 78,772 of NZ_WAJS01000005.1, forward strand.
CGGCGGCCCGGTGCCTGGGCGCCGCGGCGGCCCTGTCGGCTGGGGCGTGCGCTCTGGCCTTTCCGACCTTCGGCCCGGAACGAAGGGGCGCTCCCATGCGCGCGTTCACGAAGATCGATGGGGCGCCCATCGGCGACCGCAGCGTCGTGGCCCGGGCGGGCATCGTGGTGTACCTGGACGAGACGCTGCTGGATGACAGCTGGGATGCCGAGCTGGCCGACGGCGGCCTCATGCTGCTGAACACGCGCCGCGCGGTGGACGACCCGCGCGTGGTGGCCATCGACGCCGACGGCATCTCGGCGGCCGTGCTGGGACGACCCATTCCCAACACGGTGTTTTTGGGCGCCATTCCGGCCCTCTGCGACGCGGTTAGCTTGGAAGACGTGCACGAGGGCATTCGCGCTACCATGCCCGCGCGGCTGCATGAGAAGAACGTGCGCATCGTGGATGCTGCCTTCGAGGCGCTGGCGTCCCGGCCCGACTTGCCCCACCTGGGCGGCCTCGGTCAGCGCGGGGGTGACTCGGGCACGGGCCTGTTCGATTTGGCGGCTGCGGTGCTGCTTGAGGGAGAGGGGAGCGAGGCATGACCGATCGGAAGTTCACGCCCCATCTGCGGGAGGGCCTGGGGGCGCGGCCCGAGGAGTTCGCCCGCTCCACCTGCTTTGAGGGCGGTTACCTCACCTCGGTGAACGCCGGCTGGCGCAGCCTGCGGCCCCTGATCGACCCGGTGCAGTGCACGCTGTGCCTCAACTGCTATATGTACTGCCCCGACGGCACCATATTCAAGGTGCGCGACGGCGAGGGCGTCTGCACGGCGCTTGCCATCGACTACGATTTCTGCAAGGGCTGCGGCGTGTGTGCGAAGGTGTGCCCCGTGCCCTGCATCGCCATGGTGGACGAGCGCGGCGACGGGGAAGTGGCGGCGGGGATCTCGGGCGTCTCGACCGAGCGAGTTTTGCAACGACGGGAGCAGGACCTCATGTCCTGTTCCCCAAAGCGAGGACTGCCTGAGCGAATCGAGATGTCCGAGACCCCCGCTCGGAAAGATGCAGAAGGAGGTGCGGCATGAGGAAGTTCCTCTCGGGCAACGAGGCCTTCGCCGAGGGTGTGCGCCTGGCGCGGCCCCAGGTGATATCGGCCTATCCCATCACGCCCCAGACCACAGTGGTGGAGGCCTTGGCCTCCATGGTGGAAGAGGGCAGCCTTGCCTGCGAGTACCTGCACGTGGAAAGCGAGCATGCCGCGCTGGCAGCGGCCATGGGGGCGTCGGCTACGGGCGCGCGCACGTTCACGGCCACCTCGTCCCAGGGCCTGCTGTACATGGCCGAGTGCCTCACCTACGCCTCGGGCGGGCGGTTTCCCATTGTGATGATGAACGCGAACCGCGCCCTGGCCCTGCCGTGGAACATCTACGGCGATCAGCGCGACTCCCTTTCGCTTCTGGATCACGGCTGGATCCAGGTGTATGCCGAGAACAACCAGGAGGCGCTCGATCTGGCGCTCATGGCCTACGCTGTGGCCGAGGACGAGCGCGTGAGCCTGCCGGTGATGGTGAACGTGGACGGCTTCGCCCTCACCCACACCTACGAGTCGGTGGAGGTGCCTGAGGCCCAGGCTGCCGACGCCTTCCTGCCGCCCTATGCTACGGCCAACCGCTTCGATTTCGAGCGCCCGGTGAGCATCGGCTATTCTGCCGGTCCCGAGTTCAACGGCCACTACCAGTACTGGCACCACCGCGACATGCTGGCCGCCGAGACGGTGGTGGAAGAGGTGGAGGCCCGCTTCGCCGCCACCTGCGGGCGCCGGTACCCGGGCCTTGTGGACGCCTACCGCTGCGAGGACGCCGATTTAGTGCTGGTCACCTTGGGCTCGGCAGCCGGCATCGCCCGCGATGTGGCCGACGAGCTGCGGGCGGCGGGCACGCGAGCCGGCGTGCTGCGCATCCGCTACCTGCGCCCGGTGCCCGGCCGCCAGCTTGCCGAGGCCCTGGCCGGGGTGGCGGCCGTGGGTGTGCTGGAGAAGGACATCTCCTTCGGCGGCGACGGCGGCGCGGTGTTCTCCACCGTGCTGGTTGCCTGTGCCCGCCGCGGCGTGGCCCGGCCGGCCCTGAACTTCATCGGGGGCCTGGGCGGCGCCGATATTTCCCGCGACCAGGTGCGGGTCTGCTTCGCCGATCTGGAGCGCTTGGCAGCCGGCCAGGGCGAGGCCGGCCGGGTCGTGTTCTTGGGCATTGACGACGAGGAAGGGGGCCTGCGATGACCGTGAACGCGCGCAACATCACCGATGAGGAGTTCTTCTACGGCCACAAGGCCTGCCCTGGCTGCGGCGGCGCCCTTGTGGTGCGCCAGGTGCTGAAGGTGCTCGGGCCCCATGCGGTGAGCGCCCTGCCTGCCGGATGCATGAGCGCCGTGGGCTTCAACTTCCCCCAGCTGGCCTTCGGCAACAACGCCATGATCACCCCCTTCGCCGCCACGGCCGCGGTGCTCTCGGGCATTCGGGCCGGGCTTGCGGCCCAGGGGACGGCGCCCGACGACTGCACGGTGGTGGGGTTCGCCGGCGACGGCGGCACGGCCGATATCGGCCTGCAGGCGTTGTCGGGGGCCATCGACCGCAACGACGATGTGCTCTACATCTGCTACGACAACGAGGCCTACATGAACACGGGCATCCAGAAGTCGGGGCTCACCCCCTTCGGCGCCTCCACGACGACCACACCCGCGGGTGCGCGCGAGCACGGTTGCCTCACGCAGAAGAAGAGCCTGTTCGATATTGTGGCGGCCCATGGCATTCCCTACGCTGCCACGGCTTCGGTGGGCTATCTGAGCGACTTTTTGAAGAAGGTGGAACGGGCCCGCGACGTGCGCGGGTGCCGCTTCATCCACGTGATGGCGCCCTGTCCGGTGGGCTGGGGCTTTCCCTCGGAGGACATGGTGGACGTGGCCAAGGAGGTCGTGGACACGGGCCTGTGGTACCTCGCCGAGTACGAGGGCCCGGCCCTGTCGGGTGTGCCCGGGGGCGCCTTCCGCCTGAACCGCAATCCCAAGGCGTTCAAGCCCATCGAGCCCTACCTGCGCCGCCAGGGCCGCTTCCGCGCCGATGACGAGGCCGACTTGGCCGCCATCGAGGCCGCCCGCGACGAGCGCTGGGCCTATATGCGCGAGCGATGGGCATAGCGGGCCGGTTGCGCTATAATAGGCAACCTGCCGAGGTGGCTCGGCGTTTTTGCGCCCATGGCTCAACGGATAGAGCAACGGACTTCTAATCCGTAGGTTGTAGGTTCGATTCCTACTGGGCGCGCCAGAAACAAGAAGGCCGGGGTCGCTGACCTCGGCCTTTCGAATGCTCTGGAGCGGGCGACGGGAATCGAACCCGCCTCATCAGCTTGGAAGGCTGAGGTTCTACCAATGAACTACGCCCGCACGATGTAACTTGCATAGTATAGCGCAACCCGGCCGCCCTGCAACGAGAAAACAGAAGTGGGCCTCCATTCCGCCGTTGCGGCGATGCTCCGCCCTTGCACGGACGCCAACCCCGGTGCTACCGTTATGGGCGGTCGGGGCCGTTCAGGTGCGCCTGCGCCTCTTGCGGAAGCTCGTCGAAGGAGACTTCCTCCCACCCGACCACGCCACGAATGGGCTCTACCTCCAGTTTCAGATACGCCCCCTCTCTCAGTTGGCGCTCGGTACCGAACGAGACCTCCCGCCCGTTGCCCTGCTCATCGTAGGCCGGCAGGCGGTAGAGAAGGCTCATACCCCCGGTAGGGTCGATGACCCCGCCCCGCGATTCCAGCTCTTCGGTTCGCGCGTTGTCCACTTGCGTGTAGTACGCGGCGTTCATGTTGCCGGAGAGCACCCACCATCCGGCGATTACCGCGGCTACCGCCACCGCTGCTATGGAAAAGCCCACTGCTACTGCTACCTTTGTGCGCATGTTGGAATCTCCTTCCCGTGGATCGGATGCGATTTCCCAAGGCGCCTTCGATGCTATGCCTATGGCCCGCGAGTCGCCATCGAAGTGCCTTACGGGCGGCTTGCATTTTTGTAAGCGCAGCGCAAGGGCAAAGCTGTCCCTTTGGAGCTCTTCCAGGAGGGGGGCGGTTTGCGGTGCGCGCCGGCCCCGGGAATTCTTTGGAAGTGGCCGCCGCGCGGCAGCGGCATGGCGTAGCCGGAACGGCAGTCGTCAAGCTCCCGAAGAGCCGCGAGGATCCCCCATGCTCGACGGACGGCTCCGCTATGCCCTGGATCGCGGACACCTTGTGCGTTTCCGTCGTCACCGTGCGATCCCTTTGCAAGAACTTGTATCGTAAGGCGGGTATTAGCAAGAAGCTTAAGCACGTGCATCTGGTGCAGCAGCTACGCGCTCGAGAGCAGGGAGGCTTCCATGGAGATCGTCGTCGCGACGCCCGGGCACATTGACGCTATGACCGCTATCACCGATGCCGCGGTGGCCGACATGGCCGCCCGCGGGCTCGACCAGTGGCAGTGCGGGTACCCGTGCCGCGCCACCTGGGAGGCTGATGTGGCCGAAGGTGCGGCTTACGTTGCCCTGGACGAGGGCCGGGTGGTGGGTGTGTTCCGCTACGGCACCGAGCCCGAGGCGGCCTACGACACCCTCGAGGGCTCCTGGCTCGCGAGCGGTCCCTACGCCACCGTGCACCGCTGCGCCGTGGATCCGGTCTGTCGCGGCCGGGGCGTCATGGGCGCGCTCTTCACTTTCGCCTGCGAGAGGGCCGCCGCCGACGGCATGGCCTCGGTGCGTGTGGACACCCATGCCGACAACGCCCCTATGCGCCGCGCCACCGAGAAGGCCGGCTTCACCTACTGCGGCCCCATCGTGCTCACGGAAGGCGTCGAGGCCGGCGCCCCGCGCATCGCCTTCGAGAAAGTGCTGGGGTAAAGGCGTCTCCGATAGCGGCCGGCAGGTCGGCGACATCGTGCGTCGAGCGCCCGGGCGCTTGGCGAGTCGTGCTATGATGGCGGCTGATGCAACCGAGGGTTTGAAGGAGGTGAGGCGATATGTCCAAGAAGCGAAAGCGCACGGGGCGCTGTGCGGCCGAGCGGGCGCGCCGGGCGGCGACGCAGCAGGCTCGGGCCGCGGGGCGCGATGGCGTTCTGTGGCGCCAGACGGCCGAGGAGGCCACGCTGGCGGCGAAGCCGCGCTACAACGGCTACGCCTGCGGCCACGGCGCCCACGGCGACGCCAAGTACAGCCGCGCGAAGGCCAAGCGGGCCTGGCGCGCGCAGATCGGACGCGAAGGAGCCTCTCGGGGCTCCTTCCTCTTTTTGGCGTATTGTGGCAAGTTTGGGGCAGTTCCCAACATGAAGGCCGCGCGAGTGCGGACTACTTCATACACTGAGAGAGAAATCCCAGTTCAAAACTGATGACATTTTCAAAGGGGATGGTTGGATGCCCCGCTGCCGCCCTTCGACTGATGGGAAGCGCTTCAAACTTGTCACTGGCGGCGGCTCAGATTGCAAGGAACGGAAAAGATCGGTTTCGCGAACGCTATAATGATCGCAGAAAGTGATGAGGCGGAGCGGGAACGAGGTCTTATGGAAGCGACGCGCATTTACACCTACGATTCCACCCTGCGCGACGGGGAGCAGTGCGAGGGCATCACGCTCTCGCTCGCCGACAAGCTCGCCATCGTGCGGCGCCTCGACGAGTTCGGCATCGACTACATCGAGGGCGGCTTTCCGGCGTCGAACCCCAAGGACGTGGCGTTCTTTCGCGAGGTGGCCGCCATGGAGCTGCGTCACGCCCAGATCGCGGCGTTCGGCTCCACGTGCAAGAAGGGCGTGGCCGCCGACGACGACGCGGGCCTGGCCGATCTTCTGGCGTGCGGCGCGCCGGTGGTAACCATTGTGGGCAAGACCTGGGATGCCCAGGTGGAGCGCGCTTTGCAGACCACCCTTGAGGAGAACCTGCGCATGATCGCCGACTCGGTGGCCTATCTGAAGGCGGCCGGGCGGCGTGTGGTGTTCGATGCCGAGCACTACTTCGACGGCTACAAGGCCAACGCCGACTACGCGCTGGCCTGCGTGGGGGCCGCCGTGGAAGCGGGGGCTGACTCGGTGGACCTCTGCGAGACCAACGGTGGCGCGCTGCCCTTCGAGGTGGAGGCCGTCGTAGCCGCCACGGCGGGCGCCTTCCCGAACGCCGCCTTCGGCATCCACTGCCATAACGACTCGGGGTGCGCGGTGGCCAACACGCTGGCGGCCGTGCGCGCCGGCGCTACGAGCGTGCAGGGCACGGTGAACGGCATCGGGGAGCGGGTGGGCAACACCGACCTGCTCACGGTCATTGCCGACCTGGAGCTGAAGATGGGCGCCACCTGCGTGGGAAAGCACAGCCTCGCGCAGCTCACGGGCGTGGCGCAGTACGTGGCGGAGCTCTGCAACGTGTCGAAGCCGGCCCACCACCCCTACACCGGCACGAGCGCCTTCGCCCACAAGGGCGGCCTGCACGCGAGCGCCATCGCGCGCTTCCCCGAGGCCTACGAGCACGTGAGCCCGGCGGCCGTGGGCAACGCGAGCCGCACGGTGGTGAGCGAGCTGGCGGGCAAGGCATCGCTGCTGTCGAAGGCGGCCGCCCTCGGGTTCAACCTGGAGGAGGCCGGTGTGAGCACCCAGGACGTGCTCGACGACATCAAGGACCGCGAGGCGGCGGGCTTCACCTACGAGGTGGCCGACGGCTCGCTGGGGCTTCTGCTCATGCGCCATCTGGGGCTGTATGCGCCTGCGTTCACGCTGGAGAGCTTCCGCGTCATCGTGGACGATCGCGAGGACACCGGCGCGCTTGCCAAAGACGCGCTGTCCGAGGCCACGGTGAAGATCCACGTGGGGGACGCGCGCTTCGTGGCCACCGGCGAGAGCACCGGACCGGTGGGCGCCCTTGACGCCGCCCTGCGCCTCGCCATTGTGGAGTCGTATCCGCAGGTGGCGGCCATGGAGCTCATCGACTACAAGGTGCGCCTGCTCGACGAGAGCCAGGGCACCGATGCCATCACCCGCGTGACCATCACCGCTACCGACGGGGTGGATACCTGGGGCACGGTGGGCGTATCCGAGAACGTCATCGAGGCCTCGTGGAACGCTCTCGTAGATTCCCTCGAGTACGGTCTCTTCCTCGCTCGCGCCCGCGCCTAGAGCAGCCTGCAGCGGGAAAAGCCGCATGTTTCTCTTGCGGACATCCTGAAAAGTTGCATGACCCGTACACTGCATTGCTCTTTTCGGTTGGTGCTCACGTGCACCGGCTCTTGCGATAGTTTGTTCTGACGGCTATTCGGCTAGGCGGTCGGGGCCGTGCTCTGTTCCTGCTTCGCCTCGGCCAGAAGCAGGTCCACCATGCGACCGTAGCTCTTGGTGCCGTCTTCCTGCTTGTTTGCCTTGAGGTAGGCGTTGTTGGCGGCGTTCGAGGCCTCGGCCACGGGGCCCTCGAACTGTTTCAGGTACTCGGCCCGGGCGGTGCGGTCGGCGCGCACGGCATCGGATAGGCCATCGTTTACGGCCACGGCCGCCTCGCGGTCGGCGCGGATGAGGGCCGACAGCGCATAGTCGTAGGCAAGCGTATAGCCGCTGTAGCGCGTGAGCGGATCGTCGGATTGCTTGCAGGAGAGGTAGCCGATGAAGTTCGCCTCGTCCTCCCGCATGAATCCGCACTGGTGCGCCAGCTCGTGGCCCATGGTAGCGGGAATGGTGAAGAACGGGCCGTCCGCGTTGATGTTCGATTCCACGGTGAAGGGGAAGTACATCCCGGCGATGTCGGCATAGCTCATGAGCTCGGAGAACAGCACGGGCTTGGGAGGGGAGTAGAGCGGACGGGAAAGCGCCGGATAGGTCTCGGCCAGCGATCGCATGTCTTCCACGGCCTCGCGGGCGTAGGCCTCGAAGCCGCCGCGGGCCGCGGCGTAGTCGTCGGGGGTGTCGTCGATGGCCGCCCGGGCGTCGTTCATCTCGTCGGCCAGGTGCTCGCAGAGGGCCGCAAGCTCGGTCGTGCTCGACGGGGCCAGGTCGAACCCGGCGTCCTCGGCGAAGGTGAGCCGGTGGTAGTTCAGCCCGCACATGAGCGCGAAGAGGCAGTAACCCACGGACACCACTGCCAACATCGTGGCCGCCGCCCGCCACAGCACGAACCGCCGCCCTCCCGCGTCCCGCACCAGGGCAACGGTGTAGAAGACGAGCCATCCGATGCAGAACGCGAGAAACGCCACCACGACCCACTGCGCCACCGACCAGGGCGCAAGCGAGGGCAGAAAGCCCCAGGCCGAGGATAGCCATGGGTACACGCCCCGCGAGAACCACATCTCGGTGAGCCCCGGATTCGCCGATGCCGCCCACGTCAGCAGCAGCGCCGCGATGCCGGGCGCCAGCAGCCACAGCCTTTTTAGCTGGTATGTCTCCGTTTTCCTCATAGCTGCATTATGCCGAAATTAGACAAGCAGAACCAAAGAAGATGAATAGAGTAAACATTTTGTAGAACAGGTTCGCCCAAGGAAGTCAGCGAGGATCCGACAGGTGCCTGGAATTGTGCTGAACCGCGGCCGAGCGGCCTTCGGGTCGTGAGGGAAAGCGGTGAAGTGCAAGGCCAGGTGCATGTCGGAACCGCAGCATCGGCCTCGTTCGTCGTTGCGTCAGCGACGACGAAACAAAAATGGTCGGGATGACAGGATTCGAACCTGCGACATCCTGCTCCCAAAGCAGGCGCGCTACCAGACTGCGCCACATCCCGACGCTCGTAAGCCGAAGCGAGCGATTTCGCTTGCGGTGCCGATGATTATAGCATTGCCGAAGGTCTGCGCGGAGAGGTTTCTTCGGGCGGCCTTACTTCGCAGACGAGCCACTGGGCAGGAATACGGACCTTTCGCCTCAACATTAGTTGACAGTCTGGTGTCAGCTTGCTTGCGCTCTGGCAAACAAACGGTGGTTGGGAGGGGCCGAACCGCAAAATGTGGGAAGGTAGAGTCTGTCACAACACAACCGACCTACCGAGACGGCCCGGGAATGCGTTTCTGGGGCGCACGGGATCTTGTGTGGCTGGCACGTTTTCTATCGGTCCGTTTCCAAGATAGGAGAGCTTCTATGCAAGGAGTAAACGTCAAGAGCGAGATCGGCAACCTCAAGAAGGTCATCTTGCACCGTCCCGGCGACGAGCTGCTCAACCTCACTCCGAACACCCTGGAGGAGCTGCTGTTCGACGACATCCCGTTTTTGCCCGTGGCCCAGGAAGAGCACGACGCGTTCGCGAAGATCTTGAGGGAAGAGGGTGTGGAGGTCGTCTACCTCGAGGACCTCATGGCCGAGGTGCTCGATGCGAAGCCCGAGCTGCGCCGTCAGTTCCTTGATCAGTGGATCTACGAGGCCGGCATCCGCACCGAGATGTACCACGACATTATCACCGATTACATTGAGAGCAACTACGCCGACACCAAGGCCATGGTCATGAAGACCATGGCGGGCATCAATCTCCAGGAGCTGCCGCAGCGCGACACGCACCTGTTGGTCGACATGGTGTCCGATCGCTGCAAGCTTGTGTGCGCCCCCATGCCGAACCTGTACTTCACCCGCGATCCGTTCGCGATGATCGGCAACGGCGTGTCCATCAACCGCATGTACAGCCAGACCCGCAACCGCGAGACCATCTACGGCGACTACATCTTCAAGAACCATCCCGACTTCGTGGGCACCCCCGAGTACTACAGCCGCAACGACACCTTCCACATCGAGGGCGGCGACATCCTGAACATCAACGAGCACGTGCTGGCCATCGGCATCTCCCAGCGCACCGAGCCCGACGCCATCGACCACATCGCCCACAACATCTTCAACGATGAGACGAGCCCCATCGACACCATTCTGGCCTTCAACATCCCGGTGTCCCGTGCCTTCATGCATCTGGACACCGTGTTCACCCAGATCGATCGCGACAAGTTCACCATCCATCCCGGCATCATGGGGCCTTTGACCGTCTTCGAGATCACCCCCGACGGCAAGGGCGGCACCAAGATCCGCGAGCGCAACGAGGACTTGGAGAGCGTGCTGTCGGAGTATGTGGGCGAGAAGGTCACGCTCATCCCCTGCGGCGGCGGCGACCGCATCGCCGCGGAGCGCGAGCAGTGGAACGACGGAAGCAACACGCTGTGCGTCCGCCCCGGCACCGTGGTGGTGTACCAGCGCAACAACGTCACCAACGACGTGCTGTACAAGAACGGCATCAACTGCCTGGTCATGCCGTCCGCGGAGCTCTCCCGCGGCCGCGGCGGCCCGCGCTGCATGTCCATGCCGGCCTGGCGCGAGGCCCTGTAGGCCCCACGCGCACCGGCGTCCCGCGTCGGCGCCCCGGCGACGGCGCACTTTGCGCGGCATGATCGCCGCGCCCCATTGAATCGTTAGTCGGGCGGCTGCCCTAAGCGGCCGCCCACTCCCGGCGGCACCGCTTGCGCGGCATCCGCCCTCTTGAAAGGAAACACTATGCCTGTGAATCTTTCCGGCCAGTCCTATCTGCGCCTCCTGGACTTCTCCACCGATCAGATCGAGTACCTGTTGAAGCTCTCCAAGAACTTCAAGGACCTCAAGCGCACCGGCACCCCGCACCGCTACCTGGAGGGCAAGAACATCGTTCTCCTGTTCCAGAAGACCTCCACGCGCACCCGCTGCGCCTTCGAGGTGGGCGCCATGGACCTCGGCATGGGCGTGACCTACCTGGATCCCGGCTCCTCCCAGATGGGCAAGAAGGAGTCCATCGAGGACACCGCCCGCGTGCTCGGCCGCTTCTACGACGGCATCGAGTTCCGCGGCTTCGCCCAGTCCGACGTGGAAGAACTCGCCGCCAAGGCCGGCGTGCCGGTGTGGAACGGGCTTACCGATATGTGGCATCCCACCCAGATGCTCGCCGACGCGCTGACTGTGCAGGAGAACTTCAACTACGACATCAAGGGCCTGAAGTTCGTGTTCTTCGGCGACTTGAAGAACAACATGGGCCGCTCGCTCATGGTGATGTGCGCCAAGCTGGGCATGAACTTCGTTGGCTGCGGCCCGAAGGACTGCTGGATGGACGATGAGCTCATCAAGACCTGCGAGGCCATCGCCGCCGAGAACGGCTGCACCGTGAAGTGCACCGAGGACGTGAAGGAGGCGGCCACCGACGCCGATGTCATCTACACCGACGTGTGGGTGTCCATGGGCGAGCCCGACGAGGTGTGGGCCCAGCGCATCGAGCAGCTCCAGCCCTACCGCGTGACCACCCAAATTATGGATATGGCCAAGCCGACCGCCATCTTCCTGCACTGCCTGCCGGCCTTCCACGACACCAACACCACCACCGGCGAGGACATCGCCAAGCGCTTCGGCGTCACCGAGATGGAAGTGGAGGATGCGGTGTTCGAGTCGAAGCAGTCCAAGGTCTTCGACGAGGCCGAGAACCGCATGCACACCATCAAGGCCGTCATGTACGCCACCCTGCAGTAACCCTGTAGCTTTGCTGTAGCTCTACTGTAGCTCTACTGTAGCTGGCACATATTCGATACCTCGGGGCCGTGCGGAATCGGGAGGGATAACCGCGCGGCCCCTGGGCTTTCTACCCATTTAGATTAAGGAGGGATAACCATGGCAACGGCTGAGAAAGGCAAGAAGAAGAGGGCACCGCTGTCCTCGTTCACGATCCTGCTCATTATCTTGGTGGTGCTGGCTGTTATCACCGTCATCATGGCCGCCAGCGGCGTGGAGGGCGTCCAGGGGGCGACTCTGTCCCAGGTGCTCACCGCGCCCGTGTTCGGCTTCCAGGACGCCATCGGCGTGTGCCTGTTCGTCATGATCCTCGGCGGCTTTTTGGGCATCATTACCGAGACCGGGGCGCTCGACGCCGGCATCGCGGCGCTGGTGCACAAGCTCAAGGGCAACGAGCTCGTGCTCATTCCCATTCTGATGTTCATCTTCTCCATCGGCGGCACCACCTACGGCATGTGCGAGGAGACGGTGCCCTTCTACCTGCTCTTGGCCGCCACCATGGTGGCCGCGGGCTTCGACAGCCTCACCGGCGCGGCCGTCGTCTTGCTCGGCGCCGGCTGCGGCGTGCTGGGCTCCACGGTGAACCCCTTTGCCGTGGGCGTGGCCGTCGACGCGCTCTCCGGCATCGGCATCGCCGTGAACCAGGCCATCATCATCGTGCTCGGCCTCATCCTCTGGCTCGTGACCCTGGCCATCTCCATCGTCTTCGTCATGCGCTACGCCAAGAAGGTGAAGGAGGACAAGGGCTCCACGTTCCTGTCGCTTCAGGAGCAGCAGGCCATGATGGACGAGTGGGGCATGAAGGAGTCCGATGAAGAGGCCGCCGACGGCGACGCCCTTGCGACCCCGAAGATGACCGGCCGCCAGAAGGCCTCCCTCGTGGTGTTCGCGCTGACCTTCGTCGTCATGATCGTGTCCTTCATCCCCTGGGCCGACCTCGGCGTCACCATCTTCGACGCCGGCGCCACCACCGAGGAGATCACCACCACGATGACCGGCGACGAGATTACCGCCTTCATCGACGACGCCAACGACGGCGCCACGGTGACCACGCTCTCTGAGCCTGTTGAGGCTACCTCCGTCTCCGAGGAAGAGGTCACCCCGGCCTGGTCGAGCTTCCTCACGGGCGTGCCCCTGGGCAGCTGGTACTTCGACGAGGCCTCCACTTGGTTCCTCTTGATGGCGCTCATCATCGGCGTCATCGGCGGCGTGTCCGAGAGCCGCTTCGTGAAGGCCTTCATCAACGGCGCCGCCGACATGATGTCGGTCGTGCTCATCATCGCGCTGGCCCGCTCCATCACCGTGCTCATGGCCAAGACGGGCCTGGACATGTGGATTCTGAACAACGCAGCCGCGGCGCTCACGGGCATGTCGGCCGTGGTGTTCGCGCCCCTGTCGTTCCTGCTTTACATCGTGCTGTCCTTCCTCATCCCGTCCTCGTCGGGCATGGCCACGGTGTCCATTCCCATTCTCGGCGGCCTGGCCCACCAGCTGAACTTCTCGGTCGAGGCCATGGTCATGATCTACTCCGCCGGCAACGGCCTCGTGAACCTGTTCACGCCCACCTCCGGCGCTATCATGGGCGGCCTGGCCCTCGCGAAGGTGGAGTACTCCACCTGGCTGAAGTTCGGCGCGAAGCTGTTCATCGTTTTGGGCGTGGTCTGCATGGCTATCCTGACCGTGGCCATGGTGGTCTTGTCCTAGGGCTCGCCAACCAACATTTTGTGCGGACGCGCAGTTTTGACAGCGCTTCCGCTCGCAGAGGCACCCGGGCATCGCGCTCGGGTGCTTCTGTGTTTTCCTGCGCTTTCGTGGTATTATGGCAGCTTATAGACGCGGGCAGGTACGGCACAGCCTGTCAGCGAGAAGAAGGCTGACTCACAGAAGAGGAAGAAGATCAATGGAAATTCGCGAATCTCTCGAAGCGATCATCGACGCCGCCATCGAGGCGGCCCGTGCCGACGGCTCCCTGGAGCTGACGGAAGCCCCCGAAGCCGCCTTGGAGCGACCCCGCGACGAGGCCAACGGCGACTGGGCGAGCACCGTCGCTTTGCGCTGCGCCAAGCTCGCTCGCAAGAACCCCCGCGAGGTGGCGCAGGTCATCGCGGACCACATTCCCGCCAACGATATGATTGCCGCCGTTGAGATCGCGGGCCCCGGCTTCATCAATATCCGCCTGTCCGACGCCGTGCTCCAGAGCGTCGTGCGCGAGGTGCGCGATAAGGCCGAGAACTTCGGCCGCGGAATCGTCCCCGAGGGTGAGCGTTACGTGAACCTGGAATACGTGTCGGCCAATCCCACGGGCCCCTTCCACGTGGGCCACGGCCGTTGGGCATCGCTCGGCGACGCTATGGCGCGCGTCATGCGCCACGGCGGCTACGACGTGTACGAGGAGTACTACATCAACGACCACGGCAACCAGATGGACGTGTTCGGCAACTCCGTGAGCGTGCGCTACCAGCAGCTGCTCGGCCGCGACGTGGAGATGCCCGAGGCCTGCTACGGCGGCGCCTATGTGAAGGATATCGCCCAGGAGATCATCGACCGCGACGGCGACAAGTGGCTCGCCGTGTCCGATGAGGAGCGCCTGGAGGCCTTCCGAGAGATGGCCTACGAGCAGACCCTGGCCAACCAGAAGGCCGTGCTCGCCGGCTTCGGCACCACCTTCGACAAATGGTTCTCCGAGCGCTCCCTGTACGTGGAGGACGAGAACGGCCAAAGCCCCGTGTCCCGCTCGCTGGACGCCATGCGTGAGAAAGGCTACCTCTACGAGAAGGACGGCGCCCTGTGGTTCCGCTCCACCGATTTGGGCGACGACAAGGACCGCGTGCTCATCAAGGGCGACGGCGAGGCCACCTACTTCATGAGCGACGTGGCCTACCACTACGACAAGATGATGCGCGGCTTCGACCACCTCATCGATTTGTGGGGCGCCGATCACCACGGCTATATCAAGCGCTGCGAGTGCATGCTGGAGGCCTGGGGCTGGCCCGGGGCGCTGGAGGTGCAGCTCGGCCAGCTGGTGAACTTGTTCCGCGACGGCAAGGCCGTGCGCATGTCAAAACGTACCGGCGAGATGGTCACCTTCGAGGAGCTCATCGACGAGGTGGGCGTGGACGCCACCCGTTACCTCATGCTGTCCCGCTCGGCCGACCAGCCCATCGACTTCGATATCGAGGTGGCCAAGAAGAAGGACGCCTCCAACCCGGTGTACTACGTGCAGTACGCCCACGCCCGCATCTGCTCCATCCTGCGCAAGGCGGCCGATGAGGCCGACGTGGCAGCCGTGGAGGCCGGACAGCTGACCATGGCCGAGCTGGCCGCGAAGGTGGCCCCCGAGGGCTGCGACCTCTCGTCGCTCACCCATCCCTCCGAGCTGGCCCTCATGCGCAAGATGGCCGACTTCGGCAACCTCATCGCCCTGGCGGCCCGCGATCGCGCTCCCTTCCGCCTGACCCATTACGCCCAGGATCTGGCGGCCCTGTTCCACCAGTTCTACACCAACTGCCATGTGCTCACTGAGGACGCGGCCGTGCAGACCGCGCGCTTGGCCCTGTGCGACGCCACCCGCATCGTGTTGGCCCTCACGCTCACGCTGCTGGGCGTTTCCGCTCCCCAGAAGATGTAGGTTTGGCGAGCGCGGGAGAGTTGCGTTAGAATAGCCAACGCATTCGGGGCTGTAGCTCAATGGTGGAGCAGGGGACTCATAATCCCTTGGTTCTCGGTTCGAGTCCGGGCGGCCCTACCAGCCTATGAGAAGGCCCCCGTCAGTAGTGGCGGGGGCCTTTTGGTGCTCGGGGGGAGGGGGGGGCGACGCCGCCGGCTGCCGGGTGCAGCCGGCGGCGACCGAATGGCGGTGGCGCGGCTGGCTGCGGCCGGCCCAGTCGGCTTAGTCGCACTGCGGCGGAAGCGGTACCCTGATGGTGTTGCCGGCGGCATTGCGTCCAGCGGCCGGGCCCGCGCCGTGCCTCTAGGGGTTGCAGCGCTTGCAGGGTTCGAAGCCGCGGCCGACGATGTTCTCGCGAGTGTCGGTCACATCCTGGCGGTTCTTGGCGCTCATCTGATCCACCGAAGAGCAGCTGGGAACATGGAACTTCTTCGAGTTGGTGTTCAGCACGTACTCGGTCGTGCCCTTTTCGGTGGCAGCGCCGCTATCGGAGAGGGCTGTGCCACCGTCGGCGGAGCCCTTGGTGCCGGTGCCACCGCCATCAGACGAGGCGTCGCCCCCGTCGCCGGAGACGTCGGGCAGGGGCGTGGCGTCCTCGGCGGCCATGTTCTCTCCGGTGCGGTAGTCGATGACCACGCCGGGCTGCACGTTGTAGACAAAGACGTTGAAGGCCACGCCGTCGCCGCCATCCTCTACGGATTCGGCCATCATGTGCACGCCGCGGGCCACCAGATCGTCGCCGTCGAAGACGGGGGTCGCGCGCATGAGCACATGGTTGCCCGTGGCGTGCACATAGTCGGCCACGGCGTTCTCGAAGGGCAGCATGCCCTCTACGTTCATATACCGGGTACCGGTGATGAGATTGCTCACGTTGGCGTTTTCGCCAGTCAGCTGGAAGCCGAGCAGATGACAGCGGTTGTAGAGGTACTTTCCGTCCACGAAGTCGTACTTGCCCATCTTCCAGCCCGTGGGCCTTACCTCGCCGATGGAGCCCCGCTCCTCGGTGGGCATGGTCTCGGTGCCCACCACGGCGAAGGTGGCGGTGCAGCGCCCGAGGGCGTCCAGCTCGCCGTAGAGCTCGGTGCCCGCGGCCGCCGCGCGCTCATCGTCGGTGAAGGCGGGTTCCCCGTCGTTCACATAGACATAGGGACTGCCGTCGTAGGCGGGCAGGTCGTGGTAGGCGGGGGTGCCGGATGCGCCGGGATCCTCAGCGGAGGGGGGCTTGACGGCTGTCTCGGGGAGGGCGGCGGCATCGGTCGCGCTCGACTCCGGTTCCTCGGAGGCCGCGTGCTCGACTGCTGGCGATTCGGGGCCTGCCGCCGTCGGGGTTGTGATTTCGGCGCTCGTGCTGCAACCGGCAACGGTGCAGGTCAGGGCGATGGCTGCAAGTAGAGCCGCGAAGCGGGGGAGGGAAGGCGGCAAGGATTTCACGACTGGGCTCCTTAGGTACAAGAAATAAGTTGAGACCCACCTTATCGCGAGCATTGCAGTTTGGGCGCGAGAAAATGGACAAAATCGCCTCGAGTGAGCTCTTTGTTGGGAAATAAGTGGTCTTTGAACGTGAAAAATCAGCCTTTTCGGCTTGAGAAGAGGCATATTGGGCATAATGGGGCCCGAAAAAACAGGGATCGAGCTCACTCGAGGCGATTTTGTCCAAAAAGAGAGCATCTGCTCCACTCGGGGTCGCCTAAGCGGCCCCGAGCCCGGCCCGCTTGATCAAGGTTTCGGTGGCTTTCGGGTCGTGTTGTCTCGCCTGTCGGATTGGCCGCTCGGAACGACTGTCGATGGGAGAACCTATGGAAGATATCTTTGCCCGCACCCGCCTGCTGCTCGGCGACGAGGGCCTGGCGCGCCTGGCCGCGTCCCGCGTGGCCGTGTTCGGCGTGGGGGGCGTGGGGGGCTTTGCCGTCGAGGCCCTGGCCCGCAGCGGGGTGGGGGCTCTCGATCTGGTGGACAGCGACACGGTGGACTCAACGAACCTCAACCGCCAGATCATCGCCACGCTGCCAGCCGTGGGTCGCCCCAAGGTGGAGGTGGCCGCCGAGCGCGTGGCCTCTATCAACCCCGCCTGCACCGTGCGGGCCCATCGCTGTTTCTTCCTGCCCGAGACGACCGGCATCTTCGACTTCGCCGCCTACGATTACGTGATCGATGCCGTGGACACAGTGAGCGCCAAGATCGCCCTGGTGGAGGCGGCCCGGGCCGCGGGCATCCCCATCATATCGTCCATGGGCGCCGGCAACAAGCTGGACCCGACGGCCTTCCGCGTGGCTGACATCTTCGAGACCTCGGTGGATCCCCTGGCCCGGGTCATGCGCCGGGAACTGCGCCGCCGGGGCATAGACGGCCTGAAGGTGGTCTACTCCACCGAGTCGCCCCGCCCGCCCGCCGCCACCCCCGAAG
>NZ_WAJS01000006.1 GCF_008831045.1 Adlercreutzia muris
CAACAGCTACGGGAGCACGCTTTTTGAGCCAGTGAGAAGTTGGCGCGGAGCAACTTGCGGCGTCGATTTATCGAGCACGACCTCGCGGTTACTCATCGTGGGGAGCACACTTTTTGAGCCTTAACTCGGTGTTGCGGCATCTAGTTGCTTCCGTCGGAGTTCCTCTGAGGGTGCTTTTCCTGAAGCGAGGCTGTTTTTCCAGACCGCGACGGGGTTCTGCGGTATTATGATCGGTTAGGAAAACGCGCTTATTTTTGGGGCGCATAAGGGGAAGGACGGAAGTTTGAGCACCTACGATTGGAAGGTCGGCAAGGAGTACCGCGAGATTCGCTACGAGCTGTGCGACGGGGTGGCGAAGATTTCCATCAATCGGCCGCATCGTCGCAATGCGTTCACGCCGCTCACGGTCATGGAGATGTACGACGCCTTCTCCGAGGCCCGCGACGATGCCTTGGTGGGCGTCATTTTGCTCACCGGCGTGAACCACGGCGGCGCCCACGAGGACGAGGCGTTCTGCTCTGGCGGCGATCAGAAGATTCGCGGCAATGGCGGCTATGTGGGCGAGGACTCCATCCCGCGCCTGAACGTGCTGGACCTGCAGCGGCTCATCCGCGTGGTGCCCAAGCCTGTCATCGCCATGGTGAACGGCTACGCCATCGGCGGGGGGCATGTGCTCTCCATCCTGTGCGACCTCACCATTGCCGCCGACACGGCGAAGTTCGGTCAGACCGGCCCTAAGGTGGGCTCCTTCGACGCCGGTTACGGCGCAGGGTACTTGGCCGCCATCGTGGGTCAGAAGAAGGCCCGCGAGATCTGGTACCTCTGCCGCCAGTACAGCGCCGCCGAGGCGCTGGAGATGGGCCTGGTGAACAAGGTAGTGCCCTTCGACGACCTCGAGCGGGAGTGCATGGACTGGGCCGCCGAGATGATGCAGTTTTCCCCCACGGCCCTGCGCTTCATGAAAGCCTCCTTCAACGCCGCCACCGATGGCCTGGCGGGCATTCAGCAGCTGGCCGGCGACGCGACGCTTCTGTACTACACCACCGATGAGGCCAAAGAGGGTCGCGACGCTTTCAAGGAGAAGCGCGTTCCCGACTTCACCCAGTTCCCGAAGTTTCCGTAGGATGGGGAGCCGAGGGGTGTTCGGGATCCGTCGATGATCGATATATTTGAAAGCACTGCTCAGGCGCGGCCCGATGCCGTGTTCTTCTCCTTCGTCGATCGGGCGGGGGAGGAGACGGCCTACACCTATCGCCAGACGCGGCTCATGGCTGCCCAGCTGGCCCGGCGCCTGCGGGACAAGGGGGTCTTTCCCGGCGACATGGTGGCCGTGGACCTGCCGAATTGCCCCCTGTACGTGTTTCTGGCCCTGGCCGCTGCCTACGGGGGCTTCGGGCTGGTGGTCCTCAACCACCGGCTCACCGATGCCGAGAAGCTCATGCGGCTTTTGGAGCTGGAGCGCTGCGGCGTGCGCATCGCCCATCGCGTGGATGCCGCGAGCGAGCGGCGGCTCTTCGATCAGGTGAGCCAGTCGCTGCTGCGGGGAGAATCGCGCACGGGGCGCGTGGACGATTCCCTCGGCGGCGTGGTGGAGGACGCCATCCACTTCGCCGAGCGGGCGGCCCACACCTTCGATGCGGGGCACCGGGCCCTCATCATGTTCACCTCGGGCACCACGGGCAAACCGAAGGGAGCCGAGCTCACCTGGCGCAACCTGGTGGAATCGGCCGAGGCGTCGAACCGGGTGCTCTCGCCGCGCACGCTGAACCGGGGCCTATGGCAGGCGGTGCTGCCCTTCTTCCACGTGGGGGGCTTCCAGGTGCTCGTGCGCAGCGTGTGCAGCCGCTGGTCGCTGCGACTCTACGAGCGTTTCGACGCGGGCACGGTGCTCCGCGACGCCACGGAGCTGCACGCCACCCATATCTCGGTGGTGGACAAGATGCTCCAGGATATGCTGAACTGCCGCCCGAGCGTGCTGGCCCAGTACCACTGCCTGCTGCTGGGGGGCGGCCCCCTGAACGCGAACACGGTCAGTCTCGCTTTGGAGGCCAAGGCGCGCATCTATGCCAGCTACGGCATGACCGAGACCTCGAGCCAGGTGGCGAACACGCTCATCACCCCTCAGTTCACCGGTGGCCTGCGGCTGCTGCCCGGCTATTCGGCGCGCATCGTGGAGCCGGACAGCGCCGGCTTCGGCCGCTTGGCCCTGCGCGGTCCCGGAGTGTTTTCCGGCTACGCCAACGGGCGGGCGGCCTTCACGGTGGACGGGTTCTTCCTCACGGGCGACACGGCCGCATTGCACGAGGGGTGCCTCTACATCCGCGAGCGCACGGCGGACATGTTCGTGTCCGGCGGAGAGAACGTGTACCCGGCCGAGATCGTCGATGCCCTCGTGCGCATCCCCGGCATTGCCGATGCCTACGTGTTCGGCGTGCCCGACCTGAGGTGGGGGCGTCGCCCCGCCGCTGTTGTGGAACTGGCCCCGGCCGCGCCGCCCCTATCGGCCGCCATCATCAAAGATGCCCTGGCCCGGCGCCTGTCGCGCCTTTACATTCCCGAGCAGATCTGCATCGTGGACGAGATGCCGCGCACGGGTATCGGCAAAGTCGATCGGGTGGCCTGCGAGGGGTTGTTCCGCCAGCATATCGACATCAAGCGCGTGGTGCTGCACAAGGTGCGCCTGCCGTTTTCCAAGCCCTTCAAGACGCCGAAGGAAACCCTGACCTACCGCGAGCTCGTTATCGTGGAGGTGGTGGACAAGAAGGGCCGCGTGGGCGTAGGGGAATGCACGGCCTTCGACACTGACTGGTACTTGCCCGAGACCCTCGGCGACGATCTGGCGGTCATGCGGGAGGTGCTGGCCCCTCGCGTGATCGCCGGCACCTACCTGCATCCCCGGGAAGTGGCTGCCGACCTGGCGGCAGTGGAGGGCATGGAGCGGTTTCCCATGGCTATGAGCGCTATCGAGATGGCCTGCTGGGACCTGTTCGGCAAGGTGACCGAGCAGCCGCTGTGGGCCCTGCTCGGCGAGGAATTCGACCGCCTCTCGCGGGTGGCCGCCTTCTGCGAGGAAGAGCCCGCGGCCCTGGGCCACGCGACGGCCGTCGGGCGGCGCGCCCGACCGCGCCAGGTGTACAGCGGGGCTGTGGTGGGCATGGGCACGCCGGCCCAGACCGTGGCCGAGGTGCGCGAGTGCGTGCGCCAGGGCTACCAGCGGGTGAAGCTGAAAGTGGCTCCGGGCAAGGGGCTGCCGGCGGTGCGGGCCGTGCGCCGGGCCTTCCCCGACCTGCTCATCACGCTGGATGCGAACCAGAGTTTCAGCCTGCACCACATGGCCGAGCTGCGTTCCTACGACGAGCTGGACATCGGCTGGATCGAGGAGCCGCTGAATCTGGATGCGGCGGGGGTGAGCCGCCATGAGAACGCCTTCTCCCGGCTGGCCTCGTTCCAGCATACGCTGGCCATGCCCCTGTGCGTGGATGAGTCCTTCGTGAACGCCGCCGAGGCCGCTCGCATCTTCGATTACCCGGAGCTGCGGTGCGCCATGGTGAAGATCGGCAAGTTCGGCGGCATCCAGCGCTCTTTGGAGTTCGTCCACAAGGCGCTCTCGCGGGGGCGCGAGGTGTGCATGAGCGGCATGTACGACACGGGCGTGTCAAGGTTCGTCCATGCGGCCTTCCAAACGCTGCCCGGCGTGGTCATTCCCGGCGACTTGGGTGCCACGGACCGCTACTTCGACGCCGATCTCACGGTGCCGCCCTATACGGCGCCCGACGGCATCATCACGCTGAACGGGGAAGGTCACGAATTCGGCATCGGCTGCGAGCTGGCCCCCGACGCCCTGGCGGCTCACCGCCAGCGTCGCTTCACGGTGGAGTAGGAGGGCCTTGCCCCCGCCGGGCGCGTTGCGCTGGCTGCCGAGCGGCCGCGGTGCCCCTTGCAGATTCTTGTGCCCTTTTAACGGCTTGGCAACATTGGCACAGGTACACCATTTATACTAATTGGGTAAGCGATCTTTCTGAGATGGAGGATTCCGTGGGCGGCTTTTTCGGAGCAGTTTCCCAGCGCGACGTGGTGCTGGATGTTTTTTTCGGTGTGGACTACCATTCCCATTTGGGCACTCGGCGGGCGGGCATGATCGTGCGCGATCACGCCGACGGGTTCCAGCGCCAGATTCATTCCATTGAGAACACGCCGTTCCGCACGAAATTCGAGGACGACATCGTGCGCTTCCACGGCACGAGCGCCATCGGCTGCATCTCCGATGCCGACCCCCAGCCGCTGCTGGTGCGCTCGCACCTGGGCACCTTCGCCATCACCACCATCGGCGCCATCAACAACGCCGAGGAACTGGTGGAGGAGTACTTCTCGGGGCGCACGACCCAGTTCATGGCCTTGAGCTCCGGCGCGGTGAACGCCACCGAGCTGGTGGCGGCCCTCATCAACCAGAAGGACGATCTGGTCAGCGGCATTCAGTACGCCCAGTCGAAGGTGGATGGGTCGCTCACGCTGCTCATCATGACCGATACGGGCGATCTCATTGCGGCCCGCGACTTCATGGGGCGCCTGCCCGTGCTGGTGGGGCGCGACGAGAACGGCCATTGTGTGGCCTTCGAGAGCTTCGCCTACCACAAGCTGGGCTACCACGATGAGTATGAGCTGGGGCCGGCCGAGATCGTGCGGCTGACGCCCGATGCGGTGGAGGTGCTCGCCCCGGCCCGTGACGAGATGAAGATGTGCGCCTTCATGTGGGTGTACTACGGCTACCCCAATTCCAACTACGAGGGCATGAACGTGGAAGTGATGCGCTATCGCAACGGCGCCATCATGGCGCGCGACGAGGCCGCTCGCGGCGCGCAGCCCCAGGTGGATTACGTGGCCGGCGTGCCCGACTCCGGCGTGCCCCATGCCATCGGGTACTCCACGGAAAGCGGCATGCCCTTCGGGCGCCCCTTCATCAAGTACACGCCTACCTGGCCGCGCTCCTTCATGCCGGCGAGCCAGGATCTGCGCAACAAGATCGCCAACATGAAGCAGGTGCCGGTGCCCGAGCTCATCCGCGACAAGAAGCTGCTGTTCGTGGACGACTCCATCGTGCGCGGCACCCAGCTGCGCGAGACGGTGAACTTCCTGTACGATTCGGGTGCTGCCGAGGTGCACATGCGCAGCGCCTGCCCGCCCATCATGTACAGCTGCAAGTACCTGAGCTTCTCGTCGAGCAAGTCCGATATGGACCTCATCGCCCGTCGTGTAGTGGACCAACTGGAAGGCGAAGAGGGCGTGGCGCATCTGGACGAGTACGCCGATGCCACCACCGAGCGCGGCCAGTGCCTGCTGAAGACCATCTGCGAGGACATGGGCTTCGATTCTTTGAGCTACCAGAGCCTTCAGGGCATGATCGAGGCCATCGGCATCGACCCGGAGAAGATCTGCACCTACTGCTGGGACGGCCGGGAGTAACGGCGAGCGGCGGTTGATGTTGCCGCAAGCGAGCTTCTTAGGCGAGTCGCATAACCGGCTCGCCTTTTTCTTGTCTTCTGAGTCTGTAACAAATATTTACAGATTTACGAGAAAACTGAAAAAATCTGTTACAGATTCAGAAGAAGAACTTTGCCGTTGCCAAACGATGAGGGTGGCCTGCGAGCTCGATGTGGCTTGATAAGGCAGGGAGCGCATTTACCGCATGAATGCGTCGGCTTCTTCCAAGTCGCGGGCTTCGCAAGGGATTGGCGTCTTTTCTTCGACCGCGCGTTGGGTGCGCTTCTTCTCGGCGCGCAGGGGCAGGTACTCGCTGATGACGATGCCGGCGAAGATGAGGGCGAAGCCGGCGAACAACGACGGCGTGAGCACTTCGCCGAGCAGGGCGATGGAGAACACCACGCCGAAGACGCATTCGGTGGAGAGGAAGAGCGACGCCTGGGCGGGATCGACCCGGGCCACGGCGGCGTTCTGGAGGCCGAGGGCGATGCATGAGGCGAAGACGGTCAGGTAGGCGAGGCTCACCCAGGTATCGGGTGCCAGGTGCGCGAAATCCGGCGTCGGCTCGGTGAGGGCTCCGGCGGCAAAGCCGAGGATGCCGGCCGCTATGAATTGGATGACCGTGAGCACCGTCATGGAACGGCCGGGGGCGAACTTGGCCGTGTACAGCACGTGCAGGCTGAGGAAGAGCGCCGAGAGCAGCGTGACGAGATCGCCGAAGCGCAGCGAGAACGCGCCGGCGCCCGTGTAGGAGACGCAGGCGACGCCGGCTGTGCAGGCGAGCGCCGCCACGATGTTGAACCGCGTAGGTTTCTTCCGGATGACGAACCAGCTGAAAAACGGGATGATGACCACGTACAGCGTGGTGAGAAACGAGCTGTTGGAGGCAGTAGTGTCGGTGAGTCCCGAGGAGTTCGCCCAGTAGGAGAGGAAAAGCAGCACGCCGAGCACGGCTCCATCGCGCAGATGGCCCGCGCCGTCGGCGGCCAGGCGGTCGCGTAGCTTGCGGAAGCTGACGAGGCCGAGGATGATTCCCGCGCCCGTGAAGCGCACGCCCACGAGCCAGGAAGGCGGGAACTCGTCTACGGTGGATTTAATGACGACCGTGCCCATGCCCCAGATGGCCGCCGCAACGAGCAGCGCCGCTTTGTAGGCCCACGAGGGCAGCCCGTTTTGTTTGAGCTGAGAAAACATAGTGCCGAGCATGATAGCACGGCAGCCGTGCGCGGTGCGAGAAGGTGGGGCAATCCTGAGCTGTCTCGGCTGGTGCACGAGAGGCTTTCGCGGGCTATATATGCAGGAATTGTGCCCTTTTCTGTAAAGTGTTGCTGCTGGCTTGCAATCGTCGCCCAAACGAGTAATATAAATCCTTGCCCATTGAGGCAACCCATTGCGGGGTGGAGCAGTCTGGTCAGCTCGTCGGGCTCATAACCCGAAGGTCGTCGGTTCAAATCCGGCCCCCGCGACCAAGAATTGTCGGCCGCCGAGTTCGCTCGGCGGCTTTTTTGTTAGAGCGTAGGCGTTGCGATGGGCATGGGGGAGACATTCTGGCCGGGGCTTAGTTGGGCATAGCAGTAGGTACTCTCACTGCAAGGAGCCCTCATGAGCGACATCGAGATCTACGAATCACCCGATGGCGAGATTCGCCTGAATGTCCAGCTTGAAGACGAGACCGTTTGGCTGACCCAACGACAGATGTCTGCTCTTTTCGGACGTGATAAGTCAACCATCTCAAGGCATATTCAGAGTGTGTTTGATGACGGCGAGCTTGAAGCCGATTCAACTGTTGCAAATTTTGCAACAGTTCAAATCGAGGGCGGTCGTGAGGTCGAACGCATTGTTGAGCACTACAATCTCGACATGATAATCTCTGTCGGCTATCGGGTAAAATCCCAGCAAGGTGTTGCCTTTCGTCAATGGGCGACCAAGATTCTCAAGGAGTACGCCGTTAAAGGATTTGCGCTTGATGATCGTCGACTCAAAGATGGTCGTAGTCGCTATTTCCGCGAGTTGCTTCAGCGCGTGCGCGACATTCGCTCCAGCGAACGCAATCTTTATCAGCAAGTGACGGACATTTACGCCACGGCGATTGACTACGATCCCAAAGCGTCCATCACTCGCACGTTCTTCGCAACGGTGCAGAACAAGCTGCACTATGCGGCTCATGAGCACACGGCGGCTGAAGTTATTTACGAACGCGTTGATCGCGATAAGCCGCTGGTGGGCATGACCACGTTCGACGGCGACTACGTGACGCGGGCTGACGTTCGCATCGCCAAAAACTATCTCACCGAAAAAGAGTTGCAAACGCTCAACCTGCTCGTGTCCCGTTTTCTCGATTACGCGGAATTGCAAGCGTTGGAAGAGCGCACCATGACCATGCAGGACTGGATTGAGGAGCTCGACCGAGAGATCATCAACTCGCGGCGCGCGTTGCTCGAAGGCAAGGGGCTCGTATCGCACAAGCAGGCCATTCAGAAGGCGGAAGCAGAATTTGAGGCGTACCGTGCCCGCGAGATGCGCGAACTGGAGAGCGATTTCGATCGTGCCATCAAGCAACTAGAGGGGTAGCGGCCCATCGTTCGTTCGAGAGCCTGTATCGGCTGAACTCACGAGCCAGGGGGCTCGGGACAAGTTTTGGACGCGTTGAGACATTTGTTCCGGAGATTTCCGCGAAGTCCCCCTCCTCATCCTGTGCCGCCGCCTAAGCCGTGTGGTTGGGAGATGTTCCTGTTCGGCTTCCTGTTGTTCGTATCGACTTAATATGGGAAGATATTCAGCGTAAACGGACAAAAGGGGTGATGGGCGTGCAAGCTATCGTCGACTTGGCGGAATCGAACGGCGGTCTGGTGACGACGGCGCAGGTTGTGGGCGCTGGGATTCCCCGAGCGCGAATCTCGGACATGGTGAAGACGGGCGATCTTGAGCGTGTGCAGCGCGGTGTCTACTGTTTGGCAGGCGCATGGGAAGACGAATTCCTTGCCACCCAACTCCGTTTCCCCAAAGGCATCCTCTCGGACGGAACTGCGCTCTATCTCCACGGTTACGCCGATCGCGTGCCGTTTCAACTCACGATGACCTTCCCGCGCTCGTACGGGGCGACCAAGGCGCGCGAGGCGGGCATCGAGGTGCGCACGTGTGCGGATGAGGTGCTCGGTCTGGGACTCACGGCGATCAGGACCCCGTACGGTAACGAGGTGAGCGCCTACGATCTGGAGCGCACGCTCTGCGACATCGTCCGGGGACGTCGTGTCGTTGACGTGCAGGTGGTCAATCCGGCGATGAAGCAGTACGCCCGCAGCGGGGGGAAGGACGTTCAGAAGCTGCTGGATTACGCGCAAGCACTCGGTGTAGAGAAAAAGATACGCAACTACTTGGAGGTGCTGCTGTGAGGACCAAAAATGCAATGCAGCTCAAGGCTATTATTGGCAATCGCGCCAAGGAGAGCGGGGTACCGCCGCAGTTGGTGATGCAGAACTATCTGCTCGAGAGGTTGCTCGAGCGGATATCTCTCTCATTGTGGCGGAACAAGGTCGTCGTCAAGGGAGGCATGCTCATCAGCTCGCTGGTGGGGGTTGATAGGCGAAGTACCAAGGACCTCGACGCGACAGTTCGCGGCTTCCCGCTTACCCACGAGAGCGCAGAGAGGGCATTCCGCGAGATTGCGGCTGTAGAGGCTGATGACGACTTTTCGTTTGAGTTCGTCCGCACTGAGGATATTCGCGAGGCCGACGACTACCCAGGTATACGCGTGCACCTATTGGCCAGCTATGACAAGATGCGTTCGCCTGTCACCGTCGATGTGACTACAGGAGACAAAATTACGCCCGATGCTGTTGAGTACAGCTACCCACTCATGTTTGACAACCGCTCGCTCTCGCTCATGGCCTACCCGCTCCCTACTACGCTGGCGGAAAAGCTGGAGACGGTTGTGAGCCGCGGTATCGCGAACACGCGGCCGCGCGACTACTACGACCTGCGCACGCTCTGGCTCACAAGGAAGGCGGAGGTGGAACTGGGTGTGCTCCGGGATGCCCTTGCGGCTACGTCTGAGAAGCGCGGCTCATTTGGCGGGATGGGTCGCTACCGTGAGGTGATGGCTGAGGTAACTTCTGACGCTGTCATGCAGGATCGATGGACGGCGTATGCCCATAGGTATCCGTATGTTGGAAGCATGACCCTCGCTGAGGCGTGCGAGACAGTTGTGGCGATCATGGAGGATATCAGCTGGTAGGCGCGCTTGCGAATTTGCAGACACCCCCACCGCAGTGACGCGGCACGGAGGCGATGCAACGCGGATCCAAGGTATGGGAAGGAACTTACTTCACCACGGCGAGGTTCACGCTGGCGAGCAGGCCGGGGATGCTGCGCACGGCGGAGCGGTTCCATTCCTTGGCGCGGTCGGGTAGCTCCTCCCAGGGCACCAGGTAGGGGCTGCGCTTATGCTCCACGTCCTTGGAAGAACCGTAGCGCCAGCCGGCCTTCTGCCGCTCGCGCAGCCAACGGCGATGCTCCAGAATAGCGAGGCACTCCACTTCGCTGGCCGTGAAGGCGGCCACGCAGCGATCGGGATAGCAGCTGCCGGCGGGGAGCACCTCGTAGCCGAGGGTGTCCAGCTTGCGGTGGATGCTGCTGATGTAGGCGATGGATGAATCGCGCAGGTCGGCAGGAAGGCTGGCAAAAGTGGCGAACTCCTGGTCGGCCTGGGAGGCGATGCGGTCGGCGGTATAGCGCTGGAACGAGGTGTGCGCCAGCTCGGTGATGACGTCGGTTTTGCCCGCTAATGTCATCGTACTTTCTATTGCAAATGAGTTTTGACGGAGCGCTCTCGGCCTGATGACTGGTGAAATATTGCTTGGCGGCTTTTACCAAGCCTCCTTTGGTTCATAGATCGATACCCATATTTTCATTAAGGTTATGCAAGGATGCTAAGTGTTTCGTTTGTCTACTGAGCGTCACAGAGCGATTCCATCCTTGACGAGGAGTTCGCGGAGTACATGCGGCGGTGTGGAGGGATTTGAGGCAACGCCTATTTGTGTCCATGTGTCCAGAGAAAGCTCTTGGAGCACATCTTGCGGTGTGGAAGAATTCCTAGCGATGCATGGGCGTACGCGCCCCTCGCAATCACGTGACAGTTCGCGGAGCACATCCTGCGGAGCATGGGAGTTACATGCTACGCATCTGCGTACTGGCTCTTCGCTGTCGTGTGAGAGACTTCGGAGCACGTCCTGTGGTGCCGAGGAACTTCTGGCGGGTATACACCGCATTAGCAGGTCCTCGTCAAGCGAGAGTTCGCGGAGTAGATCGGAGGTAGCAGAAATCTTCTCCGCTGCATGCAAGCGTACTTCTCTGAAGCGGTCGCGCATGAGATCCCGAAGTATGTCCCCTGATGCGTTTGGATTATCGGCGACGGCTCTCCGCACGTCCAGTTCATTATCTTGGACGAGTATCTGAAGCAGTTCCTGCGGTGCGGAGGGGTTGCGCGCGACGTTACACCGCACGCGCTCGTCGACATCGCGATGCAAAAGGCGGAGCACGTCCTGGGGTGTGGTGGGATTGCACGCCAGGCTTCCACGTACTTCGGTGTCGCGAGAGAGCTCCCGGAGAACGTCCTGCGGCGCGGAGGGGTTGCGCGCGACGTTGATCCTCACTCTTTCGTCGACATCACGGTATAAAAGGCGAAATACGTCCTGCGGCGCAGATGGGTTTTCGCCGATACCCATGCGCACCCATTCGTCGCTATCACGCGCGAGCTCTCGCAGCACATCCTGGGGTGTGGAGGGATTCTGCGCGACTCCCGTGCGTACCAGATCCTCGTTGTCGTGAGAGAGTTCGCGAAGTATGTCTTCCGGTGCCGATAGGTTTTTTGCTACAGCCCATCGCACATCTGTGGTGCAATCGCTTGAGAGCTCACGGAGGATGTCCGGTGGGGTGGACGGGCTTTCGGCGATAGATGCGCGAGGCATCCAATCGCAATCGCGTGAGAGTTCACCAAGTAGATCTATTGAGGCAGAGTTGTTGCGAGTCACCGATTTTCGTACGTAGTGATCACTATCATGAGCAAGCTCCCAGAGTACCTCTTGTGGTGTATTGCGGTTTATAGCGATTCTCGTCCGCACCCCAGCGTTCCGGTCGTGTGAGAGTTCTCGGAGCGTATCCTCCGGTGTGTTGCGGTTTCCAGCGACGTTTTTCCGCACCTCTTCGTCCCAGTCGTGCGAGAGCGCCCGCAGTATGTCCTGCGGTGCATTGGGGTTCTGGGCAATTCCGTTTCGTAAATGGTGGTCCATGATGCCCGCCTCTCTGCTGCCTGGGATGTGTGGTGAAATGGCGATTCGTATTATACAATCACAGGGGAACAATTGCATGACGCGAGAGGGCTCGTCGATGTCCTTTTGAGTAATAAGCAGTTGAGGAAAGGGGTTTGGCAGAGATGCTCGAATCACTGCTTGAGACAGGAGCTGCGCGGCTCTACTCCTGCCTTCGTCGTTGGAGAACTGAACGTCGAAGGCGATATTTGAGAAATGCAATATATTTTGAGACCTCAAGTGAGCAAAATACGAGAACCAAGAAAAGGATAACTCGACTCCTTAAACAGAAGAAGAATATGGTTGCCGAGGATGCGTTCGTTGTCACGGGAATGCATGTAAACGCTAGTAATCTAGTCTATGAAGCAGCAGTTCTACGCGCGTTTTTTAATAACAAAACTGATCGATTCACTTTTCTTGAATGTACGCGAATTTTAGCTCTCTATGAGCATACTCTAATTGCCGAATTCGTGAAGTCGATGGGTTCTCGTAAAGAGCCTATTGATGCACTCGCCTTTTCTGGATTATATAAGATACGATACAAATCGGGCTATATCCGCACTCGCTATGACGAGTGGGACGATGAGGAAATATTTGAAGAGTACTCCGGAATTAAGTTTGTTGAGGGCTCTTCGCTATCTTTCTGCGTTAACGGAACCGGGAAAGAGCTTGCAAGGATTCTATCGGAAGTTGACGTTTGAACTTGAGTGGATGAAATATCCAATCCTCTCCAGTTATCGCGGAATTTGCAACAACTGAAGAGGAGCGACTCGAACCGAGCAGGCCCAGACATTCGGCGCCCACGCCGGCGAAGAAGAGGATGCGGGTGTCTACCCAGTAGTCGACGGCTTTCGCCGCGGCCGAGCCCAGGGCGAAGCCCGCATCCATGGCGTTCACCTCGCGGGGGACCGCCCTGGCTTCTCGCTCGTGTTTGAAGCCGTAGTGGGGTGAGGTGCTACCTCAAGTACGCCTTGATCACTCCCATAGCCTTCGTCACTGAATCGCAGGTTTCAGGGAATTCGATGCTGGCCGCATAGGAGTGTGTTTCCAGATATCTGGCCCATAACTTGGTAAGGCCTTCATCTTTTCGGACGGCGGAAAGCGTCTTTTCATAATCTGCGATGACATTCGCACCACCTCGTTTTTCATAGGTAGCAGCCAAAGCCTGCCCCAGTGTTTCGAGGTTGCATCGCATGCTTAACTTTGAAGCATGAGTTGGGGAGACACATTTGCGTCGCGGGCCTTCTTTTTGATTATCGCTTTGAGCTGCATAGCATTGGTCGTTTTCACAGGAGCACCTCCACGTAAGTTCTGATTTTGTTACCCACACCAAGTTGGGTAGCGTATTCAAGGAGCTTTGGGATATTTCGCTCGGGTGAGGCGAGGTACGCCTTTACGGCAGGGTTGAAGGTTTGTGTATTGACGACGGCTTGTCCGCGCACCATATCGCAAAGGGATCGCTCGGCGTCATAGAACTCTCACTCCATTGCCATAGGGGGTTACTGCCGTCGTTTCGCCAAGGGAATGCAGTTCCTTGCCAACGATTTTCGGAATGATGCCCTCGGTGGTCGCGGATGACAGGTTGTATCCTCGCGGGAAAGTCATGGTGATGCGCTCGGGGGCGCTTTCGGCGAGCCCCTGCAGGTACAGGGCGGTTTCGTGAGAGAGGATGCCGCGACCAAACCGATGCGAAGCTATGAGGCACTCATCTTCCCAGGCATCGGGGTGCAGTACAGGCTCCGCGATATGCGAAGCAGTTCCCCGTTTGAGGCCGACCTGGCCAAAGTTGCCCTGGGTATGCCTAAGGTGTCCACATCCGCTGAGGATACGAACCCATTTTTTGCCAGGAGTATGTCTTCCACGGCTTGATTCATGATGCGGTGTCCTTGTGAACGTATGATGCAATAATGCTACACTAAAAATTATATACATAGCATAAATATATCAACAAGAGGGACACTGTATCGGCGCAATGCGAGCTTGGGCATTGGTGGCGAAGCAGCTTAGTGGTCCGGGATCTGAATGGGAGCGGGCATGGTAATCTAAGCGAATATTCGCGCGAAAAAGACGTATAGATTGCCATGAGCAATGGCGGGCGAGTTACTACCCCCTATCGAACAGAGGGCTCTTGGAGCTGATGCTCACGGGGATGGCGTACACCTGCCCCACGTCCTCGCCCAGCAGGCCCAGGTGCTCGGCGGCCACGCCAGCGGAGAACATGATGCGAGTATCTACGCGGTAGTCGGCGGCCTTCGCCGCTGCTGCGCCCAGAGCAATGCCTACGTCCACGGCGTTCACCTCACAGGGCGCAGACGCGGGTTTCTCGCCGCACGTGGCGAAGCCGCAGCGACCGCAGTTGAGGCCCTGCACCTTGGCGCGGGTGCCCACGAGCACCACGGCCAGGCTCTGGCGCACGCAGTCGGCGTCGCGCAGGAAGAACTTGTGGCCGCGCTCTTCGCCGATGGCCTCCATGGCGCAGGCGATGCGCTCCTGCTCGTCGCCGTCTGCAACGGCGCATTCCACGATGTCCACGCCCTTGCCCTTGGGGGCCGTCCGTGCCGCCACGCACATCTTCTGGGCAATGTCGAGGGCCTGGGCCTGACGCAGGTCGCGTTCGTTGTAGATCAAGGGTTCCTGCCTTTCCAACTCTGAACATACGTTTTGAAGGGCGATTAGGCCACTTTGCAGGGCCCTTCGCTTTTTCCGATTGGCCTTTCGGCCAATGCATGGTTCAAGGTCCGCCAAGAATCTTACCGCATCTGCCCGCTGGGGGAGACCGGCTGACAGAGGCGCTACAGCGCTCCTGCGCGATAGGCTCGGATGGCGGCGAGGGTCGCATCGGCGAAGTGCTGGATGGCGTCCACTTGAACCCAGCGGCCGTCTTCCCGATAGCGCAGGGAATGCCCTCGGCTGCGGCCAACGCGCAGGTGCCCGATGGAGAGGGTCACGCTGCCGGGGATCTCCCGGGTTTCGACGTGGGTGCTGATGCTCGAGCCTCCCAGGGCCCAGGCGGCGAGGCCGGCGTCTGAAATGCTGCCTGTCTCCTGGTAGACGGCCAGGGCCGCCATGGCGCCGAAGCCGTCGTCCTTCTCCTCCGTCTGGTAAACGCGCCTCTCGGTGCGTCCCGGCAGGCCGGCGCACACGATGTGGGATTGCCTTGTGAAGTGGTAGCGCTCGCCGTTAACCGCGATTCCCCAGGTGAAAACCTCCCACGTGCCGGTTCCGTCCTTCGCCTGAAAACGTGCGAGTGCTTGCTGTGCGTCCATGAATCCGTCCTTTCGGAATTGCGCCATGGCGCGATTATGGCGCGATTGGCGCGATTATGGCGCGATTGGCGCGATTTTCGCGTTGCTGCTCCTACTTCAGGTAGCGGGTGGAATAGTTGTCGAGGTGCTTGCCGATGTGCGAGACGATGATGCGGCCGGTCTCTTCGTCGAAGGCGAAGTAGAGGCGCAGGCTGTTGGGGCTGGCGTCATCGTTTCCCTTCGCCAGGTGGGCCTCCGCGTTGATGGCGCGGCCCTGGTAGGTGTCCTGGTACTGGGTCATGAGCCGGCTGTCCTTGCGGGTCATCTTGCCCGCGCCGCGCTTTAGCTCGAAGGCCGATTGGGCGTTGAACTTCTTGGCGTAGTCGCCGGCATCGCGCGAGGCGAAAAGGGGGTGGGCGATGGCGCACAGGTCGTGCAGGGCGTTCCAGACCAACGCCGGCTCCGTGATGCAATCGCTCAGCGACTGATAGGCGCGATCGGTGAAATCGACGCGATCGCCGTGGTGCGCGCAGAAGAGCCGAAGGATATCTTCATAGGGCAGCGGCCAGCAGTGCAGGTCGTCGGCGCTTTCTGTCTGCCGTCCCGCCCGGCTGAGCTGGCCCTCGAGGGTCGTCGCCTTCGCCTGGGCCAGATACAGCTCGCTTTCGAGCTCGTCGTTGCGGGCCTTCAGCTGGTCGTTCTCGTGGTGCAGCTCCTCCAGAAGATCGACGGCGACGGCCTTCTCCTCCTCGGCCGCCTCCGCCATGTCCAGGGCTTCCGAGACGGACTCGTCCTTCACCTGCTTGGTGTGAATGAGCCAATCGCGGCGCCGTTTCACCCCGTCGGCCCGCAGCATGGTCTCGTAAAAGTGCACGTCCTGGGCCAGCGCCCGGCGCAGGATGCCGATGAAATCCTCCTCGCCCATGGCCTCGATGTCTCGGGCCGGGAAGAAGCGGTGGCGGCCCGCGTCGCCGGGCTCTTCCACGCGTGGACGGCCGGCGTATACGCGTACGGTGCCATGACAGCAGCGAAAGGCCAGCTCGGGAATGCACGCGCGCATCTCCTGGGTGAATGCCCCGTCCTGGGAATAGCACACGAAGGCCGAGGGGCCCAAGGCCGCGGCCACCCGTTTCGGGTCTACGGCGAAGGAAGGTTCGTCGCTGCCGGGCTCGAAACGGGGGCTGATGTAGACGAGGGGCGTCTCCCGCTCGCCATCGGCGATGAAGTTCCACAGATCTTTGAACTGCCCCACGTGCAGCAAGGTGGGCTCAAGGGACAAAGGCCGGCCCGAGGCGGTGCTGACGAGACGATCGTTTTCCAGAATGGTCCGGATGAAGCCAGGGAAAGTGAGCTCGGGCTCGGGCTGGCAGGGGCCGAGGAAGCCCGGCGTGTCGCCATAGGACAGGGCGACGGCCACCGAGCCCGCATCTACGGCCGTCCAGACGAAGGAGATCTCGGTCGTCCAGTGACGCGGGGCCGCACCGGGCTCCTCGGCGATCTCCTCGATGGTGAGGGCCCAGTGGTTCCCGCCGTCTTCCAGGCACAGCTCCGAACGGAAACGGACGGGGCGGCCTTCCTGGAAGGGCACGCGGCCTGTTCGCTTGAGGGCGCTCCAGAAGGCCGCTTCTCGGGGAAGGGCCGGGTACTTGCGCGTGGCCCACGCCCGCAGGCTGCACAGAAGGCTCCACAGGGCATCGTCGCCCTCATCCGTCGTGCGAATGTCGAAGGAGGTTTTGTAGAACATGGTCTTGTTCAGATCGTGCATGGAAGCCTCTTCTCGGTGCGATCCCGTCGAGCAGTTACGATGATGGTTTCCATAATAATAGGACGGGGCCTGGGGTCTCAAGAGATTGTGGGCGAAGAGGTGTTTGCAGGTATGGCTGCGAAAGAGCCGAAGGGGGCCGGCGGCGGTATCAGGCGAATGGGCTGCCTGCGAGCGGGCCCCGCGTGAGGAGTGGCGCGGGGCTCGGGGAGGAAGGGCGGAAGGGGCCGGGTGGTCGGCTGAGCTGCGGGGTTCGCGCGGTGCCGCCAGTTGCCGGGGAGGTCACGGTTGGCGGCGCGCCGCCCCCGCGGCGGGCGGGGTCGGGTAGCATGGGGCCATGACCGTATTTGAAGCCCGACATATCGGCGTGCAATACCAGCGCAACGGAGAGCCCTTCGCCCCTTTCTCGGACGTGAGCCTTACCTTGGAGGGCGGCCGGATGTACAACCTCACCGGCCCGTCGGGGTCGGGGAAGTCTACGCTGCTGGCGGCCTGCGCCCTCATGCTGCCGCGCTCGGGCGGATCCCTTGCCTTGAACGGCGTGCCCTTCGATCGCTTTCATCCCACCGAATGGCGCCGGCGTGTGTGCCTGGTGCCCCAGGCTTCGGCTTTGGTGCCGGGCACCGTGCGGGACAATCTGCGGTTTCCCTGGACGCTGAAGGTGAATGCCGGCACGGAGCCGCCGAGCGATGAGTTCCTCGAGGAGCTGCTGGCCCTCGCGCAGCTTAACGGGGTGACCCTCGACCACAATGCGGCCCAGCTCTCGGGCGGCCAGCAGGCCCGGGTGGCGCTGCTGCGGGCCTTCGCCACGCGCCCGACCGTGATGCTGCTCGACGAGGTGGAGGCGGCCCTCGATGAGGAATCTGCCGTGGCGGTGAGCCGCCTGACCCGGGCGCTGCTGACCGGCGCCACCACCTGCCTGCGCATTCGCCACCGGGCCGACGACGGCTACGCCTGCGGAACGTTCACCTTGGCCGATGGCGCGATCAGCTACGAGGCCCATCCCGTGACTGCCGACAACGCCCCAGTGGCGGGGACGGGGGCCGCGGTCGGGATCCTGGAGGGGGCGAGCCGATGACCGGCGGCGTGGTGAACATCGGCTACGGGGAGCTCGTAGGGGCGAGCCTGCTCATGCTGGTGGCCGGTATCGTGTCGTGGCGGCTGCGGCTCGGTCAGACTCGGCGCATCGCCGTCTCCACGGTGCGAGCCTTCGTGCAGCTTCTGGCCATGGGGCTTCTGCTCGTGTACCTCTTCCGCTATCAGACCTGGTGGCTCGTGGGGCTCGTGCTCGTGGGCATGTGCATCGCGGCCACGCAGATTGCCACAGGGCGCACCAAGAACGTCATGGGCGGCCTGTGGGCCGACACCTTCGCCTCCATCACGGTGTCGTCGCTCGTCATCTCGTTCATCGTAGTGGAAGGCGTTATCCATGCCGATCCGTGGTACAACGCCATGCAGCTCGTGCCCATAACGGGCATGATGCTGGGCAACACGCTGTCCGCCTCGGCTGTGGCCACCGACCGGCTGCTGTCCTCCATGGATTCGCGGGCGAGCGAGATATACACCATGGTGGCCCTGGGCGCCACGCCGCGCGAGGCGGCGTTTCCCTCCATCAAGGCGGCGGTGGGCGCGGGTATGACCCCGACGCTCGCTCAGTTGTCGGCTGCGGGCATCGTGCAGATTCCCGGCATGATGTCGGGCCAGATCCTCGCCGGCGCCGACCCCATCATCGCGGCGAAGTACCAGATCGTTGTATTGCTCATGGTGTCGGCGGCCACTACGCTGTCCATCGTCGTGATGTGCTTCCTCGCCTACAAGAAGCGCTTTGCGGCCGAGGGCTACTTCCTCGACCCTGCCCTGCGCGACGATATGGGCTCCCGGGGCTCGGGACGCTAGGCCGGTCTGCCTGCGGCCGAGGCGCGGCGGGCGAGCGGGCTGCGGCGATGAGCGGGTTATTCCCGTCTGTGATCGGCGTGGAGGGGCTCACGGGGCCCAGAGGTGGTTTACAATAGGCGCCGTCAGTTTTTAAGTTCTTTGGGAAAGAAGGCTTTACCGTGCCGGCACGAACCATGGCTCCGCGCTCCTGCGCCCCCGCGCAGCGGGGGGAGACGGCGCCCGAGATCGCACCGGTCGCGGCGCTGCTCACGCGCCGGACGTTTCTAGGGGCGAGCGCCTGCGCCGTGGCAACCCTGCTGACGGGCTGCGGCAGTTCGGAAGCCGGCGTGCAGGCCCGTCAGATCGCCGAAGTTCCCTGTCCGTACAACTGGGACAACCTCATTTGGGATGGCGGCCGGCCCGTCTACTACGAGAACGACCAGATTTGCTCCCGGTGGGGCGTGGACGTTTCCGAGCACCAGCACACGGTGGACTGGGAGGCCGTGGCGGGGGCCGGGGCTCAGTTCGCCTTTGTGCGCATCGGCAACCGCGGCGCTACCGAGGGCAAGCTGGACGTGGACGAGTTCTTCCTGGCCAACGCCATCGGCGCCCAGGCAGCGGGCATTCCCGTGAGCGCCTATTTCTTCTCCCAGTCCTTGGACGAGGCGGAGGCCCGCGAAGAGGCCGCCTTCGCCATCGAGCAGCTGCGCGAGGCCGAGCACGAAGGCGTGACCTTCCACATGGTGGCCTACGACCACGAGCCCGTGGAAATCGAGGGCGCCCGGGCCAACGACTTGCCGCCCGACCAGTTCGCCGCCAACGCGCGGGCTTTCTGCGAGCATATTCAGAAGGCCGGTTTCTCGCCCATGATCTACGGCAATCAGCAGGATCTCATGCGCCTGTCGGTGGAGGAGCGGGCCACCTATCCGCTCTGGCTCGCCGAGTACGGCATCGACGATCCCACGGTGACCTTCAACTTCGCCATTTGGCAGTACACCAACAAGGGCACCGTACCCGGCATCGACACCGACGCCGATCTGAACATCTGGCTCGAGACCCCCTAGAAGAAACTCAATAGAAGGAGCTTCATGAACATCAACAAGGCCATTCTCCATGTGTTCGACTTCGTGTCCTGCGTGAACGTGTTCGCCCAGACGGAGATGGACTTGGGCAACAAGACGGCCAAGCGCTACGTGACGAGCCAGGCCAAGCGGGCCGTGGGCAATCTGGACAGCAAGCGCGGCGCCTTCGCCGAGAACAGCCTGTTCGCCGAGGAGCTGCGGGCCTACTTCCGCGGCGAGCGCGACTTCGTGGGGCTTACCCGGCAGATCGGCGAGTTTTTCGTGGGCGAGTTGTCGCGTATGGAGAAGACCCCCTCCACCGACCTGCTCATCATCGACTTCGAGGGCGACCTGGACCAAACGGTGCGCGAGATGACCGACGAGGAGGCCGAGGCCGCCTTCAAGGGCCGCGGCACGCGGTACTTCGCCATCGTATTGCTGGAGGCCCGTCAGGCCTACATGCACGAGGTGGGCTCCAACGATTTCGGCGATGCGGCCACTACCATCGCGCGGCACCATGCCATTCTGCCGAATCCGTCCCAGAAAGTGGCGTCGTTCGCGCTCATCGACGGCGATGCCATGACCGTGTGGTTCGTGGACAAGGAGCGCGAGATTGCCGGCGAGAAGCGTTGGCTCATTCCCGACGGCCTGCTGCAGTGCTCCATGGAGGCCTCGAGCAAGGAAGTGCTCGAGGCCGTGACCACCGTGGTGGAGGAAGTGGCCGAGGAATACGGGGCGAACACGGCCCGGGCGCTCGCCCGCGCGAAGTCCTACGTGGCCGAGAACGCCGAGGACTCCGACGAGGTGGACGCCCATGAGCTGGGACGCGAGGTGTTCGCCGACGAGCCGGTGCTCCAGGAGCGCTTCGATCGCGCGGTGGACGCCGGGGCCATTCCCGAGCGCGTGGTGGTGGAGAAGGCCGTGGCGAAGCGGGTCACCAAGAACCACAAGATTCGCACCGACACGGGCATCGAACTGACCTTTCCGGCCGAGTACGGCGAGAACCCCGACTTCATCGAGTTCTTCAGCACGCCGGACGGCCGCATCGAGATCGCCCTGAAGAACATCGGCGCCATCGAGAACCGCTAGGGGTTTAACGCCAAGACCTTATCAACATTATGGCGATTCTCGCAAGTGCCGAAAAGGAAAACGTCAAAACCGCCATCTCCCAAGTTGAGGCGTTTTCCCGGGGCATTCGGATTATCGCCGCGGGAGTCTGAGGTGCTCGAGTACCTTTTGAGGGGCTACACCGTTGCCCGTCTCAGGGAACAGCTGTTTATATCGCCGAACGCGGGAAAGGGGTGGCGCGTGCGATAATACTGAGATATATTTTTGCGTATACGGTATATTTATAGCTTAGTGGTATATTACTTATATAAGCACTCTTAGAGAATGGACAAGTGAGGTGAAATCATGTGCCAGAACCCCTTTACTCCAGCCTTTGGTGGTAAGCCTCAGCACTTTTTTGGTCGCCGATCTGAGCTTTCTCTGGTAGGAGACGCTTTGGATAACAGCCTTAGCCCCCATCGCGCTCTCTTCATTACAGGCAACCGCGGGTGCGGAAAAACGGCACTTCTTGAGCAGGTCTCCGAACTGGCCATAGCTCACAAATGGCTTGCTGTAGATGTTCATGCTGAAGATGCTCTCATGTCTGCCGTGAAAAAACTCGCCGGCGGTACCCAGCGAGAAGAAACGCGAAACGCGCAACCGGAAGCATTCGGCGTAACGTTGGGGGGAGTGTCCACGACGTTATCTACAAGCTTCACGGGCATCGACCTTTCCGATTTGATCCAAGAAAAGCTTGATGGATTGCGCTCGCCCAGGGGGATTCTCATTACAGTGGATGAAGCGCAAAAGATGTCGGAGCGCGATGCGGAGGGACTTTGCACGGGCGCTCAGATGGCCATGCGAAAAGGCTACGCAGTTATGCTCGTGCTGGCCGGTCTGCCCGAATCGAAAGAAAAAATAGCCACTTATCGTGGTTGCACATTTATGGAGAGAGCTTTTGACATCAAACTTTCAAGCTTACTCATTGATGAGACCTACGATGCTTTTCGTGGATTACTGGCGCTGAGCACGAACTTGGTCGCTGACGAAGAGGCCATTGATCATATGGCCCGCTTCAGCTTAGGGTATCCCTACCTTATGCAGCTCATTGGGTTTTACGCTGTCGAAGTAGCTGGTGACTGCCAAAAAGGACAGTGGGTATCTGTGGGGCCAGGAGACGTGGCGGTGGCTGAGATGACCGCCTATGCCGCCTATCGCGAAAATGTACTCAAGGCAGCTTTGCGGCCTGTGCGCAATGGGGTGCGGGGATATCTCCACACTATGGCATTGCTTCTTGATGCTGATGGACGCGCTGAAACGCGGAAGATTGCCGCAGCCTTGGAAAAGGAGCCGTCTCAGTGCACCATGATGCGCCAGCGACTTATTGACCGACGGCTTATTGTGGCGGATGGCCGCGGATTCGTTCGCTTTAACCTTCCCTATCTGGGTCAATATCTTCTTGAGGAAGAATTTGCTGACGAAAACGCTACGTCGACGCCAGGTGCATGGTTATTCTAGTGCTTGTGTTTTAGGGCTCATCCTCTACCGGCGTAAGTTGCCGAACAGGCCGCGCATGAGCTGGCGGCCGGCCTCGCAGCCAATCTGACCGACGACAGAGTTCGCCGTCTTCGCCATCTGCTCACGCTGCTTCTGCTCGGCCTTGGCGGCAGCGGCGACTGCGACGGGGCGGCGACTACGGCTCTGCCTTGGCCTCTGGCCGCCAACAGTTCGCTGGCGTTCGGAAAAATCTAAGGTCGTGCCTGCGGCGCAAGGGGTAGAATCGGCTGCGATTACCCAGTGGAAGGAGCATTCCCATGACCCATGCGCCCCAGGCAACGGCCCTCTACGAGCGACGCGAGGGCTATATTCCCCGCGTGGCAGCCATCCATGACCTGTGCGGCTACGGCAAGTGTTCGCTTGGCGTAGCCATTCCCGTGCTGTCGGCGGCCGGCTGCGATGTGTGCCCGGTGCCCACGGGCCTGTTTTCCAGCCACACGGCCTTTCCCGGCTGGTACATGCACGACACGACCGACATCCTTGCCGACTACCTGGCCGCCTGGGCCGGCATCGGCGTGGAGTTGGACGCAGTGTACTCGGGCTTTCTCGGCGCGCCCGAGCAGGTGGACATCATCAAGCAGGTGTGGGACACCTACCCGGACGCGCTGCGCGTGGTGGATCCGGTGATGGCCGACCACGGCAAGGTGTACCCCACCTACACGACCGAACTCGTGGCCGCCATGGGCACCCTGGCCGACGGGGCCGACATTCTCACGCCGAACCTCACCGAGGCTGCCATTATCCTGGGTCGCGAATGGGAAGGTGCCGACGTGGACGGGGAGACCGTGCGATCTATCATGGGGGCCCTGCGCGAGCGCGGCGCGAAGAACGTGGTGCTGAAGGGTATCGAGCACGGTGACGGCCTCATCCACAACTACGTGTGGGGTGATTCGGTTGATTTCACCGAGACCACCAACGCGAAACTCCCCTATATGCTCCACGGCACCGGCGACGTGTTCGCCAGCACGCTCCTGGCTGCGGTCATGGCCGGTCGCGACTTGGCTTGCGCCACGGCCTTCGCGGCCGACTTCACCGCCGACGCCATGGTGGTGTCAGCCAAACAACCCGATTTCGAGGCCCGCGGTGTCTCCTTCGAGCCCCTCTTGGGGAAGGTGACGGCGCTTTTGGGCTGAGCGAAAAGGAGGTGAGGAGGGGCTGCGCGGTGATCCGGTGCAGCCCCTCCTCCTTGACAGCGGTTCTTCTGCCATCTAGAATGTATGACATGTCATACGAAAGGTGGTCGCCATGGAATCGGTACTCACGGTGCGTTTGGACGGCGCGGTGAAGGAGCAGGGGGCCGCAGTCATGCAAAGGTGCGGCTACACGCCCTCGGCGGCAGTGCGGCGTCTGTTCGATTACGCGGTGCGCCACGACGCGCTGCCTTTCGAGGCTCAGGAAAAGCCCTCTCGTGAGGAGATCCGCCGTCGCGTCGCCGCGTTCGACGCCTGCCATACGACGGGGCCTGCGCTTTCCGACGACGAGGTTCGTGCCCAGCGATTGGGGGAGCGCTATGGAACTGATGCTCGATAACAACATCGTGCTCGACCACATCCAGCGACGCGAGCCCTTCTACGAGCTGTCGCGGCGTGCGTGCCTGCTCGGCATTGTGGGAGAAGCGAACACCTACATCAGCGTGAGCATGCTGACGGATTTGTTCTATCTGCTGCGGAAGGACTTCGGAAGTAACGGGGCCCAGGCTATGCTGGAGAACAACCTGTCGTTCTTGAAGCTTGTGAGCGTGACGCCCGAGGATGCTCAGGTGGCCCTTCGCGCACGATGGAACGATTTCGAGGACTGTCTGGTGGCCCGCTGCGCCGAGAAGATAGGCGCCGACTACATCGTCACGCGCAATGTGAAGGATTTCGCCGCCTCGAAGGTGGAGGCGGTTACGCCCGAGGAGTTGTTCACTCGCCTCGAGCAGCAGGGCTTCATCTACGAGGAGATTGACTGGTAGGAGTGGGGAGAGCGAAATCGCGTCTGGGGAGCGCATTGAACGGCTTAGGACCCTCGGCGAGCAGAAGCGCGCACTTGTGAGTATGGTTCGGGGAAATAGCTTGGGTGCTCTGGACAGAGAATAGGCTTCCGGTTTCTATTCGTAGAATGCCCCGTTTTCGAACGTTTTCCGATTACTAGTCGGAAAATTTTCGAAATTCGGGATTTATCTGATTACTAGCAAGATAAAATAGCACCGTCGGCTACAAGGACCGCTTTAACGGGCAAGGAGGGCGATACCATGATTCGACGACCGTTCTACATGGACAAATTTCGCGATCTGCACTCGTCCGAGGTAGTAAAAGTCATCGTGGGCGTACGCCGGTGCGGCAAATCGACTTTGCTCAAGCAGTTGCGCAATGATTTGGTGGAACAGGGCGTTTCTCCCGAGGCCATCATCTATATTGATTTCGAGTTGCCCTCAAATGCTCCCCTTACGGATACCTCGGCGTTTCTTTCCTTTGT
Organism: Adlercreutzia muris; assembly: GCF_008831045.1. GTDB lineage: Bacteria > Actinomycetota > Coriobacteriia > Coriobacteriales > Eggerthellaceae > Adlercreutzia > Adlercreutzia muris. The sequence goes on from NZ_WAJS01000006.1 coordinate 24,788, forward strand.
CGGCGAGCGAGCGCGACAACAGAGCCAGTCCTACCTTTTCGTTGACGAGGTGCAGGAGCTTGAAGGATGGGAAAAGGCTATCAACGGGCTTAGGGCTGAGTTCGGGTTGAACATCTATGTGACGGGATCGAACGCTCGCATGTTCGCGGGAGAGGAGTCGACGTATTTGGCGGGAAGGTATGTGAGCGTGCCCGTATTCCCGTTGTCGCTTGCAGAGTTTTGCCAATTTACCAGTGTCGAGGCGTCCGACCCCCGGGCGGTTGAGGGGGCCTATCAACTCTGGCTGCGGGAGGGGTCGTTTCCCGCTGTGGCCCTTGCTCCCAACGAGGCGCTCAAACAGGCCCTTCTCGACGGTATTTACGAGTCGGTATTCACGCGCGACATTATCCTGCGAGGTAGAATTCGCAACGAGGCCGCATTCGTGCGCGTTGCGTCCTTCGTCCTGGAGAACATCGGGAACTTGACATCGGCTTCGGCCATTGAACGGGCGCTGAAATCGGGCGGCCACCGGGTGGGGGCCGAAACCGTCGACAGCTACCTGCGCCTTATGCAGAGCGCTCACCTGCTCTATCGCTGCGATCGCTTCGACATACGGGGGAAGGAGCGCTTGCGCACCAACGGGAAGTACTATGTCGTGGATCCGGGGCTGCGAAATCGCGTCATCGGGTTTCGACAGAGCAATCATGGTCACGTTACCGAGAATATGGTGTACCTTGAGCTCGTCAGGCGGGGCTACGAGGTAAGTGTCGGAACGCTTCCCGGCTGCGAGATCGACTTCGTGGCGCAGCGGGAAGGAGCGCTCCACTACATCCAGGTGAGCGAGACGGTGGCCGACCCTGCAGTTCTTCAGAGGGAGCTTGCTCCTTTCGCGAAGTTGAGGGACGCCCATCCGCGGGTTCTCATCACGAAGGACCGGTCGGACTATGGGCAGGAAGGCGTCCGCCACATGAATCTCTTCGACTTCTTGTTGGGCGAGAAGCTGCCATAGCTTTCTAGAGACCGTCTGGGGCGCTGGTCGAGAGGGGCTGAGGCGTTGGCAAGGCGTCGCCCGCATGTCATCATGATGGGACGTTCTTCAGGCCGCCCCTTGGGTCAGGCTGCCTGGTTCTGGCAAAAAAGGACGCGCCCCGCGGGAGGGAATGCGGGGCGCGTAAGGGGAGGGTAAAGTTCGGGGGCGGATGTCGACCTTGGATCGAGACGGACGGCTTTCAGGCCGTCTCGGTCCGATCGGCGCCTAGTTCTCGGCGGCGTGCTTGCCGGCTACGCGGCCACTGGTCATGGCGTTGCCCATGTTGTTGCCGGCCGAGGGGCAGTTATAAGCGTTGCCGTAGCGCTCGCCCATGGTGTTGCCCACGGCGTACAGGCCGGGAATCACGTCATTCTTCGACGCGGTGAGCACCTGCATGTTGCCGTTCACGCACAGGCCGGCCAGCGTGTTCAGGCCCGGGCCGTACAGGTTCGGCGTGTTCTGGGCGGCGATGTAGAAGGGGGCCTCGTCGATGGGGATGAGGTTGTCGGCCGGCTTGCCGAAGTCGGTGTCCTTGCCGGCGGCGCACAGCTCGTTGTAGCGCTCGACGGCGGCCTTGGCGCTCTCCAGCGCCTCGCCTTCCAGGCCCGCGTTCGCGAGCACTTCCTCCACCGTGGAGCCCACGAACACGTCGTTGGTCATGGCCATGCCGCGGTTGGCGATTTCCAAACCGCGCACCGTCACGGTGCCGGCCGCGGGATCGGCGGCATCCATCTGGGCCTGATATTCCTCGATGCCCTCGGGGAATCCCCAGTTGGGAGCGCCGTGATCCAGGCCGCCCGCCTTGATGTAGTCCATGTGCTTCTTGTCCATGATGGCGAAATTGCCCTGCATGGCTCCCTCCGGGTTGATGGGCTGGCGCACGGACTGGGCCAGCACCAGGCCGGCAAAGGATTCGTTCATGAAGCGCTCGCCCTTGCAGTTCAGCCACAGGCAGGGTGTGGATCCCCAGGGGCCGAACGAAATGGAGGGTGCATCGCCGGCTACAGGACGCGGATGGCTCTCGATGGCACCGCCGGCCCAGCAGCCCATCTTGTGGCCTGAGCCGTCGCAGTCGGTCATGCCTGTGAGCATCTCGCGATCCACGCCGTGGCGCATGGCGTTCTCGGCGCATTCCGAGCACAGCTCCCATACCATATCGGTGTTGGCACCGAAGTCGCCTGTGGCCAGAATGACGCCTTTGGCAGCGTTGAACTGCACGTAGTTGCCGTCGGCGTCCTCGGCGATAACCCCGGTTACGGCGCCAGAGTCGTCCGACAGGCAGCGCACGGCAGTCATGCCGCAATGCCACTCGGCGCCCAGATCCTCGGCGGCGTCGCGGCAGTAGGTCTCGATCTCGGTGAGACGCGACACCTCAGTCAGCCCCGCTTTGCCCACTGGCTGCGCGTTCTGGGTGCCCACGGTTTGATGCCCTCCGGTAGTCGCGCCGCCTCGCCCCACGCGATCTGGCGGTGCTTTGGGAGGGAACGCGCAGGCGACGGCTCTCGGCGACAGGGTTGCCGGCGCTGCTGCGCACAAGGAGAAAAGAGCGAGCTATGGCGAAGTCCGCCGATATGCCCGACGCAGTGCCGCGGGCCCCTCGTCCCTTCCGCGGCGATGGGGATGGCGCCGATCCGTCACGCGGGATGCTGGCTCTTCTCGTGCTCGGGTTGGGCTGCCTGTTCTCGTCGCTGCTCATCTACTCCGGCACGGTCATCAGCTTTCTGCGCTTCCCCGTCTTCAGCCTGGCCTTGGGCCCTGCAGGCTTCATGGGGATGTTCGCCGAGACGACGCTTCTGGCGGCTACGCTGATCGCGGCCGTGCTGGCGGCGATGAGCCTGCGCCGTTCCCGTCCGCTGCCCTTCATGGCCCTCGGGGCCGTGGCGGCCGTGGCGTACCTCTGCTGCGCCCTCGGCTTCGGTTTTGCCTGCCACTTCGCCGTCGATATCCCGACGGTCTATCTGCTGCTCGGAGCGGCTGCCGCGGTGGCCGACTGCGGGATGGCGCTCGTGTGGGGCCGCGTGTGCGCACGGCGGTTGCCCATCCGTCTGGCCCTGGTGGTGGTCGGCGCCGCTTCGGCGTTCTCGGCCGTCCTGTGCTTCCTGTACGGATGGCTCCCGTTGGAGGGAATGCTGGGGCTGCTGTTCGTGTGCTCGGCCGTAGCGGCGGTGGTGCCCCTCGCGGTGCACGAGCCGCCCGCTCCGCAAGGAGAGCCCGCCGCTGCCGACCGGCCCGCCCTGGCGTCGCTGTTCGATGTGGCCGGCATGCCGAGCCTGGGGCTGGTGGCCTTCGCCTTCGCCATGGCGGTGATGCGCACGGCCTTCAACGAGGGGCAGGGCGCCTACTTGGGGGCCCTGGCGCTGTCGGGCGCGGGAGTTGTGGCCTTTGCGTTGCTGAAGCGCGGGCCGTTTCTGCTTTCCGGGGGCCTGCAGCAGACTTTTCTCCCCATCTTCGCCCTGGTCGTGCTTGCCGGCGTCAGCATTACCGCCACGCTTGGATGGGGCGGCGGGGCGTCCGACTGGCTCACCTACGGATTGTACTCGATGGCTGCCGTGCTCACCTTGGCCACGCTCTGCGCCGTGGCCCATGCCGGGGAGTTCTCGGCCGACCTCGTGTTCTCGGTAGCGCTGTGCGCGTTCTGCGGTGCCTCGTTTCTGGGGCAGCAGGTGGGCGGCGCGCTTCCCGACGAGATGATCTCCGTCACGGTCACCCTCACCACCATGCTCTACGCCTTCGCGCTCGTGCTGGTATCCCACGTGCGTTGTCGCTCCGAGGCGGATGGTATCCTCGGCGATGCGGGGGCTTCCGGGGAGACGTTTCCGGTTCCTGCGGTTGGGAGCGGCGCCCCGGTTGCGGGGGCCGAGGAGGCCTCGTTGCCCGATGCAGCACGAGGATGCGAGCCCCTGGGGTTTGCCGGCCGTTGCGCCGCGCTCGCCGACGCCCACGGCCTGACGGCCCGCGAACGGGAGATCCTCACGTACTTGGCCGAGGGCCACAACGGATCCTACATCGCCAGCGCCCTGTTCATATCGCCCAACACGGCGCGCACCCACATCCACAACATCTACCGGAAGCTCAACATCTCCTCACGCGAGGACATCCTGCGCCTTACCCGCGAGCCGCGCTCTTGACGGGCGTGGAGCTGTTCGCCGAACAGGGGTGCGGTACAAGCATCGCTCCCGCCCCCGAGGTGGAGGAGACACACTAGCGTGGGGTACGTCGAGAGACATTCGTGGGCGATAAACAGCAGGGCGCCCCGCGACATTCGCCGGGGGCGCCCTTTGCCTGCGTACGTGGTGAGGCGCCCTCTCGATTGAGGAAGCGCGCGGTTGCGGCGTTAGTTCCGCACGGCGTCCTTGATGAGGTCGTTCAGCTCCTCGTCGGTCAGGTTGTAGCTGTACATAGTGCTGTAGTACGCGCGGGCGAGAGGTTTTCGGATGCTGTTTCTTTTAACGGGCGAGGTTCAGATAGGGAAGACGCGCTGGCTGGAGAAGCTCGTCGCCGACCTGGCCGAGTGCGGCGTGCTGTGCGCCGGGGTGCTCGCGCCGGGGCAGTGGGTGGCCTCGGCAGGGGAGCGGGCCGACGGAAACGGCTACGAGAAGCTCGGCATCGACAACGTGCTCTTGCCCAGTGGCGAGTGCATCCCCTTCGCGCGCCGGGGCGACTTGGCCCGCGCCGACGGCACCTTCGACGAGGGATCCCAGGCCGCCCGGGCGGAACTGGCCTGGCATATATCCGACGCGGCCATCGAGCACGTGAACGCCCACTTCGAGAAGCTGCGCTCTCTGGCCTGCGCAGAATCTGTCCCCGAATCGGAAGGGTCGCCCCGCCTTCGGCGCCCTGGCCTGCTCGTCGTGGACGAGCTGGGCCGTCTGGAAATCTGGCGCGGCGGCGGCCTGACCGAGGCGGTGGGCCTGCTCGCCGAGGGCCCCTCTGCGGCGTTTCCCCATGCGCTCGTGGTGGTGCGCGACTATCTGGCCGACGACGCCGAGGCCCTGCTCGCCGCCGCGTGGCCCGATCGCATTCGCATCGCTCCCGACAAGGAGGGCCGGGCAGCCGTCCTGTCGGCGGCGCGTGCGGCTGAGCTTCTCTCTAGCTCTCTGCCATCAGCAAGTCGAGCAGTTCTTGGCGGGTGTTGATGCCGAGCTTCTCGTAGATGTGGCGCGTATGGGCCTTCGCCGTGCCCTCGGCGATGATGAGCTCGCTGGCCACGCCGGAAAGCGACTTGCCCTGGGCGAGAAGCTCCAGCACCTCGCCCTCGCGTGGCGTGAGGCGCCCGCGGGCGGCTACTTCCGCGCAACGGTGGGCAATGCGGCCGTGCTCGTCGTCTTCTGCGGCGCGCTTCCCTAGGAAGGCCAAGCCCCAACGCTCGTCTATCTCGCGCTTGTTCAGCACGAGAAGCGTGACAATCGCGATAACGGCGACGGCCGCCACGGATCCCACCGCAGGGCCGAGGGCGCCGAAAAGCCCCTGCCCGTCGAGGGCCTCCGCAGCTCCTCGGCCCACCCAGCTCACGAGCAGCAGTGCCTCCTCGATGCCGAACAGGAGAAGGGCGCTCACGCCGAAGCGCTTGGCAATGTCGCAGAGGAACAGCAGCACCAGCGCGTTGAACAGCATAACGCCGAGCGCGGTGCAGAAGCTGCCGGCCACGCTGCCGCCGATGCCGAACAGCGGCACGATGAGCAGCCCGCAGCAGATGAGCATAGCCGGAGCGCGGTAGAGCGTCGAGAGCGGTAGTCGGCTGGAAAAGCGCCATACCCACACGAAGAGCAGCACGCCGCCGACGAGGGTGGTCCAGGTGGAGTGGGAGCCGATGAGCGAGGGATGCTCGGCGCTGATGGCGGCGGAGCTGTAGCTGGCCACCAGCTCGAACAGCGCCAGAATGAGGAAGAACTTCCAGGGAATGAGCCGGCGTCCCGAAGCGGCGGGACGGTCTTCCGCGGGGATGTGGCAGCGGTAAGACCGGTGGGCGAGCGCTGCGGAAAGCGCGGGAAGCGCGATGAGCACGCCGTAGAGGTACTCTTCGCGGAAGCCTTGGAGCAGGAACGTGAGCAGCACGCCGCCGATGATGGTGAGCGCATAGTACAGCGCCACCCGGGCGGCTCCCAGGCAGCTGTAGATTTCGCACCACAGGAGAATGAGCAGGGCCGATCCGGCTCCGCCGGCGAGGGTGGCGGGGGCGACGAGGGGTGCTGCGGCTGCGGGCCAGATAACGGCTGCGGCATTCGCAGTGGCGGAGAAGCCGAGCAGAAGCGCGATGGACGGATACACCCACCGCTTGCTCGCCAGGGGAGCGAGCCGTGAGGAAAGCAGCGCGACAGTTACTGCGCACGCCGCGAGTACGATGTCGTAGGAGAGGTGGCCGGCCGCCGTGTTCACCGGCATGGGACAGACGGGGTTCGCATAGGAGAGCGACACCCAGGCACGCCACAGGGCGAACCCGAGAAACGACAGCGGCATATCTGCTATGGAGGCAAGCGAGCGCGTAGGCTGCGCAGCTGCATCATGGGTCATGGCGCGTCCCCTTCTCCCAGCCGATTCCCCAATGGGCGCCGGCGCGCTGCTGAGGGCTGTCGCCCGCCGGCGCGGCTCCGGTATCCGCGCACCATTATAACGTGCACTGCGGCTCTCCCTTCTCGGGGCAACGATTTCGACTCAGAGGGCGATCGGGATATTTTCCCAGGAAAACGGGGTGTTTACGAGAAAGGTTTACAAAGATAAACAGGGAAAGCGCTGCGCGGTGGATGTGCGGCCGAAGGCAAAGCGGCCATAGTGGAATCGCTCCTGACGCCTTCGCAGAACGTCGGGCAGGGAAGGAAACGAGACCATAGGAGGGTTCCCATGCACACCATTGCCAATGTTAACCAGGCTCCTGATTCCGCGTCGCTTACCCGTCGCGGGCTGTTCAAGCTCGGCGGTTTGGCCACCGCCGTAGCCGCCGGCACCGCCCTTGCCGGCTGCGCGCCCCAACAGGGCACGCCCGTCGCTTCCACGGGCGAGGGCGCTGCGGCCTCCGATGGCACGCCGAGCTTCCTGGTGCCGCCCGAGCCCATCACCGAGTTCGACGAGACTCGCGATTACGAAGTGGTTGTCGTGGGCGCCGGCGTATCCGGCATGGCCGCCGCACTGTCTGCCGCCGAGGCCGGCGCGAAGATTGCCTGCGTGCAGCGCGAGGCCACGCCCTCTTCCCAGGGCAACATGGCTGCTGGCGTCGATCTGAACCAGACGAGCGAGGCCGGCAAGCAGGCGCTCATCAGCTACCTTATCAAGTTGGCCGACCACCGCAGCAACCGGGCGCTCTTGGAGGCCTGGGCCGACAACTCCTTCGAGGCCCTGGCCTGGTTCAAAGAGGCCGCCTCGGCCGGCGGCATCGACGTGAACCCCGATGAGCCCCAGGCCGACCGCATGCTGCACATTAACGGCTACGACGTGTACCTGCACGCCAACACCTACTTCCGCATCGGCCACGACGAGGTGGTGAAGGCCATCGCCCCGGGCGCCGAGGCCGCGGGCGTTGAGTTCTTCTACAGCTGCCCGGCCGTGCAGCTTGTCACCGACGAGGCGGGCCGCGTGACCGGCGTGGTGTGCGAGGAAGACGGCAAGCATGTGCTCTTCAACGCCAGCAAGGGCGTTATCCTGGCCACGGGCGACTACCAGTGCGATCCCGAGATGGTTGCCTACTACTGCCCCGACATCAAAGAGTTCCCGCCGTGCCAGATCAATCGTACCGGCGACGGGCACAAGATGGGTGTGTGGGCCGGCGGCGAAATTGAGCCGACCACCCATACGAAGATGATCCACGATGCCCGCGTCGGCCGTGTGGACACGCCGCATCTGCTGGTGAACGCCAAGGGCGAGCGCTTCATGTGCGAGGGCCCCATGCAGGGCTACCTGAACAATTACGTGCGCGACTACATCCACGAGGCCGATGGCGATGCGGCTGCCGGCAACCTGTACACCATCGTGGATGCGAAGTGGCAGGATCAGATTGCGGAATGGAAGGCCATCGATCCGGAGATCGATGCCTCCAACTGCATGTGGTACTACGAGGGCAACACCATCGAGGAAGCCTGCGCCGCCATGGCCGCCGACACCGAGAGCGGCGCCTATAAGCTGGATGCGGCCGCCGTGCAGGCCACGGTGGACCGCTACAACGAGCTGTGCGCCAAGGGCGCCGACGACGACTTCGGCAAGAATCCCACCTTCATGCGCGCTGTGGACACCCCGCCCTTCATGGTGGTGCCCCACGAGTTCGGCATGGGCCTGTCGGCCATCATCGGAGGCTTGCTCATCAACGCCGACAACCAGGTGCTGAAGGCCGACGAGCACACTCCCATCGAAGGCCTGTTCGCCGTGGGCAACGTGTCCGGCTGCTTCTACGGCGGCGTGGACTACCCCATGGACGTGCTCGGCCTTTCCATCGGCCGCGCCATCACCGGCGGCTACCTCGCCGGCAAGCACGTGGCCGCGCTCTAGTCGGCATCGGGGCGGCCGTCGGGTTTCGTACCGCTTCCAAGGGACGCGTTCCGCGTCGCCGCTCTCGCGGGGGTGTGCTGCCTGCACCCACATGTTCTCGCCCTCCCCTTGGCGAAGGCCCGCTTCCGGCGGGCCTTCGCTTTCTTACGACATTGAAAGCCGTCGTGTAAGGACGGAAGGAGGGAAAGCGGCTATACTGGCGGTAGACCATTTCGATACAGGAGGTATCTGCTATGACCGAATCGCAAAATGTGCCGCAGGGTGAGAGCTGCGATCCCTACCAGGGTCAGCAGTCCTATCAGGCTGCGCCCCAGCAGTCCTATCAGGCCCAGCAGCCCTACCAGGCCAGCTACGAGCAGCCGCAGGTGGCCTATCAGCAGGTGTACGCCCAGCCCGTGGCTCCGGCGGCGCCCGCGGCTCTGTACCCCATGACCGACACCGATCGCACGCTGCGCCTCGTGGCGTTCATTTTCGTTATCCTGTCGCTCGTGGGCTCGTGCTGGCTCATCATCCCGCTGGCGTGGATGATTCCCATGGCCGTTATCAGCTGGGGCATTTACAAGGGCACCAAGGCCAACACCGTGGCCTTCGGGGTGTGCACGCTGATCTTCTGCTCGCTGGTAGCCGGCATCCTGCTTCTGTGCTCCAACAAGGACCGGTAGCCTTTCGCAGGGTGCTCGGTCTTCCCATTGCCGAAACGAAACGCGGGCGCTCCGAGAAAGGGGCGCCCGCGTCGTTGTCGGCTACATTGCAGTAGCCATCGGCGTCGCGCTTACTCCTCGTACAGCGAGAAGTCGTCCTTGCCGACGCCGCAGACGGGGCAGACCCAGTCCTCGGGAATGTCGGCGAAGGCGGTGCCGGGCTCGATGCCGCCGTCGGGATCGCCCACCTCGGGGTCGTAGATGTAGCCGCACACATCGCAGATGTACTTGTCCATGGATGGCCTCTCTTTCAAGGTTGGGGCGGCGTGCTCGTCGCCTCCGGTGCTTGCAGATGCGAGCCCATGATGCCACTGGCCAGCCCGCCACGGCCGCTCCCGACGAAGCCGAAACCGATTTGTGAAGTAGGGCGCTAGCAGGAAGAAACCCAAGGCAAGCAGGGGGAAACTAACCCGTAACGGCGCAGAAACGGAAATACCAGCCGAAACCTAATCAATCACTGCCGAGCGCATCATGGGGGGCAGCATTTCCCATGAGGAAGTCCACCGCCGTCCGCAGGGTCGAGCGGGGCTCGCTGTTGCGTAAGCGCTTTGGCCGTGGCCGGACGCGCCCGCGCCGGCGACTTCCCCATCCGAGAGCGTGATGGCGTCGCGTCCGCGAGACGCGCAGGAAAGGAGCAGGCAATGGTTACCGCCGAGCAGCAAAAGATTATCGACCGCGCCCAGCTGCAACAGGTGAACGGCTGGCAGCACTTGAAGGTGAAGGGCACTCCCTACGAGTGCGGCTTCCAAGAGGGCTACCTGCTCGTTGACGAGTACAAAGACGCCCTGCGCGTCTATAAGTTCATGACCTTGGAATCTTTCGGCATGACCTACGAGTGGTTTGCCGAACAGGCACTGAAGCTGCACCGGGGCATGATTCCCACTCGCTGGCTGGAAGAGCTGCGCGGCATGGCCGAGGGCCTGACGGCCGCCGGCGTGCCCACCACCACCGACGACATGATCGCCTGGAACGACTGGATGGAGATCACCGGCTACTGGTGGCCCCAGAACGCCGGGAAGGTCATGAGCCGCCCGCTTATGAAGACCCACCGCAAGGAGCACTGCTCCGCCATCGTGGCCACCGGTTCGGCCACTGTGGACGGCAAGCCCTATCTGGGCCACGAGAGCTTCGACGAGTTCTGGAGCGGCCAGTACTTCAACGTGTGCAAGCGCGTGGAGCCCGACGAGGGCTATGCCTTCATCATGCAGGCCTCGGCCCCGTGCATGCTGTCCTCCATGACTGATTTCTATGTGACTGCCGCCGGCCTGAACATCACCGAGACCACCCTGGCCGGCTTCGACCGCTACGACGACGCCGGTATGCCCGAGTGGGTGCGCATCCGCGACGCCGTGCAGTTCTCGGCCACCATCGACCAGTTCGTTGAGCGGCTGAACAAGCAGAACAACGGCGGTTACGCCAACGCCTGGCTCATAGCCGACCACAACACCGGCGAGATCGCCCGCTTCGAGCAGGGCCTGGCCTTCACGAGCTTGGAGCGCACCTTCGACGGCGCCTACTTCGGCTGCAACGCCGTGTTCGACCCGCGCATCCGCAACCTGGAGTGCAAGGACAACGGCTTCAACGACCCGCGCCAGCAGACCGGTGCCCGCCGCCAGCGCTGGATGGAACTGATCGATGCGTACTACGGAAAGATCGATCTGGAGGTCGTGAAGAAGATGCTGGCCGACACCTACGATGTGTATCTCGGCTATAACTGCCCGTCGAGCCGCTGCATCTGCGCCCACTACGACGTGGACCCGCAGTACTACGCCGACGATCCCGATGCCGTGTGGAACATCCCGTTCTACCCGGCCGGCTCCTGCGACGCCAAGGCCGCCGGTCCCGACGACGTGAAGCATATGAAGATGTGGGGCCGCTACGGCCGGGCCGACGGGGTGGAGTTCGTGGCGCGCGACTTCATGGACCAGCATCCGCTGTGGAAGTGGATGGATGGCTACCTGCAGGATCGTCCCACCCAGCCCTGGACCCTGTTCGATTAAGAAGCCGGGAACCCGGATGCCGCGCCTCTCCACGGCGCTCGCGTCCTTTCCATATACCGCATTAGCCTATCGAGGATAAAGGAGCATAGATTATGGAAATCTCAAAGGAACAACTTGCGAAGATGGCTCAGGCCTATAAGAAGGCCGAAACCCAGCATGTGGCCCAGCGCGCCGTCACCAAGAACGGCATTCTGGCGTCGGCCGAGAGCGTGGAGGTGCTCGAGTCCATGAGCCCCAAGAACTTCGCGTTCTCCATCGACGTGGACGACCAGGCCGTGGCCAACCAGAAGATGTCCGGCCGCTGCTGGATGTTCGCCTGCCTGAACGTGCTGCGCTTCCATATCGAGAAGGAGCTTGACCTGCCCCGTGGCACCTTCGAGCTCTCCCAGGCCTACCTGGCGTTCTTCAGCAAGCTGGAGCGCGCGGCCTGGTTTATGGAGCATGCGGTGGCCACCGCCGACAAGGCCCTCGACGACCGCGAGGTGGACTGGCTGTTCAGCGCTCCCATGGCCGACGGCGGCGACTGGGACATGGTGTGCGCCCTCGTGAAGAAGTACGGCGTGATGCCCCATTCCGCCATGAGCGAGACCCACTGCACCAATGATACCGCCGAGCTGAACACCGTGCTCTCGCACCTGCTGCGCCAGGATGGCCTGAAGCTGCGCACCCTGGCCCAGGAGGGCAAGGACACCAAGGCGGTTCAAGAGGAGATGCTCACCGAGGTGTACCGCATCCTGGCTGTCTGCTTCGGCGAGCCTCCGGAGAAGTTCGACTTCACCTACAACGACGCCAAGGGTAAGTACCACGCCGACTTGGGCCTTACCCCGCTGGAGTTCCTGAAGAAGTACGTGTCCATTGACCTGGACGATTATGTGGGCGTCGTCAACGTGCCGGGCGAGGCGAACCCCTACGGCCGCCTGTATGCCGTGCAGGACTCCGACCAGATTCCCGAGCGCCGCAACCTGTACCTGAACGTGCCCATGGACGAGCTGAAGGGCTACGTCATCGAGTCGCTCAAGGACGGCGAGCCCGTCTGGTTCGGCTCCGACGTGCTGCAGCACTGCGATCGCGAGGCCGGCGTCATGGACTTCAACCTGTTCGATCTGGAGTCGCTGTTCGGCGTGAAGTTCACCATGGACAAGGCCGAGCGCTTCGCCACCCATGAGAGCCTGCCCACCCACGCCATGACCATCGCCGGCGTGGACATCAAGGACGGCAAGCCCACCAAGTGGAAGATCGAGAACAGCTGGGGCACCGAGAACGGCGGCAAGAAGACCGGCAACAACGGCTACTTCGTGTGCAGCGACGAATGGTTCGACAACTTCGTCTACGAGGTGGCTATCCGCAAGGACCGCCTGAGCCCCGCGCTGCAAAAGGCCCTGGATTCCGACCCGATCATCTGGCCGTTCTGGAACACCTTCAACCCGGTGTCTGCCTAAGGACACCCGCCGGCCGCACGCCCATCGCGCAGTCGGCTCCGCGGGCACCCAAGCCCGCACACACTATCCGCTGTCCGGCGGATCGGGACGCGACCGTTCCGCCGGACCTTCTCGTGAGGGGTAACAATGAGCTCCCAAACCGCATCTCACCCGGCGAAGGCACCGGCGAAGGGCGCAGCGAAGGCCAGCAGTGGAGCCTATATCAGCCTCATGGCACTGGTCATGATGAACGTGACCATCATCGGCAGCGTTGCCAATGACGTCCAGCAGGCTTATTACGGGCTGTCCTCCGTCACGCTCTTTATCATCGGCGCTCTCGTCTTCTTCCTGCCCACCGGCCTGGTGGCCGCAGAGCTGGCCTCCGGCTGGGGCCAGCGCGGCGGCATCTTCCGCTGGGTCGGCGAGGCCTTAGGCCCCGGTCTGGCATTCACCTGCCTGTTGATCCTCTGGTTCCAGACCTCCATCAACTTCGGTATGGGCGTTGCATCCGCATCGGCCACCATCGGCTTCTACACACCCGATTGGGACTGGGCCGTGCAGTTCATGAACCATCCGGAGAACCAGTTCTTCATCATTCTGGCATGGCTGGCCTACTATTGGGGCCTGACTTTCCTGGCCACCAAGGGCGTGAAGGCCTTCGCCCGCCTGACCAAGTACGGCGTCATCATCGGCACGTTTATCCCGCTGGCATTCATCGTCATCTTCACGGTGGTGTGGCTGGCCCAGGGCAACGTGTCCAATGTGACCCCCACGCCCGAAGCGTTCAACCCCTTCGGCGACGGTTTCAGCCTCACCAACCTGGCCCTGGCCGCCGGCGTGTTCTTCAGCTTCGCGGGCATCGACATGAACGCCGCCCACATCAAGCAGCTGAAGAAGCCGCAGAAGGAATTCCCCCTGTCTATCTTCATCGCCATGATCCTGACGCTGATCATCTTCATCGCCGGTACGGTGTGCATCGCCATTGTCACGCCGAAATCCGACATGAATCTGGTCTACGGCCTGTTCCAGACCTATAAGATCCTCGGCGCCACCTTCAACTGCCCGTGGATCTACGTGGCCTTCGTGTGGGTCGGCCTCGGTGCCTCCATGGCATCGCTCGTCACCAACATGGCCGGTCCCTCGTTCATGCTCGGTCAGGCTGGCCGCTCCGGCTTCCTGCCGAAGGTGCTGCAGAACTCCAACAAGCACGGCATGCCGAGCCGGCTGATGTACCTGCAGATGACGTTCATGACCCTCATTGCGTTTCTGTGCTTCCTCATCCCGAACATCGAGGGCTTCGTCGTGCTCATCACTCAGGCCATTACCATCCTGTACATGATGTACTACGTGCTCATGTTCGTCTCGTTCTTGAAGCTGCGCCGCGATCAGCCGAACCGCCCGCGTCTGTTCAAGGTGCCCGGCGGCAACGTGGGCGCGTGGCTCGTGGCTGGCCTTGGCCTTCTGGCCTGCTTGTTCGGCATCGTGCTGGCCATCATCCCGCCGGCCCAGGTGGCCGAGGAGGTGGGCAGCCCGGTGACCTATGTGGTGGTTATCGTGGCCATCATCGTAGTCACCTTTGCCATCTGCTTCGGTGTGTACCAGGCCTCCAAGCGCCATAACTGGGTGGACGAGAACAACGTGTTCGCCCCGTTCACCTGGCAGCTCGAGGGCTTGAAGAAGCCCCAGAAGGTGCTGTCCAATGTGCCGTCCGAGCTGATGAGCGAGGGCCAGAACCCCATGGGCATGCCCATTAAGAAGCTGTGGAACCCCAACGAGCAGATCGTGCTGCCCGACGAGTACGTGCACGGCAAGCACCATCCGTCCTCTCCGGCCATTGAGGCTGGCGACGATCCTGCGGCCATGAACCATCCGGTGAAGACCAGCGGCACGTCCATTGGCGCACTGGGCGCCATCCCCATGAGCCAGCCGACGGTGATTTCGAAGAAGGCCGGTATTGGCACGGCCGCCACCGTGGGGCTGAAGAAGGCCCCCGCGGTGTCGACGCCGGTAGAGGGAACCGAGCCGGTGCGGCTGGATGCTGCGGTGCCCGCCGCCCCTGCCGATGAGGTGGCCGCCCAGTCGGTGCCCCGCGACCCGGTGGCCGACGCCAAGCGGGCCACCGAGGCCGAGCAGGCTGCCCGTGCGGCGGCGAAGGCCTCCCAGGAGAAGGCCCATGCCTACGAGGTGGAGGCCGAGGCCCTGGAGCAGCAGGTAGAGGCCGATAGCGACCTGGCATCTGCCCGCCGCGAGGTGAAGGAGGCCAAGGCGGCCGCCGACCAGGCCCGACGCGAGGTGGGCCATCCCACAGCCGGTGCCGAGGGCGCGGCGAGTGCGGCTGCGACGGGTGCCGAGGGCGCTGACGCTGCGACCGGCGCTGCTGGCACGGCCCCGAAGGCGTCCGACCATAAGTAGCCAGCAACGAAACGGGCCGCGCCTCGGGCGCGGGGCGCGGCCCGCCCAGGATAGAGGTGTTCTCCATGAGCAACAACGCAAAGACAACTGCGGGCGCCCCGCCGAAGGCCTCCGCATCGGTCGCGGCCGCCGTAGGCGGCGCGGCATCGGTCAGGGCGGCGGATCCGGGCAAGGCCGCCCGTCTCTCGATGCCTGAGAACAACGGCGAGAAGGTGACGAAGCCGACGGTGGCCACGAAGCAGAACGCCGGCGACGACTTCAAGGCGACCCTCACCGTGAAGGATATGGTGGTGTGGGGCCTGATCACCATGGTGCCCATTTCCCCCATGGCCGTCTACGGCGGCGTATTCGCCGATTCCGGCGGTATGCCCACCCTGGCCTTCCTTATCGGGTTCGTGGCCGTGCTGTTCTCGGTGTTCTCCTTCGGCATCATGATCCAGCATTTTCCCTCTTCGGGCTCTATATTCACTTATGTGAGCCATGTGTTCGGCAAGCTTCCCGGCTTCATCGCCGGCTGGCTCATGCTTCTGCAGTACCTGGTCAGCCCGGCTATGGTGTACCTCATCGCCGCCATCGCCATCCATTCCATGTTGCCGGACGTGCCAATTCTGGCCCTGTGCTTCAGCTTCCTTATCATCGTGGCCATCGTGTCGCTCATCGGCATGAAGACGGCTATGGTGGTGAACAAAGTGGCCCTCGTGGCTCAGCTGGTGATTCTGGCGCTGTTCGTCGTGTGCGGCGTGATGTTCGTGGTGCAGCATCCTGAGAGCGCGAACTTCTCGCCGACCAACCTGTTCAACCCCGCGAAGTTCGAGTTCGGCGGCACCATGTCCGCGGTGTCGTTGGCCGTCATGTCCTATGTGGGCTTCGGCGCCATCGCCACCTTGACCCAAGAGGCGAAGGACCCCCAGCACGGGCCGTCGCGCGCCATGATGGTGATGGCCATCGTGCTGTGCGTGCTGTATGCGCTGCAGTGCTTCATCGCCACCTGCATCGACCCGTCGGGCGCCGCTTTCGCCGGCAACACCGACAATGCCTTCTACCTGGTGGCCAAGATGGCCGCCGGCCCCTGGCTCATGGTGGTGTGCGCCGTGGGCGTGGCCTTGGCTCAGGGCGTGTTCACCGCTATCGCGCAGCAGAACTCCATCGCCTTCGTTATGTTCACCATGGCCAACGGCGGCTGCCTGCCGAAGTTCATGGCCAAGATGGACAAGCGCACGAATTCCCCGCTGAACGCCGTCGTTTTCATCATCGTCTTGTCGGTGGTGCTGACCCTGGTCTTCCATTTCAGCAACATTGACATGAACACCGTGGTGAAGATCTCGAACTTCGGTGCGCTGTCCACCTATGTGATGCTGAACGTGTCGGTCATCGTGTTCTGCTGGTTCCAGCTGAAGGAGCGCACGGGGGCCAAGGCCGTGGCCATGCACTTGGTCTTCCCGGTGCTCGGCGCACTCGTGTGCTTCGGCATTCTGATGTCCGTGGGCACCGTGGCCCTCGTCGTCGGCGTGGCATTCATCCTCATTGGCATCGTGTACTACCTGGTGCTGACGAAGGTGCTCCATCGCCAGATCAACCTCGGGTAGGAAGCGGGGCGCGTCTCCCCATTGAAGAGGGCGGTCGCACAGGTTGGCGCAACGACAACTTGGTGCGGCCGCCTTTTTGCACGCAGAAAAGTTGCCATATTCCCTTCCCTCATGTTGCAAGCGAAGGCCTCGCCTTCGGGGAACTCCCTATTCGCCGGGCCCAAACGTCTTCCGGGGTCGTAGGGGCACCCTAGCTGACGGCGCAACTGTGGGGATGACGATAGGGGTCTTGCCGGCAGCCACGCGACGGCGGCAATATCATGATAGCGGCAGCGCCGCGTTAAAGTACTGCGGCCAGGGCCTCTTCCAGGGCTGTCAGATCATCGGCGGTGGTGGACCAGCTGGTGACGAGGCGGATGGCGGTGTGGGTCTCATCGACCCGTTCCCAGAAGCTGAAGCGGATGCGCTCGGCCAGAGCCTCCATCTGGGTGTTCTCCAGCACGATGAACTGCTGGTTGGTGGGGCTTTCGCGGAAGAAGGTGCAGCCGGCCTCGCTCAGGATGCGGCGCAGCTCGGTGGCCGCGTCGATGGCGGTGCGTCCTACCTCGCCGTAGAGACCGTCGGCAAATAGCGTGTCGAACTGCACGCCGAGCAGGCGACCCTTGGCCAAGAGCGCCCCGTGCTGTTTCGCGTGGGTGAGGAAGTGGGCGGGCATGGCGCCGCGCGGGAACACCACGGCCTCGCCGCAGAGTGCCCCGCACTTGGTGCCGCCGATGTAGAAGGCGTCGCAGAGGCGCGCGATGTCAGCCAGGGCGACGTCGGTATTGCGGGCGGCCAGGCCGTAGGCGAGGCGCGCACCGTCCAAGTACAGCGGAATCTCGTAACGGTGGCACAGGGCCGAGAGCTCTTCCAGCTCGGTCAGCGAGTACAGGGAGCCTAGCTCGGAGGGGTGCGCGATGAACACCATGCCGGGGAACACCATGTGGTCGTGGCTCGCGTCGCCGTAGAAGGTATCCAGGTAGGCGGCCACGTCGGCTGCGCGCAGCTTGCCGTCGCACTCGGGCAGGGCGATTACCTTGTGTCCCGTCGCCTCGATGGCGCCCGCCTCATGCGCCGCGATGTGCCCGGTGTCGGCTGCGATCACGCCTTCGTAGCCGGCGAGCAGCGACGAGATCACCACGGCGTTGGTCTGCGTGCCTCCCACCAGGAAGAACACGTCAGCCGCAGGGTCATCGCAAGCCGCGCGAATGCGCTCTGCAGCGCTCGCGCAGAACCGATCCGTCCCATATCCCGAAACTGGTTCGAAGTTCGTTGCCGCCAGCGCCTCCAAAATC
This sequence comes from Adlercreutzia muris, assembly GCF_008831045.1. Classification (GTDB taxonomy): domain Bacteria; phylum Actinomycetota; class Coriobacteriia; order Coriobacteriales; family Eggerthellaceae; genus Adlercreutzia; species Adlercreutzia muris. Next base: position 42,661 of record NZ_WAJS01000006.1, read on the forward strand.
CGCGGATGCGCACCGGTGGAATAGTCGTTCTCAAAAGAAATCATGGATGCTCCTCAGTGTCGCGGTCTCCCCATTATTCCACAATGGTGAAGGCGACGAGCTGTCGCGCAGGCTTCGCGTTGGTCGAGCCTCTTTCCTTCTTCAGCAAATTCGGGGAACGTCCTCTTGACGAAGTTGTGCGACTCTTATACTATGCAACACATAGTATCATGCGAAAGGAGGTATGATGGACGCTCAAATGAAGCGTGGGTTTCTGGAAGCCTGCGTGCTCGCGGTGCTGAGCCGCGGGGAATCCTACGGCTACCAGATCATCAAAGACGTGCCGCCGTCGCTGGGTCTCACGGAATCGACGCTGTATCCGCTGCTTAAGCGGCTGGAAGGCGCGAGCTGTATTGCCGTGCGCTCCGCCGAGCACAACGGGCGGCTGCGCAAGTACTACCGCATCACGAGGGAGGGCCGCGCCCGCGTGGGGGCCTTCATCGAGGAATGGAACGAGGTCGAGGCCATCTACCGCTTCGTGCGCGAGGCCTTGGATGCAGAGGCGGGGTCGGAACGGCCGCAGCCAAAGGAAGGAGCCGCATCATGAACAAGCAGGAATACCTTGCCCGGCTACGGGCGGCCCTCGCCTGCCTGCCCGAGGGCGAAATCGAGGAGTCGGTGGGCTTCTATGCCGAGATGATCGACGATCGGGTGGCCGACGGCATGACCGAGGAAGAAGCGGTGGCCCAGCTGGACGATCCGAAGGCCGCCGCACGGGCCATCATCGCCGATTTGCCTGTGGTGCCGCGGACCGTGGTGCGCACTAAGCAGAGGAACCGTGCGCTGTACTGGACGCTCGTCATTCTGGGCTTCCCCTTGTGGTTCCCGCTGCTGGCGGCAGCTGCGTTGGTGGCGTTTACGGGCGTGCTGGTCATCTGGCTGCTCGTCGCAGGGCTGTGGATGCTGGCGGCAGGACTTCTCTTCGGAGGCCCGCTCGGCATCGTCGTATGCCTGTGGGGCTTGGCGAACGGGCAGGTTCCCTACGGCGTCGTCGAGCTAGGGTCGGGGCTCGTGTGCTTCGGCCTGGGGCTGTTCTGCCTGCATGGGGCGCTGGCGGCCAGCAGGGCGCTTGCACAGGTCTCGCGTCAGTGGATTGCGAAGATGAAAGCGCCGTTCGTGAAGGAGAAGGTTCAGCGTGCAGCGGCGGTGCCGGGCGTGTTGGCCGAAGTGGCGAAGGAGGCCGTCGATGAAGCTTAGCGAGAAACACCCCTGGCTGACGTGGAAGAACATCCATTTAACTGCTGTGGCCTGTGTCGTGGCCGGCGTGGCCCTCATCATGCTCGGCGGTGCCCTGGCGGCGGTGAGCGCCAGCGGCTGGCACGACCTGGTCATGCAATTCGCAGGCCCTCCGCTGGGCTTCGGCGATGCGATGGGGGCCGCTCCCGTTGCGCCCGAGCCGCCGACGCTGCCCGCGCCACTCTAGGAAACGGCCGGTCGCCCGATGAGGCGGCCGGCCGTTTTTGCGAAGAGGCGAGACCGTAGTCGTCCGCGATGCTGTGCGGTGCACATGGGGACGCTGGAGCGTGAAGGTGCCAGTGGGCCGTTACTCTCCCTCGACCCGGTCGGTGACGAGGTTGATGAGCTCCTGTTTGGAATGGATGCCCAGCTTGCGGTAGATGGTCTTCGCGTACCACTGCACGGTGCCGAGCGCCAGGTAGAGCACCTCCGAGATGTGTTTCTGACTGTTGCCATGGGCGATAAGCGCCATGATCTCGGCTTCGCGCTCGGAAAGCCCCGCCTCGCGGGCCACGTCGGTGCAGGCCTCATCGAAGCTGGGGTGCGCATGAGGTGCGGGCTTCGCATCGGCGCTGCTTTCGGCTCCGGCTGCCGGGGCCCCTTGGATGGCCACGGCAGCTGCCGGGCCCGCCATTGCGCCACGAGTACCCGCTTCCGCAATCGTCGACGGTGCCACCGCGCTGCCCGCGTTCGCGCCCTCCTCCTCGTCCGATTGCGCCAGGGCGTGCAGCTCGGCGGCTGTCAGGCGGTGGTTCGCGAAGGCGAGCACCGAGACGAGCACCACCATGGACATGAGGATGACTGCGGGCGCCACATCGCCCTCGGTCAGGCCGAGGTCGCTTATCACCTGGGGGAATACAAGGCGCTGGAGGGCAATGGGCAGCACCTTGAACACGATCATGCCGAGGCTGACCACCATGACGGGGGAGACGCGGTCGTTCTTCACGAAGCGGAACATGATGAGGTAGGCGAGTACCTCGAAGCAGTTCAGCGCGCCGTGGGTGATACCGAGCCCCAGATAAGAGGTCGGCCCCTGCAGCCCGATGATCATCATGGCACCGAGCAGGAACAAGCCCGCGGCGGGAATCCACGTGTTGCGGTAGCCCTGCTCGAGGCTGGCGCCGCGGCGGGCCGACACCAGGCAGTAGGCCATGACGCCGGCGATGCAGGCGCAGCGCACGAGCAGCTCGCCGAAGGGCACTTCCTTATCCAGGTTGAAGTAGAGCCCCGTGACCACCCGGCCGCCGATGAGCAGCACCGCGAGCAGTCCCAGCAGCGCGAAGGGGGCATGGCGCAGGGCCACCGCCTCGTGGCTGTAGGCAGGGGCAGGCACTGCGGCCGGCTTCAGGAAAAACCAGCACAGGCCGGAAAGGGCGGCCGAGGTGGCGCACAGGGCCATGCGGCCCTCGGCGGGCAGGAAGTTTCCCATGGTAAGGGCCGCATATCCGATGGCCGAGCCGAACAGCAGCACCATGGTCTGGCGCGTATCGATGCGGGCGAGAGTCATGATCCAGCAGAGCATGAGGGCCATATAGCTTGCGGCCAGCACGAAGGTGACAACGAGCGCGAAGGGCAGCGAGTAATGGCCGATGGCGAGAGCTCCCGTCAGAAGCCCGTAGCCGGCAAGCCCCGACAGCGCGAGGGCCAGCATGACGCCGCGATGGCGCTCGACGAGCCGTTCGAGGGGCCGACGCGCCACGGCGGCTACGAGGAAGAGCGCGAGGCAGAACCCCAGCAGCGTCTCGTTGGCATGGGAGTAGGCGCGGGCTTCGGGGAAAAACCCCGGGATCATCCCCGGCGGGAAGAACACCCAGCTGAAGACAAGCCCCACCATGGCCAGGATGAACTGGCCCCCTCGCAGCGTGCGCACGATCTCATCCCCTTGATGCGTTTGATGCCCGGCGTCCCCGGAGCATCGCGAATGTAGCTAGGGGCATTCTACCCGAAAGGGCGGGAGGGGGAAACGGGATACGCGCCGGCTCGAGGCGGCAACCTGAGCGGTGTGCGAAAGCAGTCAGAAGCGAAAAAGAGGCATATGATCAGGTGATTCCCTTGCCTTCCCCAGCTTTTATGGGGTCATTGGAGGGGAGGGGGCGGCCGATTTCCCCATGAAACATGAGGTGATTTCCGAACGCCCGCGAGCCACAATCGGGGCGTCCCGGAAAACAAGAGGAAAAGAGCAAGCTGGGGCGCCCGGCGCGAGAGGCGCTGGGGAAGACGAGGAAGGAAGGGAAGCAGTATGAAGGCACGGAAGATGATTGTCGCCGTGGCGACGCTGGCGCTGATGGGCGCCATGGTGTGCGTGGCTGCCGCGTGCAGCCCGAGCACCGAGCCGCTGAGCCAGAGCGGTGGCGACTGGGAGGCCGTTATGGCCGAGCATCCAGACGACCCCTATGTGGCCAGCTACGAGGCGGAGGATCCCTCCACGCTCATCACCATGCACAAGAAGCTGGGCAATACCTGCGAGAGCTGCCATGACGATGACGTCATGAAGGAGGTAGGCAACTTCACCGAGCTGGTGGGTCCCTCCGAGAACACCATAGCCACGCGCGAGTTCTGCCTGAACGACGGCTGCCATAGCTGGGAGAAGATCGTGGACACCACGGTGCTCGACGGCGACAAGACCATCTACAACCCTGAGGGTACCTACAACGTACACGACAACCACCGCGGTGACGTGGACTGCGGCCAGTGCCACTCCATGCACGGCCAGCCGACGCTGAACTGTGTGGAATGCCACTACATGGACCTGCCCGAGGGCTGGGACGGCTTCGAGTAGGAACCCACGGAAGGAAGGGAACTATCATGACACAAGAACTCTCTCGCCGCAGCTTCCTGCTCGGCTCCACCACCCTGGGCGCCGCCGCTTTGGCCGCAAGCGCCCTGGGGCTCGTCCCCGAGGCCGCCCACGCCGACGAGGCGGATGAGGCCGCCCCAGCCGGCGATGTAACCGCCACCTACGACTGTGACTTCGTGGTGTGCGGCAGCGGCACCACCGGCCTGTGCGCGGCCACCCGCGCCGCCGAGCTGGGCGCCAAGGTCATTCTCGTGGACGTGAACACGGAAAACGGTATCGGCGGCAACTCCCGCTATGTGGAGAACATCGGCAACGTGGCCATGGGCACCGACAACGCGCTGGAGAACGTGGGCGCGGCCGATCACTACTACGACGGTTTGGCCTCCTACCATCGTTACGCGAGCAACACCATCGTCACGCGGCGCTACGCCGACGACGGTGAGAAGGTGCGCGCCTGGACCACCGACTTTCAGGGCATCACCTACAACGAGAAGGGCAAGTACGACCATGGCGAGGACGGCACCTCCGGCGGTCTGAACGCCATCTATACTATGTACCAGCTGGCCCAGGACTTGGGCGTGCAGTTCCTCTTCGACGCCCGCGCCTATCAGCTGCTCACCAACGAGGCGGGTGCGGTGACCGGCGTGCTGTGCAAGAGCCGCACCGGTGAGATCACCCAGGTGAACGCCAAGGCCGTGGACTTGTGCACCGGTGGCTTCGCGGCCAACAAGGAAATGTTCGAGCACTACACCAACGTGCCCTACGACTGCGTTATCCCCCGCGGCTCCATGGGTACCCAGCGCGGTGACGGCCTGAACATGGGCCTCGAGCTGGGCGCGCTGCTGCACCATCCCGAGGCGATCAACTACTGCAGCTGGATCCTCCCCGGCCACTACAACAAGGGGGCGCTCACCGTGTGCGGCGTGAACCAGGCCGACGAGATATTCCTGAACCAGGACGGCCGTCGTTTCTGCGACGAGAGCGTCATCAAGGACTGGACGCTGTCCGGCAACATCGGCTCCCAGCAGCAGCACGTCTTCGCCGTGATCGACCAGGCCTTCGTCGACAAGATCATGGCCGAGGGCGTCGTCACCCGCCGCGCCAACTATTTCGAGCCCGGCGAGCCGGTGCCCCACTTCCAGGAGGAGATCGACGCGGCCATCGTCCGCGATAACCCGCGCGTGTTCAAGGCCGACACCATCGAGGAATTGGCCGAGATGCTGGGCATGGAGCCCGCCGCCTTGAAGGCCGAGGTGGACAAGTACAACGGCTACTGCGACGGCGGCTACGACCACGACTTCCTGAAGGCGCCGGAGTTCCTGCGCAAGATGGACACGCCGCCCTTCTACGGCTTCCGCTGCCTGCTGGCCTTCTACAACACCGTGGGCGGCCTGAAGGTGGACGAGTACGCCCGCGTCATCCGCAACGATTTCAAGCCGATTCCCGGCCTGTACGCCGGCGGCTCCGATGCCGGCGCCCTGTTCGGCCCCTACTACGACGTGTCCTGCGCGCCCGGTTCCACCCAGCTGTGGGCCCGCGTGTCGGGCTACTGGGCGGCCGACCACGCCGTGAACGACTACTTCCCCACGCTGTAGCCCAGCGATTCCTGCGCCGTCTTCGGGCGGCGCAGTCGCATACCTTTGGCCGTCGACCCTTCCCCCTCCCCTCATCGACGGCGCTCACGAGTCCCGCCGGCGCTTCCCCATAAGCCGGCGGGACTCGTGCGTTCGGGGCACGATGGCGCCCTCCCTTTCGAGCCCGGCTGCTTCGGCGGCCGGGCTTTCTGCGCCAGGGGCCCCCTTGCGCCGTTCTGCGCGCTGCCTACGCTTTAAGCGCGGCTTCCCAGGTGGCTTCCTTGAAGCCGGGGATGACGGTGGCATCGGTGACGAGGAGGGGGCGCTTCACGAGCATGCCGTTGGTGGCAAGCAGGGCGTACTGCTCCTCCTCGGACAGGTCAGGCAGCTTCTTCGACAGCTCCATCTCGCGATAGAGCATGCCGCTCGTGTTGAAGAAGCGCTTGAGCGGCAGGCCGCTGCGCTCGTGCCAGTGCCGCAGCTCGTCGGCGGTGGGGTTGTCGGTCACGATGTCGCGGTCGGTGTAAGTTACGCTCTGCGCATCCAGCCACTTCTTCGCCTTCTGGCAGGTAGAGCACTTGGGATATTCCAGGAACAGAACGGTATCGGCCATGGGGGTTCTCCTTCTTTCAACTTCTAAGAAGAGCAAGAATTATAGTCCTTGGGCGGCTCATTCTGCGAGAGATGGTCGTCAATTTTGCTGTACGTACGAATCGCTTTATAAGCGCAGAAGATGCCTCGTAGAAGATTTGCAAAAGTGCCAGAATCATCAAAATAAAGATTTGCAAAAGTGTAATTCCGCTGGTGCAGGTAAAATGGCAGGCGATGATGATATGTCCAAACGCAAGGCCTTTAAGACCCTGGAACGCTGGCGAGGGCAGAAAAGTAAGACGGCCGCTACTCTTACGCGTTCTCTGGCTCGACGCTGGGAATTGAGCTGGGGCATGTGCGCTCGTACCCTGTCGGCTTCGTCACCGAAGTCACCATGTTTCCGATGGACTTCGAGGAGTTTTGCTGGACGGTAGGCGTGAACGATGACGCCCTTGCAACGGTGAGGGAATGCTGCGCCGCCCGCGCCGCTGTGCCGGACTTTCTGCACGCGCGGCTTCTCGCGCATTTTCGGGGCTACATGGTAGTAGAGGGAATGTGGGCGGCAGTCCAAACGTTCATCGACTCCCGAGGCGTTGGGACTAGAAGGCGAGGCGGTTCTTGGGGCCGATGAGGGGCCTTTCAAGATCGTGCTGCCATTCGTGTAGGGCTTATCGAGGGGCTTTTGAGGCGGTTTGCAGGTGCGGTCAACAGAGGGCCACGGCCGTCAGGTTTTGCTTGAGGTAGCCGCAGAATGGAGGTTTCGGTGTGCCACCGGTTTGAGATGGTGAGTGGGAAAGAGGCCGATGCGGTGGTGGACTGGCTGTACGCGGTGCGCCGGGCGGTGGCGCTCGGGGCGGGTGCGGCGTCGGTGGCACCGCTGTCGTTCGGGCGTCCGGCCAAGGTTCCGCTTGAGGCCATCGATTGCTATCCGGGCGCGGAAAGCCCGGCCATCATCGCGGAGGGCGACGAACTTGCGCGCGCTGATCTGGCCTGGGGTGTGGAAGTGCCCTGGAAGCGGGGGCTTGTGTTCAACGCGCGCATCGAGTCGGCGCTGGGCGGATCGGGCCTGTGGCATAAGGCCATGGAGCAGGCCCGCTGCATCGTGCCGGTGCACGCCTTCTACGAGACGCGGAACGTGGACGCGCCCTCGGGTCGGCGCCCCCAGTACCGGTTTTCCGCCCGCGGAAGCGAGGCGCTGCTGCTAGCCGGCCTGCGCCTGGGCGACCGCTTCGTGCTGGTGACCTGCGAACCCGATGCCGTGGTGGGCGCCGTGCACACCCGCATGCCGCTGTCGCTCACGGCTCCGGAGGCGCTCGCGTGGCTGAACGCCGCCGCCGATGCCCGTGCCCTGCTCGACCGCCACGCGCCCGTTCCCCTTACCTCCGAAGAGGAGCCCGTGCCCGCACAGCGCCCGAAGCGTTCTGCCGACCCCGACCAGCTGTCGCTGTTCTAGGATGCCTCGGGCCGGGGGCTCATGAGGTGCTCCACGCTGTGGAGCGTCATGGACCCCAGCAGCTGGGCGGCATCTTCCACGGGCACCACCTTCCCCGCGCGCACCCATTCGCGATAGCACTCCAGGGCCATGTTGCGGATGAGGGCGCACACGAGCTCCTCCTGGTCGGGCGTGATGCCCTCGCGCCAGAACAGCTCGTCGGCGAAAGCGCGGTAGCGGTTCATCTGGGTGGCGTAGATGCGCTCGCCGAAGTCGTAGAAGCTCGGCGAGCAGACGAGCCGCTCGATCATGGGCGGCTGGGCGGCCAGGTAGCGGAAGAACCGCCGGGCGTGGCCGTCCATATCCCACGGATCGTCGGGGGTCTTCTCATAGTAGGCGAAGAATTCGTCCATGATGCCGTTCATGATCTCGTCGTAGAAGGCCTCGATGGTCTCGTAGTGCAGGTAGAAGGTCTTGCGGTTGATGCCGGCGCGGTCAGTGAGGGCCTTCACGGTGATCTTGTCGAGGGTCGTTTCGGCGATCAGCTCCTCGAAGGCCCCGCGCAGGGCGTTGCGCGTGCGCACGACGCGCAGATCGCTTTTCCTATCGACCATCGTCCCCTCCTCGCGGCCCTGCTTCTTCTCGTTGTTCGTATCTTAGCGGGTATAACGCCGTTTCGGCGATCTCGTTAATGCCCACATTTCCAAAAATGGGGTATAAGCCCCGCTCTCTCTCAAATGGGCAGTGATTTCCCTGTTGACGCTTCGTAGACTGCACCCAGGAATCGCCGCTGGCCTTGGGGAAGGCGCGAGCGGCCAAAGACGGGTACGAGAAGAGCAGGAGGACACCATGGAGCAGAAAACGAGGAGCGGCGTGCTCAGCCGCCGCAGTTTCCTGAAAACCGCCGCTGCCGTCGGTGCGGTCGGCTTCACGGGCGCGAGTTTGGCGGGCATCGCCGAGGCAGCTGGTTCGCCGGCCGCGGGATCGGCGGGCGAGACCCAAGCCTTTACCTATCACAACGAGCATTGCCTGTGCAATTGCATGCTGCAGTGCACTGTGCGTGACGGGCGGCTCGCGATGATCCAGCCGCGCCCCAATGAGGACCATCGTTTCCAGAACGTGTGCCTGAAGGGCCTTTCCGAGGTGCAGAACATCTACGGCGAGGCGCGTATCCAGCGCCCCATGAAGCGCGTGGGCGAGCGGGGAAGCGGCGAGTTCGAGGCCATCAGCTGGGAGGAGGCCTTCCAGATGATCGCCGAGAACTTCAAGGCCATCCAGGACAAGTACGGCAAGGATGCCCTGTGGATCCAGTTCTCCACCGAGGCCTCGCAGCGCTTCCCACCGCTTCTGGCCAGCGTGCTGGGGGCCCAGGCCGGCGGCATGAACGGCTACGACATGGGCCAGGGCAACGGGCAGATCATGGCCTTCTCGCCCTGGATCGGCATGTTCGCGCAGAACACTATATGGGAGTGGCCCGAGGCTGCCGTGGTCATTCTGGCCAACACGAACCTGGTGGAGACGAGCCTCACCTGGTCGCGCGGTATGCTGGACGCGCAGGAGGCGGGCACGAAGTTCATCTGCCTGGACCCGCGCTTCAGCCCCACGGCGGGCAAGGCCGACCAGTGGGTGAACCTGCGGGCCGGCACCGACCCGGCGTTCTTCCTTGGCATGACGAAGTACATCCTGGATGAGGACCTGTTCGATCGCGAGCACGTGCTCGCCCACACGTCGCTGCCGTTCCTAATCGATGCGGAAACGGGTGCGTGCCTGGTGGACGTGACGCCGGGCACCGATCCCGAGACCGGCGAGCCGGTGGAGTTGAAGACCTTCTACGTGTGGGACGAGAACACGAACGCGGCGGTGCCCCAGGAGACCGCGGGCGTTGCTGCCGCCCTGGAAGGCGAGTTCACCGTTAACGGCAAGCGCTACCTCACCCAGTTCACGCGCCTGCGGAAGGACATGGAGCCCTACACCTTGGAATGGACTGCCGCCACCTGCGACATTCCCGCCGATGTGGTGGCCGATGTGGCCACCCAGTACGCGGCCGGCCCCTCCATCATCGATAACGGCGTGGGCGGCATCGACAAGTTCGGCAACAACGACGTCGCCGGCCACTGCTACGCGCTCATCGCCTCGCTCACGGGCAACTACGGCAAGCGCGGCACCGGCTGCGGCATCTACGGCTACCACGTGACGCCCTACGAGGCGCACCTGGGCGCCTGGCCGCTTCCCGAGGGCATGGCGCCGGCACCCAGTCCCCAGGGCTTCTACGATGTGGTCAAGGGCGACACCATCCACGGCGCGATGTTCTTCGGCGACATTCCCACCCAGAAGGCCGCGAACTGGAACAAGACCCTGGAGTGGATCGACTCGCTCGACTTCGTGTGCCTGGCTGACATCTATCACAGTTCGGTGACCGATTTCGTCGATCTGGTGCTGCCCTCGTGCAGCAAGTTCGAGTGCGCCGATGCCGTGGGCGGCATCAAGTGCGCCAACGCCCATATTCTGGCCAACCTGAAGGTGCTCGACCCGCTGTTCGAGAGCAAGTCGGACTTCTACATCGAAAAGGGCATCGCCGAGGCCATGGGACTGGGAGACGTGTTCCCGGCCGACGGCGAGGAATATGCGCGGGCGCTTTTGACCACCGACGACCCGCAGGTGGCCGGCTTCACCTTGGAGAAGCTCCAGGAAGCCGGGGGCGCTTTGCGCCTCATCGGGTCGGAGGACCTCATTGCGCCCGAGGTGGGCTTCACCTACGGAACGGCATCGGGCAAGCAGGAGCCCTACTACGAGGCGCTGCTGCAATTCGGCCAGGCGTTCCCCGCTTGGGAGCAGCCGTGCGAGGCCTATCCGGAAAACCCGCTGCGCGAGAAGTATCCGCTGCAGTTCAACCAGGCCCGCTCCCGCTTCCGCGTGCACTCGGCCTACTCGGGTGCGAAGTGGATTCAGGAGGTGAGCGAGCCCCACATCGAGCTGAACCCGGTGGATGCCGCCGCCCGCGGCCTGGAGGACGGCGATGCGGTGGAGGTGTTCAACGACCGCGGCTCCTTCCGCACCGTGCTGCGGCTGAACGAGTCGGTGCGCCCCGAGAGCGCCTTCATGGTGGAGAGCACCTACCGCCAGTACCTGGACGGCACCATTATGCAGGCGGTGTCCAACGATACGCTGAACGAGCGCGGCTATGCGCTGCCCTTCGGCCCCATGATTCCCTACAACGATACGCTCATCGAGATCAAGAAAGCTGGTGAGTAGCCATGACGAAGCTTGCCATCGGCATCAACCTGCGCCGCTGCATTGGTTGCAACACCTGTGCGGTGGCCTGCAAGATGCAGAACAACGTGCCCGACGGAATGCTGTGGAACCGGGTGCTGACCGAGGGCTGCGAGCAGTTCGACGGCGCCGAGGGCGTCTACCCGCACCTCACGCGCACCTACCTGCCCCTGGCGTGCCAGCATTGCGAGAACCCCGCCTGCGAGCGGGTGTGCCCCACCGGCGCCACCTACAAGGATGATATGGGGCGCGTGGAAATCGACTACGACAAGTGCATCGGCTGCCGTATGTGCATGGCCGCCTGCCCCTACAACGCCCGCACGTTCAACTGGAACGAGCCCGTGCGCGCCACGGGGGCTGCCTATGGGGATGCGCGAGTGCCCGAGCGCAGCCGCGGCGTGATGGAGAAGTGCACCCTGTGCAAGGAGCGCACCGACGAGGGCGAGGTGCCCATGTGCGTGCACTGCTGCCCCGGCGATGCGCGCATCTTCGGCGATCTGGACGATCCCGATTCCGCCGTGTCGCGCCTGCGCCGCGAGGGCAGCGCCGAAGTTCTGCTGGAAGATAAGGGCACGCGCCCGCAGGTTTTCTACGTTCGCTAGGGGGATTGTGCTATGACTTCGTTGATGAAAAACCCGCTTGTCGTCGGGTCGGGCGTGCTGGCCCTCGTGGGCGCCGGCGTGTACGTCTACCAGCTGATGTTCGGGCTCGGCATAACCGGCATGAACAACTCCACGAGCTGGGGGCTCTACCTCACCTGCTTCATGTTCTTCGTCGGCCTGTCCGCCGGCGGCCTCATTGTGGCCTCGTCGGCCTCCATCTTCGGCATTAAGAAGTACAAGGCCGTGGCGCTGCCGGCTGTCATCCTGTCGCTCGTGTGCATCTGCTGCGCGGGAGTCTGCGTGCTCGTGGACCTCGGCGGTATCCAGCGCATCTGGCGCATGGTGACGGGGCTGAACTTCATGTCGCCTCTGGCCTGGGACATGATCGTTATCACGCTGTACCTGGTCATTAACCTGGTGTACCTGTACTTTATGTGCTCGGCGAAGGCCGATCCGGCGAAGGTGGCGGTGGTGTCGCGCTTCGCGCTGCCGGTGGCCATCCTCGTGCACTCCGTGACCGCGTGGATTTTCGGCTTGGAAATTGCCCGCGAGGCCTGGCACACCGCCATTCTGGCGCCCATCTTCGTGGCCTCGGCTTTGGACTCTGGCCTGGCTCTGCTGGTGCTTGCCCTGTTCGGCCTCCGGGCGCGCGGCGTGTTCCAGACGCCCAACGAGCTGATCACGAGTTTGGCGGGGCTTTTGTGCACCTGCATCGCCGTGGACGCCTACTTCATCGGCTGCGAGATCCTCACGACGGCTTACAACGGCACCGAGGGCGGCCTGGCCGTGGTGAACACGCTGCTGTTCGGCGGCACGGCTCCCTTCTTTTGGTTCGAAGTGGTGTGCGGCCTGGTGATTCCCTTCTGCCTCTTGGTGTTCGCGAAGAACCGCCGCAACATGAAGATCGTGGGCGTGGCGGCTGTGCTCGTGGTGGCCGGCGTGTTCTGCAAGCGCTGCTGGCTCATGTTCACCGGGTTCGCCGTGCCCAACATCGTCGGCGGCCCGGGCATCACCCTGGGCAGCGCGGCGGCTCAGACCGGGGGTGCTGCCGATATGTGGGCGATCATGGGCGTGTATGCCCCCACGGTGCCGGAGGTCGTGCTGACCGTGGGCATCTTCGCGCTCGGCGTGTGCGCTTTCACGGTGTTGTGCCAGCTGCTGCTGAGGAAGTAGCCGACGCGGGGCCGTTGGCACTGCGGCATCCGCCCGGTGCTTATCTTCTCGGTCGTCTCTTATGTGCGGAGGAGGCAGTCCCACGGGGCTGCCTCCTCCTTTTGTCGCCAGCGGCATTTTTTGGCTTGACGATAAAATCTTCCCTTGACCCTTCCGCAGCGTAAGGGTTTATGCTGGGGCTCGACAGGATGGATGGAAGAGGTACCTATGGAAGAAACGGCCTACACGGTGGGGCAGTTGGCGAAGTTGGCGGGAGTGACGGTGCGGGCCCTGCACCATTACGAGGACGAGGGGCTGCTGCACCCGACTCGTACAGCCAACGGCTACCGGCGCTACGGGGCCGACGATGTGGCGCGGCTGCAACAGATTCTGCTGCTGCGGTCGTGCGGGCTGGCCTTGGGCGACATCCGCGCGGCCTTGGCAGACCCCACGTTCAACTTCCACGACGCGCTGACCGGCCATCTTGTCACGCTGCGCGCACAGCAAAAGGAACTGGAAACCCTGGTGGGAACGGTGGAGAAAACCATCGCGTCCCTGGAAGGAAGATGCACGATGACTGATGCAGAACGATTCGAGGGCATGAAGGCCCGTGTGATTGCCGAGAACGAGGCTGCCTATGGCGCCGAGGTCCGCGCGGCCTATGGCGATGCGGCCGTGGATGCGGCCAACGAGCGCATGGCCGCCCTGACCGAGGAGGAGTGGAACGACGCGGAAGCGCTGGGCGCGGCCATTCTGGAGCAGCTGAAGGCAGCCCGATCCACGGGCGATGCGGAAGGCGCCGAGGCGTGCGAGCTCTGCGCCATGCACGCCCGCTGGCTGCAGATGCACTGGGGCGCGGGCGCCTACTCGCCCGAGGCCCACACCGCCCTGGCCGAAGGCTACGTGGCCGATCCACGCTTCACGGCCTACTACGACAACGCCGCCGGCGAGGGGGCTACGGCCTTTCTGCGTGACGCCCTGGTCGCCTGGTGTGCGGAGCGGGCTTAGGGGCGGATCGGCGACGTAGCGGCAACGATCCGTTGCGCCTGGGGGCAGTCTCGTCATTCTGCCCCCAGGCGGCGCCAGAGGGCGAACAGCTGGCTCATCAATTCTGGTGTGCGCTCCTGCACAAGGGCGATGTCCGTGGCGATCCTTTCCAGAGAATAACGGGAAGGCCAGCATACGCCAAACCGTCCGACGGGGAAAGTGTCGGATGGTTTGGCTCTTCTCAAGGCTCTGTGTCCTTACTTCGGGTCACCGGGAATCTTTTTTCGCGCTACACTGACCTCCAAAAGAAGAACAAATGTTTGGAATTGGAGGGAAGCTATGAGCGCGAGAGCAAGCAGGGAGGCTGTAGAGGTGGCGTCGGGTGCAAGGGGGTCGTCGTTGAAGGCGCGGGTGCAGGCGGCGGTGAACGACCTGGCGGCAGAGGGGAAGACTCCGTCGTTCTACCAGGTGGCCCAGCGCGTAGGAGTGGCCCGCAGCACGCTCTACCGCCGGGCGGATCTCAAGGCGGTAGTGGTTCAGGGGCGCCGAGCCGCAGCCGATGGGGGTGGCGCTGCGGGCCGTGCCGGCCCTGCCGAATCCTGTGGCGACGTGGGGGCTTGTGCCGCCGATGATCGGGCTGAACGGGCAGCCTTGGAAGCGGCACTGGAGGCCCTCCAGAAGGAGCGCGACGCCCTGGCTTGGCGCTTGGCTTTGCGCCAGCGGCTCGATGATCGGCCGCGGTTCGTCTACGCCGTATGCCGCCTCGGGGATGCAGCCTTAATCGGGTGAGTGCCAAGCACGACGGTATTGCAAGGGGCGCGGTTTGGGCTATGGTGCCTTACAGGTTGCCAACGGAGCGGAATCGGCCCCTTGCGATCTCTGCATTGTTTGGGGCATGCTGAACGCTGTCATCGGTCGCTCTGCCCGAGGAGTGGTGCCCGGCGACTGTCCAAGAAAGGGGGCTGCCATGGAATTCACGTCGGCAAGCGCTAACAAGTATCTGCGCCGGCTGCAAGATGAGAAGGGCTTCATTCTTGGTATTGAGGCAGAGTGCAGCACCTATGTGCTCGGCGATAAGGAGGTGGCCGATCCGCCAGCGTACAGCTATGAAGAGACGCGGGCGAAGGTGGCGGAAATCGACCGTACCACGATGGTCGTGCGCCATGCCGTGCATCAATTCAACATGGCAACGGTACTTTCCCAGTGCGGACTTACCATCGGCGAGGTCCTGATTGCCCTGGCTTAGAAGACTGACGTTTGCGCATACAAACGTTATCAGGGGGCATCGATGGCGTTATCCGCGAGGACAAGCTCGGCTTTGAAAACATCTACATTCAGGCAAAGCGATGGGATCTGAATGCGAGTGTCGGACGGCCCGACTTGTGCAGGCATTTGTGGGCGCTTTGACGGGAACGGGCGCGACAAAGGGTCTTTTTATCACAACGGCGCGATTCTCGAAAGGCGCCCTTCAGTTTGCAAGTATGCAGCATGCCATAAAACTTGTGCTTGTGGATGGAGATCAGCTCGCACGTTTGATGGTCGCCCATAATGTTGGCGTCTCGGTTCGGCACACCTATGAGATCAAGGGTATTGATCGCGACTATTTCGATATAGGCGATTAGACCGAAGTTGTAAGTGCACTTTGGTTATGAGGTGGTTGAGGGTTCGCGTGCTGGGACGGTTTTGGACAATCTGGAAGTGACTGTCTACAGACGCGAACTGAGTGGTGACGATGCCCGTGCGCCTCGCGGGTCGAACTGGCTGATCGGCTGGGGGCCTGGGAGGTCTGCTGCCGGGGCCGAGGGTAAGCGTGGAAGGGCCCGGCAGTCGTCGTAACGTGCCGGGCTCTCTCTGTGCTGCAAGCAGAATGCTCGCAGTGGTATTCGGCGGATAGGGCTACTTGTCCAGCATCTCGCGCACTTCTTCGCGGCCCTCATCGTGGAGGCCCTTCTCGTCGGGGGCCAGGCGCTCCAGCAGTTCCAACAGCTCGCCCATATGCTCGCGCTCTTCGTCGCGAATGTCGGAGAGCACTTTCTTCGCGTCTTCGTTGTCCGTCGCCTGCACGTGGGCGTCGTACTCGTGAATGGCTTCCAGCTCGCCGATGATGTCCTGGCGGATCGCGTTGATGAGCTCCTGATCGGTCAGCTTCCGCGGCACTTCCATGACAAACGGATCAGAAATAGTGGCCATGACAGCTCCTTTCACCCGACGCCCCGCCTCGGCGGCCGCGTCCTCGGTACCTCGCGCCTCGTGCCGTCGCAACGGTTTTTCGAGCGCCTCGGAGTATCGTAGGTGACGAATGCGGCGCGGTGCGGCAGAGACCCGGGTTGCCATCAACCTGTAGACGCTGCGACAAGGGGGCGACGAAGGAGCAACGGCAGGACGGTCGATGGCGCGGGCCTTTCCCGACACGCGTGCGGCCCTTGAGCGCATGCGGGCCGGCAACGCCGCCGGCTGCACCACGGTGGCCGCCCTCTGGGGCATGTTCCCCGCGGAAGCTCTTGCCGCCGAGAATCCCACGATAATGTGCGAATCGCTGAGCGCGATGGTGGAGCGCCTGTCGCTTTGAAGACGCCCTATCGCTGCCAGTGCTTCAAATGGGGGACGATAACGCCCATGAACGAGACGGCCTCGTCCTGCGACATGCCAGTCGCCTCCATGAGGAAGGGGGTCGTTTTCTCGATCAGCTCGTCTTCGCTTTTGTACACGAATTGGCCGCTATCGTAGCACCACTGGCAGTAATCCGGGTTCTCTGCACCGTCGGCTTCGGTGCCGCGGGGCATGTTGGGCACCGTGAAAGGGGTCCCGCAGCATTGGCACAGCTGTGTCGTGTCGATGTCGAAGAGCCGGATCGCGGGGATGTCGAGCACCGTCGCGATCAGCTTGCGCATATCCACCGACGGCTCGGTCTCGCCGTTCTCCCAGCGCGATACCGCCTGCCGCGTGACGTAGAGCTTGCTGGCGAGTTCCTGCTGGGTCATTCCGCGCTGCTCGCGCGTCTCGACGAGCGTTTCCTTGAACGGCATGAGTGCCTCTTTTCTCTCAGTTTCGGAACTGACTTCATTCTGGCTGGGCGGGCATCCTCATTCAAGCAACGTTTTGTTGCGCTGAAACCTTCTCTCGGCGCAACGTCGTCATCGTCGGGTTCCCGCCGCCCATTCGATGCAGCCCGGCTGCCCCCTAAGCCCGGCACCTCATCTACAGCCCCAGCTCGGCCTCTCCCCACTGCTTCATGGCCAGAAGAATGGGAACGAAGCTCTCGCCTCGGGGCGTGAGGGCGTACTCGACGCGCGGGGGCACCTCGCCGAAGTCCGTGCGGGCGAGGAAGCCGTCCTCGACCAGCTCTTTGAGCTGCTTGGAGAGCGTGGATTCGGAGATAGTGCCGATGCAGCGGCGCAGCTGGCCGAAGTGGCGCACGTCTTTCAAGGCGATGTAGAAGAGGATCTCGATCTTCCATTTCCCGCCGATCATGCGCTGGATGGTCGAGACCGATCGGCAGCGCTCGATCTCCTCGCCGCGCCTTTGCGCCATGGGCTTCTCCTTTATGCACTACAGAAAAAGACAGTACTTCACGGTTCGTAGCTCTTCTCCCATGATAGCAGCATGTAATGGGGAGACCACGACGAACTCGCCGGTGCTTTCCAGGAAGTAGAGGTCGTCGCCGTCCTCGGCTTGCAGCTTGTGAAGCGAGGCCGGATTGGCAATAACGGCGTTGGCAGCGGCAAGGTATTCCTCGGTGGTGTCGCGCCTGGTTTCCCAGCCGTGCTATGACGTTGAAGCCTCATGGACGGAGGCCGAACCTGTCCGAGTGCATTGTTCGCTGGTCTTTGGATTGTACTGCAGGTGCAAGAGCCGGCTTTCTGCCATGCTACAATGTTTCCCACTGTTTCCGCTGGCGTTGAAGGAGGTCCTCTGTGATAGAAATCGCCGATCTTCGCGATTGCGCTCCGAGTGGCCTTTTCTATGGAGGCCGGGCGGGGCAGAAAGAGGGCATTCTCATCAACGGGGAGCCTTGGATTGCCAAGTATCCGCGTACGACGCGCGATCTAGTGGGCAAGCATCTGCCGTCGTACACCTCGAGCCCCGTTTCCGAGTATCTCGGCTCGCATATCTACGGGCTGCTGGGCATCCCGGTTCACGAGACGACGCTCGGGTACCGCGCCGGCAAGATCGTATGCGCGTGCCGCGACTTCACCTTCCCGAATGCGCGTCTCTTCGAATTCAAGGAGATCAAGAACGCCCTTTCCGATGACGATGCGGGCTTCAGCTCCGCGCCGTCGGATGGGGAGGTTATTCTTCTCGGCGATGTGCTCGCCGCTATCGAGACGTCGGATGTTCTGAAGGCGGTGCCGGGAGTGCGCGAGCGTTTTTGGGACATGTTCGTGGTGGATGCCTTCATTAAGAACCCCGATCGTAACAATGGGAACTGGGGTGTTCTCATGACGGCGCCAATGGCCTACGAGCTGGCTCCCGTCTACGATATGGGGAGCTCTCTGTTCAGTAAGCGCAGCCCCAGCGTTGCGGCGCGTCGGCTGGGAGATGAGGCGGCTGAGCATGAGGATGCTTTCGGGACGAACATCTCGTGCTATCGGCTTTCTGATGGCGAGGGCGGCAGTAGCGCCATTCATCCCTTCGAGTACATGGCAAAGACGGCGAACCCCGATTTGACCGCTGCCATCGAGCGTTTTGCGGCAGCGGTGGACATGGATGCCATCGATGCGCTCATAGATAGCGTGCCCGAAGAGGCCTATGGCATCGTGCTTCTGTCGGAGCCGAGGCGCGCGGAGCACAAGCGACTGCTGAGAAAGCGCCTTGAGGAGGGTATTCTCCCGTTGCTGTAGGTGACTTCAACTGTTCCACAATGGCTACCTACAATGGCTACCAATCCCATCGACCTCACTGCGGAAAGGGCTTTATGAACGATATCCAGGGCATCTTGTTCGATGCCGACGGCACGCTGATCGACACCTACGACATCATTCTCGCCTCCATGCGCTACGCCATCAACGACGTGCTGGGGCGCGACCTGTCCGACGATGCGCTCATGGCCGGCGTCGGTACGCCCCTGCGCGATCAGATGGTCGGCTTCGCGGAAGGCGACGAGGCCCTGGCCGAGCATTTGCTGACGACCTACCGCGAGCACAACGTGGCCGTGCACGATGCGCAGGTGCGGGCCTTTCCCGACACGCGCGCGGCCCTCGAGCGCTTGCGGGCCGCGGGCATTCCGATGGCGGTCGTCACGTCGAAGCGCCACGCTTTGGCCGAGCGAGGGCTGGCCATGAGCGGCATCGCCGAGTTCTTCCCCGTGCTCATCGGCCCCGACGATTGGCCCGAGCACAAGCCGGCGCCCGGGCCGCTGCTGCGCGCCTGCGAGCTCATGGGGCTCGATGCGACCCGCTGCCTCTATGTGGGCGATAGCCCCTTCGACATCCAGGCCGGCAACGCCGCCGGCTGCGCCACGGTGGCCGCCCTCTGGGGCATGTTCCCCACGGAGGCTCTTGCCGCCGAGAATCCCACGATAATGTGCGAATCCCTCGCAGAGCTGGCAGACCGCCTCGGCTGCTAGCGCCCGATGCGATCTGAGATCGCGTTCGCGTGCATGTCTTCAATCGGCCGCCGTGAATCCACAGGATGCCCGGCGTCTGCTCGGGCGGCCGAGCGCTTGCCACCGGCCGCATGACCAGCAGGCGGATGTCGCGCCCGGTAGAGGGAATGGTGCGCCGCTCCTCGCTATGATGCCTCTGTCCCACGGCATGTCGCCTTTCTGTTCGGCTTCCTAAAATCCCAGTACCTCGCCGACGTTGGCGGCGATGCAGAGATCGGCTGTGCCGTCGCGCCCGCATATCGATTCCGGGCGGTAAACGCAATAGGGGGCTTGCCTCCTAGCCGGCATCGGCGAATCGTTCCATGCGCTCGGCTTCCGCTTCGGACAAGCGGCAAAACATGGCCGCCAACCCTTCGTAGTCACTCCGGGCCAGCGCCTCCATGTACGCGGCGCGCTCCTCCACAGGGATGACCACAGGGGCAAGCCCGGCTCGCATAAGTCCGCGATTTATGAGAATGCGCCCCGTGCGCCCGTTGCCGTCTTCGAAAGGGTGAGTTCTCTCGAATCGGATATGAAATTTCGCCTCGCGCAGGAAGGGGTCCTCCCCCTCGTCGTGGTTGTACTCCCATACCAGTTGCATCATGAGCTGGTTCACCTGGTTAGGAGCCGGCGGCATGTGCTCGGCACCGCGAATCACCACCTGCACCCGCCGGTAATCGTCAACCTCGCTGATGTTGCGATTGATGTCTCGTGCTATGTCCTTGATGAACCTCTCGGAAAGACTGGCGCTCAGTTCACCCGTGGCGATGCCGAGCGCGTGCTTGTGGTTAATTGCCTCGTACAACTCGCGCGCCGTAGCCGTCACCTTCATGGAATTATCGTTCCATAAAATGGCATACGTCTCAGCATAAGACAGCGTGCTGCCCTCGATGGCATTCGAGTGGTATGTGCTGCGCGTCACGTAATCTTCGAAGTAAGCTTGATGATCGCGCATGAATTCCATGACATCCACGGGGCACTCCTTGGAGGGGGTTCGGTCATTGGGGGTTTCATTTTAGCACGCAAGAAAACCCTCCCTCTCGCCTCTGGCTGGGAGTGCGCCGCCATGGTGCTGGCGATTGTGAAATCCAGTGCGGACTCGCTTCGGCTACAATCCCAGCTCGGTCTCTCCCCACCGCTTCATGGCCAGAAGAATGGGAACGAAGCTCTCGCCTCGGGGCGTGAGGGCGTACTCGACGCGCGGGGGCACCTCGCCGAAGTCCGTGCGGGCGAGGAAGCCGTCCTCGACCAGCTCTTTGAGCTGCTTGGAGAGCGTGGATTCGGAGATATTGCCGATGCAGCGGCGCAGCTGGCCGAAGTGGCGCACGTCTTTCAAGGCGATGTAGAAGAGGATCTCTATCTTCCATTTCCCGCCGATCATGCGCTGGATAGTCGAGACCGATCGGCAGCGCTCGATCTCCTCGCCGCGCCTTTGCGCCATGGGCTCCTCCTTTATGCACTACAGAAAAAGACAGTACTTCACGGTTCGTAGCTCTTCTCCCATGATAGCAGCATACAGCGGGACTGCCGGCGGGCAGTTAAGGGAAAGGAAGCGAGCCATGCACTACACGGGAACTATCTGGCGGCCGCCCTACGAGGCCGATTCGCTCATCATCGAGGCCACGGCGGGATGCACCCACCATGCCTGCAAGTTCTGCACGCTTTACGCCGATCTGCCGTTCAAGTTCAGGCCATCCCCAATCGAGCATATCGAGGCCGACCTGCTGGAAGCGCAGACCTGGTACCACGACCCGCTGCGCAAGGCCGAGGAGCAGCTCTTCGAAACGCGGCGGGCGAGCTGCGAGCGCATCTTCCTGGCGGGCGCGAACCCTTTCGGGCTCAAGGCGAAGGGGCTGCTTGAGATAGCCGGCCTGGTGCACGGGTACTTTCCTGAGTGCCGAAGCATTGGATGCTTCTCGCGCATAACCGACGTGGCGCGCAAGACCGATGCTGAACTGACCGAATTGGCGGCGGCCGGCTACGACGGCCTCACCTTGGGGATCGAGACGGGGGACGACGACGCGCTCGCGTTCATGAACAAGGGCTATGGGGCCCGCGACATCGTTGAGCAATGCGCCCGGCTCGATGCGGCGGGCATCTCCTACGCCTTTTTCTACCTGGTGGGCATTGCGGGGAAGGGGCGCGGGCTTGAGAGTGCCCGGCGCACGGCCGCCGTGGTGAACCGCACGCATCCGTGGCTTATCGGTGCCAACATGCTCACGGTGTACGAGGACTCCGAGCTGCACCGGGAAATCGTCGCCGGCAACTGGCAAGAAGCGGCCGAGGTGGAGAAGTACGAGGAGGTAAAGGAGCTAGTGGGCGCTCTTTCCGTGCCGACCGAGTTCGCCATGCTGGGCGCTTCCAACCCGGTAATGCTGCAGGGCCGCTTGCCCGAGCAGCGAGAGCAGATCCTGGCGGCTCTCGACACCATTATCACCGACATCGGTGAGGAGCGCCTGCGGAGCTACCGTACCAGCCTTCGGCACTTGTAGGTGTTTCAGACGCGAGGGCTTTCCGGGAGTCCGAGCTTGGTGTGAAGCGCCGCCCTCCCATGCTGCTGCTCCCTTGACAAAACAGTAAACGACAGTAAAAACTTTGGCTGCTCCGCGTTCGAGGAGGTGCTTACTTCCCCTGCTTGTGGTGCAGAAGCGCGTTGGCGCCGTAGAGGCGGATCGGGCCGCCGTCGAGCTCGTTCACCTCGCCCACGTACTCCCAGCCGCATTTCTCGTAGAACCCTACCAGGTCGGTGACCAGGTACAGGCGGCCGTGGCCCATGGCGGACACCTCGGTGCGCGCGTGGTCGAGCAAGCGCCGCAAACGGCTCCGTCACTCGGGAAGCTTGCAGACGTCTACCCAGGTGCCGTCGGTGATCTCCTCCAGCTCGCCGGGGAAAGCTCGATGGCGCTGTTCGAGCTTCCGCAGGCGGGAAACACCGTGTCGAAGCGCCTGAGGGATTCATCCAGGTAGATGTCGCACTCCTCGTTCAAGCCGAAGGGGCACACGCCTCCCACCGCGTGCCCGATGCGCGCCTCGGCTTCATCGGGGCTCAGCATCTTCGGCTTCGTGGCGAACTGCGCCTTGAACTTCGGGTTGGCGATGCGAGCATCTCCCGCGCACACCACCAGGGCAACGCGGTCGCCGACGGCGAAGGAGAGGGTCTTCGCAATCCGCGCGGGCCCGCACCCCACGGCCGCAGCCGCCAGCTCCACCGTGGCGCTCGATGTGTCGAACTCCATCACCGCATCGGCCTTGCCGAACTTCGCAAGATGATCTTTCGCCTTCTCCAGCGACATGGTTTCTCCCTTCGCTTAATCGCCGTCGTAGCGAGCGAGGACGTAGTGCTCGATCAGCGCGTTCACGGCATCGGGCTTGTCGCAATTCGAGTTGTGGCCGGCTCCCTCGATCCAGTGGACGGGACTGCCGACGCGCTTCTCCCATGCGCGGTTGTAGCGCTTAGCCGAGCCCGCGCCGTCCTTCTCGCCGCATAAGATCAAAAGCGGGCAATCGATGCGGTAGGGCCGATTTGCATCAACGGCATCGGCCAGCACGCGGTACCCGTGAGCGGCCAGCTCGCAGTACTCTCGCTTCTCGTAGTTGAGCATCATCTCGTGCATGACAGCGCGCCCGTACTCGGATGCAGCGGTGCCGCTCGAGCCCAGCGCCACCAGTGCCTTCCAGGGGATGGAGAGATACATGAGTTTGGTGTGGCGAAGTGCCGCGAGCTCCCACCCGCTGTAGTAGCTGCGCTGCAGGGGGCACGAGTCAATCGAGACGAATCCGGCCACCTCTCCGGGAAAGAGATCCAGGTACGCCTGGGCGAGGTAGCCGCCCATGGACTGGCCGATCAAAATGGGCCGCACGATGCCCTCCTGCTCCAAGATGTCGTGCAGCCAGCGGGCCAAGTCGTCCAGGCTCCAGTCGAGGGCGAAGGGTCGCGACTCTCCATGGGAGGGGGCGTCCCATACGAGCAGGTTCGCCTTGCCGGCGAAGTAGTCGGTCTGCTTCTCGAACAGCCGATGATCAGCGGTGAGCCCCGGCAAGAATACGAGCCAGGGCCTCTCGCTCTCTTCGGAGCGCGAAACCCAGTACATGATGTCGCCCATAGATGTCGAGTAGCGCTGCCTACGCATGCATACCCCCTCGCCTGATCGTCGCAAACTAAGGCAAAAACTATACCATGCCCGACGCCGCCT
Source organism: Adlercreutzia muris (assembly GCF_008831045.1). Classification (GTDB taxonomy): domain Bacteria; phylum Actinomycetota; class Coriobacteriia; order Coriobacteriales; family Eggerthellaceae; genus Adlercreutzia; species Adlercreutzia muris. The sequence goes on from NZ_WAJS01000006.1 coordinate 66,118, forward strand.
TGCGATGGCCGAGCCCCTTGCGCAGCCGAAGCGGATCCGGCTTGCTCTAGGGGCCCCGTTTACTTCCCTGGGTGCATTTCTTTGCCGATTACATCGGCTTCAGGTTTCGATTGAGCCTGTCAACCATCCAAGCGAGACGCTTCTCACGACCAGCGTCGGTCTTTGCATCAAGGTAGGCCCTCGTGTAGGTCTTCCTCACCGAAGGCGACATGCCGAGGAAGTTCGCGTGCGCCTTCTCATAGGGCTCAAGAATCTGCGCGATACGCTCGATGTCCTCGTCGGTGATGCCAGGAGCCTTCGGAGCATCCCACTGTCCGTTGGCCTTCGCTTCCTCGATCTTCGAGCGCCCATGCTCAGTCATGAGTCCGCGCTTCTCAAGCTCGGCTACGAGCTTCTTGTTCTTCTCAGACCACTTGCTGTTGAGCCTACGTTGAGAGAAGTACTTGCGATAAGAGACGTCGTCGATCTTCTGCATCTGCCCGTCGATCCAGCCAAAGCAGAGCGCTTCTTCCAGGGCTTCCGATGCCTTGAGCGTCTTAGGGCCTCCTGCCTTGCCGAAGATGAGCCAGACACCATCGTCGGAAGATGCATTGCCTTGCAGCCATTTTCTGAACTCGCCCCTGTCGGCGAATCGCAAATCCTCGCTCACGCTTGCCTCCTGCCTACAACACAATACGCCCTTCCGTCCATGATGGACTTGATTCGAACTGTAAAGCCCGCAATCTCCGCAGCCGAAACAACCTCTTGTTCCGTACGCATCCTATAGCCGAACTGAGTGTGAGAGTAGGATTCGAGGGCTCGGTTCGTGTAATGAGTGCTGGTGAAGATGCCCTCGGGTTTGAGCACGCGAGCAATCTCCTCGAAGCCCGACGCCAGATCCTCCCAGAAGTAAATCGTGTTGATTGTTACAGCCTTGTCGACTGTTGCGTCTTCGAGTGGCATATCGTCAACCGGACAGCGAAGGAGCTCCACGTTCGTTCCGGCAAGCCGACGTTTCGCGATCTCAAGCGCGTCTTCCGAGATGTCGGTTCCTATCAAATGGCAATCACACGCATGGGCGATCCGCTCCAACATGATCCCGTTGCCGCAGCCTATGTCAAGTATGGTGTCGTCGTTTCGAGGACGAAGGAGCCTCTCTGTCGCTTCGTACATCTGCGCGTTCTGACGGTTCATGACGGCCATAACGATGCGTCCGCCTATACCACGGGGGTTGGCGAACTGCTTGGCGATGTACTCGTTGATAGACATTCTGGTCTTTCCTCGTTCCACTGAGACAAATTGTCCCATTAGCTCTGAACTGGTATTTCTTCGTGAAAACGGCTAGTCGGCAGTTTTGGCGTCCTTGACCGCGCTGGCCAACGCGCGAAGAGACGCGAGCGCGTCTTGCCAACTGACTGACTCAGCGAAGGCGTTTGCCGCCTGATATCGGCTCCAGTGCCCCTCCATCATCTCGCTTTGCGCAAGCAGGTCTATCATCTCGTCGCTCCGGTCGAGCGGCACCGTGCTCTCGCGAACCGCCATGGTCGCATCGAGCGCATCTCTCAGAAGGGCGAAGTCGATGTCACGACCCGATTCCGTCAGGGCGTAGATGTCGTAGAAGTCGCGCATCCTCGTCGTCTGGAGCGCGAGCGAGAGAATGGTCTCCAGCTTCTCGGCCAGCGCAGTCTCGGTGTTGTACGATCGAAGCGGGATGCTCCTATCCTCGAACAGCAGCTTGTAGTCGTACTCGATCGCGTCCGGCGTGATGGCATCGCCTGTGGAGATGTCGATCTTGAAGGTCGTCTTCGTCTTCTCGATGGACGCGCTCACGTTGACGCGCACGCCGCCGTATTCAGAGTCTTCCATGATCTCCTGTGGCTCCCCGAGCTCGAAGGTGAAGCCGTCGCCGATGTCGATGGAGGCGACCTCGGCAAGGATGCGAGAGACATTATCCAAGCTCATGTCGTGCCCGCGCATCGTGGCGTCGATGTCTCGCGTGGAGCGCTCGTCCACGCCGATGAGGGATGCCACGAGCATGCCTCCCTTGATGACGAAGTCATCGCGATAATCGGACACGGACAGTCTCTCAAGCAGGCGCTCCATGGCGTAGTGACGAAGGAGCATCTGTGCCGTGGCGCCATCTCCTTTGGCGCGGTTCCTGATGAGGTCTTTGATTCTCCGGGCTCCCGTGATCACAGTGCCACCTCCATTACCTCGTAAACGCGGGATTCTATGTTCATCGCGCGCGCGTAGTCAGACAGGCGTGCGAGGTTCTTGTCCCTTGACCGCACATAATCGCGAATAGCCTGTCGGAACACTGCCGGATCGAAAGCGGTACGCTTGCGGATGAGGTCGCAGATAGTGCGCTCCTTGTCGTAGGCCCTCACTTTGGCACCGCTCGGCGTTTCGACCTCCGCGAGTCCCATCTCGTACCACTCCGGCTTCGTGTAGTAGATGCGCACGCCTTGGGCCTTCAGGGGGCCGGCGTTGTAGCCCGAGTCAACCGTGACCGAGATCGGCATCGGTTCGCGGTCGGTCAGGTCATGGAGGTAGAGCGCCGATTCATGGGAGAACGCGGCTTTAGGGAAGCGCTTCTGGAGGAGCGCCATTTCGTCCGGGAATACATCAGGATCAATGTAGACCCCACGCGATGCTCGCTCAAGGCCGTGTCTGCGGACGTAGTCGGAGAAGGCCGGGCGCGTGGCCCCTGCCTCTTGCGCCTCGGCAGAGGTTATGATCCCCGCGTTGGCTTCGAGGATAGAATTCAGTGTCTTGTCGTATTTGGTAATCATTTTACAATCACGCTGACATTCTAATATATATTCAGCATGATTGTAAAATATAGTTCAGTAGATACCTGGCTGGTAAGTCTGGTTTTTCATTTGACAGATCTTTGCCGTGCGAATCATTTCGCCCCGGCAATCGCAGGGGTCCAGAACGCTCTTATGCCGAACTTGCGCCCCTTCGTCGCACGCCCATCTTCCTCTCCTTCCGAACAGATTAGACTCTCTTAAGTATAACCATCGCGCAAGGATATGTCCTTTGGAGCGCGATGCCCAGGGTTTCTTCTGCATGCTTTGCAATGTTAAACTATGCTGCCGGTTCGGGCGTGATGCGCGGTCGCGGCCAGCCAATACTCGCACGGGATATGAGAGGACGCGCCTTCTCCTGCCTGGTAACCTGGATGCGAAAGGAGGTGTGGATGAGCCAGCTTGAGAACTTGAACCGAGCCATGGGCTACGTTGAGGAGCACCTGGACGGGACGCTCGACCTGGAGGAGCTCTCCCGCATCGCCGGATGCTCCCAGTACCAGCTCCAGCGGATGTTCCCCTATCTGGCGGGCGTGACGCTTTCGGAGTACGTCAGGCGCCGGGCGATGACGAGCGCCGCATACGACCTCGCGTCAACCGATGCGAGGGTGATAGACGTGGCCCTGAGATACGGGTACGACTCTCCGACGTCGTTCAGCAGGGCGTTTCGAAGCGTGCACGGCGCGTCGCCGAGCGAGGCGCGCCTGCCCGGCACCAAGCTCAAACTCCACCCACGCCTCGCGTTCACGCTATCCGTGAAGGGAGAAGAGGCAATGGACTACAAGATCATCGAGCAGCCGTCTTTCCGCGTGGTCGGGATACCGTCCGACAACGGGACATGGGACGTCGAGAGCGCCGGGGCGAAGGCCACCGAGTACTGGGCTAAGATCGGGGCGGACGTCCACAAGGTGCTGGACCTGATGGATGGCAGCGAGCCTGCGGGCCTGCTGGGCGTCCAGTTCTGCGACGACGACGAGTTCGACTGCTACATGGCCTGCGTGGCCACAGGCCAGCCGTGCCCCGAGGGCATGGGGGAGCGCGTCGTCGATGCGGCCACCTACGCGGTCTTCGAGTGCGTCGGGCCGATGCCCGATGCCATGAACGAGTTGTGGCATCGCATCCTCGCCGAGTGGCTGCCGGCCTCTGGGTACCAGTGGGCCTCGGGCACCGACGTCGAGAGATACTTCACGCCGGCCATGACCGCGCCGGACAGCAGGAGCGAGGTCTGGCTTCCCGTGGTCAAGGCCTAAGGCCCAGCCGCGTTCGCCGACGGCGGGCCGATAACCAGAGCAACCATCACGTAAGGAGCGAGGAGCCCCATGCCGTTCGACTACAAGAAAGAGTACAAGGACATCTATCAGCCGTCGAAGAAGCCGGCTCTCATAGAGATGCCGCCGATCAACTATGTGGCGGTGCGCGGCAAAGGGGATCCGAACGAAGAAGACGGCGAATACCAGCGTGCCCTCCAGATGCTCTACGGCATCTCCTTCACCATCAAGATGTCGCCCAAGTCGGGTTACGACATCGAGGGGTATGCGCCCTACGTCGTTCCGCCGCTGGAAGGCTTCTGGACTTTTCCGGAGCCCATCGAGCGACTGGACCCGAAGCGCAAGGCCGAGCTCGAGTGGATAAGCTGCATCCGGCTGCCCGAGTTCGTAACGCCCGGGGTGTTCGACTGGGCAGTGCAGGAGGCCACGCGCAAGAAAAAAGCCGACTTCTCGAAGGCGGAAATGATCACGGTGGATGAGGGGCTCTGCGTACAGTGCATGCACATTGGGTCCTACGACGACGAGCCTGCGACGATCGACGCGCTGAAAAGCTATGCCGAATCGGAGGGCCTGCGGTTCGACCAAAGCGAGAAGCGCCTCCACCACGAGATCTACCTCTCGGATCCGCGACGGGTTGCCCCCGAGCGCCTGAAAACGGTCCTCCGCATCCCCGTAAAGCCCGTGTAAGGCAGACGCGCCGCCAACTGTTTGACCAGAAGAGTAGGCCTGCTGAGCGTAAAACGGCAGGCCTCGCTATGGTTGTGCCGCCGCGGATGACAGATACGGTACTGAGTCATTGCCGTGATTCCATCGTGCTGTCGGACAATCTGTGCCTGTAGCCCCACATCGAAGCACCATTCGCCCTCAATCGGCAGTATTAGCATGAACATACACATGAACCGAGTTCGTGTGTATGTTCGTGCTGTGGCCGCAGCAGGTGTCAAGATAGAAAGCGTTTCGAAGGGGCCGAATGGGTTTCCGACAGATTCTGGGTCTATGGCGGCGGCAAGACAACCAAAGGTCGAAGGGCTTGCTGGATGAAGCGGGCTACCATTCAAGAGTATCGCCACCAAATCTTCAAGCGCTTGTGCTAGTATAAGCAACAGCAAACCCGGCCGGCCTCTCAACGATGCACACTGCCGGGTCTTCTTATGTTCTCGCCTAGGAGGGTCCTTGGAGTACGAAAAGCCATGGTTGTCTTACGAGCAGCAAGCAGATCTGCTTATAGATGAGCGTGGCTTGAGCGCCAACCGAGAGAACCTGATTCGACATCTTCAAGAGGTCGGATATTACCGTCTGAGTGGGTATTGGTATATTTTCAAACGCTCTAACATCTCAGATTCCAAAGGTACTCACAATGAGCGCTTCATCGAGGGAACAACGTTTGACAAAATCTGGAGCCTCTATACATTCGACCGGCAATTGCGTTTATTGGCTCTCGACGCTATAGAGCGTATTGAGGTTTATTTTAGGTCTCAGCTTGCATATGAACTCGCGAAAGAAACTGGTCCATTTGGATATCTGGAACCAGAAAATCTGCCACGTTTAGATGAAGAAGAATATAGCGAATTTCTGGAGCGCTGCGAAACCCAGTATCTGCGTTCTAGTGAACCGTTTGTGCGACACTTCAAAGAGAAGTATGGCGATAGTAAAGAGCTGCCCCCGTATTGGATCATGGTTAATCTCATGGAATTCGGAACGATGCTGCGCCTCTATAAAGGTGCGTCACCGGAAATTCGAAATGAACTCGCAGGCAAGCTCGGTGTAACCACGCGTGTGTTGAAATCCTGGCTTGTTGCATTAAATACCACGCGCAACATATGTGCTCATCATGCACGACTCTGGAATAAAGGTATTGGTACAAGACCGGTTATTCCAACCAAAACAAAGAATCCCGAGTGGTATGAACCTTTTCAGATTCGCGCCGACAGAACCTGCGGAATTCTCACTATCCTCAGCTACCTGCTCGAAAGAGTGGCTTCTGACACGTCTTGGCGGTCAAAACTATTTAGCCTTCTGGAGACCAGGTCGGCAGACGAGCTCAATCGTATGGGGTTTACTGATGGTTGGAAAGAAAGTCCTCTGTGGAAATCCTGGGTTGAACAGTACGATTCAGGCAAAAGTGCCGCATAGCTTTGCTTGGGCGCTTACTCCCACTCCCCGGAACCGAGAGAAGAGGACCTTCTGCCGGTACTACCCCACGCTGAACGACTTTCTGGTAGAGCTGCAGGACGACATCTACGGGCAACAAGGGGTGCTCCCGCACTGGCTCAGACTGCCCTCCGCGCTTTCGGTAGCGCATAGCCTGGATTGGACGTTGTGAGGCGGAAGGTGCCCCACGACGTGCGGGACATCACGATTGCCGAGTGCTGGCTTTCCCAATCGCGGGCTTTTCGATGCACTTTTCCCGCAGGAACGAAATCAGCTCATCAGGAATGTTGCTCTCGTAGAATGCTACCAGCAGCTCGAAGAACTCGCCTTGGGCGTCAATGGGCACGGCCAAAATGCCCTCGCCCGAGTGGACGAGGATATCGTTGGCGACAAGCTGGGCAGCTCGCTTGTTGCCGTCGCGGAACAGCTGCGAACGGCATGTCCATGCAAACGCGAGCAGAGCGCGCATGACGGGTTCTTCCACGGAGAGAATTCGCGCGAATTCACTGCGAGCTTGATTCTCGTCGGGAACGGGTGGCACGAAATCGGTACCCCCAATGCGAACAAGCCCGTCGCGCAACTCGCCCGCATAGCGAACCACTCCGCCCTGGCCGATGAGCAGATTGAGATGCAGAAGAGTCTCGAAGTCTATCGCGTGAGGCTCATCGAGAACATAGCGCCACGCCTGCTTCAGGTTGTTGAGGGCGAGGTTCTGCTCAAGGCTCAAGTCGGCCACCACGCGGCCTTCGAGCACATCGGCGGTCTGGGGGTATGTGACGGCGATGCCCTCGAGCCGGGCCTCTTTCCAGATGCTGTCCACCAGGTTTCGCTTAGCGAGGAAAATGTTGTCCTCGAGGGAGAGCCTTCCGTTTGCGGTCATCGAACATCTACCCCTTCGGCTTCGAGGAATTGGCGCAGGGCGGCTTCGTACACATCGTTCTTCTTAAGCCGCCGCCCTTGTTTCCGCGCGAGGTAGATGTAGTCGTCAACGGCATCGATAAGACCCTCGTCTATGGTTAGTCCCACTTTTACCTTTTGGGAGGAAACCGTGGGGCACTTCTCGCCGCGTTCGGACGAAGGCCTGGCAACGGGCGCCGGCATTTCGCCCCCGGAAGCGGCGGCACGCGCCCCTTTTCGTTCCGAAAGGCGCACAGGGGCCCCGAGAAAATCCTCAAACGACGCCGGTTTAACTGCCTTAGACACGCTGATCCTTTCAAAGGAAGATTTCTAGAAATATAGCATTCTATTTTTCTTCTTAATAGCACATGTGTCAAGGGTTGGAAAGCCTAATTTGAACCTCAGCATTAAACGTTTTCGATGGCACATTCATCGGTAAACTCACCGGCTTCTCGTGGAAGCTTGCCGACAAGCCCCCTGTGTTCTCGCCCATGAAGGCATTGAGACCGGTGAGATACAGAAGTGCTCCTCGGCAGCTGCCCAGGAGCACTTCGGGTTTCGTTCGCTTAATCGTGTTTGAGCGCTTACTCCCACTCCACCGTGCCGACCGGTTTGGGGGTGAGGTCGTAGGCCACGCGGCAGATGCCGGGGACCTCGTGGGTGATGCGGTCGGTCATGCGCTTCAGCAGCGCCCAATCCAGCTCCGGCACCTCGGCGGTCATGACGTCTACGGTGTTGATGGCGCGGATGATGGCCGGCCACTCGTAGGCGCGCTCGCCGTCGCGCACGCCGGTGGCGCGCATGTCGGGCACCACGGCGAAGTACTGCCAGGCGCCCACATTCGCTGCCTCCATCTCCTCGCGCACGATGGCGTCGGCCTCGCGCAGCGCTTCCAAGCGGTCACGGGTGATGGCGCCCAGGCAGCGCACGCCCAGGCCCGGGCCGGGGAACGGCTGGCGCTCCACCATGGACTCGGGCAGGCCCAGCTCGCGGCCGACGACGCGCACCTCGTCCTTGAACAGCAGCTTTACGGGCTCCACCAGGTCGAACTGCAGATCGTCCGGCAGGCCGCCCACGTTGTGGTGGGCCTTCACGCCGTCCTGGGACTCCAGGATGTCGGGATAGATGGTGCCCTGGGCGAGGAAATCAACCTCGTCGTCCACCTTGCGGGCCTCTTCCTCGAACACGCGGATGAACTCGCCGCCGATGATCTTGCGCTTGGTTTCCGGCTCGTCTACGCCGGCCAGCAAATCCAGGAAGCGGTCGGTGGCGTCCACGTACACCAGATTCGCGTCCATCTGGTTCTGGAACACGTCGATGACCTGCTCGGACTCGCCCTTGCGCATAAGGCCGTGGTTCACGTGCACGCACACGAGGTTCTTCCCGATGGCCTTGATCAGCAGCGCCGCAACCACGCTGGAGTCCACGCCGCCGGACAGGGCCAGCAGCACCTTCTTGTCGCCGACCTGCTCTCGAATGGCGGCCACCTGCTCGTCGATAAAGGCTTGGGCCAGCTCGGGCGTGGTGATGCGCTCCATGTCGTCGGGGCGAACGTTCTCATCCATAGGAACCTCCTCGCAAATTCGGGTCGTGATTCTCTCTGGGACGATTATAGCGAAGGCCAGGTCTGGGTGCGCTCTTCCTGGGGGAACTTCTCGAGGTTTCAGGCGAGCGCCCTCAGTAACTCAGCCCGAAGGCCCACAGAGGGATGATGTTGCCGTGTCCGTATTCGATGTCGTCCTTTACGATGAACCCCTGCGCCGCATCGCGAATCTGCCTCGCACCCTTGCTTTTGCCGCCTACCTCGAAGGTGGCGCCGTCGATTTGAAAGTCAGAGATCGGTGAGCTGAAGACCTTCTGGTTGACACGCATCTGATTGAAGAAGAACGTCTCGCGAACCGTGCCGACATCCGGGGCTCCGTCGCTTAAGTTGTGAAGGATGTTCGTGTTGTCCAGGTAGACTTTCTCGACCTTGCCCAGGGCATTGATGCTCGACGAGGGCTCACGCAGCTGGGCTGTCATGCCTGCTTTCTCGATGAACAAAAGGTAGTCCTCCAGGTTGTTGCGGCTGGCTTCAATCTGCGAGGCTAGTTTTGCCATGCTGGGTTTGAAGGGGGCAAGCGTGCTGGCGAGGGCCATGAGCTTGCGCAGCTTGCGACCTGTCGAGGCGTTCATGTTCGCGAACTGGGGAATGTCCACTTCGAGCGTGCGGTTGATGACCTGAGCGAGCTCGATGGAGAAGTCGGGGTCTTGCCCGAAGGGGTAATAGCCGCTGATGAGGTATTCCCGAAAGTAGGGGAGGGGGTGGGTTACCCCGGGAATGGAGGCCCGGTGCTCGATGATGTCCTCCAGGGAGAAGGCCGGCGTCTCTATTCCGTGGCGCATGGCGAGGAACTCGCGGAAGGAAAGGCCCTGCAGGTGGTACTTCGGTGCCCGACGACTCAGATCCGCCTCGCCGCGCTCGATGTCGAGGATCGACGAGCCCGTGAAGTACACGTGCATATCGGGGAACGAGTCGTAGATGGCCTTCAGCTCGCGGGACCATCCCTCATATTTATGAATCTCATCGAGATAGAGGAATGCGCCGCCGCTTTTGCTGAAAGCCTCGGCCGTATCAAAGAGCGTGTGGTCCGAGAAGTACAAGTTGTCGGCCGAGGCGAAGAGTGCCCGATCGGTCTGGTTGGTATGCTTGATATGCTGCAAGAAGAGCGTGGTTTTGCCGACGCCTCGCGGTCCGACGAGGCCGAGCATGCGATTGTCCCAGTTGATGCGGTCGTAGATGTACCGGTGAAATTCGCTCGTCGTGTTCTCGAGTAGGCGGTACATGGTTTCGTAGAGGCGTTCCATAGCTGATCCTTCAATGAATGCACTTACTGAGTGCAGAAATTGTACCATAAGTGCACTCATTGAGTGCTATATCTAGGAAAAACCTGCACTTATTGAGTGCATGTTTGGAACAGCTGGGCTGGGGCGTGGGGTGATGCCAGGTTGTGGATGGGCGGCCTAAAGGCCGCCCCTGCGGGTGAGCAGTGCATGGTGGTGACAGGCTGGGGAAGGGGGCGGGTTGCTGCAAGCGAGCCGTCGGCATGGGGCAGGCGGCTGGCTGTTTGGCTCCCCTAGGCATCCAACGCGCGTACCGACTTCGGCAGGTACATGATCAGCCCCAGCGCCAGGCACGCCAGGCCGTCGACGAGGAAGAACGGCGCAATGCCGATCTGCTCGGCCAGTACGCCACCGATGGCCACGCCGATGGGAGTGGCCAGGCCCATGGCGGCCGTGAGCAGGCCCATGGCGCGGCCCATCTTCTCGTCGGGCACGTGGCGCTGAGTGAGCGTGAGCAGCGGCCCGTTGAACCAGGCGCAAGCCACGGCCATGGTGCCCATCATCAGCACGAACACGGGGAAGCCGTCGGGCGGCAAAAGCCCGCAGACCGCGGTGCACGCACCCACGATGACTGCGGCCACAGCGATGAGCCCTGCCAGGCGCCGGCCGCCGCCCCAGGCCATGAGGATCCCTGACCCTAGGAGCATACCCACGCCGAAGGCGGCCTCACCGATGGAGGCGTCGTAGCCGTTGCCACCGAAGTGGTTGTAGGTCATCAAGGGGCACATAGCCGACAGCGGTCCGAAGATCATCATGCCCACAGTCACGCCGCCGATGAGCAGCAGAAGCCCGCGGGTCTTCGCAACGGCGCGCCAGCCGTCGCGCAGGTTCGCCAGCACGTGCTGACGCTCGGCCGACGGGTCTATGACGGTGGGCACCTTCGCCAGCAGAAGTCCCGCCACGGCGATGCAGGCGCCGGCGAAATCGAGGAACATCACCGATGAGAAGCCGAGGGTGGTGTACAGGAAGATGCCGAAGGCCGGCGCCCCGATGGAGGCGACGGCGGCCAGTAGCTGATCCAAGGTGTTGATGCGCAGCAGGTGCTTGTCGGGCACGAGCATGGGCATGGCAGCCATCATGGCCGGCGTGTGGAAGGCCTGGCCTACCGCGCGGGCCACGCACACGGCCAGAAGCAGCGGGATAGACACGTCTCCGGCCAGGATGAGCAGACCCGCTGTGAGCGAGATTACGCCTACGGCCCCGTCGGCGGCGATCATGATCAGCTTGCGGTTGTGCTTGTCGGCCACGATGCCGCCGAAGGGCGAGAGCAGGCCGATGGGCAGCATGGCAGCGATGTTCATGAAGGCCAGCACGAGCGCGCTGCCGGTGGATTCGGTCACGTACCACACCACCGCGTAGCCGGCGGCGAAGCTGGTGATCATGGAGGCGGCCTGCCCGGCCCAGATAAACGCGATGACGGCGAGCCAGTTCTTAGCCAAGGGGAGGCCGGCCGCACTTAAGGGCGCGTCAGAGGCAGAAGGGGGCTGGGGGATGGTTCGGGGGTTCTCGGCCATGGGAATCTCCTTCGAGGTGTAGTCGGGTGGCTGCTCGCGCGAAGCATCGCGATGAGTTCTGCCCAGTGTGAGGTTGCGGATGCGGTTGCGCTACCGCATGCAGGTTGCACATGCGCGCGCAACGAAAAGTTGCCCTGACGGCAACGAGCGCTTTCGGCCCGGGGCATCCCCGGCCGACGGCAAAGCGCCTATGTTAGAGCAGAAGCATCCCGGCCATCAAAACACCTTACCTCAGTCGATTCCAAGTTCGCCCAGTATAGGAAACGGGTCGGATGCTGTCAAGCATGCGCTTGGAAAAGCACTGATGACGAGGACGACAATCGCTATACTGGTGTGGCAGTGACGAAGGGGGTATGAGTATGGTCCAGCTTACGCGGGAAAATTTCGATGAGGAGGTTACGGAGGCTGCGGGGCGTGTGCTCGTGGACTTCTGGGGTCCGGGGTGCGGGCCCTGTCGCGTTATGGAGTCGGTGCTCGAGGCGGTGGCTGCACGTCATCCCGAGGTGAAGGTGGCTCAACTAGACGTGGCGGAGCATCCCGATATCGCGTGGGCATTCCGCATTGTAAGCGTCCCGACGCTGCTGCTGTTTCGCGACGGCGTGCCTGTAGGGGAAATCGTGGGCGCCGTTCCCGCCTCACGAGTAGAGAAGCTCTTGGCTGCCGCGTAGGTTCGTTTTTGAGCGAATAATCCGCTGCTGACGTGCTATCATATATGGATTAACATGTCGGAATGTCTCCGCAGGGAGCGATCATCCACGATCAGTTAAGGAAGAGGGAGCTCGCATGGTGTCCTTGAGCCGTATCTTTCGTCGGGGCGAAGCGTCCGGAGCCGAAGCCGACAGCGCTCCGACGAACGCAGCCGCTCCTGCGAACGTCTCCGATGCCGCCGCAGATGCCTCTTCAGGTGCGGTATCGGCGTCGGCCGCAGGCCCCGCGGAAGCGTCCGACGCGCTCATGCTCGCCCGGGAGTTCCTCGGCAATTTCCCCGGCGGTATGTTTCGCTATCTTGCGGAGGGGCCAGACACTCTTGATTGCGTGAGCGCAGGAATGCTCTCTCTGTTCGGATGCGCCGACGCCGCCTCGTTCAGCGAGCTCACCGGCGATACCTTCACGGGGTTGGTGCACCCCGACGACCGGGAGCGGGTATTGCGCGAGATTCGGGAGCAGGTAGCCGAGCGCAACGACGACCATGTGCGCTATCGCATCCTGCGCGCCGACGGCGAGGTGCGCTGGGTAGAGGACTGGGGGCATCTGGCCGCCGATGCCGAGGGCAGGCGCTGGTTCTACGTCACCCTCATGGACATCACCGACCAGGTGCGCGACGAGAACGACCTGCGTCGTGCCAACGAGCGCCTGGAAATTCTCACAGCGCTTTCCAACGATGTGCTCTTCGATATTGAATGCGCCACGGGTGCGGCCCACGTGTACGGCAACTTCGAGGGGCGTTTCGGCCGCGCGCCGGAGCAGTCCGACTTTGTTGTGCACCGCCGTTGCCAGAAGCCCTGCAACTTGGACATCACTTCCTACGACCTCTCGCCGCTCATGGAGCAGATCGGAGAGAACTCCCTGGTCGACTTCGAGACCTCCACACCGGGTCCCGATGGAGAACCGGTGTGGTATCGCTACCAGTCGGTGGTGCTCTACAACGAGGACGGCAGTCCCCAGCGCCATGTGGGGCGGCTGCTTGACACCAACGAGGCAGCGCTGCGCGAGAGCCAGTTCCGCCGCAAGGCCGAGCGCGACGGACTCACGGGGCTCTACAATCGCGCGGCGGCCCTCGATCGCATCGAGACGGCCCTGGCCAACGAGAACCGCCCCTGCACCCTCATCGTGGTGGATGTGGACGATTTCAAGGAAGTGAACGACACCTACGGCCACCTCGAGGGCGATGCCGTGCTGAAGGAGCTGGCCCAGTTCCTGAGCCAGGTGATGCGCAAAGAGGACATCGTGGCCCGCATCGGAGGCGACGAGTTCCTCATCTTCGCGCCCGGCCTGGCCTCGGGCCCGGCTACCGATCGGGTGCTGGAGCACTTGGCTCGCGGTCCCTTTGCGGCCCAGCGGGCCACCGACGAGCCGGTGCGGGCTGCCCGGGCCTCCCAGTGCCACGCAGCGCCCACCATCAGCATCGGGGCCGCCTGCTGCCTCACGCCGCCCATGCCCTTCGAGGCGCTCTTTGCCGTGGCCGACAGCACGCTCTACCAGGCCAAGGAGGCGGGGAAGGCCCGCTATCGCCTCACAGTCGTCGGCTAGCTCCCCCTAGCCCGCCTTCTGCAGCAGCAGGGGGCCGTCGCAGCGCTCAAGGGGGCGCTCGTCAGAGGTGGCCAGAAGATGCGCCAACGCCTCCACCGATCGGGGGAAATGGCAGCGATCCAGATCGCACTGATCGAAGAAGCGGTGCTCGACCATCGACTGCAAAAATGCGTGGAGCGGGTCGTAGAACCCGTCGATGTTCAGCAGGAAGCACTCGTGAGGTCCCATATCCAGGCGCACGCGGGTGAAGATCTCTGCGATTTCCTCCAAGGTGCCCACGCCGCCGGGCAGCGCCACGAATGCGTCGCCCAGCTCGATCATCTTCGCTTTGCGCTCGCCCATGGTGTCGCACACGATAAGCTCGGTCAAGTCGTGCTGGGCCACGCCGGCCTCGATGAAGAATGCTGGCTCCACGCCGATAACGGGTGCACCGCCTTCGATGGCGGCCTGGGACACGGTGCCCATAAGGCCCACGGAGCTGCCCCCGTAGACCAGGGTGTGCCCGGCGCGGGCGATGAGGGCGCCCAGGTCGCGGGCGGCTTCTTCAAAATGCGGGTTGTCGCCGAAGTTGGAACCGCAGTACACGGTAATGTTCATGGAACTCTCCTCCTCGGTGTGTTTGGGCTGGTCGGAGAATCCAGAAGCATAGCACCGTTGGCCGATCGGGGCAAACGAGCTGTTGTAAGGCGGGTGCGAGGGGCTGTCCGGGGCGGACGGCCGCTGCATCGTTTCAGTGCCGGTGAGCGAATCCGGTTCGCTCTGTATGGAGGAAAGCGGCGGTGCCCCTTACGGCTTCCGATCACTTCGCTTACTTTGCCGTCACCTTTGCTGCGCGTCCGCGGCGGTCGCGCTATGCTGGCATCCTCGCCAAGGGAGAGACGGGATGAGAAAGGGAGGACCATGGGCGCCGTCAAGCATTTTCTGGGAAACTACAGTGAGAACTTCGCCGCAGCTCTGATTCTGTGGCCTCTGGCTTCGCTCGCGCTCACCCTGCCGATTCTGGCCTACCTGTACCATCGGGACGGCCGGCTGCGTTTCGGTTCGGTTGCGGGTACCTACCTTACCGTGCTCTACGTTGTCGGCATCGGTTGCTTCACGCTGTACCCGTTGCCCTCGGGTGATGCGGGTCCGGGCATAACCTGGGGCGTGGCGCCTAACTTCAACCCGTTGAATTTTGTGAACGACATTGCGAAGGACGGCTTGCGGGCGGTGTTCCAGCTTGCCTTCAACGTGGTGTTCTTCATGCCCCTGGGGTTCATCGGCGGCCGTCTGCTGCGGCTGCGCTTTGCCACGACGGTGCTGCTCGGCCTGGCCGCATCGGTGCTCGTGGAAACGGCCCAGTTGACGGGGCTCTTTGGCCTGTACCCCTATGCTTACCGCTGCTGCGATGTGGATGACGTTCTCACGAACACCCTCGGCGCGGCCCTCGGCTGGCTGTGCGCGGCGCTGCTCGGACGGGTGGTGCCGCCGGGGAAGCTCGCCGAGGCCGAGCCGACCGATCGGCCGGGGTTTGTGCGCCGCTGTGTGGCGCTCTGGCTCGATCTGGTTATCGTGTGGCTCGCGGCCGTGGTGCCTTACGGCGTGGTGGCGCTGGGGCTGGAGGCGGCTGGCGCATCGGCCCTGCAGCTGCCTGGGCTCACAGCGGCTCAAACGGTAGACGCGGTCATGGGCGCCTGCACCGTAGTGGCCTTCGTGCTCGTAGAGCTCATCATCCCCTGGACCCACGACGGCTCCACCCCGGGCGGCGCCTTCGTGCGCATGACCTTCGAGACGCACCCGCGCACTACGGGCTACCGTGCGCTGTTCTACCTCGTGCGCACGGCCACCCTGGTCGCAACCCTTTTCGTGTGGCCGTGGCTCGTGCTCCCGCTGCTTCTGTTCTACCTGGTGAAGCGAGAGATGCCCTACGACCTCATCCCCTGAGGCGGCCGCCTGGCCAAAAACGGCCATTTCTCGTAGTGTTGGAGGTGCGACAAGGGAGATTGCGAAGGGCTCACCTGGGAACAGAGCGCGCTGGAGCCGGGCGGGCTTCGGGCAATCTACGAGAAGCGGTTGTTTTTGGCCAATTCTCGCGAGGGAGGCTGTTTTGTGCAGTCGCTCAGCAGCTTGCGGGGCGTTTTGGCCCCTCGCGGAGGTGAAACGGGGCGGTAACGGAAGCCGTGCCATAATAGGCGAGGTCGGCTCGCGGAGCGGCCGCGCCGGCAGCCACGCAGCGCGCGTGGCGGGGCGCGCGGCGCACGGGGCGAGCGGACCTGCCTGTTCGCCGCGATGATGCGAGGTTTGCCAATGAGCGATACCAAGACCGTGCCCACCATGGGTGCCGACGATGCCCCCGACGCCGTCTACGATGCCCGCACTTTGGGTGCGCCGAAGATGACCATCTTCGGCATCCAGCACATGTTCGCCATGTTCGGCGCCACTATTCTGGTGCCCACCCTCACAGGGCTTTCCGTGTCGGCGACCCTTCTGTTCGCCGGCTTGGGCACGCTGCTGTTCCATTTCCTGGCCAAGGGGAAGGTACCGGCGTTTCTCGGCTCCTCCTTCGCGTTCATCGCCGGCTACGCGGCCATCGCGCCGAACGGCGAGGCGGCGCTTTTGCCCTACGCGTGCCTCGGCGTGGCCTGCGCAGGCCTTCTGTACCTCATCGTCTCGGCGCTGTTCAAGGTGTTCGGGCCCCAGCGCATCATGCGGTTCTTCCCGCCCGTGGTCACCGGCCCCATCGTCATCTGCATCGGGCTTATTCTGGCCCCCTCGGCCATCGCGAATTGCGAAACGAACTGGCCCGTGGCCCTCGTGGCCATTGCCATCATCGTCATCAGCAACATCTGGGGCCGCGGCATGATCCGCATCATCCCCATCCTGCTCGGCGTGATCGGCTCCTACGTGGCCGCCGCCTTCGCCGGCGTCGTGGACTTCCAGCCTGTGGCCGATGCCGCCTGGATCGGTCTGCCGGTGCTGTGGGACAACACGGTGTTCGCCCTGTTTGGCCCCAATTTCGACGCGGGCCTGGCCATTACCGCCATCATCACCATCATGCCCCTGGCCTTCGCCACCATCATCGAGCATATCGGCGACATGTCGGCCATCAGCTCCACCTGCAACCGCAACTTCATCGCCGAGCCGGGCCTGCACCGCACGCTGCTCGGCGACGGCCTGGCTACTATTGTGGCGTCGCTGTTCGGCGCTCCGGCCAATACCACCTACGGCGAGAACACCGGCGTGCTCGCCCTGACCCGCGTGTTCGACCCGCGGGTGGTGCGCATCGCCGCCTGTTTCGCCATCCTGTTCTCGTTCTGCCCGAAGTTCGCGGCGGTCATCTCCTGCATGCCGGCCTGCGTGATCGGCGGCGTGTCCCTCGTGCTCTACGGCATGATCTCAGCAGTGGGCATCCGCAACCTGGTGGAGAATCACGTGGACTTCATGATGAGCCGCAACGTGCTTATCACGGCGCTCATTTTAGTGCTGTCCCTCGGCATTGCCTCCAGTGCCGCCGGGGCCATCGTTTTCGAGGTGGGCGGCGTGACCGTGGCCCTGTCGGGCCTGGCCGTGGGCTCTGTGGTGGGCATTCTGCTGAACATCATCCTGCCGGGGAAGGAAGAGGGTTGGGACGGCGGTCTGGCTGCCGAGGCCGAGGCCGACGATGTGCCCCTGCCCCTGGAGGCCGAGGTCACGAGCTTGCCTATTGCAGACTAACGCGGCGAATTCCAATCGACTGAGCGCGTGCGGGCCATTCTCGCGCGCGCTTACTTGTTTCGGGCGGCGCTTTATCTGGCGGATGATGGGGAACGCCCCGCGATCTTGCCGCAGTGCTCTGGGGGCTCCCGGGCTCGGTTTGACTCTCGTCTTCGGAAAACAGGCATCGCGAGGGCGCGCCCGCTTTTCTGGTGTGGGGAATCTTCGCGCGGCGGTCTTTCCCAGGGCGCGCTGCGTTAGTCGCTGTGGGCGCCCCTAGGCGTGCTTGGGAAGCCACTGGGCCAGGACGACGGCCTCGTTCTCCTGTTCGTTGCGGGCGGCGTACAGCAGGGTGACGCGCGGATATGCTGCCATTTCGGGACCGGAGAGCTTCTTCGCGAAGGCGAGCGCCTCGGGATTGGCATCTAGCTCTTCCGCGTACTTTGCCTGGAACATGTCCCACTTCGCCGGGTCGTGGCCGAAGGCCTTCCGCAACTCGGCGGAAGGGGCCAGAAACTTCGCCCACTCGTTGTAGTGCACGCGGGCCCGGGTCAGGCCGCGGGGCCAGAGTCGATCGACGAGCACCCGGTAGCCGTCGCTTTCTTCGTAGGGCTCGTATACACGTTTGATCTGGATTTTCATCGAGGATGCCTCCTTGAGATGCTGGTGAGTCAACTCCGATTATCGCGCATGCCCCGGTCTCGCGGCGTCGCTCTGCGGGTCCTGTAAGCAAACCGCCCTTCTCTTGTTACGGAAGGGGTAGACGAGCACTTCTGCATTTTCTGGACAAAAAGTCGTCGAATGAGCTCTTCGATGGAGGGCTGGGCGTTGTTTGTCTTCAGAATGAGCTCGAAATTAACGAATCTCGTTTAATAGGGCCTGTGATATTGCCTCTCAGGGTCTCAGAACAGCTCACTCGAAGCCTTTTTGTCCAGAAAATCAGGAAGTGCTCTCGGCAAGTAGGGCTTCAAAACAAGAGGCGCGGCGGAATCGGCTCGAAAACCGATCCACCGCGCCTCGCTCGGCGACGTTGCGTGACGGTGCCCTACAGGGCCAGGCGGTAGATTTCCGCGGCGTCCTCCAGGGTGAGTTTCTTGAAGCTGCCGAAGGGAACGCCCTTGTTCTGGGCCAGGGTGGGCAGCATCTTCTCGATATCGTTCTCCTCCACGCCCAGCTCCGCCAAGGTGGTGGGCATTCCCAGGCTCGCGAAGAAGCTGCGGGTCTCATCGATGGCCGACAGGGCGTCGGCGTTCGCGTCGCCGGTGGGGGTGAGCCCGAAGACCGCCTGGCCGTAGAAGGCGAAGCGGGCCGGGTTCTCGCCGTGCACGTACTCCATCCAAGC
Organism: Adlercreutzia muris; assembly: GCF_008831045.1. Taxonomy (GTDB): domain Bacteria; phylum Actinomycetota; class Coriobacteriia; order Coriobacteriales; family Eggerthellaceae; genus Adlercreutzia; species Adlercreutzia muris. Next base: position 84,884 of record NZ_WAJS01000006.1, read on the forward strand.
GGGGAACATGACGGCCAGGCCCGCGCCGTGGGTGATGGCCGGGTCTAAGGCCGACAGCTCGTGCTCGAGCCCGTGAGTGGCCCAGTCCTCGTGGCGTCCCACGCCGGCGAGTCCCTGATGGCAGAGCATGCCCGCCCACATGATGTTCGCGCGGGCATCGTAGTTCTCGGGATCGGCCAGCACCCGGGGCGCCTCGGCGCGGATGGTGTTCATGAGCGACAGGTTCAGGTTGTCGGTCACGGGCACCGCGCCGTAGTCGTCGAAAAATCGCTCCAGCAGGTGGCAGTACATGTCGGTAAGGCCCGCGGCCGTTTGGAAGGGCGGCAGAGTGAAGGTGAGCTCCGGGTTCATGAAGGCGAACTTCGGACGTTGGGCGTTGTTGGCGTAGCCGGTCTTGCGACCCAGCTCGTCATTGGAGATCACGGTGTTCTTGGAGGCCTCGCTGCCGGCGGCCGGAATGGTGAGCACCACGGCGATGGGCAGCACGTCGTGATCGAGGGCCTTCGTCTCGAAGAGCTCCCATACGTCGCAGTCGACGCAGGCACCGTTGGCGATGGCCTTGGCCGAGTCGATGACCGAGCCGCCGCCCACGGCCAGAATCCAGTCGACGTCGCCCTCCTTGCACAGCCGCACGCCCTCGCGCACCAGGGTGACCTCGGGGTTCGGGCGCACGCCGCCCAGCTCCAAATGCTCGATGCCCGCCGCGTCCAGCGAAGCGCTCACACGGTCGATAAGGCCGCTGCGCCGGGCGCTCTCGCCGCCGAAATGCACCAGGACGCGCTTCGCGCCGACCGCTGCCAGCTTGGCGCCCACCTCGTTTTCCACGCCGCGACCGAACACAAAATGAGTGGGGGAAACGAATTCGAAGTTCTCCATGAGGATCCTTTCCGTCAAAGAGCGCCCCGCACCGGCCGCTAAGGTGCAGCCCCACGTGCGAGACGTCTAGGGCCCAGTATAGTGCTCAGGCCGCAGACGGGCACCTTGATCCAGGAAGAATTCGCGCACGGCTGCCCGATCCGCCGAACAGCGGGTCGGGCAGCGGGTCGGGACGGGCGGGCTGGTCCTGGGGACGGCCCGCCCGTCTTGCAGGGTGCGGCCCCGCCGAACGAGCGGGCCGCACCAAGAGGGGAGGGGCGGCCCAGAGGAGGGAGGGATGCTCCGAGCCGCCCCTCTCAGGGAGGCTTAGGCCTCGGTGGATTGGGCGTAGGCGCAGGCCACTTCGCCGGAGAGGCGGCCGAGCACCGAGTAGCCGCTCATGACGCACCAGTAGTCGCCGTTCATGATGCCGCCGGCGGCACCGGGCACCGCGTACAGACCGGCGATGGGCTGGGCGTTCGTGCCCATGACCTGGGTATCGGTGTTGATCTTCAGGCCGCCGAAGGTGGCCATGATGCCGCCGACCACGGGGATGGCGTAGAAGGGGGCCGTGGTCAGCGCCATGGCCGGCACCGTGCCGAGGTGGGGCACTTCCAGCTGGTCTGCCGTACCTGCAGCCGCGGCCTCGTTGTAGGCGTTCACCGTCTCCACCATGTTTCGGGCGTTGAAGCTCACGCCATCGGCGGTCTCGGCCACGATCTTCGCGCCCAGCTCATCCAGGCTGTCCGCCTGCACGACGGTCATGCCGCGCTCGATCATGGCATCAATGCGGTCCCCGCCGATGACGGCGGCATTGCAGAAGGGGGTCTCGCGAATGAGATTGCGCACGCCCTCGTCCAGGATGAGGTAGGCGCGGGCCATGGGCTGCTGCATGACCTCCTGGTTCACGAGGGACGAGCCGAGCCCCTCGTTGACGAAGCGCTTGCCGCTCACGTTCACGTACACGCCCATGCCCTGGATGGAGTGCTCGGTGGTGCCGTAGTAGAGCACGTGGGCGTCATCGATGTTGGTGAGGGCCTCGTAGCCCTCGGGGGTGTCGATGCCGTTCAGGTAGGTGGTCGGCCAGGGCTGGGGATGGCCGTAGAAGGAGCCGAAGCTGCGGGAGAGCTGGGCACCGGCCTTCACGGCCATCTTGATGCCCGCGCCGTCCAGGTAGGGGACGCACTGGGCCTGGCCCAGGTCGGCGTGGCGGCCGATGTAGTGGGTGCACATTTCCTTGTCGCACTGCCAGCCGCCCGTGGCCAGAATCACGGCCTTGGCCGCAATGGTGAAGGGACCCTCGGCGTCCTCGGCCACCAGGCCCGTGACTGTGCCGGCCTCGTCCACGATCAGGTCGACGGCGCGGGTGCCGAGCAGGGTCGTGCCGCCCTTGGCCGTGAAGATCTCGCCGAACTGCTGGAGGTACTCGTCGGTATAGCTCTTCGACCCCTCCTCGGCGGGGCGCTTGCCGCCCATCCACACATAAGGGCTGCCCGGTGCCAGCTCCTCGGTGGCGAGGCCCAGGCCCCCGATCCACTCCAGGTACGGGGCCCAGTTGTCGCAGACGAGCTTGCCCAGCTCGGGATCGGACATGGGAGCCTTGGCGTAGGCCTCTTCCCAGGCGGCGCCGAAGCGCGGGCCGAAGGCGCCCGCCGCGAAGCGGCTCGTGCCGCCCACGGCCTGGGAGGCCTCCACGAGGATGACGTTCGCGCCCTGCTCGGCCGCGCTGACGGCGGCGGCCAGGCCACCAATGCCCGCGCCGGCGATAACCACGTCGCAGGTGTGCTTTGCCTCGGTGGTTCCCGTGTCGGCCAGCTCCTGGGTGCTGCAGCCCGAGAGGCTGGTCATGCCAGCCAGGGCGGCGGCCCCGGCTGCGACGATACTGGCGCCCTTGATGAAATCGCGGCGTGTCTGTTCCATGATGGTTCCCTTCCTTCTGTTGGTGTATGGCAGCGCATCGGTGGATGCGTCAGGCCCTGGATCGGTGCCCCGGCGAGGGGCTTGGCGCGGGAAGCGCCTAGTGGCAGGTGTTGCACTCGTAGACGCCGGCGTGGTGGCAGCCCACGCAGGTGTCGGCCGCGACGGTTTCCCGGTGCATGCCGTGACAGTCGCTGCAGGCGATGTCGCCGTGGCCGGCGGTAAGCCCCATGACCTCGTGGGGATTCACCGTGGTGCCCTTGGAATCGGTGAGGTCGGTGATATCGGCCGTCAGGGCGCCCAGCTCCTCGGCGCTCAGGTCGTGGCAGCCGGCTGCCTGGCAGGTCTGCGCTTCCACGGTGGTCTTGCGCAGCTTCTTGGGCGTGGCGCCCGTGCCGTCGGCGCCCTGGTGCACGGTGGCGAGGGCCGCAAGGGGCTTGCGCAGACGCTTGATGGGCTTCATCCTTCCTCCTCCTTCTTCGATGATCCGTTCGTTTCGCTTCCTCCGTAAACGATGGGCCGATGGTAGGGAAGGGGTGCCCTCGCTGTCATCGAAGCAAAGACGTGAAATTGGGGGAAGCCGCCGGGAACCGTCGCTGTTCTGGGGCTTCTACGAGGGGTTTTCAAAAGATTGGAACCGTTCTCACTAGTTTCTAGTGAGGCGGGAGAGCAGGGAAGGGGAGCGGGTCGGGATGGAGAAGAAGGGCGTGTCGCTGCAATCGCGGTTCATGGCGGAGTTGAGCCGGGCCAATTTTCCCATGATGGTGGGGTTTGCGCTGTGCCAGGTATGGCTGAGCCTGTGCTTCTTCGCGCCGCAGCTGTTCCCTGAGAATTCGTCGGTGAGCGTCTACGAGATATCGCTCGTGGCCTGCGTGGTGTCGCTCGTGCCGGCACTGGCGTCTCCTAAGGCGAGCGAGGCCTGGCTCGAGCGGCCATGGAGCGTGCGGGCCGTGGCCCTCTGCGCGAGCGTGGGCACCCTGGCCATTCCGTTCTCGGCGGGAAGCACGGGGCTCGACGGGGCGCTCCAGGTGTTCGCCGGTCTTTTGACCGGCATTGCCTCGGGGTGGCTGTTCGTCGGCTGGTACCAGGCCTTCTGTAAGCTGGGGGATCTCATCGGCTTCGTGCTCGGCGTGGTGGCGAACAACCTTTTCATGTACGTGCTGACGGCGGTGGCCTATCTGCCGGAGGTGAGCCCGTGGATCATGGTGGCCGTCGCCTGCGCCCTGCCGCTCCTCTCGGCTCTCCTTCTCAACCGCCGACCGGAGACGGCCGATTTCGTGGGAGAGCCCACCCTTCCGCCGCGCCGGAGCCAGCCGCGGCGCGTTCTGGCGCTGCTGTGCGCCAGTATCTTCTTCGTCAGCTTCGTGGACGAGTTCATGCGCAACTACTATTTGGAAGGTACTGACCTGGCCTTTTACTCGGGAAGCTTCAATCTGGTGCTGCTGGTGGCCAAGGTGGCCTGCTCCACGGTGCTCGTGGTCATCATCGCCGACCGGAGCCGCAAGATGTCTTTGGTCTACCGCATCTCCTTCTTGCTGACCATGGCGGCGGTGCTGCTCATGCCCTACGGGGGCCATTGCCCCGATGTCATGTACGGCATCGCCAGCTTCGGGGCCTTCCTCTTCAAGATCATGATCATGATTCTGGCCTTCAACTTCTGCCAGCGCTATCGCACGTCGCCCTTGCTGGTCTATGCGCTGACGCGCATCACCTTCTCCCTCGACCTGCTGCTCGGCTTCGGGGGCTTCAACGTCTACCGAATGCTGGCGCCCGCAGTGCCCGACCTGCTGGGGCTCATCTCTGTGGCCCTTGGGCTGCTCGTGGTGGCCATCTACTCGTTCGTGTTCACCGATCGCTCCTACGCCCCCTCCTTCGTGGCCGCCGACGGGCCTGCGCCGAGCGGGGAGACGGTGGAGGAGCGCTGCGACCGCCTCGTGCGCGTGGGCAGTCTGTCGCGGCGCGAGTCCGACGTGTTGCGACTCGTGGCGAAGGGGCGCTCCGCTCCGCGCATCTGCGAGGAGCTGCACCTGGCCATGAACACGGTGAACACCCATACGAGCCACATCTATCAGAAGCTGAAGATCCATTCGCGCCAGGAGCTTCTCGACCTGTTGGAGAATATGGCTCCTGAAGAGGAGCGTCCTTCGGTTGGCGGCCGCTCGTGACTAAAACCAGTATACTGAGACTATTTCGACAGAAAGGAACCCCATGACCGTACTGTTTGTGAATGCGTGCCTGCGTGGCGAGGAATCGCGTACGCTCACGTTGTGCCGCGAGTACTTGGAGGGCGTCGACGACGTGGAGGAGGTGAATCTCGCCGAGCTGTGCCTGGAACCCTACTACGGAGAGGCGGCAGCCTACCGCGCCCAGCTGGAGAAGGACGGCCAGTTCGATGACCCGATGTTCGATCTGGGCAGGCAGTTCGCCGCAGCTGATGAGGTCGTCATCGGTGCGCCCTATTGGGATCTGTCGTTTCCCGCGGCGCTGAAAGTGTACATCGAGCACGTGGCCGTCATGGGTATGGTGTTCCACTACACCGCCGAGGGCCGCTGCGAGGGCCTGTGCCGCGCGAAGCACCTCACCTACATCACCACGGGCGGCGGCAACGTGGCCGCTGCGAACTTCGGCTACGAGTACCTGCGCGGCATCGCCGGCATGTTCGGCATTCCCGAGACCCGCTTCGCCGCTGCCGAGAACCTGGATGTGGTGGGTGCCGACATCGAAGCGAACCTGGATGCAGCCCGCGCCCGGCTCGCCGAGCTGAAAGCGACGCGCTAGGAAGTGGGTCGCGGCGTGGCGCGGGGCCCGTGGCGACTTGCGGGTCGCGCTGGCCCGCGGGTCGCTAGCCCTCCAGTTCGCGGGCCAGGTAGCGACCGGTGACGCTTTCCGGGTTGGCGGCCACCTGGGTGGGCGTGCCCGTGGCGACGATACGGCCGCCAGCCTCGCCGCCGCCCGGACCCATGTCGATGAGGTAGTCGGCATTGGCAATCATGTCCAGATCGTGTTCGATGACCACCACGGTGGCGCCCTGCTCCACGAGGCTCTGCAGCACGGCGATGAGCGTGGCCACGTCCAGCGGGTGCAGCCCGATGGTGGGCTCGTCGAAGATGAAGAGGGTGTCGCTCTGGTCGCGGCGCATCTCGCTGGCCAGCTTCAGGCGCTGGGCCTCGCCGCCGGAAAGCGCCGGGGTGGCCTCGCCCAAGGTGAGATAGCCCAGGCCCAGATCGCGCAGGGTTTCCAGCTTGGTGCGCGCCTTCTTCTGGGGCGCGAGCGCTGCGGCGGCCTGGTCTACGGTGAGCGACAGCAGCTCGGGCAGCGACAGGGTGGCCACGGCGTGGAAGTCGTCGGCGCGGCTGGATGCGCCAGGGTTGGCGCTTTCCGCGGCGGGGGCGCCGGGAATTGCGTCGGACCTGCCTTCGGCACTGCTGCCTGGGTAGTCGTCAACAGCCATTTGGATGGCGTCGGCGGCTCGGCCGTAGCGGCTGCCGCGGCAGTCGGGGCAGGGGATGTCCACATCGGGAAGGAATTGCACGTCCAGGGAGATCTGCCCCGTGCCGTCGCAGGTGGGGCAGCGCAGAGACCCGGTGTTGTAGGAGAAATCGCCGGCCTTGAGCCCCGCAGCCTGGGCCTCGGGCAGCTTCGCGAAAGCGCGGCGTAGGTCGTCCAGCACCCCAGAATAAGTGCCCACGGTGGATCGCACGTTCACGCCGATGGGCGTGGCGTCAACCAGATCGACCCGGGCGATGCCGGGCGCTTCCACATCCAGCACATGACCGGGTAGGGGCTGTCCGGCCAGGGCCGCCTTCAGGGCCACAACAAGGCTCTCCAGCACCAGCGTGGTCTTCCCCGATCCGGATACGCCGGTGATGCAGGTGAGGCGTCCCTGGGGAATGGCCACTTCCAGGGGCTTCACCGTGTGAAGTCCGTCCATGGTCAGGCGGATGGAACCCTCGTCGAACAGGTGCGGCGCGGCTACGGGCGTGCGCACGCGCACCTTCGCCGTGCCGGCCAGAAACGGCCCGATGCGACTGGCCGGGTTTGCCTCCACCGCGGCCACCGGCCCCTGGGCGATAATGCGGCCGCCGTCGGCTCCCGACCCGGGCCCGATCTCGATGAGGTGGCTCGCGTGGCGCAGCACGGCCACGTCGTGGTCCACCATCACGACGGAGTTCCCGTCGGCCAGCAGGTCGTCCATGACCCCCAGCAGCCCCTCTACGTTGGCCGGGTGCAGCCCGATGGAGGGCTCGTCCAGCACGTAGAGCACACCGGTCGTGCGGCTGCGCACGGCGCGGGTGAGGGCCACGCGCTGGCGCTCGCCATTGGAAAGGGTCTCGCTGGCGCGGTCGAGGGTGAGATACCCCAGGCCCAGCTGCTCCAGCCTTTGCATGGGCTCGGCCATCTCACTGGTGATGGCATCGGCCATAGAACGCATATCGGCCGGCAGCCAGGGGGCCACCGTGGGCAGCCAGTCTCGCAGCTCATCCAGGGTGAAGGCCGTCACTTGGGCAAGGTTCAGTCCGTCGATCTGGCTTTCCCGGGCCGCCGCCGATAGGCGCGTGCCGTGGCAGGCGGGGCAAACTGACTCGCAGAGGAACTTCGCCACCCGCGCCATGCCCTTCTCGTCCTTGGCCTTGGCCAGGGCATTCTTCACGGTGTTCACGGCGCTGTAGTAGGTGAAATCGAGCTCGGTGGCGTGGTCTTTGTTCTTGGGCACGTAGAGGATGTGGCGCTTCTCCATGGGGCCGCGCAGCACCATGTCCTGCTCGGCGTCGGTGAGGTCTTGGAAGGGCACGTCGGTGCGCACGCCCATTTCGCGGGCCACCTGGGGCATGAGCGACCACATGAGCTGTCGCCACGGAGCCACGGCGCCTTCGTCTAGGCTGAGGGTGGGGTCGGGCACCAGGGTGCTCTCGTCAATGTCGCGCACTACGCCCGTGCCCCCGCAGGTGGGGCAGGCACCGCCGCTGTTGAAGGCCAGGTCCTCGGCAGAGGGACCGTAGAATTCCACGCCGCAGGTAGAGCAGGTGATGGGTTGCTCGGCCGCCACGTTCAGGGTCGGCGCGTTGCGGTGGCCGTTGGGACAGCAATGGGCGCCGAGGCGTGAGACCATGAGCCGCAGGTAGTTCAACAACTCGGTGGAGGTGCCGAAGGTGGAATGCACGCCGGGCGTGCCCGGCCGCTGCCGTAGGGCCAGGGCGGCGGGTACGTGCAGCACCTCGTCCACCTCGGCGCGGCCCGCTTGGGCGATGCGCCGCCGCGTGTAGGTGGACAGCGCTTCAAGGTAGCGACGGCTGCCCTCGGCGTACAGCACGCCCAGGGCCAGCGAGCTCTTGCCCGACCCCGACACGCCCGCGATGGCCACGAGCTGACGCAGCGGCACCTCAAGCGAGAGGTTCTTCAAGTTGTGCACCCGCGCCCCGCGCACCTCAATGGCGGTCGGCTCGGTGAAGGTGGCGGGGACGGCAGACTCCAGGTTGGTCGGCGCAGTCATGGCAGAGGTAGGGGAATCAGTCATAGTGGCTCCTGGGGAAAGGTGCGGTGTCTCCCTGCTAGTGTAGCCCTTTGCCGCGGCGGAAAGGCGGTGAGTTCGTTTCAGTTCCCCGAACGACGCGTTCGCGTTTCCACTGACGGGCGGAGCGAGTCGTTGTGGGGGCGGCACGCACCATGCTGCGTCGCATTGTGGAGCTTAAAAGCGCCTAATCGGGCCTATTGGCACACGATTGGCACACACGGCAAGTTTTTGGACGTTGAAAAGAGAACAGGCCGACAAGTTTTTTCCTTGCCAGCCTGCGGAAATTCTGGAGCCAACGAGCGGATTCGAACCGCTGACCTACGCATTACGAGCAGGTCATTTAATCCGCAAGTGAGCAGGCAAAACGTCTTGCTTTTCTGCGACCGAATGCGCTAATGCGTCGTAGCTGCATCGGCATTCCTCGCCGATAAGCTCCACGAGGTTGTCGGCGATCATCGCGAGGGCGCGGCGTTGGCGACTCATGTAGTTGCGCCCGCGGGTCGTTCCATCGTCGTGGCCCATGGCCAATGATACCACGGAATCGGGGCTTCCGGCCTCGGCCTGCATGTTGGAGTACATGCTGCGCATATCTCCGAAGCGCACGTACTCTACGCCGTTGCGCTCGCACCATTTGGCCCAGTTGCGCGACACGTGCTGCGGGTTCGCGAACCGAGACACCCTCACCTCGCCGTCACGCACTCCCGGCGCTGGCACGATCGGGCTTTGCCATGCCTTCTCGGAGGCGGCGAGCAAGATCCCGGCGAAGGGCTCTGCGAACCACACCTCCCGCTCGCTGCTCTCGGTCTTGGTGCCCTTGAGCACCTTCTGCCCGCCCACCGTGACGATGGCGCGCTCCACGCTCACCACGGCGTAGCGCTCGCCGCGCAGTTCCTCCTCTCTGATGTCGGGGCCCATGACGCCGCAGGCCTCCTCGTGGCGCATCCCGCCGACGATCTCCATGACGATCAGCGGGTAGTAGCGCGATCGGGAGACGGACGCCATCCAGGCCGGCAGCTCGCCCACGTCGATCACGTGCTTCTTCCGGCGGTTGCGCGGCTTCATCCTCACGCTGCGGTCCACCGGGTTCCAGGTCATCAGCCCCTCGCGCAAGGCCATGTTGCACATCTTCTTCCAAAGCGAGTGGGCGGCGCGCTGCACAGAGGGCGCCTGGATGTCGGCGATCACCTCGCAGACGCGGTGGTAGTCGGTGTCGGCCACGCGGTCGCCGGCAATGCGCGGCTTCAGCTCCACGTCCCAGACGCGGTTGTAGCCGTGCCTGGTCTTCTCGGCCAGGCCGTCCATCGAGGGCGCCACCACGCGGTTCCAGAACGTGCCCCAGGTGTCGAGGCGCTGCGTGCGGTAGTCGCCGATGCGCCGGCGCGCGAGCTCGATCTCCGCCTCGTCGCGGGTGCCGTGGATGACCTTCGACTTCTGCACCCGCTTGCCAGAGGGGTCGATGCCGGCGTAGTAGTAGATCCGGTACTTGTTCTCGCCCATGCGCTGAATATGGCCGAAATGCGATCGTTGAGACATGGTACAATACTCCTCGGTTATGCATCGACGGCTTACGGGCCCCGATGCCGCTGCGAGTCCCTCATGCCGGCCGGCACTGCGGGGGACTCGATATCCTTGTGAACCCCGCCTCAATCCGCCAAGATCACTGCGGGGTTCCTTCTTCTGTCTGACAGATTCCCAAAAACCAATCAACGCATTTGTCAAAATTCCTTTACTTCCACTCCGGCTATTTGTACAATAGTCTTGCCGACTTGGGAAGGAACAAAGCTGGGTCCCCGAATGGGGGTAGGCGCCTCTAGCGCTTAGAATCCCTTGCTCCTGGGGTCGGCTTCTTTTTTGCCCGCTTCTCTAATTCGTCCTTGGTGCGATCGATTACGTGATCGGGGTCCTTGCGGATGGCATCCACTACAGCCTCCACTGCCTGCTGCGAATAGACGTAGCTCGGGCACGCCTCTCCGCTCAGCGCGCGGTTGTGCGCGTACCGTTTCTCGGACTTCATGCCGTAGAAGCAGACGAACAGGTTCCAGTGGAAGTTGTTGAACTCCTTGGGTTAAGGCTCAAAAAGTGTGCTCTTAGCATTATTCACTGTCTGTACCGGGTTGGCATGTGGAACTCGTTCCAGTCGATGCCGGACCCGTACTCCTCGGGAGCCCCGTCATCCCGCCCGCGCTTGC
>NZ_WAJS01000007.1 GCF_008831045.1 Adlercreutzia muris
AGGAGGAAGCGCTAGGACGGTCGCGGCCGCGTGATACCCATAGCCCTCCTCGAAGAGCTCCGCTGCGGCCCTGCGGACATCGACGTCGTATCTGATCCTAAGGTCTGATGGCATAAAGAAGCCTCCCATTTCTCGTGTCCAAGAAATGGGAGGCAGTACAATACGTGGGGTCCTTTCCGTTGGCGTTGGCACGCCCCAACGGAAAGCCGGCAAGGCCGCGCGACGGGACCGCGAAGGGAACGCGGCGGCGCCCCGGTCCTGCGGCCGCCGCCCGAAAAGTCCTCAGGCGCCCTGGGTCCGGACACATGAGAGCGCCCCGCCAAGCCTGGGCCTGACGGGGCGCGCGGGGTCAACCTCAAAGCGGCGCGAGGCTACATCTCGGTGATCTCGAGGGAACCCTCCTTCACGAGCTGATAGGTGTCGCGGGCGATCATGTACTCCTCGTTGGTGGGGATGACCACGATGCGCACGGCCGAGTCATCGGTGGAGATCTCGCGCTCATGGCCGCGCAGCTTGTTCTTCTCCGGGTCGATCTTGATGCCGAGAGGCTGCAGGCCCGCGAAGATCATGCGGCGCATCTTCTCGCAGTTCTCGCCCACGCCGGCAGTGAGCACGATGGCATCCACGCCGCCCATGACGGCGATGTACTGGCCGATGTATTTCTTCGCGGAGTTCGAGTACATCTCATAGGCCAGCTGGGCCCGCTCGTCGCCGGCCTCGGAGGCCTCCTTCACGCTGCGCAGGTCGTTGGAGATGCCCGAGATGCCCAACAGCCCGCTCTTCTTGTTCATGAGATCGTTCACCTCTTGGGTGGTGAGGTTCTCCTTCTCCATGATGAAGGGCACGATGGCTGGGTCGATGGCGCCGCAGCGGGTGCCCATCATAAGGCCGTCCAGGGGCGTCAGGCCCATGGAGGTATCCACAGCCACGCCGTGGTCGATGGCGGAGATAGAGCAGCCGTTGCCGAGGTGGCAGGTGATGAGCTTCAAGTCCTCGATGGGCTCGTCCATGAAGGCGGCGGCCCGCTCGGAGATGTAGCGGTGGGAGGTGCCATGGGCCCCGTACTTGCGGATGGCGTACTTCTCGTACAGCTCGTAGGGCAGGGGGTACATGTAGGCCTTCGGCGGGATGGACTGGAAGAACGAGGTGTCGAACACGGCCACCATGGGCTTGCCGGGCATTTGGGCACGGCAGGCCTCGATGCCCATGAGCGCCGCCTTGTTGTGCAGGGGCGCCAGCTCGGCCAGCTCGTCGATCTTGGCGACGACGTCGTCGTCGATGACAACGGAGCGATCGAAGTACTTGCCGCCCTGCACCACGCGATGCCCGATGGCGTCGATGTCGTCGAGGGAGTCGATGGCCTTGTTCGGACCGGAGGTGAGCGCCTCGAGTACGACGGCCATGGCGGCGTTGTGGTCTTCCATGGGCTCGTCGATGACGAGCTCGTTTTCATCGATGCCGTGCTTGTGGAAAGCCTCGGCGGAGCCGACCCGCTCGCAGATGCCCTTGGCGAGCACCTCATGGGTCTCGACATTGACGAGCTGGTACTTCAACGACGAGGAACCAGCGTTGATAACGAGGACGTTCAAGACTTACCTCCTAATCAATGGGTATTGACCTATTCTAGGAGTACGGGAAGGGCGCCCCGAGTGCGGGCGGGCCCTCATCGGCGAGCGGGCTGCCGCTGGCCGATTGCCCTAGGACAGAGTGGTGTCGCGCTCCTCGTCGGTGGGGGCGGCCACAAGCTCGCCCATGAGCACCTCCACCTGCTGCTCGGCGCCGGCCAGGCGCTTCTGGAGCGATCCCAAAAGCGCCACGCCGCGCTCGTAGGCGGTCAGGCTGTCCTCCAGCTCCAGAGTGTTGCTCTCCAGCACGGCCACAATGGACTCCAGCTCCGCCAGGGCCTCGCGAAACGTCAGCTCCCCGACGGCGCGGGGGGCGCCCTCCTCGGCGATCTTCTCGGTATCGGTCATCGTTCTTCCTTTCTGAGCGAAGGCTCTCTCGCCTCATCGCGGCCTCCGGGCGCGGGCCGGGGCGGCGAGTCGGCATCGGGCATCAGCGGGTTTTCTCCACCACGCAGTCGATGGCGCCGTCGGCCACGGTCACCGTGAGGGGTGCCCCGGGCTCCACCTGCGCCGTCGAGCGCACCACGGCCCCTTCCCCATCCCGGGCGATGGCGTAACCGCGGGCCAGCACCGTAAGCGGCGACAGGTCATGCAGGCGGGCGGCGCTCACCGACAGGGCGCTGCGGAAGGGATCGGCCATATGCTCGGCCGCTCCTAAGAGGCGCTGGCGGTCCGCCGCAAGCTGCCCGGCGAAGCGGTCGGTCAGGGTGGCGCCCCGCACGGCGAGGCGATCGCGGGAGGCGGCCACGGCGGCCCCGGGGGCGGCCAGGGCGCTGGGCAGCATGCGAGCGAGCCCCTCGGCCAGAAGCCCCACGCGATGGCGATCCTCCCGCAGCATCGCAGGCAGCGCCCGGGAGAGGCGGCCGGCCAGATCGTCCAGGGCCAGGGCCTCGCCGTCGAACAGGCGCTCCGGCTCGCGGAACAGCGAAAGGGCGGCGATGCGCTCCACCGAACGGGCCGCCCCAGTCAGGCGAAGCTCCATGCTGCGACCGAGGCGCTGACCGAGGCCCGCGAGCCGGCCGTCGGTCTCCTGGCGGGTGGGAGCCACGGCCTCGGCTGCCGCCGTGGGCGTGCTCGCCCGCACGTCGGCCACCAAGTCGGCGATGGTGGTATCAGGCTCGTGGCCGATGCCCGTGACCACGGGCACGGGACAGGCGGCGATGGTGCGAGCGAGCCGCCGGTCGTTGAAGGGCATGAGGTCCTCGAAGGAGCCGCCGCCGCGACCCAGAAGCACCAACTCCGCACCGCCGAACACCACCTTCGCCAAGCCGTCCACCATGGCATCGGCGGCGCCGGGTCCCTCCACGGGCACGCCGGCCACGAGCACCTTCGCCAACGGGTAGCGGCGGCGCAGGGTGCGCAGCATATCGTGGATGACGCTGCCCCGGGGCGAGGTGACGATGCCCACGGTCTGCGGATAGGCGGGCAGCGGCCGCTTGCGCTCGGGGGCCATGAGCCCCATGGCCTCCAGCTCCCGGGCCAGATTCGCCACCTGGAGGCGCAGCTGCCCCTCCCCGGCCAGGGCGATGGTGAACACGTCGAAGCTCATGCGCCCCTTGGCCGCGTACAGCGAGAAGCGTCCCGTCATCTCCACGAGCGAGCCCACGGCCACGGGCACGCCGGCGGCCTGGTAGCGGTTCATCCACATCATGCAGGGCAGGGCGGCCTTCTCGTCCTTTACCGTGAAGTAGACGGCCTTGTAGCCGGGCTTGTCGCTGAGCTCGGAGACCTCGCCCACCAGGCGCACGACGACCGACTCCAGGGCGCCCTTGGCAAGCCCCATGGCCGCCGATACCGACAAGGCGGCAGGGGCCTCCCCGCCCGGCCCCTCGGCACCCGGGACGCCCGTCATATCCCGCTCAACCACGGCGATCCCCCAGGCCCGCTAGTCCTCGCGCTGGTTCAGCAGCCAGAGCAGCTGGAGCACCGAGGTGAGGGCGGCGGCCAGGTAGGTGAAGGCGCAGGCGCGCAGCACGTCGAAGGCGCCCTTGCGCTCGGCGGCCGGCAGACCGATCTGGCCCATGTACACCATGGCCCGCTGGGAGGCGTTGAACTCCACGGGCAGGGTAACCAGCTGGAAGAGCACCACCACGGCGTACATGATGATGGCAGCCGTGGTCAGCCCCGAGATGTGCAGGAAGATGCCGGCCATGAGCAGGAAGATCCAGGCATTGGAGGCCAGGTTCACCGCCGGCACGATGGCGCCGCGAATCTTCATGGGGGTGTAGTCCTGGGCGAACTGGCAGGCATGGCCCACCTCGTGGCAGGCCGTGGCCGTCGCCGTGATGGTGCGGCCGTCGTAGGCCTCCGGCGACAGGGTCACCGAATTGCTGCGCGGGTCGAAGTAGTCCTGGCCCGGGCCGCCGCGGAACACCTGCACATTGGTGATGCCGTAATAGGCGAGCATCTGGCGGGCGGCCTCGGAGCCGGTGAGCCCCGTGGAATTGGCCACGTGGTTGTAGACCTTCAGCTTGTGGTTCACGTACCACTGGGCCCCTAAACCGATGATGAGGGTGACCACTACGAGCATGAGGTAGCTGCTGTTCATGGGCATTATAGGCATAGTCTCTCACTCCTTGGGAACATGCGTCCGAATTATTTGGAGGCTATTATAGGGAAGGAATCAGCCAGCGAGGCCCCTCGCGCCGAAATGTGTGAAACCTTCGTAACCGATGGCGCAAAGATCCCCTACTCCCCTGTGCGGGTCACGACGAGGCCATCAGGACCCAGGGAGAGGGCGAGTTTGCCGGCGAGCAGGTCGAGCAGCTCCTCCCCGATGATGGCCCGGCGCCAGCCCTTGAGCACATCGACGTCGGTTCGGTACCCCCGAGCCACGCGGGCGAGCTCTCCGTGGCTCGCCAGGGTCTGCATGGCGATGTCGTTCTCGCGGGCCCGCAGGCGCACGAGGGCCTCCATGAGGTCCAGCTCGGCATCCACGTTGGGCTCGCTCTTCAGGGACTTGTCCAGCTCGGGCCACTGCTCGGGCGGCGCGTCCAGGCCGCGCACGAGAGCGGCCACCACGGCCCGGGCATCGCGGGTGCACAGCTTCTCGCGCATGCCGCGCACCATGAACAGCTCGTCGATGGTGCGGGCCTCGCGGCGGCAGGACTCCACCACCTGCTCGTCGGTGAGCACCCACTTGCGGGGCAGATCGCGGGCCTGGGCCGTCAGCTCGCGCCAGGAAGCCACTTCCCGGGCGGCCGACAGCTGGCGGCGGCTCAACTGCCCCACCCGCTTGAGCCGCTTGAAGCGGGAGGCAACGTCGCAGACGTAATTGGCCGGGTCGGACAGGGCGGCGAAATCGTTGTCGAGCCAACCGAGGCGCCCCTTCGCCTCGAGGCGCTCCCGCATGACGCGGTACATCTTCGGCAGGTAGATCACATCGTCGGCCGCGTAGTCCAGCTGGGAGTCGGACAGGGGCCGCCGCGACCAATCGGTGAACGAGTCGCTCTTCTTCAGGCTCACCCCGCACAGACTGTGCACGAGGGGCCCGTAGCCGATCTGCTGGGTGTGGCCGAGCAGCGCCGCGGCCACCTGGGTGTCGAACACGGGGCTCGGCAGCACGCCGAGCTCGCGGTAGATGATCTCCAGATCCTGGCCGGCGGCATGGAAGAGCTTCACGATGGTGGGATCCTCCATAAGGGGCACGAGCACCGAGAGGTCCTCGATAGCGAAGGGGTCCACCACGGCCACCTCGGTATCGGTGGCCAGCTGCAGCAGACACAGGTTCGCGTAGTAAGTCTTCTCGCGCAAGAATTCCGTATCGACGGCCAGCACCGCCGAAGAGCGGGCGCGGCGGACGAAGGCCTCGAGGTTTTCTTGGTTCGCAATGTATTCCACGTCGGTCCTTGTTCCTTGGGGTCTGCGTTGTAGTACCATCCCATGATAGCAAAGGGAAAGGAATTGTGTGAAACTGCTCATCGTTAACAATCTGTCCTCGGGCTTCCGCGACGGCGCCATCTACGACTTCATGCGCGCCTTCAGCGAGGACGGCGACGAGATCTGCGTGCGCTGCACGAGCGGCTGCACCGATCTGGCCGGGTTCCTCCACGATGCCGAGGACTTCGATGCCGTGGTGGCGGCCGGCGGCGACGGCACCGTGGCCACCGCGGCCTACCTCTTGGCCGAGACGGGCATTCCCCTTTTGCCCTTCCCCGCCGGCACCGCGAACCTGTTGGCACTGAACCTCGCCTCTCCGGCCGAGCCCCATGCCCTGGCGAAGCTCATGCGCCAAAGCCTGCTCATGGACTTCGACATCGGCGAGATCGAACTGGCCGACGGCCAGCACTTCGGCTTCACCATGATCGCCGGGGCCGGCTACGACGCCACCATCATGCAGGGAGCCGAGGCCTCCAAGAAGCTGTTAGGACCCATGGCCTACTTCACCTCGGCCGTTGCCAACCCGGCCCCGCAGTTCTCCCGGATCACGCTGGCCATCGACGGCGAGACCATCGAGACCCAGGGCGTGGGCGTGCTCGTCGTGAACTTCTCGAAGATCCAGTTCGACATCTCCCTCATCCACGAGAACAAGCCCCGGGATGGCATGTTCGACATCGTGGTCATGAACACCCACGACGCCGTGGGGCTCATCCCCGCCCTGCTCAGCTGCATGCTCGACCGCGGCGGCGAGTTCCCCGCCCGACCGGGAAGCTTGGAGGTGCACCGCGGCCGCGAGGTGACCGTAGTCGCCGACCCTCCCCTGGCCGTGCAGTTCGACGGCGAGGTAACCGGCACCACGACCCCCTTCACCGCCCGGATGCTCCCCGAGGCCGCCCGCTTCGTCGTGAGCGAGGAGTGCCTCGCCCTCTACGGAGAAGAGAGCGCCGAGCCCCTGCGCCTGGACGACTAGGGTCGTCGGCCCCGCCCGGCCCCCGCAATACCCTTGCGCAACCGCTACCGGACGCAAACGCGGCCCCGACGAGACATCGGGGCCGCGTTTCGTTGCACGCTGGAAGATGCGCCGAAGGCCTACACGAGACCCGGCGTGGTCGCGAGCAGGTAGATGGACAGGCAGGCGGCCAGCACCATGATGGCGAGCACCACCTTGTCGAGCGTGCTCTGGAAGTACTTCTCGCCGCGCTCCCGCTTTCCCCAGATGTACATGATGACGCCCGGGACGTAGAGCAGGCACATGAGAATGACGCCGAGCACACCGGCGGCCCAGGAGAGGAACAGGCTGTAGACCACGCCCACGCACCCCAGGATGCGCCACAGGAGCAGCGGGCCGCTCAGGCGGCCGCGGAAGGCCTCGGGCTCCTTGAAGGCCACTTTCGCGAAGTAGGCCGCCGACAGCAGGTACGGCAGCAGGATCATGCCAGCCGACAGCGTGTAGAAGAACTGGTAGGTGGAATCGGTGAACAGCCAGGTGATGAGGAAGAGCTCGATGATGATGTTCGTCACCACGAGGGTCACCACCGGGGCGCCCTTCTCGTTGGTCTTGGTGAAGGCCTTAATGAACACGCCCTCCTCGGCCGCCTCGAAGGGCGACTCGCTGGCCAGCACGGTGTAGCCGAGCATGGCGCCGATGAGCGACAGGGACACGGCGAAGTTGATGAGGATGGCGCCCCAATCTCCCACGGCCGCCTGCATCACATAGGCCAGGGCCGGGTTCTCCAGCGTGGCGAGCTCCGAGAGGGGCATGACGCCCATGGAGAGAATGGAGACGGTCAGATACAGGGCGAGCACGCAGCAGAAGGCGATGATGGTGGCCTTGCCCACGTCCTTGGCCTTCTTGGCACGGCCGGAGATGGCCACGGCCCCCTCGATGCCGATGAACACCCAGATGGTGACCATCATGGCCGTCTGCACCTGATCGACGAAGGCCAGCGACGGGTCGGCGCCGGTCGTGAGGTTCGCGATGAAGATATCGGGCTTGAAGGCACCGATGAAGATGATGGCGACGATGCCCACCAGAAGCGGCACGAACTTCGAGATGGTGATGACCGCGTTGATGAGGGTCACCTCGCTGATGCCGCGGCTCACGAGGAAGGCGTAGAACCAGATGATGCACGAGGCGCCGATGACGGCGTAGATGTTCGTGCCGTTGCCAAAGATGGGGAAGAAGTAGGACAGGGCCCCGAACAGCAGGGCCGAGAAGCTCACCGTGCACAGCAGGGCCGAGATCCAATAGCCCCAGGCGCTGCTGAAGCCGAGGAAGTCGCCGAATCCCGTGGCAGCGTAGGTGTAGATACCGCCCTTCAGATCGGGCTTCACGCGGGACAGCGCGAAGAACGTCAGGACGAGGCAGAGCACGCCGACGGCGGAAATGCCCCAGGCCGTGAGGATGGCCCAGCCGCTCGCGCCCCCGGCCGCCGCATCGCCGGACAGCGAGAACACGCCGGCGCCGACGATGAGGGTGATAACGGTGGTGACCATGCGGAACAGGCCGATGCCGTTCGGGTTGGTCACGCCATCCTGGGATTGGGGCGCCTCGGCCCCGGCGGATACCACTGCTTCCTTGCTCATGGTGATGCAGCTCCTTGATAGGGGTAATCAGCATTGCCATCCATAATACCCGACCCTTCGGGCAAACGGAGGGGGATTTTCCCTCCGTAACAGCTGCGTTACAAATTGGGCAGCGAAAGGCGCCGTCGGCCCGCTTGAGCAAAAAAAAGCCGGTGGCACAGTGCCACCGACTTCTGCATTCAATGGTGCGCGATACAAGATTTGAACTTGTGACCCCTACCGTGTCAAGGTAGTGCTCTCCCCCTGAGCTAATCGCGCATTCAAGGTGCGCTGCCCGTCTCCGTTGCAGCGAGTTAGTAGTTTATCAGAAACCGCCTCGCTGTCAAAGGAAATTTTCAACGAACTTGGAAAAGAACCGCCTACCGCTCCACATCGTCCACCGCGGCCGGCCCATCGGCGCCCTCGGGCAGCTCCCGAGCCGTGCGCGGGGCGATCTTGTCGTAGTTCCAGCCGTTAGCGTACTTGGGCGGCAGTGTGACCGCGTAACGGGCGCCGCACTTGCCGCAGACGACCACCTTCCCCCACTTGGGGCGCACCATCCACCATACGACGCCCGCCGTTGCCGCCGTGACGGCCACAGCCAGGAGCAGCAGCATATCCATGAAGCCGGCCTCGGCCTCGTTGCCAGTCGTGAGCCCCGCGAGGGCCACGAGCACCCACAGGCCCGCCACATAGATGGCGATGCCGGCGACGAGCACCTTGGCAATGCCCGCCGTAGGCAGCATCCCCTCGTACTGGGTCGCCCGCGTCTTGCACTCGCGGCACTTCACCTTGCTCGTCTCCATAGGGCACCGCCTCTCTCGGCCAATCGGTTCGTCTACCGCCATAGTACCACAGAGCCCCTCTCTTTTTTGTGCACGTGAGCAAGGGAGCCGAGCGCCGCCGCGTCCCAAAGCCCCCAGGGCCGTCGTCCCGCGCATCCGAGAGACGCAAAAGAAAAGCTCCCCGCAGGGAGCTTGGAAGTTCTGGAGCGGACAACGGGATTCGAACCCGCGACCCTCACCTTGGCAAGGTGATGCTCTACCAGCTGAGCCATGTCCGCATTTGGTGCAAGGTTGGAGGCGACGCCCGGATTCGAACCGGGGGTGAAGGCTTTGCAGGCCTCTGCCTTACCACTTGGCCACGTCGCCATTTCCTTGGCGGCTGTCATTGAAAAGGCCGGTCAAACAAGTGCCTGACCGGCCTTCTGATGACAATGGAGCGGACAACGGGATTCGAACCCGCGACCCTCACCTTGGCAAGGTGATGCTCTACCAGCTGAGCCATGTCCGCATCGCGAGGAGATACTATACGGTATCGCACCGGAGGATGCAAGCCCTTTTTTGAAAAAACTTTCAAGCGGGCCCAAAGGACACCTATTCCACGCGCTCCCCCGTCTCGATGGCGGCATCCACGCAGCGCTTCGCCCGCTCGCCCACCTCGGCCGGGGCCTCTCCGGCCTCGGCCCGGGCCACAGCCGTATCGATGGCAGCGTCGGCGAGCTCCTTCTTCCAGCGATTCAGGTTGGAATTGAACCGCATTTGGATGAGCTCCAGCGCGACAGCGAAGATCATAGCGAAGTACACCATGAGCTTCTCCATGTGCATGTCGAGCACCTCAATGGAGGTGTGGATACCGGCGGAATCGAGGACGAGCAGCACGCCGATGGCGCAGATGAACACCAGGGCGAGGATCTTCATCTCGGGATGGGCGTTGATAAAGTTAGAGATGGGATCGATGAACACCATCATAATGATGACGGCGATCATCACGGCCAGGATCATGATGATGAGGTGCTCGGCCAGGCCCACAGCGGTGATGACCGAGTCGATGGAGAAGACGAGATCCATGACCATGATGGTGCCCACGGCCTGGGGCAGCGAGATAAGGTGGCGCGCCTTGTGCTCCTCGGAGGTCTCGGCTTTGATCTCGGTAAGGGCGAGCACATCGATGAGCTCGCGGATGCCCTTGTAGATGAGGTAGGCGCCGCCGATGAGCATCACGATATCGCGCACGGAGAAGCCGTGGCTGAAGAAGCCCCAATCCACGGTGAACAGCGGCGTGGTCATGTGCACGAGGTACGAGGCGAAACAGAGGAACAGGACGCGCATTACCAGGGCGCCAGCCAAACCGAGCTTGCGGCCGATGTGGCGCTTATCCTCGGGCAGGCGGTTCGTGGTGATGGAGATGAACACCAGGTTGTCCACCCCCAGCACGATCTCCAGAAAGATCAGGGTCAGCAGGCTGATCCAAGCCTCCGGGGTGGCGAAAATCGACAGGTCCACAGACATTCTCCTCGTCTCATCGGGGCCGCAAGGCCCGCTCTCGTCTCGGCGGGGCGCGCAAGGCGGCAACAAAAAAGACTCATGGTGCAGCCGGCTCCCTAACGGGTCAGTCTGCACCATGAGTCTCGCTATTTAAGGCTCGCCAGGCCACCGTTGCCGCCTGCGCGGAAAACTGTGACCACGATGTTGAACGAGCCGCGCACCGCGCCAGCTACTCCCCCATGGGGTTTCCCTATCCTATCAAAGGGCACAGGGCGGGGCAATGGTATAATCGGCAACGATACCGTGACTGCTCAGAAGCACCATAGGAGTACCATTCATGACCCGTGAATCCGCGAACCACGCGCTGCCCCCCGCCGATGGGCCCGAAGAGGCCCCTCGCCCCAGCTCGCCAGGGACCGGCCGCCGCTCCCACGCCCGCGCCGACGCGAGCCATTCGCGCTTGAATGCGGAAGACGTGTGGGAGAGCATCAAGAACTCGCTGTTCCACCGCGAGAAGAGCACCGTGCGCATCGGCGACGTGCGCTACCACGATGGCGCCGAGCTCTCGCGCCCCCTGGAGATGCCGGTGCGCGTGAAGGCGGTCATGCTCGCGGCCATGGCCGTGGCGGCCGTGGCCAGCGGCCTGTTCCTATCGAAGTACTTCGACCAAGTGATGAACGAGCCTTTGCGCCAGCAGGAGGCCCTCCAAGAGAACCTTGCCCGCGAGGTTTCCTACGACCTGCCCTCCCTGGCCGCGCTCATGCCGTTGGACGACGAGGCCATGATGGCGTCTCTCACCGAGGCCGGCTACACTCTCTACGAGCGCACCCCCGTGGGCACCAATCCCGAGGGCGGCTTCGAGGTCATCAAGCTGCCGGCCGACCTCACCGTGGAGGAAGCGGGGCTCATGTACATGACCGGCATCGACAAACTGTCGGCCGCCGATGCCGTGCGGCTGCTCAAGGGCGCCTGGACCTTGGATGTGTCGCGCAAGGCCGGCGAGAGCATCCGCCTGCGCTACGCCGATTTCGACTCCGGCACTATCGAGAAGGCCGTTCAGGGCGCCATGCAGGCCGAGGGCCTCGAGAGTGCCGAGATCACCGACAACGGCGTGGACGATTCCGGCAACACCTTCCAGGCCGGCACCGTGGCCACCGACAGCGGCACCTACAACTGGCGCGTGTCGGCCATCGAGCTGTCTGAGATGTACGACATCTCGGGGCTGCCCAACACCGCCTTCTTCGTCGGCATCCGCTTCGGCGCCGCGGCCTAAGCCAGCGTCCGGCACCCCGCTCGAACGACCAGGGACGCCCGCGGGCGTCCCTTTCTCTTCCACGGAAGGCTGCGACCGGAAGGCGCGGATGGCCGGGATCTCGGAGGAGCCCGAAGACGACTCGGGAAGAAGCCCGGGCCCTAGAAGGCCTCGGGCTTCTCCCCTGCCCCGCGATGCTCCCCCGCCGCGCTCTCATCGGCCCCGGCGGGCTCGATGTGCACGAGCATCTCCTTCAGCTCAGGGAAGGCCTCCTGAAGCCGTCGCTCGATCTCGTCCCCGAGGCAATGGGCGGCCAGCACCGTCATGGCCGGGTCCACAAGGGCGTGCATGTCGCCGTACACCTCCCCCTCGGTACCGCGGGTGCGCACGCAGTGCACCTCCACAATGCCGGGAACCGCCTCGGCCACGGCCACGATGTCGGCGGCCGGGATGCGGGCGTGGTCGGACAGGGTGCGCAATCCCGTGCGGAATACCCCGGCGGCCGAGACCAGAATGGCCCCGGTCACGAGCAGGGCCATGATAGGATCGGCCATGGGAAAGCCCACGGCCACCAGGCCGAGACCGACAATGACGCCGATGGATACGAAGGCATCCGACAAAGTATGGGCGGCATCAGCGGCCAGGATCTCGCTCTTGAGGCGCCGGGCGGCGCGGCGCTCGCAGAAGGTCACGCCGAGGTTCACTATCAACGTGCCCACCATGACCACGAAGGAGACGGGTGTGACCTGGGCGGTGTAGTGCTGGCTCACGAGCTTCTCCACGGCCCCGGAGCCCACCTCGAAGGCGGCCAGGAGCAGCAGAACCCCGATGGCGAGCGACCCGTAGGTCTCGAACTTCGAGTGGCCGTAGGGGTGCCCGTCATCGGCCGGCCGCGCCGCCAGGGAGATGCCGATAAGGCCGATGACATTGCCGAGGGAATCGAAGACCGAGTGGATGCCGTCGGCCTGCATGGAGGCCGATCCCGAGGCCAGGCCGTAGAAGTACTTCGCCGCGGCCACCATCAAATTCAAGACGAGGACGATCCAGAGGACCCGCTCCACCTGCCGCCCGTGGGCCTTCTTCGCCGTCATGGCCGTCATGGAAACCTCCTATACGAAAAGGGAGCCCTTAGGCTCCCTGTCTCTGTTCTGGTGTCGGAGGCGGGATTTGAACCCGCACACCCGGTAAATGGGCACTAGCACCTCAAGCTAGCGTGTCTGCCGTTCCACCACTCCGACGTGCGATTTGCAGCGACGATTATTCTAACAGAACCGGCCGTCGATGCAAGGGGTAATTTTCCCTTATTGGGAAATGGTCCCGTGGGGGTACACGATCATGAGCACGACCAGGGAAAGGAGGAACACGATGGCGCAGCCGATGGTGATGCGGTCCAGGTTCTTCTCGATGATGCTCGTACCCGTCTGAGTGGAGTACATGGAGCTAGCGATCATGTCGGAGATGCCAGTTCCCTTGCCCGAGTGCATGAGGATGAAGATGATGAGGCCGATGCCCGAGAGCACCAGCAGAACCAAAAAGACGATTGCCAAAGGACTCACTATGTCACGCTTCTTTCGTAGGTGTGTCGGTGTACGCAAGTTATTCAGTATACCGTTCCCGCCCTCCTCGCGCAAGAAGGTTGCGGGAACGGTTCTCCTCGGACCCCAGGGACCCTAGGCCAGCAGGCTCTCGCCAGTCATTTCCACGGGCTGCGGCACGCCGATCATGGCCAGCAGCGTGGGGGCGATGTCGGCCAGGCGCCCCTCGGCCCCCGACAGGCGCAAGGCCGCCCCCGACGCGTCCACCAGCGCGAGGGGCACCGGAGCGGTCGTGTGGGCCGTGAAGGCGCCTCCGTCATCGGCGATCATCTTGTCGGCATTGCCGTGGTCGGCGGTCACGAGGGCCACGCCGCCCTTGGCCGCAATGGCCCCGAGCACCGCGCCCACGCCGGCGTCCACGGCCTCCACGGCGGCCCGGGCGGCATCCACCACACCGGTGTGGCCCACCATGTCGCAGTTGGCGAAGTTCACGATGTACACGTCGGCCTCGTCGGCCTCGATGGCCGCCACCAGGGCGGCAGCCACCTCGGGCTCGCTCATCTCGGGCTGGAGATCGTAGGTGGCCACCTTCGGGCTCGGGATGAGCTTGCGGCTCTCCCCCGGCCGCGGCGCCTCGACGCCGCCGTTGAAGAAGAACGTCACATGGGCGTACTTCTCCGTCTCGGCGATATGGTACTGGGCAAGCCCCGCCTCGGCCAGCACGTCGGCCAACACATGATCGGGGAATTCCTTGGCAAAGGCCACCGGTGCGGGAATGGCCGGGTCGTACTCCGTGAGGCACACGAAATGCACTCCGGGGAAGCGCGGCCGCTCGAAGCCGTCGAAGGCGGGATCCACCAGGGCCCGGGTCAGCTCGCGGGCGCGATCGGGGCGGAAGTTGAAGAACACCACCGCATCGCCATCCTGCACGCCGCGCGGGCGCAGGGCCACAGGCTCCACGAACTCGTCGGTGACCCCGTCGGCGTAGGAAGACTCCATGGCGGCCACGGCCCCCAGATCGCGGCAGGGTTCGGCGTTCACGACCGCCTCCCAGGCGCGGCCCACGCGCTCCCAGCGGTTGTCGCGGTCCATGGCGTAGTAACGGCCGCACACCGAGGCCACCTCGATGGTGACCGGCGCGCCATCTGCGCGACCGGCGGCCCGCTCGATGTAATCGACGAGTTCGGCCATGTAGCCGGCACCGCTTGCGGGGGGCACGTCGCGACCATCCATGAAGCAGTGGATCATGATATGGCCCACGCCGGCGGCCACGGCCGCATCCACCAGGGCGTAGAGGTGCTCGTTGGAGGAATGGACGCCCCCGTCCGACAGAAGCCCCATGAGGTGCAGGGCACATCCCGGCTTCCGGGCCGCGGCGAAGGCCTCGGACAGCACGGGATTGGCAGCCAGCTCGCCGGAGCGGCAGGCACGGTTGATGCGAGTGAGCTCCTGGAACACCACCCGGCCGGCGCCGATGTTCAAATGCCCTACCTCGGAGTTGCCCATCTGCCCCTCGGGCAGGCCCACGGCCTCGCCGGACGCGGCCAGGCGCGTCGTGGAGGCCTCGGCAAACAGGCGATCGAGGTTCGGCGTGTCGGCCAGGGAGATGGCATTGCCCGCGCCGGGCGCCTCCAGGCCGAAGCCGTCCATGATAATGAGGCAGGCCGGCAGTCGCAGGGTCGCCTTCTCCGCCGCGCTGGCAGCGCGAAACGTCGCGGTCATCTACAGGGCCGCCTTCACGATCTCGGTGAAGGAGCCGGCCTTGAGGGCGGCGCCCCCGATGAGACCGCCGTCGATGTCGGCCTCGGCCAGCAGAAGTGCTGCGTTGCCCTCGTTCATGGAGCCGCCGTAGAGCACGCGCACCCTATCGGCCGCCTCGGCGCCGAAGAGCTCCGCCAGGGTGGCGCGAATGGCAGCGCACACCTCCTCGGCCTGCTCCGGCGTGGCCGTGCGGCCCGTGCCGATGGCCCACACCGGCTCGTAGGCCACCACCGTGGCCAGGGCATCGTCGCCGTCGATGCCGGCGTAGGCGGCCCGCACCTGGGCGCAGACGAAGTCGAGGTAGGCGCCCTCGTCGCGCACGGCCAGAGACTCGCCCACGCAGATGATGGGAGTGACGCCGGCCTCGATGAGGGCGCGGGCCTTGCGATTCACGTCCTCGTTCGTCTCACCGAACAGGTTGCGGCGCTCGGAATGGCCCACGATGCAGTAGGCGCAGCCGATCTCCTTGATCATGGGGATGGAGATCTCGCCGGTGAAGGCGCCGGCCGGCTCCCAGTACACGTTCTGGGCGCCCAGGGCGATATCGACGCGATCGAACTCGAAGACGGTCTTCACCGGCTTCAGATCCACGAAGGGCGGGCACACGGCCACATCCACCATCTCCAGCCAGTCGCGCTCCATGAGGTTGGAGATCTCCTGGGCCAGCACCACGGCCTCGGGGATGGTCTCGTTCATCTTCCAATTGCCGGCAATCAGATGCTTTCGGGTCATGGGACTTCCTTTCTTCCCGCTAGCGCAGGGCCTCGACGCCGGGCAGGGCCTCGCCCTGGACCAGCTCCATGGAGGCGCCGCCGCCCGTGGAGATGAAGGTCATGGCGTCTGCCAGATCGAACTTGTTCACCGCGGCCACGGAGTCGCCGCCGCCGATGATGGTGTCAGCCGCCTCGTTGGCCGCCACGGCCTCGGCCACGGTGCGCGTGCCGGCCTCGAAGGAGGGCATCTCGAATACGCCCATGGGGCCGTTCCAGAACACGGACTTCGCCTCGCCGATGGCCTGGGCGTAGGCGGCCGCGGTCTCGGGGCCGATGTCCAGCCCCATCATATCGGTGGGAATGTCGTCCACGGACACGATGGCGGTGCGGGCGTCGTTGGCGAAGCTGTCGGCCGCCACCACGTCGGTGGGCAGCAGCAGGGCCACGCCGCGCTCGCGGGCCTTCTCGATCATGGCCGCCGCGCGCTCCACCCAATCCTCTTCCTTAAGCGAGGTGCCCACGGCCTTGCCCTGGGCCAGCAGGAAGGTGAAGCACATGCCGCCGCCGATGATGAGGGTGTCGGCCTTGTCGAGCAGGGCGTCGATCACCTTGATCTTGTCGGAGACCTTCGAGCCGCCGAGGATAGCGACGAAGGGGCGGCGCGGCTCGTCGAGCATGCCGGTGAGCGTGGCCACCTCGCGCTCCATGAGATAGCCCGCGTACGACGGCAGAAACTCCGCCACGCCGGCCGTGGAGGCGTGGGCGCGGTGCGCCGTGCCGAAGGCGTCGTTCACATAGGCATCGGCCAGATCGGCCAGGGCACGGGCGAACGCGGGGTCGTTCTTCTTCTCGCGCGCGTCGAAGCGGATGTTCTCCAGCAGCAGCACATCGCCGTCTTCCAGGGCGTCTGCGACTTCCTGGGCATCGGGGCCGACAAGGGCGCGGGAGAGCACGATGTCGCGACCGAGCAGCTCCTGCAAGCGGCGGGCGATGGGGCCGAGGCTGAAGGACTCCTCGAAGCCCTCCCCCGCCGGACGGCCGCGGTGGCTCGCGAGGATCACCCGGGCGCCGTCGCCGATGAGCTTGTTGATGGTGGGCAGCGCCGCGCGGATGCGCGTATCGTCGGTCACGTTGCCCTCGGCATCTACCGGCGCGTTGAAATCGACGCGCACGAGCACCCGCTTGCCCGCGAAGTTCTCGTCGTCGATGGTCTTGATATCGGCCATGTCTCATCCTTTCCTTCTATACGGGAAAACCCAGCTCGAGATGGGAGCTGGGTTTTCGAAGTCAATGCCGGGTTGAACCTTAGGGCAGCAGAATCTTGACAAGATCCTTCACGCGGTTGGAATAGCCCCACTCGTTGTCGTACCAGCTGATGCACTTGACGAAGTTGCCCTCGCCGCCGAGCACCATGGTCAGCTGGGAGTCGAAGATGGAGGAATGGGCGTTGCCCACGATGTCGATGGACACGATGGGGTCCTCAGTGTACTCCAGGATGCCCTTCAAGGGGCCCTCGGCCGCGGCCTTCATGGCGGCGTTGATCTCCTCGGCGGTCACCGACTTCTCCAGCTCCACCGTGAGGTCCACCATGGACCCGTCGGGGGTGGGAACGCGGGTGGCGAAGCCGTCGAGACGGCCCTGCAGCTCGGGGAGCACCAGCGACACCGCGCGGGCGGCGCCGGTGGTGGTGGGGATCATGGACACGGCGGCAGCGCGGGCGCGGCGCAGGTCCTTGTGGGGAAGATCGAGGATCTTCTGGTCATTCGTATAGGAATGGATGGTATTCATGTAGCCGCGCTTGATGCCGAAGTTCTCCAGCAGCACCTTGGCGAAGGGAGCCAGGCAGTTGGTGGTGCAGGAGGCGTTGGAGATGATATTGTGCACCGCCGGATCGTACTGATCGTCGTTCACGCCCATGACGATGGTGATGTCCTCGTCCTTGGCCGGGCAGGTGATGACGACCTTCTTCGCACCGGAATCGAGGTGCTTGCGCGCCAGCTCGCCGGTCTTGAAGATACCGGTGGCCTCGACGACCACGTCCACGCCCAGCTCGCCCCAGGGCAGATTCGCCGGATCGCGGTCGGAGAGCATGGTCACATGCTTGCCGTCCACCACCAGACCGTCGTCCACCACTTCGATGTCGAAGTTGCGGATGCCGTGGATGGAGTCGTACTTCAGCAGGTGAGCAGCGGTGGCCTTCTCGCCCAGGTCGTTGACGGCGATCACCTCGATCTCGGGATCGTCGGCCATGGCGCGGAACACGAGGCGGCCGATGCGGCCGAATCCGTTGATGCCTACCTTGGTTGTCACGGGTATCTCCTTTCACAAGATGCCACAGATGCCGGAAAACTGGCGTTGATATGCCGTGAGGCCCTGCCAGTGTACTACGAACGTCACTCTTCCGTAACGATTCTCGGTCAGACGGCCCCTAAAAGCGTCGTACCTGCACAAAGCAAAAAAGGCCTCATCGTCATTGACGGATTGACCGTTCACGGAGAAAGGGCCTCGTCATCGGTTTGGGCGCCCTCTGCGCGGCCATGCTCGCCGTCATTGCCGTGGCCACCGCCCCTACTTCCCCGCCTCGATCTCGGCGGCCATCTGCTCGATGCGGCGCACGCGGTGGTAGACGGCGCTCTTCGAGAGCGGCGGGTTCGCCCGCTCCCCCAGCTCCTTCAGGGAGGCCTCCGGGTAGGTGACGCGCAGGCGAATGAAGTCCTGCAGGGCCGGAGGCAGCTCCTCCATGCCGTAGTGCTCCACCACGGTGCGGATGGTGTGAATCTGGCCCACAGCGGCCCCGGCGGCCTTGGCCTGATTGGCCATCTCGGCGTTTATCATGCGGTTCACGTCGTTGCGCACGCTCTTCACCACCCGCTCCTCCTCCATGGACAGGGCCGCCTGATGGGCCCCGGTCCAGGCGAGGAACTCGAGGATGGAAGCGCCGCTCTTGAGGTAGACCATGTAGGAGTTGCGCCGCTGCATGATGCGGGCGCCGATGTCCTTGCGGGCCAGGAGCTCCACGAGCCCAGCGGCCAGGGACTCCGACTCCACGGTGATCTCGAAGTGGAAGTCGCTTTTGGGGTTCGAGATGAAGCCGCTGCCGAGGAAGGCCCCCCGTAGGTAGGCCGCCGCGCAGCAGGGCCGGGCCACGAGGGACTCTTTGATGCCCATTTCCAGGCCGCCCTCAGCCGAGAGCACCCCCATGTCCCGCAGGGCGTCGGCCAGATGGGCCTGGGCCGGCACCTCGATAAGGTAGTTCGGGGTCTTGTGCAGCACGCTGCGGCGCATGGTGAGGTTCGTCTTCAGGCGGTAGATACTGTGCAGCAGGCGCACGACGAGCCGGGCGGCGGCAGGCGCGTCGGTGGCGATCTCCACCCGATAGCGGTCCGGACCGCTCACGAACAGCGTGCCCTCGATGCGCACGAGGGCCGCCAGCGTGGCCTTCTCGCAGGCGGCACACCCGGGAACAACCCGGGCCAGCTCGTCTTTCACCTGAGCCGTGAACGACATGGCCTACCCCCGCCGGGCCCGCGAGAGCTTGATGACGCTTTGGAAGGCATCACGCAGGGCGAAGGGCGAATGCCACGTGGGACGCTCGGCATCGACGAGGTTGCGGCTGATGACGATGGGCCCGCGGGACTGGATGGCCAGCATATCCCCATAGTTGATGGAGATGGGCCGCACGCCGCAGGTGAGCTGGCTGTCGTTCAGGTCCGACGTGGAAGCGTGCTCCAGCTCGGCCCCCGACAGAGCCGCGAAGCTGCCCGTGGCGGGGCTTTCGGCCCGCAGGGGCACCTTCGAGTGCACGAGCATGTAGTCGATGAGCCCCTCCATGCCGTGGGAGGCCAGGGCCTCGAAATGCTCTCGGGCCGTGAGCCCCCAGGTCTCTCCCTGCACGTCGGCCAGGGCGCACACGAACAGCACCCGCCCCCGGCTGGCGCGGATGGCGTCCACGATGCCGGGAATGAGCAGGTTCGGGATGATGGAGGTGAAGAGCGAGCCGGGCCCCAGCACGATGAGGTCGGCCTCGCGGATGGCCTGGCAGGCCGGCTCGTAGGGGGCCGGCGGACGGCCGTCCTCGGCGGCGAGCCGCACCGATTCCAGGGCCGTCTTGGAATGGCACGCCACGGCCTGGCCATCGAGCACGCGGCCGTCGCACGTGCGGGCCGACAGCACCACGTGGTCCAGCGTGGAGGGGTACACGTGCCCCTGGGCGTTCACGAGCCGCTCGCAGATGGCGATGGCCTCGGGGAACGAGCCGCAGGCATCTTCCAAGGCCGTGAGCAGAAGGTTTCCCAGAGCATGGTCGCGGGCTACGGCGAAGCGGTACTTCAGCGCCCGCACGAGCGGGTCGGACGGATCCTGGGCGAAGGCCACGAGGCACTTGCGGATGTCGCCGGGGGGCGTGGCATCGGCCTCCTCCCGCAGCACGCCGGTGGAACCGCCGTCGTCGGCCATGGCCACCACAGCGCTCGTCTGCACGCCCAAGGACAGCAGGGTGCGGATGGACACCGGGGCCCCGGTGCCGCCGCCGATGACCACGGCGCGCAGGGCCCGGTCGTCCTCATCGAGCCCCCGCAGGTTCGGCAGGGCGCTCTTCAGGGCCGAGAAGGCCGCCGTGGCCGCCGGGTCCACGCGGAAGGCGTCGGTCTTGCGAATGCCCATCGCGACCTACGCTTCCTTCCCCGCGGCCGCCGCGGCGCCGTCGCCGCGCTCGGCCAGACGCAGATCGCGATGGGCCACGCTCACGCGGTAGCCCTTGGACTTCAGGTAGTCGCCCGTGGCCTCGGCCAAAGCGACGCTGCGGTGCTGGCCGCCGGTGCAGCCCACGCCGATGGCCAGCTGCTGCTTGCCCTCGGCCACATAGCCCGGCATCACCACGTCCAGCAGGTCGTGCCAGCGGCGCTCGAACTCGATGGTCTCCTCGCGCAGGCGCACGAAGTCGCGCACCGGGGCGTCCAGCCCCGTCAGAGGCCGCAGCTCCGGATCGTAGTAGGGGTTCGGCAGGAAACGCACGTCCATCACCAGATCGGCGTCGTAGGGCGCTCCGTGCTTGAAGCCGAAGGAGTACACGGTGACGGCCAGACCCTTCCGCTCGCTGCCCGTGGAGAACAGGCCGCGGATGGTGCTGCGCAGCTTCTGGGGCAGCATGTCCGTGGTGTCGATGACGAAATCGGCCTTATCGCGCAGGCCCATGAGCAGGTGGCGCTCCCGTTGGATGCCCTGCCAGATGGTGGTGCCGTCGGTGCACAGGGGGTGCCGGCGCCGGCTCGACTTGTATCGGGCGATGAGCTTGTCATCGGCCGCATCCAAAAAGAGCGTCTTGTAGGAGATGCCCCGAGCCGCCATGGCGGACAGCTCGGCGTCCAAGTCGCCGAAGAAGTCACCGTTGCGCGAGTCGCACACCACGGCCAGACGGCGCCGGCCGCCTGCGGCATCGGTCTCGTCGTTCACGCGCACGAGCTCGCCCAGCAGACTGGAGGGCAGATTGTCCACGCAGAAGTAGCCCAAGTCCTCGAAGACGTGCATGGCCTCGGTGCGCCCCGCCCCGGACATGCCGGTGACGATGACGAAGTCGGGCATCCGGTCGATCTCAGTTGGCTCCTCGGCCATCTTCGCTCCCTTCCGCGGCGTCGGCGTCACGCGCCCCCGCGTTCTCGTCGGTACGGGCGGCCCGGGCGAGCCGCGCCTCCTTGGCTTCCTTCTGCCCATTATACTGCGCCAGCACGGCCACCAGCTCCTCGGCCACCTCTTCGGGAACCACCCGGGCCGCCTTTATCTCGTCCAGGGTGGCCTCCTTCAGGTTCCTGAAGGACTTGAAGTGCGCGAGCAGGGCCTTCTTGCGCACGGGGCCCAGGCCGGCCACCTCGTCCAAAATGCTCGCCGTCATGCCCTTGCCGCGCAGCTCGCGGTGGAAGGTGATGGCGAAGCGGTGGGCCTCGTCGCGCACCTGCTTCACGAGGTACAGCGAGGCCGAGCCGCTCGGCAGCACCACAGGCCCCGTGTCCTGCCAGGGCACGAACAGCTCCTCGTCGCGCTTCGCAAGGCCGCAGATGGCGATGTCGTCGATACCCATCTCCTCGAACATGGCCAAGGCCGCCGTCAGCTGGGGCTTACCGCCGTCCAGGATGATGAGGTCGGGCTTGCTGCCGAAGCGCTCGTCGTTCAAGCGCTCCGGGGCGTAGCGCCGCCGCATCACCTCTTGCATGGAGAGGAAGTCATTGGCCTCGGAAAGCGGCGTCTTTATCTTGAAGCGGCGGTACTGGTTCTTGTCCGGCTTGCCGCCGGTGAACACCACCATGGAGGCCACGGTGTAGGACCCGTGGATGGTGGAGATGTCGAAGCACTCGATGCGCATGGGCGGCGCGTCCAGGGCCAGGGCGCTCTCCAGCTGCAGAAGGGCGTTGTTGATGCGCTTGTCGTCGTAGTTGGTGCGCACCTTGTAGCGCATGAGGGCGTGGCGGGCGTTGGTCTCGGCCATGGCTAGAAGGTCGGCCTTCTCCCCCTTCTGCGGGGCGGTGAAGCGCACCTTCGCGCCGTGAGCCGAGTCCAGCTTTGCCGTGAGCCACTCCCCCATGGCCTCGGCGTCCTCGGGCAGGGTGCGCACGATGACCTCGCGGGGAATGGTGGTGGTGGCGTCGTAGTAGCGCATGAGGAAGTTGCGCAGCAGGTCCTGGTCGGGCACGTCGGTGCCGCGGTTCAGCACGAACTCGTTGGAGTTCACGATGCGCCCCTCGCGGATGACGAGCACGTGCACCCCGGCCACGGTCTCCTCGCGGAAAAAGCCGATCACGTCGGCGTTCAGGTCGCGGCAGCACACCGCATGCTGCTTGTCGGTGAGCGAGTTGATGGTGCCGATGCGGCTCTTCAAGCGGCCCGCGCGCTCGAAGTCGAGCTCCTCGGCGGCGGCGCGCATCTCGGCCGCGAGCTCATCGACGAACTCGCGGTGGCTGCCCGCCAGGAAGCGCTCGATGCGCCGGACGTTGACGGCGTACTCCTCCGGCGTGATGGCCCCGCAGCAGGCCCCGGGCCCCAGACCCACATGGGCGTCGAAGCAGGGGCGAACGTCCCGCTTCATGAAGGCGAGGGGGTCTTTCTCCAGAGCCCGCGCCAGCTGGCGCCAATCGGCGCAGGTGGCAGCGCACAAGGGCACCACCCGCCGGGCGATGTCGATCATCTCCCGGGCGGCCCGGGCATCGGTGAAGGGACCGAAGTACTTGGTGTCGGAGCGGTGCCTCTCCCGAGTGTACTTGATAGCCGGGAACACGTCGCCCTTGGTGAGCGCGATGAAGGGGTAGGACTTGCCGTCCTTGAAGTCGGCATTGAAGAAGGGGCTGTACTGGTTGATGAGGTTCTTCTCCAGCACGAGCGCCTCGTGCTCGTTGTCCACTACGATGTAGTCGAAGCTGTGGATGGCCTCCACGAGCAGGGGGATCTTCGCGCGGTCGTCCTGGAAGTTCACGTACTGGCGCATGCGGGCCCGCAGTTGCTTGGCCTTGCCCACGTAGATGACCTCGCCGGCTGCATCCTTCCACAAGTACACACCCGGCTCGGCGGGCACGGCCGCCAGCTCCCGCTTGATGCGCTCGATCTTCTCCTGTTGGGTCTCTTTTTCCATGGGAACAGTATAGCGAGCCTGTCCCACCGATGGGACGCGGGGTCGGGGGCGTCCCCCAATCTACACGGCCCCCGCCTCCGCGGGCGCCCTCGACCCGCACGGCCCCCTGCCTCCGCGGGCGCCCCTCGGTCCGCACGGTTCCTGCCTCCGCGGGCGCCCTCCTGCGCCTTCGTCCCGCCGCGGCACCTCTCCACCCCCTCCCTTGTGGCCGTACTCCGGCACTCGAAGTTGCGCCGAACCTCATTTTCGTCAAGAATCGGGACTTTTTAGGGTTCCGATGCCCCGTCATGCGTCCCGGGAAAGCCCCGTTTCCCTTTCCGCATCTTGGTTACAAAGAAATACCAGGTCAATTCTTCGGACGAATCACGGCTCCTCCGCACGATCCCCTTCCCGCGACGGATGCCACCCTAAAAAGTCTCAGATTTTGACGAGAAGGCCTATCTTGCTTGTACGAGCGCAGCCCGTGACCGCTCGGCTCGCGCGGGCCGTCTCGCGGCCGTACCGAGGCCCTCGGGCCGCCATCAGCGGGGCGATGGCGCGGTTGGATCTGCTCGACGGTCATCGTCGAGCGGGGCTTCTTCTCACCCCAAACATGAAGAAGTGCTGGAAAATGGCCGGTACGCGGCCTATTCGCGCCTCATGGTGCCGACGATCGACTGTGGGCATGCTATGTTGTGCAGCTGCAATGCTTTCAATACTCGGAGGGTCGATGGATACAGGGACAACGGCGGGCGGCGGCCGATCGCGCAAGCGAAACGATGCTACTCAAAAGCCGAACGGCGGCGCAACTGGCAATCGAGACGACCGAGCCGAAGCCGCGGGCAACACATCAACTGCCGGCAGCGCAGCCGATGCGGCCCGCACGGTCGCCCATCGGCCGCGCGGGCCCTTTTCCGCATCGCTAGTTGGCACGAGAACCGCCTTTGCGCGCCTCGCCTTCTTCTGCGGTGCGGTACTACTCGGCTTCTGTCTGCTGGAAGCGCCTTGGAACGCCGAATTCCTTGCTATTCCCCGTTCCCACATGATACCGAATCTGCTGATCCTCGCCCTCGGCTGCGCCATCGTCTTCCTCGTCGGCCAGCGCACCCGCGCCTCCCTGGCGGTGTTCGTCGGGCTGTGCCTAGCCGCCGGCACGGCCAACTTCTTCCTCATCGAGTTCAAGGGCCAGCCCATCGTACCAGCCGATCTGTTCGCCCTGTCCACAGCCGCCTCGGTGGCCGGCGGCTACAGCCTGTTCCTCACACCGCGCCTGGCCGCGTGCCTAGGGACCTTCGCCGCCTTCTCCGTCGCGCTCGCCCTGGGCTGCCCCCAACGGAAGGTAACGCGGTGGGATGCGGCGGTGAACTGCCTCGGCGCCATACTGCTTGTCGTTGCGGGGGCGCTCCAGTTCAACGCCGTGGATATCCGCGAGCAGTGCGCCGTGAAGGTGGACGTGTGGGACGTGCGGGGCTCCTACGGCACCCAAGGCACCGCGCTGTGCTTCCTGTCCCGGGCCCAGGAGCTCACCCCCAAGCCGCCGGAGGGCTACTCAGCCGAGGCCGTGGACGCTATCCTCGCCCCCTTCGCCGACGGGCCCGTGGGAGCTCCTCCCGACACGGTGCCTCCGAGCGGGGACATCCCCACCCTCCCCGCAGCGGCGACCGACGACGGGGAGACCGCAGCAGTCGAGGGCATGCTCCCCTACGACGGCCCCAACGTCATCGCCATCATGAACGAGACCTTCTCGGACCTGTCCAGCTACCCCGGCCTGGAGGACGCCAACGCCGCCCCTCCCTTCTTCCGCGAGGTGGCCGCCGATGCCCTGGCCAGCGGCGACGTGTACGTATCGGCCATGGGCGGGGGCACCTGCAACAGCGAGTTCGAGTTCCTCACTGGCGCCTCCATGGGCAACATGGGCGGCGGCGTGTACCCCTATGTGCTCTACGATCTGGAAGGGGTGGACAACCTGGCCGCTGCCTTCCGGGCACTGGGCTACGGCACCCACGCCATTCATCCGGCCGAGGCGTCGAACTGGCGCCGCGACCGCATCTACGAGCAGCTCGGCTTCGATGACTTCGACGACATCACCACCATGGAAGGGGCCGCCACGTTCCGCGACCTCGTGACCGATCGGGTCACCTACGAGCGGGCGCTCCAGAAGATCGACGAGGGTGAGGCGCCCCAGTTCGTCTTCGATGTGACCATCCAGAACCACGGCGGCTACGACACCGGCCTCGTGCCCCCGGCCGATGCGGTGCACCTGGAATCCGAGCAGGTGGAAAGCGCCGAGGTGGACGAGTTTCTGGCCGCCATCCGCCAGTCCGACGAGGATCTGCGCTGGCTTGTGGACGAGCTGAACGCCCGGGACGAGCCCACCATCGTCGTGTTCTTCGGCGACCACCAGCCCGGCTTCGCCGATTGGCTGTTCCAGAAGACCTACGGCCATAGCGTGGACGGATCGCCCTTGGAAGAGGTGCAGCAGCGCTACCGCACCCCCTACTTCATCTGGGCGAACGCGGTGGCCCGGACTCAGTACGGCAACCGGCTCGCCAAGATCGCGGATGCCGACGTGACGAGCCTGAACTACCTGCGCAGCCTGCTCACCGAGGCGGCTGGCCTGCCCGAAACCCCGCAGGACCGCTACCAGCGGGCCCTGCGCGGGGTCCTGCCGGCCATCAATTTGAATGGCTATCGGGACGGCGAGGGGGCCTGGCACTGGTTCGGCGAGGCCGTCGAGGGCGACGTCCAGCAGCGGGCCGAAGACGCCCTCAAGAGCTACCGCATCATCCAGCACGCCCAGCTGTTCGGGGAGTAAGCCGAGAGACGCGCCACGGGCCGCGCCGTTGCCCTACGGGTTGCACGGCACCCCCCTCGGAGCTGGGATGATCGGCCGACGGGTTACAAATTCTCGCGCACCCAGGCGATGTTGCCCATGGTGGTTTCGATGAGCTCGTCTACCGTGGGGAAATCGATCATGGGGCGCAGCCATTCGATGAATTCCACCTCGATGGGCTGACCGTAGATATCCCGGTCGAAATCGAGGATGTGCACTTCGATGTTGGCGGTGGTGCGGTCGGCGAACATAGGGGGGACGCCTGTGGACACGGCGGCCTTGTAGCGGGCGCCCTCCACCATGGCGTAGCAACCGTAGACCCCCGGCCCGATGACGTTCAGCATCGGCGGGATCTCCAAATTCGCCGTGGCGAAGCCGAAGTCGCGGCCGTCGCCCCGGCCCGGGCGCACGATACCGGTCACGCTGTAGGGACGGCCCAAAAGCTCGGCGGCCTCGGCCACGTGGCCCTGTGCCAGCTCCCCGCGGATGCGCGTGGCCGTCACCGGCTCGCCGCCCTCGGCCACCAGGTCGTGGCCGTGCACCTCCATATTGCGCTCGGCACCCCATGCCCGCAAATCGGCCACGTTGCCCGAGGCGCGGTCTCCGAAACGGAAATCGTGGCCGATGTGGATGTGGCGGGGAGCGCCGCCCCCGAAGCACGCTTCCAGAAAATCGGCCGGCGCCTGGGCCGCGAACTCGCGGGAGAACGGCAGCAGCACCACCGCATCCACATCCAGCTCGGCGAGCTTGGCGATGCGGGCCTCGTTGGTCATGAGCTTCTTCAGCCCGCCGGGGGCGAACACCTCGTCCGGATCGATGTTGAAGGTGATGACGGCGCTTCGGGCCGCCTCCTCTCGCGCCGAGGCCACGGCCTCGCCGATGATGAAGCGATGCCCCTCGTGCACGCCGTCGAACACGCCGAAAGCCACGGAGGCTCCGGCGAGGAAGGCCTCGTCGTAGGCAGGATCGTTCCTAGAGATCACTATGGCCACGGATGACTCCTATCGGAAAGACGCAGCGCGGCGCCAGGCGGCGGCGATCGGCGTCGTATGCGTACAGGGCGATGACCCGGTTATCGTACACCAAGGCGATGGTCTCGTCACGGGTCAAGGGCTCGCAGCTCTCGCGCACCCCAGCCGTGCAGGCGCACAGCTCTGAAGCGGCATCGGCGCAGCGGCGCTCGCAGATCGTGAGCCCGGCAGCGGCCACAGCGTTGCCGTTGCGCACCTTGGCGGCCAGCTCGTCGCCCACATAGGCGAAGCGGCAACCGAGGGCCCGCAGCGGGTCGAGGGCCGCCCGCAGGCCGATATCCTCCAGCGTCTCCAAGCTCACGCACTCGTCCAGGACGATGGCCCCCACGGCCGTGCGGCGCAGGGCCCCCACGTGGGCCGGGCAGCCGAGGGCATTGCCCGCATCGCGGGCGAGCGAGCGGATATAGGTGCCCGCCGACACGGTGAAGGCCACGTCCCAGCGGGGCGCCTCGGTGCCGTCGGCCCCCCAGATGCCGAGCAGCTCGGCGGTAAACACCTCGATGTCGCGAGGCGTCAGATCGATGATGCGGCCGCGGCGTGCCTCGTCGCAGGCCTTCTTGCCGCCTACCTTGATGGCGGAGTACACCGGGGGCAGTTGCTTGGACTTCCCTACCAAGCTGGCCACGAAGGTGGTAGCGAAGAAGGGGTCGAACACCTCTTCGGGCACCTCGCCGGTGCGGATGACCTCGCCGGCGGCATCGTCGGTATCGGTAGCGGCGCCGAAGACGATGGACACCACGTAGGACTTCTCGTGACCCACGAGGTAGTGGTCCAGGCGCGTGGCCGGCCCGATGCACACGGGAAGCACGCCCGAGGCCAGCGGGTCCAGGGTGCCGGTGTGCCCCACCCGGTGCTCGCCGAAGATGCGGCGCACGCGGTTCACCACGTCGTGGGACGTAAGCCCCGAGGGCTTGTCCACGGCCACCATGAGGGACAGGTCGGTCGTTCCGCGCTTGGCCATCTAGTGCACCCCTTCGCCGGGGCGCACGGGGCATTCGATGCCGAGCCGCTCCGCCAGGGCATCGACGGCCTGGACGAGGGTTCCGGCGAACGTGAAGCCGGCCGCGGCGGTGTGGCCTCCCCCGCCGAAGGCGCGGGCGATGGCGGCCACATCGGCGTCGCCTTTGGCCCGCAGGCTGCCGCGAACCTCGCCGTCGGGCTGCTCCCGCAGCATGCAGGCCACTTCCACACCGTCGATGGCCCGCAGCACGTCCACCATGGGCTCGGCGTCGGCCTTGCACGCGCCGCACGCCTCGAAGTCGGCCTGGGACAGCCATGAGAGGGCCGCCGCTCCGTCGGCCGAGAGGGCCATGTGGTCCACGTTGCGCCCCTCCAAGAGGATAGAGGCGAGCGAGCGGCTCTGGTAGATGCGGCGGGAGATGACCGCGGGCTCGGCGCCGGCGGCCACCATCTCGGCAGCAGCGGCGAAGGCGGCCGCGTCGGCGTTCTGATACTGGAAGCGACCCGTGTCGGTCATGAGCCCGGTGTAGCAACAGGTGGCGACGATGCGGTCGCGCTCGGCGCCCAGAACCGCCGCGAGCTCCCAGACGAGCATAGTCGTGGAAGCGACGTCCGGGTCGGTGTAGCTGAGCGCGCTCATGGCCTCGGGCACCGCGTGGTGGTCTACCGTCACCGTGAGATCGGCGGCCGCCTGCAGCCGCGCCGCATCGCCCACGCGCTCGGTCGTGGGCACGTCCACCGCCACGAACACCTCGCAGGGGCCCTCGTAGCGGGCAGCAGGCACCAGCCCGTCGAAGCCGGGCAGGAAGGCCAGGTCGCGCGGCGGCTCCTCGTCGCGGGCGAGCACGCAGGCGCACTGCTTGCCCGCCTGACGCAGAGCGGCGGCCAGGGCCAGCTGCGAGCCGAGGCAGTCGCCGTCGGGGCTCACATGGCCGCAGATCACAAAATGGTCCCGCTCTCGCAGGGCGCAGGCGATGGCGGCCAGGGTGGTGTTGGTCTGGGGAGTTACCGCCATCGGTCTAGAACTCCCGATCCTCGCCGATGGTCTCCTCCACGATGCGCTGCTGCTGGTGCTCGCGCTCAGAGGCCAGGGCGGCGCCGATGGCCTCGGCCTGGTCCACCGACTTGTCGCGATGGAAGCGCAGCTCCGGCGCCACGCGCCAGGACAGCTTCTTGGCCATGAGCGAGCGGATATGCCCGGCGGCCTGCTCGAAGGCGGCCTGCACGTCGGCATAGCGCTCGGGATCGGTGGTGTAGTACACGTTGCAGGCCGAGCGGTCGTAGCTCACCTCGCAGCCGGTAATGGTCACCAGATGCAGCCGCGGATCGGACACATCGAACAGCAGAATGGAGGCGATCACCTCGCGGGCCTGCTCGTTCACCTTGCGATTGGAAGCGCTCTGTTTCATAACGCCATCTCCTTAAGTAGTGGCGGACAGATAGTTCTAGTATAGACAAAGGCTTTCCCGAGCCTTGTCGACTCGGGAAAGCCGCAATGAACTGTAAGATTTGCCTACTCGGTGCGCTCGACTTCCTTGGCCTGATAACCCTCGATGGTGTCGCCCACCTTGAGGTCCTGGAACTTCTCGATGCCGATACCGCACTCGTAACCTTGCTTCACGCTCTTCACGTCGTCCTTAAAGCGGCGCAAGCTGGCCATGTGGCCCTCGAAGATGACCGTGCCGTCGCGCACGATGCGCACCTTGTCGTCGCGGTTGATCTCGCCCTCGATGATGTAGCAGCCGGCGATGGTGCCCACCTTCGGCACCTTGAAGGTGTCGCGGACCTCGGCGATGCCGGTGTCCACCTCCACGATGTCGGGCGAGAGCAGGCCCACGCGGGCCGCGTTGATGTCCTCGATAGCCTGGTAGATGACGCGGTACAGGCGGATGTCCACTTTCTCCTTCTCGGCCTGGACGCGGGACTTGCCCGTCGGGCGCACGTTGAAGCCGATGATGATGGCGTCGGAGGCGGCGGCCAGGGTGACGTCGGTCTCGGTGATGCCGCCCACGGCCGAGTGCACGATGTTGATGCGCACCTCGGACTGGTCCATCTTGTCGAAGGCGTCGCGCAGAGCCTCGATGGAGCCTTGGACGTCGGCCTTCACGATGAGGTTCAGGTCGGTGGTCTTGCCATCCTCGATGCGGCTGAACAGGTCGTCCAGGCTCATGTGGCTCTTGGTCTCCTGGGCGGCCAGGCGGGCGCGCAGGGCACGCTCCTCGGCCAGCTTGCGGGCATCGCGCTCGTCCTCGAACACACGGAACTCGTCGCCGGCGGTGGGCACCGAGTTCAGGCCCAAGATCTCCACCGGGTCGGCGGGGCAGGCCTCGCCCACGTGCTCGCCGCGGGGGTTCACCAAAGCGCGCACGCGGCCGTAGCTCGTGCCGGCCAC
Source organism: Adlercreutzia muris (assembly GCF_008831045.1). Taxonomy (GTDB): domain Bacteria; phylum Actinomycetota; class Coriobacteriia; order Coriobacteriales; family Eggerthellaceae; genus Adlercreutzia; species Adlercreutzia muris. The sequence continues at coordinate 30,408 of NZ_WAJS01000007.1, forward strand.
TACCACATCTCCCGTGTGCAGGGTGCCGCGCTGGATGAGCACCGTGGCCACAGGACCGCGGCCCTTGTCCAGATTCGCCTCGATGACGAAGCCGGAGGCCTCCGCGTCGGGGTTGGCCTTCAACTCCAGCACGTCGGCCTGGAGGATGATGGTCTCCAGCAAATCGTCGATGTGCAGCTTCTTCTTGGCCGACACCTCCACGAACATGTTGGAGCCGCCCCACTCCTCGGGGATGACGCCGTACTCGGTGAGCTCCTGGCGCACGCGGTCGGGGTTGGCGCCGGGCTTGTCGATCTTGTTCACGGCCACCACGATGGGCACCTCGGCGGCCTTGGCGTGGTTGATGGCCTCGATGGTCTGCGGCATCACGCCGTCGTCGGCGGCCACGACGAGCACGATGACGTCGGTGACCTGGGCGCCGCGGGCGCGCATGGCGGTAAAGGCCTCATGGCCCGGGGTGTCGATGAAGGTGATCTGGCGGTCGCCGATGTTCACCACGGAAGCGCCGATGTGCTGGGTGATGCCGCCGGCCTCGCTGGCCACCACGCCGGTGTCGCGGATGGCGTCCAGCAGCGAGGTCTTGCCGTGGTCGACGTGTCCCATGACGGTGACCACCGGCGGGCGCGGCTTCAGGTCGGCCTCGGAGTCGTTGTACACCACGGCGTACTCCTCCTCCGGCGACACGACGCGCACCTTGCGGCCCATGTCGTCGGCGATGAGCTCCATGGTCTCGTCGTTCATGGACTGGGTGAGCGTGAGCACCTGGCCCAGCATGAACAGGCGCTTGATGACGTCGTTGGGCTGCACGCCCAGAAGCTCGGCGAACTTGGCCACGGTCGCGCCCTGGGGAATCTCTACCACGGAGTCGTCCAGCACCAGCGTCGGGTCCAGGCCCCGCTCGATGGCCTCGGCCTCGGCGCGCTCGCGGGCCTCGGCCTCGCGCTTCTCCTTGCGCTTCTTGCGGCGCCCCTCCCCCTCGTGGGTAGTGGCGGCGGCCACGGCGGCGCGAGCCTCGGCGAGCACCTTGTCGCGCTGGAGCTTCTCAGCCTGGACGGCCATCTGGGCGTAGCGGTCCTCGGGCGCGGCCTGCTGGGCCTCCAGCTCGGGCACCACCTGATGCCCCGAGCCCTTCTTGCCCTTCTTGCCGGCACCGCGGCCAGAGCGACGGGCCTCGGCCTCGGCGCTCTTCTGGGCCTCCATGCGCTGCTTCTCGGCCTCGATCTGCGACAGCAGCGAGTCGAAGTTGGCCTTGCGGACCGTCGGCGCGGGTGCCGGGGCCGGAGCGTGCTTGGGAGCCTCGGGCGCGGCGGCCTTGGCGGACTTCTTGTGGCCGCGGCGAAGTGCCTCCTCCACGGCGCGCTTCTTGGCCACCTCGGCGGCGGCCTTCTCGGCCCGGGCCCGGGCGCGGGCCTCCTCGCGCTCGCGCTCCACGCGCTCCTTCTCGGAGGCGATCTGCTGCTCGAGGCTCGCGAAGGACGAGTTCGTCACCGGCGCCTTGCGCACAGTGCGGCCCTCTCCCTCGCGCGCCGGCTCATCGGCCCGGGCGCTCTCGCGCTGGGCGCGGGCGGCCTCGCGCTCGGCGAGCTCCTTCTCGCGAGCGGCCTTGCGGGCGGCCTCCTCCTCGGCGCGCTGGCGCTCGGCCTCTTCCTTCTCGGCCGCCAGCGCCGCCTCCTCCTCAGCCGCCAGGGCGCCGGCGCGGGCGCGGATCTCCGGCTCGAGGTTCTTGCGGATCTTATCGACGTAGGCCTCGTTGAGCATGCTCGCGTGGGACTTCGCCGGGATCTTCATCTCTTTCAGGCGGTCGAGCAGATCCCCGCTCGACATATCGAATTCTTTCGCCAACTCATGTACTCGCATGCTGGCCATATATCACTCCTCGTTTCTTCCCGGTGCCTCGACGAGAGCTATCTCGCGAGCGAGCCGCTCGTAATCTTGGTCGGTCACCTTGCAGCGCAGGGCGCGCTCAAGTTTCCTGGTCTTCTTTGCCGCCGCAAGGCAGGCTCCCGTGCAGACGTAGGCGCCCCGACCGGCCGCACGGCCCGTCGGATCGAAGGCCGCTGCGCCCTCGGCCGTGCGCACGATGCGGTGAAAGGCCCCCTTCTGCTGGGTGGCCCCGCAGGCGATGCAGGTGCGCTGGCGCTTGTTCGTCTGAATGGGCATCGGTGCGATTCTTCCCGCTTCCTCGTCCTACTCGGCTTCCTCGTCGGCATGCACGCCGCAGTACTGGCTGCCCGGACGGGCATGGTTGCGGCAGCGCGCGCCGTCCTCGCCGACGAAGATGCAGAAGTCGTCGTCTTCCTCCACCTCGTCGATGAGCTCGTCGCTGACAAGGGAGCTTCCCTGGTAGCTTACCGGCTTGATGTCGATGTGCCAGCCGGTGAGGCGGGCGGCCAGACGCGCGTTCTGACCCTCCTTGCCAATGGCCAGGGACAGCTGGTCGTCGGGAACGACGACCGTGGCGTAGTTGTTATCCTCGTCGATGGTGACATGGTTCACCTTCGCCGGAGACAGCGCATTGGCCACGTACACAGCCGCGTCGGGGCTCCACTGGATGACGTCGACGCGCTCGTTGCGCAGCTCTTCCACCACCATGCGCACGCGGGAGCCCTTCGGGCCCACGCAGGCGCCCACCGGATCCAGGTTCGCCTCGCGCGAGAACACGGCCACCTTGGAACGGGCGCCGGGCTCGCGGGCCACCGACTTCACTTCCACGACGCCCTCGTAGATCTCGGGCACCTCGATCTCGAAGAGGCGGCGGATGAGGTCGGGGTGGGTGCGGGAGACCACGATGGACGGGCGCGCCTGCTCGCCGCGGGCGCGGGGGCTGTCGGCGTTGGGATCGCGCACCTCGATGATGAGCACCTTCAGGCGCTGGTTGTGGCGGTAGTGCTCGTTGGCCGGGCGCTCGTTGCGCTCGCCGGGGTTGCGCTTGGCGTCGTAGTGGGGCAGCTCGGCCTCCACGCCATCGCGGATCTTGATGATGGTGAAGTCCGGCGTGCCCTGCAGCACGGTGCCGGTCACCAGATCGCCCACGCGGTTGCGGAACTCGTCGTAGATGGACTGGCGACCCGCCTCGCGCACCAGCGACGAGATGACGCCCTTGGCGTTCTGGGCGGCGATGCGGCTCACATCGGCCGGGGTCACGTCGCGCTCCTCGAACTCGCTGTACTCGCCGGTCTCCTCATCGGGCTCGCCCACGGGCACGAGCTCGTAGACGTAGATCTTGCCGGTCTGGCGGTCGATGGTCACGCGCGCGTCCCACTCCAGGTCGAGAATGCGCTCGTAGCTCTTGGCGAGCGACTGCTCCAAGCGCTCGATGAGGTAGAACTCGTCGATCTTGCGCTCATGGGCCAGCGCCTGCAATGCCTCGATCAACTCTGAACTTGCCACTTTCTCTGTCTTCCTTTCCCTAAGAGCTGAAATCAACGGAGCCCTTGAGCCGGGCTCGTTTGATCTGGTCGTGCGGAATGGCCACGGTCTCGCCCTCCACGATGAGGCGCACGGCCCCGTCGGAGAAGCCGGCCAGCTCGCCGGTGAACGAGCTGCGCCCCTCGATGGGCCCGCGGGTCTTCACGTTGGCGGTCTGCCCCGCAAAGCGGTTGAAGTGCTCGGCCGTGCGCAGGGGCCGGTCGATGCCCGGGGAGGACACCTCCAGCATGTAGGCGCCGGGAAACGGGTCCAGCTCGTCCATGAGATCGCCGATCCACGACTGGGTGCGGGCCAGCTCGTCGAAACTCACGCCGCCCTCCGCGTCGATGTACACGCGGATGGTGGGGGCCTTCTTCGACCCCACGATCTCCACGGTGACGATCTCGACGCCCTCGGAGGCAGCGCGCGGCTCCATGGCATCCAAGAGCATCTGCTCCTTACCGGTCAGCATGGGGCCTCCTTTCGCCTTCCGTTGCCTCTGCTGTCGGCTTCCGCGCCGGCCGTTTGGGGCCTAACAACAAAAGAAAGCGGGACATGCCCACTTTCTCGAACGCGAAAGTATGTCTGCGCGGCTCTTTGCGCAGTGTGCATTGTTTATACCACACCGGGCCAACCTTGGCCAGTATCGCCCGCAATTTCCCCATCCAAGGCCCAAAACTGCCGCCAGCGGGTGCAAGGCGGAAGGTGGCAGAGCGGCGGCCGCGAGCGCAGCGGACGGCGCAGCGCGGAGGGACGTCCCGAGACCGGGCGCCACCGTGGCAGCTGGCCGCGGGCGCAATACTATATATAGTAGCGGAGCCGTCCCGCCCTTGGCAGGGAGGCCGCTCCTCTTGGGATGACGGCTTTTTCTTGCGATGAGGTGGCCGAAGGTGTACACTCGGCCACAGTATGCTGACAGATCGGCAACGCTTCGTGTATCCAAGTGCGGGCGGGGCTGTGCTCACCGAGAGAAGGAGCAGAACATGAAGGCGAATCCGAAGGGGCGTTTGCTGCGAGGAGCCCTCGCGGCCGTGCTTGCCTGGGGTCTGATGATGCCCACGGCGGCCCTGGCCGCGGGCAGCGAGAACAGCGAGACCCCCCATGACGCGGTAACTGAATTCTCCGAGGCTCCCCGCGAGGCCATCGTCCCCGACGGGAGCCCGGACGACCCGTCGGCCGCGGCCGACGGCTCCCCCTCCCCCGCTCTCGCCACCCCCGCGAGCGCCCTTCCCGCCGCTGATGCGGCCCCGACAGCCGACTCGACCGATCGCCACCAGTTCGGTATCACCGTCACCGGCGGCACTCCCGGCGTCGACTTCGAGTTCGAGGAAGTGGACTACGTCAGGCACGCCTTCGAGGGTTCGGGAACCCGTTCCGACAAGCTGCACAAACTCGTCATCAAGGGAACAGCCGAACTCACCCTGACCACCGACGGCTTCCCTACCGCCACGCAGAACGTCACCATCTGGGTGAACCCGGGCGTGCAGGCGAACATCACGTTGGACAACGTGAACATCGACTCTCCCATCCCCGTGCACATCGAGCGCAACCGCAACGACGACGGCACCACTGCCGAGCCCAAGACGCGGCTTCATATCACCCTTGCCGAGAATTCCGACAACACCATTACGGCCACCGATGGTCAGCGCGGCGCGGGCATCCACTGCGGCGAGGGCACCGAACTGGTCATCGACGACCACATCCCCAACGTCACCACTGCCGGCGAGCCCATCAAGATGGAGCCCGCCAACTATCCGGGCAAGATTCCCGCCGGCACCACCTTCATCGGCAACGACGGCGTGACCCGCACCGCCGGCACCGAAGATGGCGACGACCGCCTGTCCCTGCTCGAGAACGCCAACCGCAACCCCGACGGCTCCCTCACCACGGGCAAGCTCACCGTGACGGGCAATACCCTGGAAGCCGCCATCGGCAGCGTGCAGTACGAGGATGCCGGCGATATGACCTTCAACGGCGGCATCATCACCACCCATGCCCGCGGAGCCGGCAACGGCAGCGCCTACACCGCCTCCATCGGCGGCGGCAGCTGCGGAAGCGGCGGCACCATGACCTTCAACGGCGGCGTCATCGAGAGCTGGACCTCCTACCACGGCGCCTCCATCGGCGGTGGCGGATGGGCCGTATGCGCCAAGTCGGGGGCCTACCATTTCGAGGACACCCTGCCCAACAAACTCGTCTACACGAGCCAGGGAAGCCCCGACACCGTCGCCCCCGAAAGCAAAACCTGGGCCGGCGACATCTACATCAACGGCGGCGTGCTGAAGCCCCACTCCGACAAGCACGGCAACGCCATCGGCCAGGGTTGCTGCTCCTGGAACGAGGGGCACGAAATCGTCATCGCCGGCGGCACGGTGCTCCCCGACACGAGCAGGGCAGAGGCTGATAAAACCAATCCAAAGCCCCTCACCTCCTGCGTCTCCATGGCCATCGGTGCCCAGGGCGGGGCCGTCAGCGTCATCGGCGGCTCCGTGCGCATCGGCGATGTCAACGGCAGCAAGGAGCTGTTCCAGGCCTTCATCAACGGCGACCACAGCTACGACTCCGCCTTTGGTGTGTGGCCTGTGGACACCAACCGCACGGACAATCCGGCCGTGTCCATGATCGCCATCGACCTGTCCGCCGAGGTCATCAAGAAGGACGAGGCCGGCAAACCCATCACCGACGGCAACAACGCCATCATCGACTGGGAGCTCACCGTGGCGGGCGAGCCCTACGAGTACGGCGCGCCCGCCCAGTTCACCGACGGCAAGCTGTACCTGTGGCTGCCGCCCGCGGCCACCGAGAAGCAGGTGTCGGTCACCTTGTCCTACCTGGACGAGAACGGCAAGGTGCAGAAAGTAAACCCCCTGTTCCGCAACCCCGGCGAGGGCGACATCCTGAAGCGCTACGTCGACTTCGAGCTGCCCGCCCAGTACACCGACAAGCTGACGAAGTACTATGACGGCACCCCCTTCGCCGCCTACGACCTGGACGATAAGGACAACTGGATCACCACCGACGAGGAGCTCCCGAAGGTGCTGAACATGAAGAGCGCCGTCTCCTACAAGTACCAGCGCTTCACCAAGCGCCCCGCCTTCGAGGGCGACGAGAGCTCCCAGGCCATCGGCCCGGAGGTGAGCACCGGCAACGACATGCCCTCGGATGTGGGCACCATGAAGTTCACGATGATCTCCACCCAGTATTCCAATTCCGACGACCCCGCCCTGGCCGGCTTCCGCGAAAGCTACTGGGGGCATCGTGCCATCGGCTGGTGCGACATCATGCCCATCGGCTCGAAGGTGTCCCTCATCAACGCCGAGTGGGTCGACGACAAGGCCCCCGGCACCGAGCACCACAACTCCGATCTGGAGCTGGCCCTGCATGCCACCATCGATCGCGCCGACACCCAGCCCGACGGCAAACCCACCCAACCCACGTGCAAGGCCCCTGAGGGCTATGTGCAGCTGTACATGGACGGCAACAAGGTAGGCGACCCCATCGAGATCGTCTTCCCCGAGGCTGCCGCCCCGACCACCCGCGCGGCCCTGACGAGCGCCGTGGCGACCCTGGCAGCCGGCGACGGAGCCGACAGCGGCGACGCCGATGGCGACAAGCCTGCCCCCAATGCCCGCCGCGTCGACAACGGCAAGGGCGGCTCCTATACCGACTTCACCTACACCTTCAAGCCCTCCGACGCCGACTTCCTCGTACCCGATGCCACCACCGACGGCAAGCACGTGGTATCGGTGCAGTACCTCCCCCCCGACCACGAGGACGTGGCCGATCTGGGCAGCACGGCCCCGGCCAACTACCTGGAGAGCGTGAACCCCGCCGACAACCCCGAGGACGCCCCCAAGGCCGAGGTGGCCATCGACCCCATCGACCCGAACCCCACGGTGGACCTGCCCGCCGACCCCGATGCCGATCCAGACAAGTCGCAACCCTCCCTGGACACCGACTACGACAATCCCGAGGCCGACAAGCCCGGCGCCGACCCCGCCAAGCCCGGCGACAAGACCTATCATGGCAATCTGAACCTTATCTACGAGAAGCCCACCCCCGGCGCCGACGAGAACCCCGGGGCCGTGGACATCAAGATCAAGACGCCCTCTTCCGGTGCCATCACCGTCACCACGGCCGACGGCACCATCGTTGAGGCCGAGGTCGTGACCGACGAGAACGGCAACCCCGTGCGCGACGACGACGGCAATATCACCGTGCGGGTGAACCCCGAGGGCGTGGGCAAGACCGAGCTCGTCATCAAGCAGGAGCCCAACGGTGCCTACACGGGCACCACCTTCGAGTACGACGTGACCGTGAAGGCTGACCCCTCCATCGCCCCGGCCCCGGCCGTGACCAAGGTGGCCGAGAACCTCACCCATCCGAACGGCCCCACCCAGCCCGGCGATCGCATCCGCTACACCGTCACCGCATCGAACAGCGCCGCCGGCTCCGCTTGGAACAACGTGGTGGTCACCGACGATCTGCCCGCCTGCCTCGATCTGGTAGAGGACACCGTGTTCCTGAAGAATGCCGCCGACGGCTTCAACAAGAAGCTCTCCGCCGCCACGGGCACCCCCAAGCTCGGCGAGTACGGGCTCGGCACAGCGGGTGTCGACGGCAAGCGCACTCTCACCGCCCCCGCCGGCACCGTCTGGGGCGCCGCAAGCGCCGTTCTCACCTTCGAGTGCACGGTCAAGCAGGGCATAACCGGCCGCGACGAGGCGGCAGCGCCCCTGGCCAACACCGCCGAGGCGGAGGGCACCCGCGACCACCCCACCGACCCCAAGGGCGACCAGCAGCCGGTGGATCCTGTGGAATCGAAGCCGGCCGTGCCCGAGGGCGGCGACACCGTGGCCCCGGCCGATCCGGCCGAGGGGGCTCTTGCCCTGAGCAAGGCCGTGGAGAACACGACGAGCCCCGACGCCAAGGTCACGCGTCTCGGCGACGTGCTTCGCTACACCATTACCGTGAAGAACACCGGAGATGCGGGCAGCTGCCTTGTGAACGCCGTCATCTCCGACCCGCTACCCACGGGCCTGGAGCCGGTGCCCAACAGCTGGCGGCTGACGCTGCCCGGCGCCGATAAACCCGTCGAGCTGACGGATGACCTCTACGACAGCGCGTCTCGCACTGTGGCCGTCTTCGCCGGCAACCTCTGGGGCGGCGAGGAGGCCACCCTCACCTTTGAGTGCACCGTGACCGACGAGGCCCTGGGCGCCGACATTGCCAACGTGGCCGCTCTCACGGGCACCGTGCCATCCCAGACGCCCGATGTGGACGTGAGCGATGAAACGCCGGGCGCACCCGCACCCGCACCCAAACCTGACGATCCCGCACAAGCAGAGAACCCGCCGGTAGAGCCCCCCGTAGTCATCCCCAACGACCCGGCCGACGGCGACGTGAGGGTGGCCAAGACCGCCGAGAACGCCACGAGCGCCGACGGCAAGACCCGGGTGGGCGACACCGTGCGCTACCGCATCGTGCTTGCGAACGACGGCCCGGGCACCGGCTGGATGGACGCCGTGATACGCGACGACGTGCCCCGCGGCCTGGAGCCGGTGAGCGAGAGCATCCAGATGACCCTGGCCGACGGCACGGTCGTCCCCGTTTCCGACGAGGCCTACGACGAGAAGACGCGGCGGCTGTCCGTGTCGGCCGGGCGCCTCTACGGGGGCCAGGAGATCGCGCTCGCGTTCGACGCCCTCGTCACCGAGGAGGCCGTGGGGGCCGACATCGGCAACGTGGCCCAGGCCCTGGGCACGCTGCCCTCCCAGTGGGACCCCGACGCCGACGGGGGCTTCCCCGCCGCCGGCGAGCCCTTCGACCCGCCCGCGGACTGGGAGGCCTTCGACCGCGCGAGCGAGCGCGTCGAGTCCGCGGCCGTCTACCCGCCCGGCACCAATGAGAAGGGCGGCGTGATCCCGGCCGAGGGCGGGCCCGGCGAGGGCACCACCATCCGCGCCAAGCGCCTCGCCCAGACCGGCGACGAGCTGGCGGCCGGCTTCGCCCTGGGGGCCGGGGCGGCCCTCGCGGCGGGCACCGCCCTCCTCCTCGCCCGCCGACGCCTGCGCCGCGCCCGCTAAACGACCCCTCGGGGCTTCTGCCATTCCCCCAACCGGCGGGAGCCCCTCGACATACCAAGGAGATGCACCATGACGAGAAGAGCCCTAAGACCCCTGCGAGCGGCCCTGGCTGCCGTGCTCGCCTGCGGCCTCATGCTTCCCACGGGCGCCCTGGCCGCCGAGGCCAGGGCTGGCGAAGCCGCCTCCGCGGCAGCAATCTCCCTGGCCGATGCCACCACCGCCTTCGCAACCGGCGGAGAAGGCACCGCAGTCATCGCCTCTGAAGAAGGACCTACGGCTTTCCCGCTCGACGCGACAGCGCAAGCGGCGGTCGCTCCAGGAGCCGGTTCGTTCACCATCGCCGACTTCACCATCTGGGGAGTGGACGGCGACACGGTGACCGCCGGCGACTTCGCCTACGACGAGGCAGCGAAGACCCTCACCGTTAACACGGATAAGCACTTCGCCATCCGAAACTCCGACCAGATCGCCGACGCCCAGGGCTGGCCGGCGGCGAAATCAGCGGTGGGCATCCTTATCCCTGCCGAACGTGACGCGCACATCACCTTGGCCGGCATCGGCATTCTGGGGAAGGCGCCCCTCGACTTGGAAACAGGAGCCTCCTGCTCTCTGGTGCTCGCCGACGGAACGAAAAACATCTTCCAGGCCAATTATCCCAGCGGCGATGCCACCACCGACAATCGCGCCGTGCTTCATTGCGGCACTGGATCGTCCCTCTCCATCGATGACGCCGTGGCCAATCGCACGGACAAGGGCACGCTCATAACTCCCGTCGACGGCCTCATGCCGAAGAATCCCGATCTCGACCCCGACGACCCCGCTGCCCTCGAGCCCTATCATCTTGAGAACGGCACGGAGGTGCAGGTGGGCGATCCGCTCACGAAGATGGACGGCGCCAATCCCGGCGAGCTGCACGCCGAGCACGTCGGCAACGGCATGGGGGCGGCCATCGGCTCGCCCTATGGCGAAGCAGGCGGCAACATCACCATCAACGGCGGCATCATCACCGCCATCGGAGGCCGCAACGACCGATCGGGTTCGGGCACCCACGACTGGGCGGCGGGCATAGGGTCGGCCGGCCCGGAAGGCGCCGACGGCACCGGTCCCGACGAGTGGATCACCATTAACGGAGGCCGCGTTGCCGCACAGGGCGCCTACCACGGCCCCGGCATCGGAGGCGGCCCCGTGCAAGCGAAGACCGGGAACATCCGTATCAACGGGGGCTACGTCATCTCGAATGGCGGCGACCACGGCCGCGGCTTCGGCACCGGCTGCGACGGCGGCAACAGCTCAGAATACGAGATTATCCTCACGGGCGGCACGCTGTTGCCCACCGGAGGCCGCGCCTACAAGCCCGCCGACATCGGAGCGCCGGGCGCCAAGGTGACCATAACCGGCGGCTCTATCGGCAACAGCCTGGGGGCGGGCTCCTTCATCTTCGACGGCACCGCCACCAACGACCAGGGCGAACCCATCAAGATGGTGGAGATCGACCTCACGAGCGATGTGGGCGCCGAAACCTACGCGCTCACCGATTGGCAGCTGAAGGTAGACGGCAAAGAGTACGACTACGGCGCCCCGGCCGAGTTCGACAAGGGACACCTGTACCTGTGGCTGCCCGAGCAGGTCATCCAAAACAGCGAGATCACCGTCGACTTCACCTACCTGAATACCGACAAGCTGGACGAGAACGGCAAGCCCACCGAGATCACTCCTCTCCCCCTCTTCCGGCCGCCCGGAACCGGCACCGACGGCAAGCTGCGCCGCTACGCCGACTTCGAGTTGCCCCCGGAGTACCTGGACAAGTTGAGAAAGTACTACGACGGCACGGAGTTCGAGGCCTACACCATCAGTGCCACCCACACGCTGCCCACCCTGGAGGAGATCGGCAAGGACCCGGACACGGGCGAGCCGATCTACCGCGAGCTCACCAACGGCGACGCCGTCACCTACAAGTACCAGCTGTTCGACCGCCTGCCCGGCGGCGACACGGAGCCCCAGGCCATCGGACCCGAAGTGGACAGCGACAAGGACATGCCCACGGACGCGGGCATCATGAAGTTCACCATGACCTCCACGGAATTCTCGAACACCGAGGGCTTCAAGGAGAGCTACTGGGGCCACCGCGCCACGGGCTGGTGCGTCATCGAGCCCACGAACTCCGCCGTGGCCCTCGTTGAGGCCCAATGGGTGGAAGACTCGGCCCCCGGCGAAGAGCACCACGACTCCGACAAGGAGCTTCAGGTAAACGCCCGCATCAGCCGCGCCAAGACCGACCCGGTCGGCGTGGCCACCAAGCCCACCTGCGCCGCACCGGAGGGCTACGTGCAGCTGTTCGTGGACGGCGAGGCTGTGGGAGAGCCCATCGAGATCCTCTTCGAGGACAAACCCGTCACCACCCGGGCCGCCACCGAGGCCGGCAAGAAGAACGCCGAGCGCAAGGGCGACGACACCACGGGCCATTACACCGATTTCACCTACGTGTTCAAGCCCTCCGACGCCGACTTCCTCGTACCGGACGCCACCGGCGACGGCAAGCACGAGGTGTCGGTGCAGTACCTGCCGCCGAAGAGCGGCGACACGGCCCCGGCCAACTACCGGGAGAGCGTGAACCCCGCTGACGACCCGGAGAGCGCCCCGAGCGATACTGTGGCCATCAACCCCATCGACCCGAAGCCGTCGATCACCCCCGACGATCCCTCCAACCCCGCCGGTACCGAGATCGAGGTGAATCCCGACCCGAAGCCCGCCGACCCCTCCAAGCCGAGCACCACCGTGTACACCGGCACCATCGAGGCTATCTACCAGGAGCACGGCGAGGACGAGCCGAACCCCGGCCGCGTGACCCTGAAGCTGGATACCCCCTCTTCCGGCCCCATCACCGTGACCACTGAGGACGGGCGCATCATCACCGCCGATGTCGTGCGGGACGACGAGGGCAACCCCGTGCGCGATGCCGATGGGAAGATCACCCTGGTCGTCGATCCCGAGGCCATCGGCAACACGAAGCTCACGGTAAGCCAGGCCCCCAACGGCGCCTACACCGGCACCGTGTTCGAGTTCGACGTGACCGTGAAGCCGAACCCGAAAATCGCGCCGGAGCCCCAGCTGGCCAAGACCGCCAAGAATCTCACGCACCCAGACGGTCCCACCCAGCCCGGCGACCGCATCCGCTACGTCGTGAAGGCCGCGAACAGCGCCGTGGGCTCTGCCTGGAACGACGTGGTGCTGGTCGATCCCCTGCCGAGCTGCCTGGAATTGGACGGGGGCACCGTGCACCTGACCAATCCCTCGCAGGGCTTCAACAAGGAGCTCGCGAGCGCCACCGGCGCCCCGAAGCTCGGCGAGTACAAGCTGGAAGCCGCCGGGGCGGACGGCAAGCGCACTCTTACGGTACCCGTCGGCGCGGTCTACGGCGAAGGCGAGGCGACCCTCACCTTCGAGTGCACCGTCAGAACCGATGCTGCCGGGCGCGACATCGCCTCTGACCTCGCGAACATCGCCAGCGCCACAGGCACGCGCCCCGACCCGGACAAGCCGAGCCAGGAGCTGCCCGAGAACCCCGGTCCCTCCGATCCGGCGCTGCCGGCCGGACCGGCCACGGTGGCGCCGTCCGACCCCTCCACCACGCTGTCCAAGACGGTGGAGAACGTCGCGAACCCCGGAGCCAAGGTGACGAAGCCCGGCGACGTGCTGCGCTACACCGTGTCTCTCAAGAACACCGGCGCCGCCCACAGCTGCCTGCTGAACGCCGTCATCGCCGACCCGCTGCCGGCGGGCATGGAGCCGGTGGCGAAGTCGCTCAAGCTCGTCCTGTCCGACGGCCGCGAGATCGCCGTGGACGACAGCGCCTACGACAGGGCATCCCGCACCATCGCGGTGGCCGCGGGCGATCTGTGGGGCGGCGAGGAGGCACGGCTCACCTTCGAGGTGACCGTCGGTGCCGACGCCCTGGGCGCCGACAATGCCAACGTGGCCTTCGCCCATGGCACCGTGCCCTCGATCGGGCCCGACAGCGTGCCCGCCAATCCCGATCCGGGAAAGCCGACCACACCCCCGGCCGGGGAGCCGACGGAGGGCACTGAGCCGGTAGAGCCGCCCGTCCTCGTGGGCACCGATCCCGCCGAAGGCGACATCACCCTGGCCAAGGAGGCCGAGAATACCACCCGCAGCGACGGGAAAACCTATGTGGGCGACATCGTGCGCTACACCGTGACGCTCAAAAACGACGGCCCGGCCACCAGCTGGATGGACGCCGTCATCCGCGACGACGTGCCCGCGGGCTTAGAGCCGGTGAGCGAGAGCATCCAGATGACTCTGGCCGACGGCACGGTCGTCCCCGTTTCCGACGAGGCCTACGACGACAAGACCCGCATCCTGGCCGTGGCCGCGGGGCACCTCTACGGCGGGCAGGCGGTCACGCTCGTCTTCGACGCGCTGGTGACCGAAAAGGCCCTGGGGGCCGACATCGGCAACACGGCCCAGGCCCTGGGCGTACCGCCCTCAGCCTGGGATCCGGACGGGACGCACCCCGAGGCGGGGCAGCCCTTCGACCCGCCGGCGGGCTGGTCGTCCTTCGAGCGCGAGAGCGAGCGCGTGGTAAGCCCCACCGCCTACGCCCCCGGCACCAATGAGAAGGGCGGCGTGATCCCGGCCGAGAACGGGGCGACGCCCGACGAGGGCACCACCATCCGCCTCAAGCGCCTCGCCCAGACCGGCGACGACCTGGCGGCCGGGTTCGCCCTCGGGGCCGGGGCGGCCCTCGCGGCGGGCATCGCCCTCCTCGCCCGCCGGCGCCTGCGCCGCAACCGCTAAGTCCCGGCCCCACCCGGCGCCGGCCCGGGGCGCCGCGCATCCCGGCGCCCCGGGCCGTTTGCTCTGGCAAGTCGGACATCCGTCCCGCACCGCCGCGAAGCCGCCTCCGGGCGGCTTCGTTCTTTTGCCGGCCCTCCGCCGCAACTGCCGTTGAAGCATATTCCGAGAGCCGCTTCGGGCGGCTTCCATCCTGTGCCCTGTAGCACGATGGGACCCGCGTGCAGAGACAATTTCATAACGCACGTTTCAAGATAGGAACACATAATATGCACATGCACAACACTGATCTATTGACATAGGGTTATATCACCGTGACGCCTTAAAGTCTACCCAAGGCATTCGCCTGGGCTCTCGGCGAATTGAAACCACGGCTGGGTCGAGCGGCTTTCCGGATGCTGACAATCCGCAGTGCCGATATAAGGAGGCAACGATCATGACCCGCACATCCGCCCACGTTCCCACAAACGACATCTCCCGCCGCACCTTCTGCAAGGGCGCGGCCGTGCTCGGCATCTGGGGAGGCCTGGCGAGCTTCGGACTTTCCGGTTGCGCACCGCACACCGGCAGCGAGGAGGCAGCTGTCGGCGGTTGGAAGGCAGGTACCTACACCGCCGAGGTGACAGGTCACAACGCCCCTTACACCATGACCGTGACGTTCTCCGACGATGCCATCACCGCCATCGACACCACGGCCAATCAGGAATCCCTCGGCGTGGGCGCCGATGCCCTGAAGGCCCTCTCCGACCAGGTTGTCGAGAACCAGACCATCAACATCGACACCGTGACCGGCGCCACCCTCTCCTCCATGTCGCTTCAGGAGGGCCTGGCCGACTGCGCCGAGCAGGCCGGCGCTCTGGAAGCCCTCCAAGCTGCCGACGCCCCGGCCAAGCCGGCCGTAGAGGCCACCTACGACACCGACGTGTGCGTCGTGGGCGGCGGCGGTGCGGGCCTTGCCTCGGCCATTGCGGCCGTGCAGGCCGGAGCCAACGTCATCGTGCTGGAGAAGTGCGGCATCACTGGCGGCTCCACGAACGTGTCCGAGGGCGCGCTGAACGCCGTGGATCCCGAACGCCAGGGCAAGCAGGGCATCGAGGACTCCATCGAGGTGTTCTACGACACCACCATCAAGGGCGGCCACGAGCAGGGCACACCGGAGCTGGTGCACTACCTGACCGACAACGCTCTCGACTCCGTCCACTGGCTGGAGAGCCTGGGCGTGGAGTTCAAGGACGAGTGCGGCAGCGCCACGGGCTCCCTCGGCGAGCGCAGCCACTACCCGGCCACCCCGTCGGGCAACACCTACATCCGCTCGTTCCAGCAATTCATCGCCGACAACGCCGACAAGATCACCCTGCTCAACGACATGCAGGCCACCGAGCTCATCACCGACGACGCCGGCGCGGTCGTGGGCGTGAGGGCCCTCTACGACGGTACCGACGAGGTGACCGTGAACGCCAAGGCCACGGTCATCGCCACCGGCGGCTTCGGCGCCAATGTGGAGTACCGCCAGTCGGTCAACGACGGCGTGTGGAAGGAAGTCGTGCTGGATGATTCCATCGGCTGCACCAACATCAAGCCCTGCGCCCAGGGCGAGGGCCTGGCGCTCGCCGAAGAGGCCGGCGCCGAGCTCATCGGCCTGTCCGACATCCAACTGCACCCCTGCGGCACCCCGGGCACGGGCCTCATGGAGGACATCCGCACTTCCGGCCGCAACCGCATCTTCGTGAACAAGGAGGGCAAGCGCTTCGTGAACGAGGGCGCCGAGCGCGACGTTTTGTGCAAGAACATCTTCGCCCAGCCCGACGGCACCTACTGGGTAGTCGTGAACACCCTGCGCTACCCCGACCCCGACGAGCCCGACGCCAACGGCGCCACCATCAACAACATGCTGGCCCTGCAGCACATCGTGACCGGCGAGACCGTCGACGAGCTCGCCAAGGCCATGGACGTGGACGCCGTGAACCTGCAGGCCTCCATCGACGCCTACAACGCCGTGGTGGGCGGCGCGGAAGACGAGTTCGGCTTCGTGGCCGACAACACCGCCGACGCCGAGATGGTGGACGGCCCCTGGTACGCCTGCCGCAAGGTGCCCACGGTGCACCACACCATGGGCGGCATCCACGTGAACGTGGAGTCCGAGGCGGTCTCCGCCGACGGCGAGGTCGTCCCCGGCCTGTACGCCGCCGGCGAGGTCACGGGCGGCATCCACGGCTCCAACCGCCTGGGCGGCAACGCCATCGCCGACTGCATGACCTTCGGCCGCAACGCCGGCACCAACGCCGCCGCCTACGCGCTGGCCTAAGTTCGGTCGGATCAGCCTCATTTTCATTCGGGAACACGGAAGGCGCCCCTCGGGGCGCCTTCTGCTCATTGACGGCAGAGACCGCGAAGATCCATACCCCTAGCGCTGCGCCTCCGCCAGCTCGGCGTAGCGGCGGCGCAGGGCCTCGGCCGCAGCAGGGGTGACGAACTGCGACACATCGCCGCCTAGGGACGCGATCTCGCGCACGATGGACGACGACAGGTACATGTGCTGGGGCGTGGACATGATGAACAGCGTCTCCAACTCTTGGTCGAGCTGGTAGTTCAGGGCCGTCATCTGGAACTCGTACTCGAAGTCGGTGATAGCCCGCAGGCCCTTGACGACCGCCTGGGCCCCCATGCGATGGGCGAAATCCACGAGCAGCTCATCGAAGGGCTCCACGGTGACGTTGGGCAGATGCGCCGTGGCCTCCCGGGCCAGGGCCACGCGCTCGTCCAGGGACAGCAGCGGTCGCTTCTTCGCCGATACGGCCACGGCCACCACCACCTCGTCCACCAGCTGGGCGGCCCGCGTGATGACATCGAGGTGCCCCACCGTGATGGGGTCGAAGGTACCGGGGGTGAGCGCACGCTTCACAGCAGCTCCTTTTCTCGGGAGACCATCCCGCCGCAGCGGGTTTTTCGCACGGCCCAGTGTACCTGATTTGCCGGAAGCGCCGACCTCAATCCAGCGAAGAGAGCGATGCGGGCCGGCAGAAAGCCCGCCGGACGAGCCAGAGCCCGCGGCTCTGACGAAGAGGAGCGGCCCCGAGGGCCGCTCCCGTGCGGGTGACTTTGAGCAGAGAGGCTCAGCCTCAGGAACGGCGCAGACGGAGCCGAGCGCCCAGAGCCGCCCCTACGCCGAGAAGGGCCATGGCGCCGGCCGCTACGGGCCATGCACCATCATCGCCCGTAGCGGCGAGCAGCCTCAGGCGGGTGGTGCCGTCGGAGCCGCCAGCCTCCTCCCCTGCCGGCTCTTGAGGGGCCGAAGGATCGCGCAGGGCCTCGTCAGCGCCCACGATGTAGGTGCGTCGCACGATGCTCACGTTGCCGTCATCGTCGATATAGGTGGCCGTCACCACATAGGTGCCCGGACGGCTGGGGTCGATGGCATCGACCTCCTCGCCGTCGCGGGTGATGGAGATCACCGGATCGGTCTTGGGGATGTCGGGCCGGTCGCCGAACTCCTTGCCTATCGGCGCCCTGCGGTGCGAAAAAGCCGCCCCGATAACGCAGAAGGGCCCGCGAGCGAACCGCGAGCCCTTCTTGGCGCGGGTGGCGCAGGAAGCCCGTTTTCCGCCGAGCGCCAGCTACTTCCCGGCCCTCACCAGCTCCTCGGCCATTTCGCGCAGCTTGAACTTCTGCACCTTCATAGAAGGCGTCATGGGGAAATCGTCCACGAAGAACACGCGCTTGGGCACCTTGTAGCGGGCGATGCGCGGGATGGCATACTCGCGCACGTCATCCTCGGTCATGGCCTCGTGGCCCGGCCGCACGCGAATGAAGGCGCCGACGATCTCGCCGTACTTCGCATCGGGGATGCCCACCACCTGGGCATCCAGCACGCCGGGCATGGTGAGCAGGAAGTTCTCCACCTCAAGGGGGTAGATGTTCTCGCCGCCGCGGATGATCATGTCCTTGATGCGGCCCGTGACGCGGAAGTAGCCGTCCTCGTCAACGGTGCCCATGTCGCCGGAATGGAGGAAGCCGTTCGCATCGATGGCCTTGGCCGTCTCCTCGGGCATCTTGTAGTAGCCCTTCATGACGTTGTAGCCCTTGCAGCACAGCTCGCCGTGCTCGCCGGGGGCGCAGATGTGGCCGTCGTTCGGGTCCAGGATGCGCACCTCCACAGGCGGGTGCGCCCGGCCCACGGTCTCGCACTTGTGGGGAATGTCGTCGTCCACCGAGGTCTGGGTGAACACGGGGCTCGTCTCGGTGAGGCCGTAGCAGATGGTCACATCCCGCATGTTCATGCGCTCCATCACCTCGCGCATGGTCTCGGGCGGGCAGGGGCTGCCGGCCATGATGCCCGTGCGCAGATGGGACAGGTCGAAGGAGTCGAAATCCGGGTGGTTCAGCTCGGCGATGAACATGGTGGGCACGCCGTAGACCGCCGTGGCGCGCTCCTTGTGCAGGGCCTGCAGCACGAGCCCCGCGTCGAAATCCTCCACGATGATCATGGTGCAGCGGTGGGTGAGCGAGGCCATGACCCCCAGCACGCAGCCGAAGCAGTGGAAGAAGGGCACCGGCAGGCACACGCGGTCGCACGCGCCCAGCTTCTGCCCCTCGCCGATGTAGAAGCCGTTGTTCAGGATATTGCGGTGGGTGAGCATGACGCCCTTGGGGAAGCCCGTGGTGCCGCTCGTGTACTGCATCATGACCACGTCGTTGTTGTCGAACTGGCCCTGGGCCCACTCCAGGGAACTGTCGGGCTTGTGCTGGCCGAGCAGCAGAAGCTCTGGCACGCTGTAGAAACCGCGGTGCTTCTCGGGCCCCATGTAGATGAGGTTCTCCAGGAAGGGATACTCCTCCGAGCGCAGGAACCCGCGCTGCACATTGAGCGATTCGGGCACCAAATCGCGGATGATCTGCAGGTAGTCCACATCGCGATAGGCATCGATGACGCACAGCGCCTTCATGTCCGACTGCTTCAGCACGTAGTCCAGCTCGTGGGACTTGTACACCGGGTTCACCGTCACCATGACCACGCCGATCTTGGCGGAAGCGTACATGAAGGTAAGCCAGTCGGGGATGTTGCGCGCCCACACGCCCAAGTGATCGCCCGGCTTCATGCCGATGGCCAAGAGACCCTTGGCCAGGTTGTCGGTGCGCTCGTCGAAGTCGCGGTAGGTCCAGCGCAGGTCGCGGTCGGGATACACCACGAACTCGTGGTCGGGGTCTTTCGCCACCTGCTCTTTCAGGTAGGCGCCAAGGGTCAGCTCCGAGTGCAGCGGGTAATCCGGAGACCCGGGCACCGGCGCAGCGTTCTGCTCTTCAGTCATTGCGCCTCCTAAAAGGGGGTATATACACAAGCGAGGAACTTCGCGTTCTGGCCCGCGTGGGCGCGCACCTGGTGGGGCACGATGGAGTCGTAGTAGATGGACTCGCCGGGGCCGAGCACGTAGGTCTCGCTGCCATACTCGATCTCGATGGAGCCCTCCATGCCATAGAGCCACTCCTCCCCCTCATGGGAATCCAGCTTGTGCGTGGCCTCGCCGGTGGGGGTCACCGTGATGATGAAGGGGTCCATATGGCGGGACGGACGGCCCGCGGCCAAGCTGAAATAGGCCAGGTCGCCGGCGTCCTTGGCAGTCTGGAGCGATTTCACGCGCTCCACCTCGGCCATGGCCTCGGCGCTGATATAGGCCGGCCCGAAGTCCTCGTCGTCATCCATCAGAGTACCCAGGCGCACCCCGAGGGCGCGGGTCAGCTTGATGAGGGGCGCGAGCGACGCGGGCACTTCCCCGCCTTCCAGCTGCTCGATGAGCGCCACGTCGCAACCGCAGCGATCGGCCAGATCCTGGGCCGACAGGTGGTGCGCCTCGCGCAGGGTCGTGATCTTGCGCCCGAGCTTGTTGTCCTCAGCCATAGCCTCTCCTTCTCCTAGGGTATCGGCGTATCATACACGAAAACACCTGGGAAAAGAAGAAGCCGACGGACGGGCCGTCGGCTTCACGGAGCCAAGGGGGGGCGCTTTCCGACGCGCGGCCGCGCCGCGCCCTAGCGCTTCTCGGCAAGCAGGCGGTTGAGCGCGTTCAGATAGGCCTTGGCCGAGGACACGATGATGTCCCCGTCGGCACCGCGGCCCACGTACACCTCGCCGCCGGCGGCCTTCACGCGCACGGTCACCTCGCCGAGCGCGTCGATGCCGCGGGTAACGGCCGTCACCGCGAACTCGGACAGGTCGTTGTTCACCTGCACGATCTGGTCGATGGCCTTGTACACCGCATCGATGGGGCCGGTGCCCCAGTCGCACACGGTGCGCTCGTCGCCCTCGGGCCCGCGCAGGGTGACGGTAGCCGTGGGCTTCAGCGGGAAGCCGCAGCTCACCTGCACGCCCTCCAGGGTGTAGAGCGCCGTCAGCTCGCGGTCGCTCTCGTTGACGAGGGCTTCCAGATCCTCGTCGTAGACTTCCTTCTTCTTGTCGGCCACATCCAGAAAGGCGGTATAGATGCGGTCGAGCTCATCGCCCTCGTAGACATAACCCAGCTCCTCCAGGCGGTGCTTCAAGGCCGCGTGCCCGCTGCGGGCCGTCAGCACGATCTGGCTGGCCCCCACGCCCACCTCGGCCGGGTCGATGATCTCGTAGGTGTCGCGCTTCTTCAGCACGCCGTCCTGGTGGATGCCCGAGGAGTGCGCGAAGGCGTTGGCGCCCACGATGGCCTTGTTGGCCTGCACGTTCATGCCCGTGATGGAGCTGACCAGACGGCTCGCCTTGATGAACTCCCGGGTGTTGATATCGGTGTGGGCATCCAGCTCGGCGCCGTGCATGCGCATGGCCATGACCACTTCCTCCATGGCCGTGTTGCCCGCGCGCTCGCCCAGGCCGTTGATGGTGCACTCGATCTGCGTGGCGCCGTTGCGCACGCCCGCGAGCGACAGCGCCGTAGCCATGCCCAGGTCGTTGTGGCAGTGCACCGACACCGTGACGTTCTCGATGCCCTTCACATGGTCCATGAGGTACTTGATGCGGGCGCCGAAGTCCTCGGGCAGCGAGTAACCCGTGGTGTCGGGGATGTTCACCACCGTGGCGCCGGCGGCGACGACCGCCTCGATGACCCGCGCCAGGAAGGCGAAGTCGGAACGACCCGCGTCCTCGGCGTAGAACTGCACGTCCTCGACGAACTTCTTCGCGTAGCTCACGCACTTCACGGCGCGCTCGACGCACTCGTCCTCGGTGATGCGCAGCTTGTCGCGCATGTGCGAGGGCGACACGCCGATGCCGGTGTGGATGCGGGGGCGCTTGGCGTAGCGCAGCGCGTCGGCGGCCGAGTCGATGTCCTTCTCCACCGCGCGGGTGAGGGCGCACACCGTGGCGGCGTCACCTGCCAGCTCGGCGATGCGGCGCACGCTCTCGAAGTCGCCCGGGCTGGAAATGGGGAAGCCGGCCTCGATGACGTCGACGTTCAGGCGAAGGAGCTCACGCGCGATGACCAGTTTCTCCTCGGTGTTCATGGAAGCGCCGGGCGACTGCTCGCCGTCGCGCAACGTGGTGTCGAAGATGTCGATCTTGCGTGTCATGCCGTTCCTTCTTTCCTTCCGTGGCCCCGCGTCGCGCGGCGCGGGCAAAACTGACCGAGAGCATCATAGCAAAACGAGCGGCGCCACCTCGCGATGGCACCGCCAAAAGCAGTTAAAAGTTCCGATGGCCTATCATCGGCGCGCCCGATGGCGCCCGCCCCACCGCAGCGCCGCCGCGCGAAAAACGGGATGGCACCGAGCCGGAAGCGCGACGGGCGGGGCGGCTCTTCGGGCCAAGAACCAGCGCACAGGATGCCCCTACAGGATTATCTTCCAGAGATTGCGCAGGTCGATGGCCTCCCGCAGGCGATCGAGCACGGCCCCGTCCACATCCCCCTCCACATTCATGTACACGAGCGCACAGGAGTCCTCGGGCTTCGTGCCGATCTGCATGGTGGTGATGTTGGCGCCGGCCTCGCCCAGAATGGTGCCGATGGTGCCGATACGACCCGGGGCATCCACATACTCGAACACAAGGGAGCAGCGGGCCGGGGCGATATCGATCTTGTAGTCGAGCAGCGAGATGATGCGCGGGGTGTGCTCGGTGCCAAACAGCGTGGCCCCTACCTCGATGCCGTCGGCGGTCAGGCGCACCGAGCTGGCGTACTCCTGGGCATCGCGCACCGCCGACGTGGTCAGGGCGATGCCGTGGCGGGCGGCCACGGCATCGGCGTTGGCCGCGGTGAACGAGCCGATGCGGCGGTAGGACAGCCCCCCGTCCAGCACGGCGGCCACGAGCGGGGCCGGGTCGGCGTCGCAGATGGCGCCGGCCAGCTCCACCTTCAGGGACTTCGGCGTGCGGCCGAGGATCTGGCTGACCATGGTGCCCATCATGCGGCAGGCGGGCACGTAGGGCCCCACGGCGTCGAGCACCTCCGGCGGCAGCGGCGAGAGGTTCACCGCCGTGGCCACCATGCCGCCGGCCAGGCCGGCCACCACGGCCTCGGCGATCTGGGTGCTCGCCCGGCGCTGGGCCTCGTGGGTCATAGGCGATAGGTGCGGCGTCAGGATGGCGTTGGGAAACTCGTGCAGCGGCGAGGCCGTACAGGGCTCCTCCTCGAAGGAGTCCAGGGCCACAGCGGCCACCTTCCCCGCCGCCACGAAGTCGGCCAGGGCCGCCACGTCGAAGATGCCCCCGCGGGCGGCGTTCACGAGCACCACGCCGTCCTTCATGGCGGCGAACTCGTCGGCGCCGAACATGCCGCGGGTGCCCACGGTGCGGGGCAGGTGCACGGTGATGAAGTCGGCCTGGGCCAGCACCGGGGCCAGATCGTCGTAGAGGGTGACGCCCAGATGCAGCGCCCGCTCCGGCGAGCAGTAGGGGTCGTGCCCGATGAGGTTCATGCCGAAGGCCGCGGCCCGCTCGGCCACGAGCCCTCCCACGCGCCCCAGGCCGAAGATGGCGAGCGTCTTGCCGTACAGCTCGCTGCCCATGAAGTCGGCCCGGCGCCACTGGCCGGCGTGCATGGAGGCGCTCGCCTCGGGGATGCGCCGCGCGGCGGACAGGAGCAGGGCCATGGTGTGCTCGGCGGCCGAGATGACGTTGGAGTTCGGGGCGTTGCACACGATGATGCCGCGCTCCGAGGCAGCGTCGATGTCGATGTTGTCCACGGTCACGCCGGCCCGGCCGATGATCTTCAGGTTCTCGGCCGCGGCCAAAAGCGCGGCGTCCACCACGGTGTTCGGGTGCACGATGAGCCCGTCGTAGGGGGCAATGGCCCCGGCCAGCTCATCGGCCGTGGGGTCGATGAGGAAGTCCACCGTGCAGCCGTGCTCGCGCAAAAGGTCGATGCCCTCCTGCACCAAGTCTTCCGTGACCAGGATCTTCTTCGTCATGGCTTCCCTTTCAATTCGGAGTGCCTTGAGGGGGCCCGGCCCGTCACGCGATCCGCCCGGGAGCAGACGGCAGCGTCCCCTTCCGCTCCTACCGGACCGCGCGATGCGATGCCGAGGGCCCCGTGCCCTGCTTGCTAACCGTTGTTCTCCTCGAACTCGGCCATGAAGGCCACGAGCGCCTCCACGCCGGCCTTCGGCATGGCGTTGTAAATGCTCGCGCGCATACCGCCCACGGAGCGGTGGCCCTTGATGGACTCGATGCCGTGGGACTTCGCCTCGGCCACGAACAGGGCGTCCAGCTCGTCCGAACCGGTCACGAAGGGCACGTTCATGAGGGAGCGGTCCTCCTTGCGGGCGGTGCCGCGGAAGAGCTTGCTCTGATCGAGGTAATCGTAGAGGATGGCGGCCTTCTCGCGGTTGCGCTCAGCCATGACGGCCAGGCCGCCCATCTCCTTCAGCCACTGAAACACGAGCCCGCAGATGTAGATGCCGTAGGCCGGCGGGGTATTGGACAGCGACTTCGCCTTCACCTGGGTGGTGTAGCGCATGATGGAGGGGGTGAAGGGCAGCACGTCCTCGCGCACCAGATCGTCGCGGACGATGACGATGGTCACACCGGCCGGGCCGATGTTCTTCTGCACGCCGCCGTAGATGAGGCCGAACCGGGACACGTCCATGGGCTCGGAGAGGAACATGGAGCTCACATCGGTCACGAGCGGGATATCGCCGGTGTCGGGCAACGCGGGATAGGTGGTACCGTAGATGGTCTCGTTCTGGCAGATGTAGACGTAGTCGGCCTCGGCGTCGAAAGCGAGGCCCGTCACGTCGGGCACGTAGGAGAAGTTCTCGTCCTCGGAGGAAGCCACGCAGCGCGCCTCGCCGTAGAGCTGGGCCTCCTTGAAGGCCTTCTTAGACCAGGAGCCGGACACGATGTAGTCGGCTTTCTTGTTCCTCATGAGGTTCATGGGGATGGCGGCGAACTGCTGGGTGGCACCGCCCTGGAGGAAGAGCACCTGGTAGTTGTCGGGAATGGCCATGAGCTCGCGCAGGTCAGCCTCGGCGGTCTCGATGATGGAGGCGAAGGGCTTAGAGCGGTGGCTCATCTCCATGACGGACATGCCGGTGCCGTTGTAGTCGAGCATCTCGGCGGCCGCCTGGCGCAGCACCTCCTCGGGCAGCACGGCGGGACCGGCGGAAAAGTTGTAGACCCTACCCATGTTCTCGTTCTCCTTCGTCGTAGGCCCGCATCGCCGCGCGGGCGCATGACCCGGGCTACCTGTTGCTTGCCCGGCCATTGTACCCCCAACGGTGAGCGGAAAGCCCCACGTAAGGGCCGAGCGGCACCTTCACCATGCGCCAACCGCTGGCCCGTGCCGCTCCCTTCAGCAGTGGCGAGCACATTTAGATTTTATGGACAAAAAGTCGTCGAGTGAGCTCGCCATTCCCCCCGGAGAAGGAAAAAGCGACGGTTACGCTTTGTTTAAGGCCGAAAAACCCGTCTTTTCACCCGCAAAACGACCTTTAGAATGCAGGTTGACCGCCTTGGCAGCTCACTCGACGGCTTTTTGTCCACAAAACCCGAAAGTGCTCTCCTCTTTGGGCGGAAACCGAGATCGCCAAACGAAAGGAGTCCGCCATGTATCTCGACAACATGGTTCTGTACTACAAGCCCACCTGCCCCTTCTGCCAGAAGGTGCTCGCCTTCATAGAAGAGGAGGATATCGCCCTGCCCATGCGCAACACCCTGGAGCCGGGCGTGAAGGACGATCTTATGCGCATCGCCGGCAAGGGCCAGGTGCCCTGCCTGATCGTGGACGGCGAGCCGATGTTCGAGTCCGACGACATCATCCGCTTCCTCGGCGACGTCATCGTGGAGCGCGAGGAGGGCTAGCCCAGCCCAACCTGGGACGATGCTAGCGCCGGTGTCGCCCGCCACGGGCGGCACCGGCGCTTCGCGTTTGAAGAAGATGTCATTCTCGGCCCCGCGGCCCCGGGTTAGGGATACACTGTTCCCGCGCACAAAAAGCGCGTTCCACGGAGACAAGGAGTCATCTATGACCAAGTTCAGCAACGTCATCGTCCGCAAGCCGGGCCGTTCCCTCTGCGACGGCATCACGAGCGCCCCGGAGCTGGGCCAGCCCATCTACGAGCGCGCTGTGGAAGAGCACGACGACTACATCGCCGCCCTCAAGCAGTGCGGCGTGGAAGTGACCGAGCTGCCGGCCCTGGAGGCCTACCCGGACTCCTGCTTCGTGGAGGACCCGGCGGTCATCACCCGCTGCGGCGCCATCATCACCAACCCGGGCGCTGACTCCCGCAACGGCGAGAAGGACGAGATCGAGCCGACCATCCGCCAGTTCTTCGACGACGAGCACGTGGCTCACATCGTGGCCCCGGGCACCCTCGACGGCGGCGATGTCATGATGGTGGGCGACCACTTCTTCGTGGGCCGCTCGGCCCGCACCAACGAGGAGGGCATCCGCCAGTTCATCGAGATCCTGGAAGGCTGGGGGCTGTCCGGCTCCGAGGTGCCGCTGGAGGAGGTGCTGCACCTGAAGACCGGCGTGAACTACCTGGAGGACGGCAACATGCTCGTGTCCGGCGAGTTCATCGACAAGCCCGACTTTGCCGAGTACAACAAGGTGATCGTGCCCGAGGAGGAGGCCTACGGCGCCAACTGTATCTGGGTGAACGGCACCGTCATCGTGCCCGAGGGCTATCCCACCGTGCTGAAAGCGGTGCAGGACCTCGGCTACAAGACGCTTGTGGTGGACACCTCCGAGTACCGCAAGGTCGACGGCGGCCTGTCCTGCCTCTCCCTGCGCTTCTAGAAGCAGAAGAGCTCGAGCACACGAGGGAGCCCCGCGGGGCTCCCTCTTTTATTGCATCGACGATGCCCTCTCAGAAGAGGCAGCCGTTCCGGGCGATAGAGCATTGAGGCGCCGAGAAGGTTTTACTCCACCGTGCCGTAGACCTGGCCCCAGGCGTGACCGGCAATGGCGCTGTTCAGCTGGGTGCACAGGCGGGCGCGAGTGTAGTCGCCGGGCGGCAGCAGGGTGACGATGCGGTACAACTCCTCGGGCAGATCAGCCGCCTCGGCGGCCACCACCACATCGAGCCGGCGCACCGTGGCGCCGATGGCCTCGGCGATGGTCGGGTCCATATCGCCGTACTGCGCAAACAGCGCGTCCACAATGTCCTGGAGCGCGCCGTAGTATTCGCTGCGCTCGCGGTTGGTTCCGGTATGCTCACGGGCCACGGGGGCCTCCTTGTCTGTCGCGGGGCTTGCGCCCACGGGGTTGCGCTAGGTTGCCACCTCTTTCTGCTTGCCGATTATAAGGGCTTCCAAGGCGGGCAGGTCGGCCGTTTCGAAACGATAGGGCACGATCTGCGGATCGCGGGGGTTTTCGGCCGAGGGGCGCTCGATGCGCAGGAAGTGGGCCTCCACCGAGGTGTAGCCCGCGCGCATGAGCGCGTAGGCGTAGCAGCTGGCCTGCAGGCGATGCTTGGCATCGAGCTCCGCGGCGGTCTCGTCGTCGCGGCCGCCGGTCTTATAGTCGATGAGGAAGGCCGCGCCGTCGCCGTTGTCGGCCAGGCCGTCTATCTCGCCTTCCAAGAAGAAGCTCTCCCCCGCTCCGGCAACCGAAGCATCCGAGGGAACAGCGGGAACCTGCACGATGAAGGGCACCTCAGCGGCGCGGTTTTCGTAGGCGGCGAAGCGGGCGGCCTCGTCGCTGGCGAGCCAGCGCGCGAGGGCCGTGCGCAGGCGCTTCTGCTGGTCGGCAGACAGGCCCTCCTTCTGGATCTGAGCCGCTATGGCCGCCTCTCCCGGCGTAAAGAGCGCCCCCTGCTCGCTGCGCTCGATGGCCTGCTGGGCGAGCCGATGGAAGGCGGTGCCCAGGGCCGTAGCGCTCTCGGGGGTGGCATCTGCGGCGGCTGCAGCGCCGTCTGCGCCTTCGGCGTCGGGCGCCCCCGCACCCTCGGGCGACCGCACGTCGGCGTCAGACGATTCGGAGGCGGCGTCCCCCTCCTGCTCCGCGAGAGCCCCGGCCGCGATCTCCGCAACGGGCACCGCACGGCCCGCCTCGTCCTCGGCCGCCGGCTCGTCGCTGTGGGCATGGGTGCCCGAAAGCGACGTGTAGGAGTACAGCTGCGCCCGGGCGAAGTTGAAGGGAAGCAACACCGGCACCGGCAGCTCCTCGCGCATGGCAACGACGAAGGCATCGCCGAGGTTCTCGCCGCCCCCGCCTTCGCCGCCGACGCCGGCACGGGCGGCCCCTTCCCCGTCGCAAGCGCAGGGGACGCCAAGGTCGCCCGCGTCCGCCGGCGCTTCCGCATCTTCCGCATCCTCCTCGGCGCCAAGCTGGCGGAAAACCACCCGGGCCGGGGCGCTTCCGCCGTAGTCGAGTTCGCTTACCGCGCGCATCCCCTCGCAGCTCCAGGGCAGCGCGCCGTGAATATCCTCGAAGATGCCCGTGTCCCCGTAGCCCTTGGCCGGATCGCGCTTGAACACCATGGATACGAACAGCGAGCGGCTCGCACGGGTGAGCGCCACGTACAGCAGGCGCCGCGCCTCGGCCAGGGCCTGAGCGCGCGCATAGGCCGCTAAGGCCCCGTAGCGGCGGCCGCAGGAAAGCCCCCTCAAGCGATCGGGGGCCGATGCCGCGTCCTCGAAGAGCGCGAGCAGCTCGTCATCGTCGCCGAGCCCGAGCTTCTTCGCCTGGCGGTCGTACTTCGCTGCCGCGTCGGCCCACGGGCCCTCGGGAGCACGGCTCGCCGCCGCGAAGCTGAGCGAGCCCACGTTCTCCACCACAAGGGGCCCGGCGCTCTCCCGGCCGTCCTTCAGGTCAGCCACGGCCACATGGGGAAACTCCAGGCCCTTGGAGGCGTGCACGGTCATGATGCGCACGAAATCGCCCTCGGCGGCAGCCAGCGCACCCGGTGCCTCCTTGGCGCAGGCCAGGTGCGCGTCGAAGGCGGCGGCCAGGGAGGCGATGCCCTGGCTGGCCGCTTCCATATCGGCCACGAGCCGCAGGGCCTTGGCGAAGTTCGCGCCCTGGGCCAGGCCGTCCACCCCTGCGTCCTGCAGACGGTCGAGCAGCCCCGAGCCCACGAGAAGCCCGCGCAGGGCGCCGGTCGCATCACCAGTGCGGGCGCGGCGGGCGAAGGCGAGAAGCTGGCGCCGGGCCAAGGCGAGGGCCGCCAGATCGTTCTCCGAGAGCCCGAGCGCGCGGGCCTCTTCTTCCCCCCGGGAAGAGAGGAAGCCCGCCGACAGCCGCCGCCGGTGCACAGAGCCGTCGTCGTCTGTCGAGGATGCCAGCGCCAAGAGCACATCATCCGATATGGCGAACAGCGGCGAGGCGAGCACCTGGTAGAGCGCCTCGTCATCGGAAGCGTTCACGGCCCAGCGCAGCAGCGCCGAGACGAGCGCCGGCTCGGGCAGGCGCGAGAACACCGAGCCGCCGGCGATCATGGAGGGAATGCCGCGCGCCCGCAGGGCCGCGGCGTAGCGGTGGGCGTGGGTCATCTTCCCCAGTAGGATGACCATCTGCCCCGGCCGAGCGCCTGCGGCCGCAAGCTCGGCGAAGTGCTCGGCCACCGCCTCGGCACCGGCGTCGCGCGCCCGGGAGGCGTCGAAGCCCCGCGCCGGGTAGTGCACCGCCGACAGGCAGACGCGCGGGCGGGCACCGCCGTCGAAGAGCGCGTCGGGCTCCTTATTGACCGCGCCCTTCGCCTCCAGGCGCAGGAAGTCGTCGCCGAACACCGTCGGCTGGGAGAAGATGCGCTCCACAAGGGTCAGCACGTCGCCGTGGCTGCGGAAGTTCCAATCGAGCTGCACGAGGGCCTCTTGCCCGGCCCGCGCCCTCAAATCCGACTGGTACTCGGTGAACACGTTCACGTCGGCGCCGCGGAACCGGTAGATGGACTGCTGGGCATCGCCTACCGTGCACACGTTCGCGAAGCCGGGCCGCGCGATGCGGCCGATAATGTCCACCTGCAAACGGTCGGTGTCCTGGAACTCGTCCACCATGATGATCTTGAAGCGCGCCCGCAGGCTCTCGGCGATGGAGGGGTGCTCAGAAAGCGCCGCGGCGCAGCGCGTGAGCAAGTCGCCGTTGTCGAGGCGCGAGGGCCCCTTGACGCGGGCGAACTCCTCCTCGATCTCGCGGGCGAGCATGGTCACCGCGGCCTGCCAGCGCACCGAGAGGGCCGCGCGCACCTCGCGCTCCAGCTCCACCATGGTTTCCTGCCACGCCTCGAAGGCCGGCGCGTCGGCCTTGCCTACCGCGGCCCCCGTGGTGAGGGGAAAGCCGTAGAAGACGGCACCAAACCCGTCGGCGTCGAAGCCCGCATCGGCGAAACCGGCGGCGGGCGCATCCGCGAGCCACGCCTCGGCGGCTTCCACGGCCGCTTCCAGACGCTCGAGGAAGGTCACCTTGGTCTTCGATGGCTTCGACCACGCCTCGGCGGCCGCGCGCATCTCGGCGGCGGCCTCGCAGGCGCAGCGCACCACGAGCGAGGGCGAGACGGGCGCAGGCGCATCGACGAGCCCGGCGAAGCCGCGGGGCATGGCGTGCACGCGCTCGGCGATGGCCAGGGCGAAGTCCACCGCCCCCCGGTCGTTGAACGAGGAGCCCGAAAGCTTCTCGCGGGACAGGAGCTCGTGCACCGGCCCGGCGGCCGCCTCCCGCGCCCGGGCCACCACGTGCTCGGCGGCCTCGGCCAGAAGCTCGTCGGCCTCCACCTCGCCGATCACCTGGAAGGCCGGATCGAGCCCCACCTCCAGCGCGTGCTCGCGCAGGATGCGGGCGGCCATGCCGTGGATGGTGGACACCCAGGCGTCGTCCACCTTCAGCGCCTCGGCTTCAAGCCCCTCGGACAGAAGGAGCCCCTTGATGCGCCCCTTCAGCTCGGCGGCGGCCTTGGTGGTGAAGGTGATGGCCAGAAGCTCGTCCACCGACGTGAGGCCGGCCCCTCCCGCCTCGGAAGAAAGGGCGAAGGCCACCCTTTGAGTGAGAGTGAAGGTCTTGCCGGAGCCGGCGCCGGCCGACACCATGAGCGGCGCGTCAAGTGTCGTCACCACCGTGCGCTGGCCTTCGGTGCAGCGGTCGAGATTCACGAGAGCCTCCTTTCGCAGCCCACGGCCGGACAGTAAGAGCAGATGCCGGCAAAACGCGGGTCGGGGGCGATGTCCCCCGCGTACAGGCGGCCCACCCGCTCGGCCACGAGCGCCTCCACGGCATCCAGGTAGGCGTCGAAGTTCATGGGCACCATCGAGGAGCGGCCCACGAAGGGGTCCTCGCCGAAGACCGCCGTGTCGGCAGCGCCCGCCACCATGTCCTTCTCGGTGCGGGCGCGATAGGCCAAATACAGGGCGCCGGCGCAGTGCAGGCCCGCAAGGGTGGGGCGCAGCGCCTGGGCGTAGACGAGCCCCTGGATGCGCTTGGGCAAGGGAGGCGCCTCGGCATCGTCGCCCATGGCCGCGGCGTACTCGGCACTCACCGTACCCTTGTAGTCGATAACGGCGAAGCGGCCGGCGGTCTCGTCCACATCGATGCGGTCCACACGGCCGTTCACGCGCACGCCGGCGTAGTCCACACCGTCTTCCGCTGCTATGACGTGCTCATGGGCCCGCACCGCGAACGAGGGCGCGAAACGGGCCTGGCGGCGCAGGCTCTCGCGCAGCTGCGAGCGCAAACGCGCAAGCTCCAGCCCCTCGGCCTCGGTAAGCGCCACCAAGCGCCCGCTTCCCGGATCGAGGGTGGCCTGTTCGGCGGCCACTCCGTCGAAGGTCGCCTCGAACAGCGGCTCCCACGTTGCGGCGCAGGCGTCATCAAGGCGGGCGATGCCGCGCCGAGCCGCCTCGTCGTAGAAACGCGCCAGCACGCTGTGGGCGAAGCTGCCCTTCTCCAAGGGGCCGAAATCCTCGTCGAGGGCCGCCGCGCCGACACGCCGATCCAGGAACCACGCGTAAGGGCAGCCCACATACAGCTCGAGCGCCGAAGGGGACAGCACGACGACGGCGCGCCCCTCCTCGTCGGCCGTGCGCAAGAAGCGCACCAGATGGAGCCGGTCGAGGCGGCCGCGGCGCACCGCCCGCAGGGACACGCACTCTGCAACAGGCGCGAAGGCGGCACCGACCGAGGCCGGCAGATCGTCCTCGCCGAGACGATGCGCGCCGCGCAGAAGGGGAACGGGAAGGCCGAAGGCGTCCTCGTCGCACTCGTCCCAGGAGGCCGCCTCGTCGGCATTCCCCGCAGCCCGGGCGGCCGCACGGGCATCGTCGGCCACCGCCGCGGCGAACTCCTTCAAGAGGAAGGCGGGATAGGCCTCCTCTCCCCCGGCGGTGCGCTGGACCACAACGAGGCCGAGACGGCGGCGCGCGGCGTCCTTCCCGGCGCGGAAACGGCGACGCTGCCGCTCCAGGGCATCGGCCGGCGCGGGAAGTCCCAGCTTCCGGGCCAAGCCGTCCAGCGCCGTCCGCGTCTGGGCGGCGGGGAAGGCGGCGTCGGTCATATCGGCCAGAATCACCGCGTCGTAGCTTTCCGGCAGAAGCGATGCCAGGCGGTCGAGCTCGGCGAACTCCACGCGCACGCCGTCGCGACCCGCAGCGCGGGCGTTCACGGAAACCTGGCGGGAAGCGAGAAGAGCCCCGGCATCGGCGAGCGGAACGCCCATCGACCAGGCAGCCTCGGCCAGTTCGGCAACGACGGCGGCAGAGGCGAGCTCCCGCGAGCGCTCGACGGGCGTGAGCCCCCGCGCCTCGCGCACCGCCTGCGCGAGCGTCTGGAGGTCGGCGGCGATGGCCGTGCGTCCGACAGCGTCGCCGCTGGCGGAGAAGGCGCGCTGCAGCCGCTCGAAGACGGCGAAGGTCGGAGAGGCCTCGCGCAGAAGCGCAGCAGCTGCCGGGCCGTCAGCGAGGCGGTCGCCGCGCAGCGCGCCGTTCAGGCGGCGGGCGCCCGCGCCGTCCATGCCAGAGAGCGCATTGTAGGCGAAGTCGGTAGCCGCCGCGGCGGGGCGCGCCGAGGAGCCGAGGCGCCCCACGGCGCCCCACGCCCGCCCGACCAGCGTCTCCTCCCACGGCACGGCGCAGCGGAGGTCGCAGCCCGCGCCGTCAGCGGCCAAAGACGGCGCCAGCAGATCGTAGAGCGAGCGGGCATCCGGGCCGCACACGAGGGCCGTCGCCGCGCCCTCCCCCCACGCCCGGCCCAGCTCGCCCAGCACGAGCGCCGACACGGCTGCCGGACCCGCGGCCAGAAGCACGGAGAGCTCGACCCCCACGGGCAAGCCGCCGACGGCGAAGGGCTCTCCGCCGCCCGCGTCCGCGCAGCCGCACTGGCCCAGCAGCGCCATCACACCCGGCCCCGCGTCCACCGGGTCGGACGCGACGACGGAGGGCAGGCGCACCTCGCCGGCGCAGGCCCCCTCCGCCAGAAGAAGTGCCGCCTCGTCGGCCTCGACGAGAGCAGCCTCCCCAAGGGCGGCGCGGTAGTCGGCACCAACCCGCAGCACCGCGCGCTCCCGCTCGGTCAGGGAGGCGTCCTCGCCGCAGCGTGCCAGGGCGCTTCCGTATCGGGCGAAGAACCGGGCGAGCAGCTCGGCCGTTCCCGCCGAGGCCACCAGAGCTTCCTGGTGCCGCAGCGCGGCGCCCACGAGCAGCTCCCGCTGCGCGCGGCTCACAAGCGAGCGCCCGTCGCCCCACAGCTCCCACAGCTCGGCCACAAGCGTGGTCGGCGCCGCCCGGGCGGTGCCGAGCGATGCCGCCTCGCCGACAGCTGCGGCGCGCTTGGCGGCCCCATGGGCCTTCTCGATGGTCGCGTAGAGCTCCGTGACGGATTCGCGCACGCCCCGCTCCTTCCTCGTAGGTGTTCCGAACGCCCATTGTACCCCAACCGCGAGCCGCCTCGGCAGTCCCCTCCTCCCGCGAACCCGCGCACCCGACGTGAGGGCGCGGCGATGGGCGCGTTGCGTCTGCCCGACCGTCGCTTCCCCACTGCGGCCCTCGCGCGCTCAGTAACAGCCGGCCAGCTCCTGGGCCATGCGGGCCACGCCGCGGCGCGCCTCCAGGCGCTCGCGCTTGAAGTGCCACTGTCCGGCATCGAAGGCAGCCCCGAGGGCCACGGCGGCCACCCGGTACCACGTGCGCGCCCGGCGGAAGCTCTGCTCGCAGCCGCGCCCGCACTCGAAGGCCCGGGCCAAGCGCAGGGCGGCGTTGCCCGTCTGGGCGCGGTCCTCGTCGATGCGCCCGTTCTCCACATCGAAGGCTTGACGGTACAGCGAAAGCGCCCGGGCCTCATCGGCCGCGCATCCGCGCCCGGCCGCCACCAACTCGCCGAGGCGCCACGCGCACTCGCCGTGACCATGCAGGGCGCCGAAGCTGAAATGGCAATAGGCCCGCTCGTCCAAGGGCGTGTCGGCGGCATGGAGCGCCCGGCACTCCAGCAGCCCGCGCCAGTACTCCCCCTCGCACAGATCGTCGGCGTAGATAATGCCGAGGCGGCAGTGGGCCCCCACGCTGCCCCGGGCCGCCGCATGCAGAAGCAGGATCTCCGCCGCCCGGTAGCAGTCGATGCGACGGCGGCGGTGCTCCTGCCCCACCAGCCCCAGCGCCTCGGCGAAGCATGCCTCGGCCAGCTCCATGGCGCGCCAGCCGCCCCGGTCGGGACCGGCGGGGTAAGACGCCGTGAACACTCGGCCGGGGCCTTCCTGGGCAGGCTCGCTCACCCAGATGCGCGGCAGGCGCTCGGCGGCCTCCGCGCCCTGCCGGTCGATCGCGAACACGCCGGCATCGGCCTGGCGGCACCGCCAGCGGGGCCCGCGCAGCACCTGGGGCACAAAGCTCGTTTTCGCCCCGCCGTTGGCCCGGCGCGCGCTCGGCGAGCCGAACACGGCGCGGGCAGTGCGCTGAGCAAGCGTGATGGCGCCGTCCCGGCGCCCCAAGGCAGCGACGGCGCTAGTCATTGAGACGCACCTCCATTACCAGGCGGCACCAGGCGCCCACCTGCTCGCGGGCCGTGAGGCGCCCTTCCACCAACTTGCCGCCGTCCAACAGGCGCCCCACGAACTCGTTGCACTCGCAGGACACATACCCGATGCGCCGATCCCGCCCGTCGCGCACCTCCACGGCCCAGGGATCGAAGCGGTTCGCGGCGTCGCGCACGAGCGAGAAGCGCTCGCCTTTCGCATAGCCCTCGGCTATCTCGGCCACTCCGGGCACGTGCCTCGTGCCCGCCACCGTCGTCTCTTCCACGACGCAGATCGATGATGTTGTGTTTGCCATGGCGTCCTCCGTTTCGTCGAATGCGTTGAGAGCATCTTACGCCGCAGCCTCGTCTAGCGTGTCCCTTTTCTGGTACAGCTATGAATTCTTATGCCAAGACGGCATCATATTGTTAGCCATGGTTGATTATCTGGCGGGACCCATGGTACACTGCCCGCCATTCAAACAGGCAACTGCGCCCGATGACGAGGAGAAGCCCCGTGAAGAATCCCAAGAAGAAGGACAAGAAGCACCGCAAGGCCGACAGCGACAAGAAGGCCGCCGCGCTCAAGCGCAAGAAGAAGCACACCGGCTGCAAGGGCGAGAAGGGCGCCGCCGGCTGCAAAGGCTGCGAGAAGGCGAAAGCCGCGCTTAAAATCGAGCACTGCACCTGCTGCAAGAAGCACTGCCCGCTCTCGAAGCCCAAATGCGGCAAGGGCCGCCGCCTGGCCGCCGCCCTCAAGCTGCGGGAGAAATAGCCTCAAGGCGAGCCGCTTCGGCACCGTCGTCTTCGCGTACTGCTGAAATCGCTCTTTTGAGATGTTCTCCGCTGTTCCAGCGCTTGGGTTCGGTCCTTCTACGCCGAAATTATCCTCATAACATCTCGATAGGCCTCATCGAGCACCCTCCCCAGAGCCTCCAAATATGCAGGTCGGTTTGCTGTTTTCTCCCAAAGTTTCGGAGGAAGGAATCGGCTCATCTGAGCGACGAACGCCTCTGACCGCACGCACTCAACCGCGCGTCGCCTACCATCGGCGAGTAGCTCTTCTGACGATTTTCCTCCACCATAGTCGTACACCTTGCGCAGCGTCAGATCCGCCACGATGGGCAGATCGACACTGGGCTGATGCAGTATCCAAGGAATATCCCAGAGATCGCGATATCGCGGCGTCTTCACCTGCTGCGAGAACGAGATGAGCTTATCGGCGAGAATCTCACCGAGCGATTGGCAACCGACGGGAATGCTGCCGTACATGCCTTGAATTTCTGGGTAGTTCTCCGTGACAAGCCTTATCTCGCGCGTGTAAGAGGGAACCCGCGCGATCTCTATCTTGATCTTCTGAGAAGGCAAGTCCGGTCGCTCGGGTGCGGTATCTACCACCACCTGCCAGCGCTTCATGGAACCGCCGCCTTCGAACTGCTTGATCTTCTTCGGATCCTTCACTCGGACGTCAACGCCGAACTTCCCCTTAAGGCTATCGCGGATAATATCCCTGAATCCTTCAAGGTCCGTCGCGTTCAAGTCTTCCCGCGTATTGAAGTCCAAGTCCTCGCTGTAGCGCGCAGAGCCGTAGCAGAGCCTGAGGCAAGTGCCTCCTTGAAAGTTCAGACGAGAAAGCCATTTAGATTTTCCAAGCGCCTCAAGAATCTCATAGTGAATGAGCTCTTTCTCAACAACGGGCAGCAATCCCTCGATGCCATTTCCCTTCGCTACACTCAACGAGAATGTTTGAAACTCACTCATCGTCTTCAACCTCCTCCCAATCAATCAGCTCAATCGATCGTCCCGCGCGAAGAAGGTCTTCGACGACCTTCTTCTTTGTAGCGAGCCTCAGAGCATGGCCGGGATAATCGACCGTATTCTCTAGCACATATTGCCGGCTTCGTGCCGTATGGATGAACTCAACCGTCCCAAAGGGAGTGGGAAACTCCCCCTCTTTCCCCGTTGTGACGATCGTGATCCTGCCTACCGGGATCTGGGAGATAACACTCCACAGAGAGGCGGCGCTCTCCATGCTTATGTAGTTCATCTCCCCTGGCCTGAGGGCGACGGCAATCTCCTCGATAGCCGGCACCATACCCCCCTCCGCGTTGTTGTGCCAATACAAATCGCGGGCAATATGGAGCAGGCTTTTCGCTTTCACCAGCCGGGCGATAGTGCCGCGGAGTTTCCCACCTTCCTCGCCGAACACCAAGGACAGCTCGTGCGTTCTAAATGCACGCTTTCGGCTTTTGAACGAGACCAGCGCTCTATCCGCGTCGTATAGCTTCATAAGAATCCTTATCTCTACCGTTATAGAGTAATTTTACTACACAACAGTAGAGATAACTATAGATGAAAGGCTCTAAACATCCCCGTCCAAGGGCTCGGCGTCTACGACCTCGCCATCGGGCGCCTCGTCGGCGCGAGCAGCCGCCTTCGCATCGCGGGCCTCATCTAACAGGGCCTTCATGGTAGGGTTCTTGCGGGTGAGCTTCTTCACCGTGAGGTCCTCGGCCTTGTCGTTGGCCAGGCGCAGCTGGTTCTCGCTGCCGATCAGGTTGTCCTTGATCTTCTGCAAATGGTCGATGGACTTGTCGATCTCCTCAATGGCCTTGCGGAACTTGTCGGAGGCGATGCGGTAGTTGCGCCCGAACTTGTCCTTGAAGTCGGCCAGCTGGTCCTCGAAGTTCGTCACGTCGATGTTCTGCTGGCGCACGAGCGCCAGTTCCCGACGATACTGAAGCGACGAGAGGGCCGCGTTGCGCAGCAGCGTGATGAGCGGGATGAAGAACTGCGGGCGGATGACGTACATCTTATCGTAGCGGTAGGACACGTCGGTGATGCCGGCGTTGTACAGCTCGTTGTCCGGCTCGAGCAGCGACACGAGCACCGCGTACTCGCAGCCCTTCTTCGCGCGGTCGGCGTCCAGCTTCTTGAAGTGCGACTCGTTGGTCTTTCGGTGCGTGGAATCGTCGGCCTCGTTCTTCATCTCGAACATGATGGAGACGATCTCGTTGCCCTCCTCATCGAAGTCGCGGAAGACGAAGTCGCCCTTGGTGCCCTCCACCACCTCGTTGTCCTTCTCGAAGTAGGCGCGCGGGAAGGCCGTGGGGCGCAGGCGGTTGAACTCGATCTCGCAGTGCTGCTCGAGCGATTCGCCGAGCATCTTGGTGGACAGTCGCGCCTTCATGTCCTGGATGCGCTCGATCTCGCGCTCGCGGTCGGCGATGAGCTCGTCCTTCATCTTCAGCTTCTCGGCGAGCTCCACCTTGTGCTCCGCCTCGGCCCGAGAGAGCGCCTCGCGCTCGCGTTCCACCTGGGCGCGCAGCTCGTCACGCTCGCGCTCCACCGCCACGCGAGCGTCCTTGGCGGCGGCGTTGGCCCGCTGCACCGCCAGCTGGGTTTCCATAGACGCCTGCTGCCGCTGGCTCTCCAGCTTCTGGGCCAGCTCATCGCGCTCACGCTCGGCGGCCCGCAGCTGCTCGGCGCCGGCGGCCTCGGCCTCGCTCACCGCCAGCTTGCGGGCGATCTCGGCCTCGCTCGCCTGGGCGGACAGCTTCGCCCGGAGCTCATCGCGCTCCTTGACCAGCGCCGTTTGGTCGGCCGCGGCGGTCAGGCGAAGCGTTTCCTCCTGCGCCGCCAGCTGGGCGCGCAGGGCCTCCACCTGCTTCTCCAGCTCGGCCTTCTCGCCCTGCGCTGCTATCTGGAAGTCCTTCGCCTGGGCCTTGAAGCGCTCGGTCTGGGCGGCCAGCTGTCCGTCGCGCTCGGCAATTTGGGCGCGCAGGGCCTCCTCGGCCTTGGTCACCGCGAGGGCCACCTCCTGCTCGCGGGACTTCTCGGCCAAGGAGACGCGGGCGTCCACCTCGCGTCGGAACTCCTGATCGCGCACTTGGCTGAGGATGGCGGCGTATCCGCTTTCGTCTACCGTGAAAGCCTCGCCGCAATGGGGGCATTTGATCTCGTTCATCATCGTCCTTTCAGGGGAGCGCCTCCAAGGCGCAGAGCTCGTCGAAGGGAATGCGCTCGCGTACAATCCATAAGTCATGATAGATCATATCTACCTGGCTGACTGTCCCAACAACGGTTCGGTAAGCGTCATTTTCGTAGAAAGTGGCCCGAACGAGCTGCCCGCGGCGCACCTGGGCCAATGCCTCGCCGAGCTCGCGGGCCTCCACGTCGGACAGGGGCCGGCGCGGCTCGACGACGCGCTCCCGCTCCCGCACCAGATCGTAATAGCCGCGCAAGGCGGCGAAGGGCGAGAACTGCCGGGCCCGGTCGGGGTGGGGCCGCCCCAGCCCTGCGGGGACGGGCCGGTCGATGTCGGACGGAACCGGCAGATCGCCCCGCTGCGCCGCCACCGGCACGCAGGCGCCTCCGCCCGCAGCGCCTCCGTCGGGCGCGGGCACCTCTTCCCACACAAGCCCCTCGAAGGCACCTTCCCTAGCCATGATGGCCCCCGACCATCTCGTTGCGCTCGCGGCCGAGCGCGCGCTCTTTCAGGCTCGTGCCCTTGATGAGGGCGTTCTTCCCGAACTTCCCCTTCACGGCCAGCACCGCCTCCTGGCGGCGCCGCTCGCGCGCGGCCGCCTCCACATCGGTGAACAGATCCACCGTGGCCAGATCCTCGTCCACCAGGTTGCCGAAGCCGACGCTGATCTTGCGCATGGTGCGCGTCGGGTCCACCGTCTCGCGGAAGAGCGCCTCCACGTATCTGAACAGCTTCGCGAATGAGTTCGTGCGCTCGGGAATCTTGCGAGACCCTCCCCCGTGCGGGCCGCTGCGGCCGTCGGCCCTCCGCAGACCGTGGCCACCCTCGAAGAGCTCGCCTGTGGCCGCGCCATCGCGCAGGACATCGCGCACGTAGCTCACATGCAGCGAGATGTGGTCGGTTACCAGGCGCTTGTCCACCAGATCGAGCACCGTGTCGTCCACCATCTCGCGCAGGACCACGAGGGTGTCGCCGAAGGAGTAGCCGCAGGGCAGGATCTGCCCGTTCATGAGCGAGCTCGTCTCGGGCTCGTAGGCCTTGATCTCGGCGATAGTGCAGGGCTCCAGGCCCCAGGCATGGTCGATGAGGTACTCGGCGTTCACCCCGAACTCGCCGTAGAGCACATCGGGATCCATCTCGGTCACGCCGCGCAGATCGAACACGCGGTACCTCGCCAGCCTCCGCGCGATGCCCGGGCCGATATTCCAAATGTCGGTAATGGGCCGATGGGGCCAGATCTGCTCGCGGAAGGAACGCGCATCCAGCTCGCCGATGCCGTCGGGTGCGTGCTTGGCGGCAATATCGAGCGCCACCTTCGCAAGGAACAGGTTCGGCCCGATGCCCGCCGTGGCGGGAATGCCCGTCTCGGCTTTCACGGCGGCCCGCAGGGCATCGGCGAAGCTGCGGGCATCCATGGCGTAGAGTTCCATATACGGCGTCGCATCGATGAAGCACTCGTCGATGGAGTACGGGTGAATGTCGTCGGGCGAGACGTAGCACAGGTAGGTGGCGTAGATGTCCGCCGACACCTGCATGTACGTTTTCATGCGCGGGCGCGCGGTGATGAACTCCATCCCCTTCGGAATCTCGTGGAGCCGGCAGCGGTTGCGCACGCCGGCCGCCTTCATGGCGGGGCTTACCGCCAGGCAGATGGTCATCTCCGAGCGCGTGGGGTCGGCCACCACGAGCTTGGTCGTCATGGGATCGAGCCCGCGCGCGACGCACTCCACCGAGGCGTAGAAGCTCTTCAGATCGATGCAAACGTATGTGCGCTCTTGTTCCATGACCGCAGTATATCATGGAACATCGGTTCGCTTCTCATATTCTCGGGTATTTCGGCGCGGCGCACGCGGAAGCCCGTCCGCTCAAGAGAGCCGCCGCCTCAGGGCGCGCAGACGCTCCTTCTGCTCGGGGGAAATGCGGCGGCTCTCCACGGCCTTCTGGATGGCCTTGTTGTGCGTCCATACGTCGAGAGCTCCCGAGACGATAACCTCCTCGGCGGCGGCAGGTTGCTTCGCCAGCGCCTCGGCGAAGTACCACGCCCGCATCATGTTCACGTAGTACTCCGGGCGAGAAACTCCGACGACCCATGCGAAGTGCTCTGGCCGAAACCGCTCGTCGAGGAACAGCTGCATGAGCACCCCGATGGCGAAGCGCACCGTGTACTCGCGGTCGCTTTCCAGCCACGAGCGAACCTTCGCCAGCGCGGCATCGGGGTCGACGGCAAGCCCGCGGCAGGACAGCTGGTCGCACGTGGCCCAGTTGTCCACAAAGGGCAGGAAGCGCTCCATCTGCGCAACCAGCCGACCGAAGTCGCGCTCCTGCACGATGACGAACGAGTGCAGCTGCGCCTTCTCGAAAATGCGATGGGGCAACATCGCCAGAAACTCGTCCACGTCGGAGCGCCGGGCGAGCCTCTTCGCGAACTTCCGCAGATCGGGCGTGCGCACGCCTATGATAGAACCAGGGTCGATATTCGGTATGAGCTTCGCCTGAAACGCGCGGTAGCCCTCATCGGCATGTAAGGCGAGGAACGTCTCGATATCCTCCTGAATCGTCATCGATCGTCCCTCGCCTCGTCCTCCCCCTCGGCTCTTTCGCAAATCATCCGAATATCTTCCGCAATGGAGGGGAACTCGTCGGCCACGGTCACATACACATCGTCCATTCTCAACGTCTGGTATTTGTGGGCAGCGATATCACGGAAGCCCGCCATGTCCCTCCACGGCACTTCGGGATTGTCGGCTCGAAAATCCATGTCGAGATTCTTGATAAGCTCGCCGACATTGATAACCGTCATGCACACAGCTCGCTTTGCCATCTCGTCTTCCATGAAAGAGTCAACGTCGTGCATACCGAGAAGCGAGTGCGCGATGCTCATTTCTTCGAGGATCTTCTTAAGAACAACGAGATTCTTATCGCTCATAGAGCATCACCGTCTCGCCCACATCGAGAAAAGACCCCTCGGGCAAGGGAAGATGAACAAGATCGACCGAGACACCGAGTCTGTTCTCCAGATTTCGCCGAAGGGACGAAAGCGTCAGCAGAGAGACCGCCAGCGAAGTAAACTCGACCAGCAGGTCGACGTCACTGTTGTCGGTAGCGCGATTCTGCGCATATGAACCGAAAAGCTCGATGCGCTCGACGGGGTAATCTGCGGCAACTTCCTTCACTCCATCAGCGATTTCGGCGACTGCAAGCATAGCTGCCTCCTCGTCTCATTGTCCGCGCGAGCACTTTCCTTAAGGAACATTTTACCATTCGCAACGACAGGGAGAGCCGGCCCTATTGAACGCGTCATTGCATCACAGGCGTGCAGGGAGCTAGGCTCACGCAACCGAGAACAGCTCGGCCTCCTTGCGGCCCCCCTCCTGCTTCTTGATGGCCAGCGCCGCCGCCTTCACCAGAAGGCCGTTCACCGTGCGGGCGCGATCAGGGCATACCGCCACGCAGCCCATGCAGGCGATGCAGGTACCCTTGTCGGTCTTGAGGGTCATCGCGTCCACTGCCTCAACGGGACACGCCTCCACGCAGCGCCCGCAGCGGCGGCACGATTCCGCGTACTTGGGCGCGAGCGGCACCGCGCCCTCCTTCACGTAGGGCCGCTTCCCGGGCACCGAAGGCGCCTCTGCGGCGCGGCCCTCGTCGAGTGCAGAACGCACCGCGCCGATAAGCTCGGCGATGCGGGCGTCGTCAAGCGCATCGGACCGACCAGCGGCGTACTGGTGCATACTGGAATGCTCGGCCACAGCGGCCGACGCAGCCGCCTGACGCCCTCGCGTTCCAAAACGAGCCGAAACGCAGGAAAAGCCCCGATCAACAGGGCTTTTCTCATGCATGCTATCAACGGAGCCGCTCGGGCAGAACCCTTACACGATGCCCTGGGCCATCATGGCGTCGGCGACCTTCTCGAAGCCGGCGATGTTGGCGCCCATGACGTAGTTGCCCTCGTGGCCGTAACGGCGGGCGGCGTCGGCGATGGCGTGGTAGATGCTCACCATGATGCCGTTGAGCTTCGCGTCCACTTCCTCGAAGGTCCAGGACAGGCGCTCGGAGTTCTGGGACATCTCCAGGCCCGAGGTGGCCACGCCGCCGGCGTTGGCGGCCTTGCCGGGGAAGAACACGACGCCGTTTTCCTGAAGGTACTCGGTGGCGTCCAGGGTGGTGGGCATGTTCGCGCCCTCGGCGAGGATCTGGCAACCGTTGGCCACGAGCGCCTTCACATCATCGATGAGCACCTCGTTTTGGGTGGCGCAGGGCAGCGCGATGTCGCAGGGGGTGACCCACACGCCGCGGCCCTCGTGGTAGGTGACGCCCTCGCGGCGGGCGGCGTACTCGGAGATGCGGCCGCGCTCCACTTCCTTGATCTGCTTCACCAGTTCCACATCGATGCCCGCCGGGTCGTAGATCCAGCCGGTGGAGTCGGACAGGGTGACCACCGTGGCGCCGAGCTGCTGGGCCTTCTGCGTCGCGTAGATGGCCACGTTGCCGGAGCCGGAGATGCAGACGGTCTTGCCCTCGAAGCTGTCGCCGGTGCACTTCAAGTGCTCCTGCACCAGGTACACCAGGCCGTAGCCGGTGGCCTCAGTGCGGGCCAGCGATCCGCCGAAGGAGAGGCCCTTGCCGGTGAGCACGCCCTCGAAAACGTCCTTCATGCGCTTGTACTGGCCGAACATGTAGCCGATCTCACGGGCGCCCGTGCCGATGTCGCCGGCGGGCACGTCGGTGT
Organism: Adlercreutzia muris; assembly: GCF_008831045.1. Taxonomy (GTDB): domain Bacteria; phylum Actinomycetota; class Coriobacteriia; order Coriobacteriales; family Eggerthellaceae; genus Adlercreutzia; species Adlercreutzia muris. The sequence goes on from NZ_WAJS01000007.1 coordinate 73,776, forward strand.
CAGCACCGATGTGGCGGGCCAGCTCGGTCATGAAGGACTGGCAGAAGCGCATGACCTCCATGTCGGACTTGCCCTTCGGATCGAAGTCGCAGCCGCCCTTGCCGCCGCCCATGGGCAGGGTGGTCAGGCTGTTCTTGAAGATCTGCTCGAAGCCGAGGAACTTGATGATGCCCAGGTTCACCGACGGGTGCAGGCGGAGTCCCCCTTTGTAGGGGCCGATGGCGCTGTTGAACTGCACGCGGAAGCCGCGGTTGACCTGCACCTTGCCGCTATCGTCCACCCAGGGCACGCGGAACATGACCACGCGCTCAGGCTCCACGATGCGCTCGAGGAGGGAGGCCTGCTCGTATTCCGGATGGGCCTCGATGACCGGCTCCAGGGACTGGAGCACCTCGGTGACAGCCTGGATGAACTCGGGCTGCTCGGCGTTCTTCGCCTTCACCTGCTCAATGACGTTCTCGACGTAACTCAATGCGGACCTCCTTGACGTGTCGGGGTGCCGCGGCGCGCGCACGCCCGCTGGCTTCTGGCCGCATTATAGGACGCGGCTTTTCCAAAACGGTGAGTTATTAACTGACAGGAAACAAAGGGGGCCGCCGGGCGCGAACAGCGGCGGTGAACGGAATCAGAGGGAGGCGTAGACTTTGGAGGAGGGCACGTTCAAAGCCGTCAGCAGCACGACTCCCACCGAGCCCCGCTCGGGGGCGTAGACGATGTGGGCCCCTTCGGCCCCCTCCCCGAGCCCCGGCTCGGCCTGGTCGTCGTCGGTGACGATGACCGCCTGGAACCCCTCGATAGTGGCCAGGCACGACAGACGGGGCACGAGGCAGACGAGAGACTGGGCCCCGGCGTCCGTCAACTCGCGACGCACTTTCTCCAGCTGCTTCTTGGAGGCGTAGTAGTCGATGGCCACGACGCCGATCTTGCGATCGCCGGCCATGAGGATGGTGGGTTTCTCGTAGCGGCGCAGATCGGCGGCATCCAAGGTGATGACACCGGCCCCCTTCTCCTCATAGAGCGAGCGCACGTCCGAGGCGTACACGGGCCGCTCTCGCATGGACAACGGCAGCCGCGAGAGCTCGGAGAGCACCATGGCCCCCAAGCTCGCAGGCTCCTCGGCCCCGATGGCCTCGGGATCCATGGCCGGGCGCAGGGCATCGAGGCTGTCGAAGGTGCCGTCGTAGACGATGGCGGTGTAGCCCTTCATCTGCCCGAAGGCGTCGTCCACCACCGAGGCGGCCACGTTCCAAGAACGGCCCGTCTCGAAATAGCGCAAGAGCACGCTGCCGCCGAGAACGACGAGCAGCGCGAAGACCAAGAGGGCCACTTTTTCCCGCGTGCGTTTCTTCATAGCCCTTAATTATAGCGAACCCCCGCCAGGGCGAACCCGACGGGGGCCGATGTCCACGAGATGGACGCGGCAGCCCTAGGCCACGGGAGGCCTCTTCGCCTCTTCCAGCATGCGCTTGACGAAGTGGCCCGTGTAGGAGCCCTCCACCTCGGCCACTTGCTCGGGCGTGCCGCTCGCGATGATGGTACCGCCGCGGTCGCCGCCCTCGGGGCCCAGATCCACGATGTGGTCGGCGCACTTGATGACGTCCAGGTTGTGCTCGATGACGAGCACCGTGTTGCCGGCGTCCACCAGACGCTGCAGCACCTCGAGCAGCTGGCGCACGTCCTCGAAATGCAGGCCCGTGGTGGGCTCATCCAGGATGTAGAAGGTCTTGCCGCTCTGGCGCTTCTGTAGCTCGCTCGCGAGCTTCACGCGCTGGGCCTCGCCGCCCGAGAGCGTGGTGGCCGGCTGGCCCAGGCGAATGTAGCCGAGGCCCACGTCGAAGAGCGTCTGCAGCTTGCGGCGGATGCCCGGGATGTTCTCGAAGAAGGCGAGCGCGTCTTCCACGGTCATGTCGAGCACTTCCGAGATGTTCTTGCCGCGGTAGGTCACTTGCAGCGTCTCGCGGTTGTAGCGCTCGCCGTTGCACACCTCGCAGGGCACGTACACATCGGGCAAAAAGTGCATCTCGATCTTGATCTGGCCGTCGCCCTTGCAGGCCTCGCAGCGGCCGCCGCTCACGTTGAAGGAGAAGCGCCCGGGCGCGTAGCCGCGGGCCTTGGCCTCCTGCGTGCTGGCGAACAGGGCACGGATGTCGTCCCACAGCCCGATATAGGTGGCCGGGTTCGAGCGCGGGGTGCGGCCGATGGGGCTCTGATCGATGTTGATGACCTTGTCGAGCTTGTCCAACCCGGTGATTTTGCGGTAGGGCCCCGTGCGGCGATGGGCGTGGTTCAGGCGATTCGCCAGGGCCGGAGCCAGAGTGTCGGTGATGAGCGAGCTCTTGCCGGAGCCGGACACGCCAGTGATGACCGTCAGCGTGCCGATGGGCACCTCCAGCGTGACGTTGTTCAGGTTGTTCTCCGTGGCGCCGGTCATCTTCACCGAACCGCGCTTGGGACGGCGGCGTTCGGCAGGCACCTCGATGCGACGGCGGCCCGCCAGGTAGTCGGCAGTGATGGAGCCTTCCGTGGCCATGACCTCGGCCGGGGTGCCCGCGGCGATGACCACGCCGCCGTGCTCGCCGGCGCCCGGCCCCATGTCCACCACGAAGTCGGCCGCGCGGATGGTATCCTCGTCGTGCTCCACGACGACCACGGTGTTCCCCAGATCGCGCAGGCGCTCCAAAGTGGCGATGAGCCGCTCGTTGTCGCGCTGATGCAAACCGATGGAGGGCTCGTCCAGGATGTAGAGCACGCCCATGAGCCCGGCGCCGATCTGGGTGGCGAGCCGAATGCGCTGGGCCTCGCCGCCCGAGAGCGTGGCCGTGGCCCGCTCCAGGGTGAGGTAGTCGAGCCCCACGTCCACAAGGAAGCGCAACCGCTCGCGGATCTCCTTCACGATGGGCAGGGCGATGACCGCCGCCTGGCCGGTGAAGTGCAGGCCCTCGAAGAAGGCCAGCGACTCGGCCGCCGACATCTCGGTGACATCATGGATGGACCGGTCGTTCACCGTGACGGCCAGAATCTCCGGCTTCAAGCGCTGGCCCCCGCAGGTCTCGCAGGGCACCGTGGCGAAGTAGGCCGCCAGCTTCTCGCGCTGGGCATCGGACTGGGCCTCGGTGTAGCGGCGCTTCACGGCGCCCAGCACTCCCTCCCACTCGATGTACCAATAGGTGTCGCGGCCGTCCACGGTGCGGTAGTCCACCCGCACCTTCTCATTCCCCAGGCCGTTCATAATGGCCTTCTGCGCCTTCTTCGACATATCCTCCCAGGGGGTGTCGGCATCGGTGCCCACGTGCTCGGCCACGGCGCGCAACACCTGGGGATAGTAGTTGCCGCTCTTGAACGGCGCGATAACCCCCTCGTTCAGGGTAAGGGACGGGTCGGGCACCACAAGCGACGCGTCCACCTCGTCGCGGCTGCCGATGCCGAGGCAATCGGGACAGGCACCGTAGGGGGCGTTGAAGGAGAAGTCGCGGGGCTGCAGCTCGTCCATGGAATGCCCGTGCTCGGGGCATGCGAGGGCCAGCGAGAAGAGGTGCTCCCCTTCCCCGAGCCCGCCCGTGGCCCCCGATGAGGTGCCGCCGGCCTCGCCGAGCGGTGCGCCGTCGGGCCCGAGCACCTGCACGAGCACGCGCCCGCTCGCCAGCTTGCAGGCCAGCTCCACGGCCTCGGCGATACGACTCGTGGCCGACTCCTTCAGCGTCACGCGGTCCACCACCACGTCGATGAAGTGCTTGATCTTCTTGTTCAGGGTAAGGGGCTCGCCGGTCAGCTTCACGATCTCGCCGTCGATGCGCACGCGGGAGAAGCCCTCCTTCTGCAGATCGGCGAAGAGCTTGGTGAACTCGCCCTTGCGGCCGGCCACCACCGGTGCCATGAGGATGGCCTTCGTAGCCTCGCCCTGGGCCCCGTCGCCCAGGCGCAGAATCTCGTCGGTCACCTGGTCGGTGGTCTGCTTCTTGATCTCCCGTCCGCACTCGGGGCAGTGGGGCACGCCCACCCGCGCGAACAGCAGGCGCAGGTAGTCGTAGATCTCGGTGGTGGTGCCCACAGTAGAGCGGGGGTTCTTCGAAGTGGTCTTCTGGTCGATGGACACGGCCGGGGAAAGCCCGTCGATGGAGTCCACATCGGGCTTGGACATCTGGCCTAGGAACATACGGGCGTAGCTGGAGAGGCTCTCCACGTAGCGGCGCTGGCCCTCGGCGTACATGGTGTCGAAGGCGAGGCTCGACTTGCCCGAGCCGGACAGGCCCGTGATGACAACGAGCTCATCGCGGGGTATGGTGAGATCGACGTCCTTCAGATTGTGCTCGCGGGCGCCCTTGATCACGATTTCATTTGCCATGGATCGCTTCGTTTCCTTCGCGACGTAGCGCAGCGGGCGCCCTGAGGGGAGGCCCGCTGCGCAGCTTCTAGTTTTCGCTGGCTATTTTAGTGGGCAGCGGGCCGTGGCGCCAGCCTTAAAGGGAACTTTTGTTCGCCTCCATGGAATCTTCGCAGGCTCGCGCCGTAGCAGCGGGCAGAACGGCACAGCCTGGCAGCCTCAGCGGAGGCCGGCGCGGCCGACTGCCCGGTTCGAACACCCCTAGGCGAGGGCCGGCGCGGCGTCCTCGGCGATCACCTCGGGCGGCACCTCGTCCAAGGCGGCCAGCTCGGCATTGCGCTTCTTGTGGAAGCGGCGCAGGGTCAGGCGCTTCGACTTCTTGCGCACCCGGGCCGTGCGCACCGTGGCCACAACGAAGGCACAGGAGACGGCGAGCACAAGCGTCATCACGGCGAACACGACCACGTAGGAGGTGGCGCCGAGCAGCGCTCCGCACAGAAGCCCCGTCACCGCCGAGCCAGCGTAGGCCACGAGGTTCACCGAGGAGAGGATGGCCGACACCTGGAGCACGTTCACCTCCAGCAGCAGCATGCGCAGGGCCGTGGCCAAAGCCGCGCCCATGGCCACGCTGAACAGCCCGCAGGCCACCATGAAGACCCCCTCGGCGCCGGTGGCCACGAACAGGGCCAGAGCCGCGACCGAGGCCGTGGTCACCCCCATGGAGACCACGAGCGCCCGCTTGGGCCGGAAGCGCTGCACGAGGGGGCCGCCGAGCACCGAGGGCGCCATGGCAAGAGCCAGGATGACCGAGCCGGGCAGGGGCGAGGTGGCGCCGAAGCAGCCGTAGGCGATGGGCGCCGAGAACGACTGGAAGAAGCAGCCCACCATCCACGTGGACAGGTACACCACCGCCACGGCAGCGAACAGGCGGCGGCAATCGCGGGGAATGAAGACGCGCGGTCGGATGGAGGCCCGCAGCGAGACGGTGCGATCGAGGGGCTCGTGGACGAAGTTCACGAGGAACAGGCTCAGGACCAGAATCGCGATCATGACCCCGTAGATGGCCGTCAGGTCGGGCACGAGGTCGTACAGGATGCCCACGCCGATGGAGCCGACCATGATGCCGAACATGGCGCCGCAGCTGGCCACGGTGGATCCCCAGCTCAGGTGCTTCTCCCCCACGCAGTCGATGACCAGCGACGATACGGCGCTCATGCCGAAGCCGGCGGCCAGCCCCTGCACGAAGCGGGCCGCGAGCACATCGGCGCCGCTGCCGGCCCGCAGGAACATGATGCAGCCGAACACGGCCAGCATAACGGTGAGGCTGGCCACGGGCACGCGGCCGAGGGAATCGGACACGCGACCGGCCAGGAACAGCGTGAGGCTCACACCCGTGAGGTAGGTGAACATGGTGTTGGAGATGTCGGCCGTCGTGAGCCCGATGGTGACCTGGTAGTCGGCATACAGCGGAATGGGCACCGCCGTCGATGCGAAAATAGCCAGAAAGGCGAAGGTCGCCAGGATAAAACCGCGCAGGGACTGAGCGTCCGTCAAATGCGCCTTGTGCATTGCCATCCTCCATGGGTCAAACGTGCCAGCCGTAGAACCTTTCGGGAGGTCACCCCCGAGAAGGTGCGAGCAGTATGAACCCCCGGACCGCGGAATTCAAGGGGAAACGCGAAGTTCACCGCTCAGCGATGAAACGGCCCCATTGGGCGCGGGAACGGTGATCCCCCGCAACCGCCCGCCGTCGGCGGGCGGTTGCGGGACGGCGGCATCGTGTGGGAGTGGCCGGCCGCTCTCGACCCCTAACCGCCGGAAGCAGAGAAAGACGGGCGCCGCCCCACCCCAACCGTCAACCATGGAGAGAGGCTGTTTCGACGGCCGTTCGGCCGACCGCTGACCGCGGGGAACGGACGCGCGACCGGGCAAACACCGATTTATGTTTCTTCTGGCATACGTCAAAAGGGGCATAACCATAAGATGAACCCATGAACAGAGCAGCGACACGGGAACGTATCATGGAATTGGGCGCCGAGATCCGTCGGCAGCGCAAGGACCAAGGTCTGTCCCAAGACAAGCTCGCCAAGATGATCAGCACCGATCAGGCCCATATCCACCGCATCGAAAAGGGCCAGCACAATCCCAGCATCGCCATGTACATAGCTATCGCCGATGCCCTCGATATGGAACTGCGCGATCTCATCACATTCTAGCCGGGCCACCGCGCGGCACTCCCCCACCCCCATCCCGCACCGGCTATTCTCCGCGCGGGTCATTTCGACTCAGCCGCTGGGCCGCGACATCTTCCTCCGCTCGCTTCCCGCACCGGCGATTTTCCGCGCGGGTCATTTAGACTCGGCCGCCGTCTTCCGCGGAGAGGGAGATCGGTCGTCCGGGGGGATTCCGGAATCGAGATCCGCGCTACAGGACAGCGTGCCCGGCGGTCTGCATGAGATAGGGAATATAGGCGAGCACGACGAGGGCCGCCCAAAATAGCATCTTCGCCTTCTTGCGACTCATGGCTCCTCCCTTCAGCGGAGGCCCGGCTCAAGGTCGGGTCCTTGGCAACCTTTGGGAGCATCTTCCCACGGATGCAGCGCAGAGCGCCTTGCGCGGGAAAACCGTAGGAAGCGGGCAACCGCATCGAAACATCCGCGCCACAGGGCCGTTTTCACGCCGTAACGGAAGGGAGGCGCCCTGCGAACAGGGAGGAGGGGGCCGCCTTGACAAAGGATGCGCCCGCGACGACCCGAAGGGAACGGTGCGCACGGGAGTGTAGCCCCGAACGGAGCTGCACGCAGAGCGGCTGAGATCGAGGCCGTCGACGGGCGGCGCGAGCTCAGGCCCGAGGATGGGCGAGACCGTGGACGCGCTTGAGGCGATCGGGGCTCACGTGGGTGTAGATCTGGGTGGTGGACAGGCTCGCGTGGCCGAGCATGTCCTGGACGCTGCGCAGGTCGGCATCGCCATCGAGCAACTCGGTGGCAAAGGAATGGCGCATGGCATGGGGCGACAGGCTCTCGTCGAGGCCGGCGGCCCGCAGGGCGCGCTTGAACATCTTGCGGATGCCGTCGGCGCTCAGGGGACGCCCGCGATTCGACACGAAGAAGAACTCGCTGGCCTGCCCCTGGAGCAGATCCGACCGCGCCTCGTTCAGATAGCGCTCCATGGCCCGTGCCCCCTTCCGGGACAGGGGCACGATGCGCTCCTTGGACCGCTTGCCGAACACCTTTACCTCGCCAGCCGGGAAATCGACCCAGTCCAGACGCAGCCCCGCCGCCTCGGACACGCGGGCGCCACAGGAGAAGAGGAACTCGAGCAGGGCCGCGTCCCGCATCTCCGCCGCCGTCTGCTCCCGTGGCGCACCGTCGGCGTCTACCTCGCCGTAGACGGCCAGCAAGGCCGCCATGTCATCCCGGGCGATGGTCTTGGGCAGCCGCCGCGCGGCCTTGGGGGCCTGGACGACCCCGGCCGGGTCGCTGGCGGTGACGCCGGCCCGATTGGCCCAGCGGAAGAACGAGCGCAGCGAGGACAGGTGGCGCTTAATGGTCGTGCGAGCGTAGCGGGCCTGGTCGAGCTCGGCCAGGTAGCGGCGCAGCTGGCGATAGGACACCTCCCAGGGGGAAAGGCCGCTTCGGCGGGCCCATGCCAGATAGGCCCGCAGATCCTCGCGATAGGCCCGCACCGTGTGGGCCGAGGCCCCCTGCTCCACGGCCAGAGCGGTGCAGAACCGCTCCACCTCCCCGGCGCCGGGCAGCTCGGGCAGCTCCTCGCCCGTCATGGCGCCATCAGGCCCGCAGCCTCGAGGGCGATGCGGTAGCCGTCGAGAGCCTCCGAGGCCCGACGGGCGTAGGCACCGTAGCGCTCCCGCTTGTTGCGCACCGGCGGGTCGAGGGGCCTCAGGATGCCGAAGTTCACGTGCATGGGCTGGTAGTCCGTCGTGGCCGGGTCCGTAGCGTAGGCCAGAAGCGCCCCCCATACCGTGTCGGGCGGCAGCGGCGGAAGGACGCGCCCGCGCAGATCGGCCGTCACAGCCAGGGCAACATGGAGCCCCGAGCGGATGGCCTCGCAGTACCCCTCGGTGCCGCCCAGCTGACCCGCCACGTAAATCGGCGCGCCCAGGGCCCGGGCCTCATCGGAGACGAGGCGCCCGTGGTCATCTAGCAGGCGCGGCGCATCGAGGAACGTGTTGCGGTGCATCACGCCGTAGCGGGCGAACTCGGCCTGCTCCAGACCGGGGATGAGGCGGAACACGCGGCGCTGCTCCGGAAAGGTGAGGTTGGTCTGAAAGCCCACCAGGTTGTAGCTTTGGCCGCAAGCGTCCTCGGCCCGCAGTTGGAGGGCAGCCCAGGGGCGGCGTCCCGTGCGCGGATCGGTGAGGCCGACCGGCTTGAGGGCCCCGAAGCGCGGCGCGTCGCGACCGGCCCGGGCGATCTCCTCAATGGGCTGGCAGGCCTGGAACAGCTCCCGACTCTCGAAGTCCTTGGCGATGACCCGCTCGGCGCAGAGCAGCTCGTCGACGAAGCGCTCGTACTCCTCCCGGGAGAACGGAGCGTTCAGGTAGTCGCCGCCGGCGCTGGCATCCTCGTAGCGGCTCTGGCGGAACACGCGTTCCCGATCGATGGAGTCCGCCATCACCACCGGGGCCGCGGCGTCGTAGAAGGCCAGAGCGTCGCGGCCGGTCAGGGCCATGAGCGCCGAGGAGAGCCCGTCGGAGGTGAGCGGGCCGCTCGCCAGGACGACCGCGTCGGCCCCGCGGGCGAGCGCGGCGATATCCGTCGCCTCCCGACGCACCACCTCGATGAGGGGATGGGCCTCCACGCGCTCGGTCACCGCCCGGCTGAACAGCGTCCGATCCACGGCCAGGGCACCGCCGGCCGCCACAGCCGTAGCCCGGGCCTCCTCCATGAGCGGCGAGCCGAGGACCGCAAGCTCCTCCTTCAGCAGTCCCGCCGCGCTGTCGGGCTTGGTGCTCTTGAGGGAGTTCGAGCAGACGAGCTCGGCCAGCCCTCCCGTATGGTGCACGGGGGTCCGGCGTTCGGGACGCATTTCCCACAGGCTCACCGCAATGCCGCGGTCCGCCAGATCGAGGGCCGCCTCGCTGCCCGCCAGACCGCCGCCTACTATGTTCACATGGTATGTCATGGCTCAACAGGATACCAAATAACGGCACGGTCACCCCCGTCAATCCGGCGGCGCTCCCCCAGGACGTCACGATCGCGCGGCTCATGGCCGGCCTCCTTCCAGTGCGGGCAGCCGCGGCCCGTAGCGGCCGTCCGGGTACTGGGCGACGAGGCCATCCCGCTGGGCCGTGGCAAGCCAGACCATGAGCCACGGCAGCTCCCCGCCCGCCGGGCCGTGGGCCCGAGCCAGTTCGCGCAGCTCCTCCATGCCGAGGGGCTCGGCGGCCAGGGCGGCGAGCAGGGCCTCCTCAGCTGCCCGTCCCGCGAGCGGCGCATCGGCTCCTTCCCCCTTCCCTCCCTCCGCTTCAGGCTCCCTCAGGCACCCGTAGGTGAGAAACAGGGCATCGGCGAAGCTGTCGTCGTCGATGATGGGCAGGGCGCCCTGGTAGAGCAAGCGGTTGGCGCCGCGGGAATTCTCGGAGGTGATGGCCCCCGGCACCACCCACACCTCCCGTCCGGCCGCCAGGGCCTCGTCGGCCGTGGAGAAGGTGCCCGAGGGCAGGCCGGCCTCCACAATGAGCGTGGCCCGCGCGAGGCCCGCAATGAGCCGGTTGCGCTCGCGGAAAGTATAGGGCTGGGGAGGGAAGTCCCAGGGGCGCTCGGACACCACGGCCCCGCCACCATCGACGATGCGCTGGAACAGCCCGGCGTTCTCGGCAGGATAGAGCTGGTCGCAGCCGCCGCCGAGAAAGGCCACGGTGGGACAACCGGCAGCCAGGGCCGCCTCGTGGGCAACCGCATCGCAACCCCGGGCGCCCCCGGACACGATGGGGATGCCCCGGACGGCAGCGGCCGAGGCGAAGCGCCGGGCCGCCGTGCGGCCGTAGGGCGTCGCCCGACGCGCCCCCACCACGGCGAGCCCCGGTCGCAGGGCCGAAGGATCGCCCACCCCGTAGAGACGCTCCGGGGGCCGCGGGGAAGCCTTGAGCAAGGGCGGGAACGCTCTGTCGTCTCCAGCGAGCTCGAAGCGCTCGCCGGAGAGCCTCATGGATAGCACGGGCATGTCAGCAACCTCCTATTCCGTCGCGGACGCGGTAGCTCACCGCCTCGGCCAGGTGCTCGCACCCCACCGTCTCCGCCTCGTCCATATCTGCGATGGTGCGCGCCACCGACAGGGTGCGCACGATGGCCCGGCCGCTCATGGAGTGCAGCTCCGCCATGGACACGAGAAACGACCGCGCCCCCTCGTCCAGGGCGCACCCCTCGACGCTGAACGGCGCCCGACGGCTCGCCGTCCCGGCCGCGCGTCGTGCCGCGAAGGCGCGGCCCCGGAGCACCCCCTCCCGCAGGGTGGCCGAATCGAGGCCGCCCTGGGGCGAGAGCACGACGCTCGGCGGCGTGCGCCGCACATCGAGGTGAATGTCGATGCGATCCATGAGCGGGCCGCCGATGCGGTTCTGGTAGGCCCGTATCTGGGGCACAGTGCAGGTGCACTCGTGGCGGTCGTCGCCGAAGTAGCCGCAGGGACACGGGTTCGCCGCGCCCACCAGCATGAAACGGGCCGGGAAGACCACGTTGCCGTCGGCCCGGGTGATGGTGACCGCCCCGCTCTCCAGCGGCTGGCGGATGCCCTGGAGCACCGATGACCGGAACTCCGGCAGCTCATCGAGGAAGAGGACGCCATGATGGGCCAGGGAGATCTCCCCCGGGCGGATGGGGCTGCCCCCGCCCACGAGCCCCGCGAGGGAGGCGCTGTGGTGCGGGCTGCGGAAAGGGCGCTCGCCGGCGATGACGGAGGCGATGGGCTCGCCGGCCACCGAGTGCACCACCGCCGCCTCGAGGGCCTCATCGGGATCGAGGGGAGGCAGGATGGAGGGCATCCGAGAGGCGAGCATGGTCTTGCCGGCCCCGGGCGGCCCCATCATGAGCAGGCCGTGACCACCGGCCGCTGCGATCTGAAAGGCGCGCTTCGCCCCCTCGTGGCCCGACACCTCGCGATAGTCCGGCGCACCCGACGGCCCCGAAGCACCCCGGCCCCGGCCGTGGAGGCTCAGACATCGGGCCGCGCCGCCCTCCCCCGCCGCCGCATCGAGGCGGTCGATGGCAAGGATGCGCACGCCCTCCAGGGGCACCGGGTCGCTGTCCCGGGCACAGACGAAATCGAGCTCGCAGGAACGGGCGCAGATGCCACAGGCCAGGGTTCCGGCCACAGGCCGCACGGTGCCGTCCAGCGACAGCTCCCCCACGTAGAGAGTATCCCGGGCCCAAGCCGGATCGATCTGCCCGGTGGCCACGAGGATGCCCAGGGCGATGGGCAGATCGAAGCCCGAGCCCGTCTTGCGCAGATGACTCGGCGCCAGGTTCACGACGATCTTCTCCCCCGGCATTTTGAAGCCGGCGGCGCGGATGGCCGCCCGCACCCGCTCCCGGGCCTCTTGGATGGCCGCATCCGGCATGCCGACGATGGCCATGCCCGGCAGACCCCCGGAAACCACCACCTCCACGGTGACGGGCACCACATCCACCCCGCGCACGGTGGCGCTCATGACTGCGCATTGTCCAAAGGCCATGGCTCAGCCCGCCGAGTAGGCGCCGACATGATGGCTCACGAAGGCGCGGTCCTCGGGCAGCACGGTAATGGCCACCACGTCGAAACGCACCACAGCCTCATCGAAGAAGTGGTCGGTCACGTAGGCGAGGGCGATCTTCTCGTAACGCTCGCGCTTGGCCCGGCCCACGGCCTCGGAGGGCAGCCCGTGGGAATCGTCGCGGCGCGTCTTCACCTCGACGAAAACGAGAGTCGTCCCGTCAGCGGCGATGATGTCCGCCTCGCCGGCGAAGCAGGTCCAGTTGCGCTCGAGGATATGGTAGCCCCGGGCCTCGAGAAATCGGACGGCTGCATCCTCTCCGCGAGCCCCGAGGGCCCGGTTGCGCCGCCCGCGCGGCTCCCGGACCGTGGCAGGCGCCGATCCGCCCACAGCCGTCTTCCCCTTGGACGACCGCCGCGCGGCAGTTCCGACAACCCCTGGCGATGCCTTTCGCGAGGAGGACTTGCGCTTTCGCGGCTTGTTATCGCCCTCGGTCGGGGCCGCATGTTTTCCTATGGGGGCGTCTTTGGCCTGTCGGCGCTTTTTCGCGGGCGCCGCAGCGCGGCCGACGGCCGCTTCCTCTATCGTGACCATGAGGCGTGCTCCTTTCTCGGTAGGAGCACCCTACTCTCCCAAAGTCGCACTTATGTCGCGGGAAAACCGCCGATAACCCCCGCCGCGCACCGCCCCGGCACCGTCGCCGAACCGCCCGCAGGGCGCTGCCGCGCCGCCCCCGCGCCGCCAGCGAAACGCCACGGCGCCGCCTTGTTAGCGGTCGCAAGCCGTCGCTGTGTCGCCCCTCGCCCCTCGGGTCGCTAGAAAAGGCTCTCTTGGGTGAAGGAGGTACAGAAGCTGCGGCGATGGATGGGGGTGAGCCCCCGCTCCCGAATGGCAGCCAAATGCCCCTCGGATCCATAGCCCTTGTTCCCCGCGAAGCCATAGCCCGGGTACTCGGCGTCGTAGGCCTCCATGAGGCCGTCGCGGGCCACCTTGGCCACGATGGAGGCCGCGGCGATGGAGGCGCACTTCCCGTCGCCCTTCACCACGCTCACCTCCCGCTCGTCCAGACGAAGCGGGTTGCCATCCAGGAGCACCACGTCCACGGCCACGCCGGCCGCCTCCACAGCGGCGATGGCGGCCCCAAACGCCCGTCGCAGGGAGGCGGTCATGCCGTCGCGGTCGATATCGGCCGGCTCCACGTACTGCACCGTCCACGCCCGGGCCCGCTCGCGCACGGCGTCGGCGATGGCCTCGCGGTCCTCCGGCCGCACCTGCTTGGAGTCGTTGAGCCCGGCGATGACCTCCTCCCCGAGGACGACGCCGCCCACGGCCAAGGGGCCAGCCAGGGGACCGCGCCCCACCTCGTCGAGGCCGAGAATCACCCGGCCGCCCCGCTCGGCGGCCAGCTGTCGCTCGAAGGCGTACATACTCGCCAGCCGCTCCGCCTCGGCGGCCTCGGCCTCGAGACGGCGGCGCGCCACCTCCACGGCCTGGCGCACCCCCTTGCGGGTATCGGCCACCAGCGAGCGCTCCAGCACGGCGAAGGCGGCCGCGTCGGCGTGCTGGAGCTTGGCGCGTATCTCGGGGACGGTCAGGTCGATCACCAGGCTCTCCTCTCATCGTCGGCAGGGCTGGAGCCTGCGATAGCCACAGGTCAACCCAAGAAAAAGGGCCCCCGAAGGAGCCCTTGGCAGTACACGGAAGTTGCGTCCTAGCGGAACGACTTCTCCTTGATCTTGGCGGCCTTGCCCACCTTGTTGCGCAGGTAGTACAGCTTGGCGCGACGCACGTCGCCGTGACGGGTCACCTCGATCTTCTCGATCTTCGGGGAATGCACCGGGAAGGTACGCTCGACGCCGATGGAGAAGCTGATCTTGCGCACGGTGAAGGTCTCGCGGACCGAAGCGCCCTGGCGGCGGATGACGTCGCCCTGGAACACCTGGATGCGCTCGCGGTTGCCTTCCTTGATGCGGTAGTGGACCTTGACGTTATCGCCCACGTTGAACTCGGGGAGGTCCTGCTTGATCTGCTGCTGCTCGATAGCGCGAATGATATCCATTGCCATTTCCTACTCTATACTTCCAGTGGTCTTGCGATTTCATCTAGTTATGGACGCGATTTGACAGTATATCGCCACTACCGCGCCCGCGCAAGGAAAATTTCCCCGCCATTCCGCGAAAATCCACGGGAACGGTTGGGGAACGCCGGTTAGGCGCAGCGGAGCCAGCCCTAGGCGCGGCCGGGCGCCTCTTCCTCCACGATGACGAACTCGTCTTCGCCTTCTGTCTCCTGGGCCACGAGCATCTGCTCGAACATGGACGCCGTCTGGGAGAAGTCGCTCGGCAGCACCACCGTGGACTGGCGGCCGTTGCGGGCGAACTCGCTCATCATGTCGGTCCACTGGGTGAAGATGAACAGCTGGTTGGCCTCGGCCGCCGACACGCCGGAGCTCTTGATGACCGCGAGCGACTCGGAGATGCCGTCGGCGATGGCCTTGCGCTGGGCGGCGATGCCGCGGCCGGCCTGCTCCATGGCCTCGGCGCGGGCCCGGGCCTCGGTGACCACCTTGATGCGCTCGGCCTCGGCGAGGGACTGGGCCGCCTCCTTCTCCCGCTGGGCGGAGTTGATGCGGTTCATGGACTGCTCCACGTCGGCCGGCAGGTCGATGGCCGTGATGAGCGTGCTCACCACGTCGTAGCCGTAGGCCACCATGAGGCCCGATACCGTCTGGTTCACATCCGAGGCGATGGCGTCCTTCTTGTCGAATACCTCGTCCAGCGTGTACTGGGGCACGCTGGAGCGCAGCGCGTCGATGAGGTAGGAGCGCATCTGGGCCGTGGGATTGGCCAGCATGTAGTAGCTGCGCCACACGCCCGAGGGCTGCCCCTGGGCGGCCGGCTGGGCGCTCACACGGTACTGGGCGGCAATGGCCATGGTGACGGTCACGTTGTCGCGGGTCTTCGCGTCGATAGTGAACTGCTCCTGGCGCGTGCGCATGTCAACCTTGGCGGCGACGGTCTCGAAGAACGGGATCTTGATGTTCAGGCCCGCGCCCACGGTGCGGTTGAACTTGCCGAGCCGCTCGATGATGTAGACGTTCTGCTGCGGCACGATGAAGAAGATCTGCGGTGCGAGCAGCACGAGCAGCACGATGAGGATGCCGAGGAGGATCATGGGGTTCCCTTTCTCTCAGTTGCACGGTGAGAATATTGGTGGCAGTATAGCACTCTCGCACTCGTCGCCGGTCGGAGGTGCAGGACATCCTGATTCGCTCAGACAGTCCTCGCTTGCAACATGCTACGTATGTTGCAGCTGCGAAACTTGCTCGAACAGAGCATCCCGCGCCCCCTCTACGCGTTGACACCGTTGAAAGAAGGAGCTCCCATGACCGACGCTGCCCGCACCGCGCTGATCCTCATCGACATGCAGAGGGGCTTCATCGACCCCGCCTCGCCCCTGTGCATCGCCGGCGCCGCCGCCACGATCCCCGCCTGCGAGCGCGCCCTTGCCGCGGCGCGGGACCACGGGCTGGCCGTCTACCATGTGCGCCGCGAATACGCCGCCGACGGCAGCGATGTGGAAGCGGTGCGCCACGGAACATGGGCGCAAGGCGGCCGACCGTTGTCAACCGCGTGGCCCGAGAGCCTCGTCTGTCCGCCCGAGCTGGCGCCGCGCGAGGGCGAGCCTGTTATCGTAAAGCCGAGCTGGTCGGCCTTCTTCGGCACCGATCTGCACGAGCGGCTGCAGGCACGCGGCATCGGCACCATCGTGCTCGCGGGCACCACGACGCCGAATTGCGTGCGCTCGACGGCCTACGACGGGATGGCGCTCGGCTACAACGTGGCCGTGCTCGCCGACGCCACCTCGTCGCGCACCCCGGAAGTGCAGCGGGCGAACCTGGCGGATATGGCACACGTCGGGGTGCAGATTCTGACCGCCGACGAACTGGCAGCCACGGGAACGGCGAGCCTTAAGGACGTCGAAGGTGCCGCCGCTGATGCCTCTCCTGCCCGGCAAACGACGACCGCAAACGGCACCACATCCGAAGACGCGGCCGGGTCCGACGAGGTTCTTCCCTCCTTCCCCGCTACCTCTACCCCCCAACTCGCCTCCATCGAGACCGTGTCCACAGGCTGGATCAACAAGTACCACCTGCACTACACGATGCCCGACGGGCGCCCCTACGCCTACGAGGGCGTCTCGCGCAAGGGGCCCGAAGCCTACCGCGCGGCGCTCGACGCGCTCGGTGCCGGCGAGCCTCCCACACCCGATGCCGTGTGCATCGTGCCGATCCTGCCCGACGGATCGGTGCTTCTGGAACGCGAGTTCCGCTACCCGCTGAACAGCTGGTGCATCTCGCTTCCCGCCGGGCTCGTGGATGCCGGCGAATCGCTGGAGGAGGCCGTGGCCCGCGAGTTGTACGAGGAGACGGGCTACCGCCTGCGCGACGACGTGGACGCGCCGGTGCGCCCGCTGCCCCAACCGGGATTCTCGTCCACCGGCCTCGCCGAGGAGAACGTGCACGTCGTGTTCGCCCAAGTGGAGCCGGGCGGCGCAGCGGCTCCCGAGGCCGCCGAGCTCATCGAGCCCTTCGTGCTCCCCCGCCGCCAGATCCGCACCTTCCTGGACGCCAACACCATCCCCATCGGCACCCGCTGCCAGCTCATCCTGGAGATACTGGCCTGAATGTCAAAGGGGACGGTTCTCCTGACATCTAGGCCGCCCACGACTACAGCAGCAACTCTCTGTAGGGGCGGCCTTCAGGCCGCCCGCAATCACAGTAACGGCGTGGAAAAGTAGCGCTCGCCGGTATCGGGGCCAGCGCGACCACCGTCTTGCCCGGGCCGAGCTTCGCCGCCAGACGCAGGACCGCGACCACGTTGGTACCCGAGGAGATGCCGCAGAACAGGCCCTCCTCCCGCGCAAGGCGCCGGGCGCAGTCCAGGGCCTCCTCGATCATCTTGAGCGCCGTGCGCATCTTCACCGACCCGCCCACGTTCACACCTTCGAACTTCACGAGCACCTGGGCATCCTCGGGCCCCGCCATGCGCTGCAGGCGCACGAGCGGCGTCCCTCCCACCGCCTGAAGCACGTTATCGCAAATCATCGCTTCCCCTCACCTTCGGGGTCATCATATCTCGAAGCGCATTCTAGCAAACAAAAATCGCCGCCTCAGACGGAACGGCGACTTCAGTTCAAAATGACGAGATGCGGATGTTGAGAGAACCGTCCCTTTGACATATGTCTATCGTAGGCAAAAAACATCAAGAAAGCCATGAACCAGTCGTACCGTATCGTGTTCGACTCCAAACGCATGAAGAACACCCGCGACCAACAAGTACTCAGCGAATTGAAAAAACAGCTATCCCTCAACCGCAAGGTCAAATCGTTGCTCTTCGTCGACAAAAAAACGCACAGTAACAAAGTTGAAGTAGCTGCTATAATAGTGCCAACGAAACCGAAGCACGGCGGCAATTGTGTCCCTACCGCTTCGGTTTCCTGCTGTAAAGCACCCGAGCGGTGAGCATTTCACTCAAGTCGAGCGCGTTCGTGCTTTAGCGAGGAACACGCCATCGCGGCCCGCACTTCGAGCAAAAAGCTTCGGGGCAAAACAGGTTCCGCAGCCCCGCTTCTTAGCTCCAATAAAAATGCCGGGGGACTGCCCCCGGCGCTTGGAGGCAACTTATTCAGCCACCCGGGCATTTATACCACAGGCTTCATGGGGACACAACGCTACCGAAAGATGCGAGTGTCAAGAGAACCGTCCCCTTGACACTAAAAGGCAGCCGTGTACTATTCGCAATCTACGGTTAAGTAATCTCTTCAAGATAATCGATTGCTTCACATAGTGTCTTATAGCAGAAATGTGCCTCGTTGTAGCTCTTCTCTACCTCCGTGTCATGTTGCGTATCGTTGCACCGAAAACGGAGGCCGTCGAGTTTTTCACACAATTCCAAGGGAACGAGCTTTGACCGCTTACACTTGTAAATCATGTCACTCAGATTCTCGCCCTTGTCGATTCTTTTCCCATTGTGTCGAAGAATCGCTTTAAGAACCTTTTCTGCATCAACACGGATATCGCGAAACGCATACGGCAACTCTCCCCGTTTCATCTGTCCGTGGGCTTTCTGCGCCAGCTCCCTCATCTCCTTGATGGCGGAGCTGTAGTAACCGAAGTCGAAGCCGACACGATCTATTCCGTCGTTGTTGTAGCCCTTCCGGTTATAGCCACTTGAGTCGAGTCCGTCAGAGTTAAACCCGTTGTGGTCGAAACCGCGTCTGTCGAAACCCTGCGAATCATAGCCACTCCTGTCATAGCCCTCTTGGTCGTAACCGTCGCGGTTAAATCCCCTCTTATCGAATCCGGCTCGATTGTATCCCTCACGATCAAACCCGTCCTCGTTAAAGCCCTCTCGGTCATAGCCGTCACGGTCATAGCCGTTAGGGTTGAATCCATCCTCTTTGTAATAGTGCTCGCTATAAAGCTTGCCTCCGATAAATGCGGCTACTGCGGTACCAAATAGGCCAGCCCCGAATCTAAGCAAGATATTCAATACAGCTCCTATCGCTTAATCAGCTTAATAACCTTTGGCACGCCTTTGACAACCGTCAGTGCGAAGCCTGCCACAGCTGGAACGCCGACTTTTACCGCATCTATCACCTGATTCATAACGACGTTGCCATGTTCTACGTCGTTAGAATTCTTTTCTTCACTCTTCTGCTTCGTCATCTTCAATCGCCTCCAATAGCTGGCCTGCTGTTACTTTTACTTCAATTGAGTCGTAAGATCCTTCAGGAAGGAGCCTGTATTCCCGTTCAGACTCCGCAATAAACTCTTCAATCTCGTTGATCCATTTATGCTCAAGCGCACTTGCCGGCAAGAGATTTTTCAATGTCTGAAGATTGTTGACGTCCAAACTCTCCAGGAAGGCTCTACGTTGCACCAGGATGGATTTCATTCCTCTCTCGCCGTTTGCGAGATATGCTCCGACCACTAATGCCTCCTGGGCTTTCTCGTAAAGCTCGAAGTACTCGGTTATCTCGTCCAGCTCGCTCTTCTTCTTGGTTGAGTAGTCCATGCCAAAAGCCATCTTCAGAACGAGCTGAAGCTTTGACTCAGGCACCTCTTCAAAGGTCGATACGAGGGTCTTGAGAGATTCTCCCAACACCCTTGATTCCTTTTGAAGAGATCCGATGGCGTTCTTCAGGACCGCCTCATCATTGGTGTCGAGGGCGTAATGGATCTGGTTGACCGCGCCAAGCAAAGCGCCAACCCTATCGTCTTTTTGCCCTTGTTTTATCTGGTAGACACAATCCAATGTCTCCTCCAGTTGAGCAGCAATCGCTGGCAGCTGCTGCTGGAGGTAGATACTGTTGAGGTCTTGAGTGAGCGCTCTATGAAGGTCTTCGGGAACGAGGGACTCCGACTCTGCCGTGAGAATCTTCTTGACCTGCTTACGGCCGCTTTCTGATTCAACCATGACCTGTGGGAGGATTCCGCTCCCGTCCTTTTTCTCGTTGAGCCACGCAACGCCCTTTTTGATATCCTCCTTGACCCCCTTCGGGATGTTGACGATAAGGACTTCCTCAGGATTAAGCGCACCAAGGGCATCTTTGCCCAACTGCACAAACTGAGCGACCCTTGCCACAGAGGCTGTCGCGGGGTTGGCGAGTCTCGTCATATCAACTCGTACTGTTTTGGGCTGCCCTTCGCTCTCGGGTACGGCATCCAGCTCGATTTCGGCCTTTACTATCTCATTCATCTCACATCACTTCTTCCACAGGGCAGTAAGGCCTGACAGCAGGCCTATTGCGCCTATGCTTCCCGCAGCCGCCGCGGTAAGGACGCTCAGACCTATCATTGCGGCGTTCTTCCTTCTATCACCCTGCGAGTGGGCAACCGGATCAAGAGATACCTCATAACCCGCAGGCAGCTCCATGTCATCTACAAGCGACTTGACGATGGTTGCAAGGGAGCGATTGTCATTCTGGATAATCTCGAAATTCAGCACTGTGCGCAAAGCAAGATACTGCGTCTTGGTCATCTTCGACCTGCCGCTCTCAAGGTTACTGATGGTTTGTCGCGTGACCCCGATCTCGTCTGCGAGTTCCTGGGAAGTCCATCCAGCGACCTTTCTGATCGTCTCAAGATTCTCCTGGAAGCGGGATATGATGCTTTCGTCCGCATTAGCCACGTTAATCCTCATTCCAGGGATATAGGAACAAAAGTGTGTAAGATTTTCCTAGGTTTCCCCAGTTGAATCTTCGATTCTTGAGGCTCCGAGTTGTCTCCGTCCAACTCTCTTATAGGCACAAAAGTGTGTAGTGATCCCTCTTG
>NZ_WAJS01000008.1 GCF_008831045.1 Adlercreutzia muris
GGTATGATCGCGCATGGAGGGTCCTTCCTCTCCGTCTCCGGCCTAGACAACCCGAGAGGATACAGGAGGGGCCCTCTTCCTGTGGCACAGGGGAGCGACCCGGAATCCGGACAAAGTTAACTCACACCGTGCGCGGCGCCGTCGCAGGCGCCTTCCGTAATTTCGCCGCCATCATACCACGCACCCGCTGCGGCAGGCCCGCATCCCACGCAATCAGCAAGCCCGAAGCCATTGCGCGTCCATGCCCCCTTCGCCTATGCTCGTAAAACCTTCGTCAGCGTGAGCAATCCAAACGAACCCCGAAACGAAGATAGGAGAAGGCCATGATCAACGCGATGACACCCCAGCACACCTTCTGCGATTACTATCGACAATGGGTTGCCATGTACAAGGAGGGCGCCGTGCGCGATGTGACACTCAGCAAATACCACCTCACCTGCGCATGGCTGCAAAAGCTCATCCCTCTGCTCACCCTGGCAGAGCTCAACCGAATCACCTACCAGCAGCTTCTCAACGACTACGCCCAAAGCCACGAGCGGCAAACCACGATGGATTTCCACCACCAACTTAAAGGCGCCGTCCTCGACGCCGTGGACGAGGGCCTTGTCGACAGAGATCCGACACGAAAGGCCATCATCAAGGGCAAGACCCCGCGCGCCAAGAAGCAGAAATACCTGAACCAGTTCGAACTCCACCGCTTGCTCAACGATCTCAACCTCGGGGCGGACATCTCATGGGATTGGCTTATCCTGCTCATCGCCAAAACAGGGCTGCGGTTCTCGGAGGCCATCGCGCTTACCCCCGCCGACTTCGAATTCGGAAGGCAGGTGGTGTCGGTGAGCAAAACCTGGGACTATAAGAGCGGAGGCGGCTTCGTGCCCACGAAAAACCGTTCGTCAGTTCGCAAGGTGCAACTCGATTGGCAGCTCGTCATTCAGTTTTCGGAACTCACCAAGTCGCTTCCCCCCGATGAGCCCATCTTCGTGAACGGGAAGGTCTACAACTCGACTGCCAATGACGTGCTAGAGCGCCACTGCAGGCATGCGGAAATACCCGTGATATCCGTGCACGGTCTGCGCCATACGCACGCGTCGCTCCTGCTGTTCGCCGGCGTATCCATCGCGAGTGTTGCCAAGAGACTGGGGCATGCCAGCATGAACACGACGCAAAAAACCTACCTGCACATCATCCAAGAACTTGAGAACCAGGATGTCGACCTTGTAATGCGCTCCATTTCAAGTCTCATCTAGATCGGCGAAACGCTCACGCTGATGAAGGGTGATGAGCGAGTCGAGGTTACGGAAGAGGGAGCCTATTTTTTCTTGTTCTATTTTGCCCGGAACAGGAACGCTAAATTTTGAAAACTTTGATATCCAATGTCGTTCGTGACCTTGCGGCGTGTAGTTTATCTTCCCCAACGTATGGAAGATAAACCGAAAGTCATCCTCCTTGTCCCTTGGACTCAAAAGTTTCATCGCTGAACTCTTCACTTTAAATGGGAATTCAACAAAATGAGATGAGGTGGTGAAGTCATCGAAAATAACAACGGGGCTATCTTCGCTGGCAATCTTTATTCCATATTCCTCATCGGTATATCCCAAAATGAAGCGCTGTCCAGCTGTAAGCACGGGGGTTCCGGGGTTACCGCTGTATTCAGTGCTTTCAACAATGTAAGGCTGCGGCTGCTCGTATGTCAAAAGCTCCCCCAACCTACGCTGTTCCCAATCATTAGCAAGCGCCTGTTGGATTGATACAAAACTCGAGCATGAAGATGCCGGGGGGGGGATTCACGACAGCTTGGGAACAGCGTAAGCTGGGGGAGTTGTATAAGCCTGTCTACGAGAAAAATGATTTGAGCTTCGAGACCGACAAAATCATCTCCGTTGCGGCAATGAGGTTCAACCCGGAGGCTGTGGTCTCGGATCGGGAATATCTTCGGACGTACAATGTGATGCGCGTCGGAGATATTGCCTTCGAGGGCCATTCGAACAAAGAGTTCTCGCATGGCAGATTCGTAGAGAATGTCATCGGCGACGGTATTGTTTCCCATATCTTTATCGTGTTCAGGCCAAACACATCATACGACTTGTGGTATTGGAAATACGCCATAAACAACGAGAGATTGATGCGGAGCGCACTGGTCAGGTCTACGAAAGCGTCAACTATGATGCACGATCTTGTAGCCAATGATTTTCTATCCGAGTCAATTCCCGTCCCCTCGCTTTCCGAGCAACACAAGATCGGCGCGCTCTTCGCCAGGCTCGACTCGCTCATCACCCTTCATCAGCGTGAGGAGGCAGGCAGTGAAAATCCTACAAGTCGAAGCCTCCTTCCAAGATGAAGCGACGGAGCAGGCTATCGGCGCGCATCTTCACCTTGAACGCGGGAATAGAAGCGCCCTCGAGTGCAGACAGATACTCGCGCGCTCGCGCTAAATCCACGGTATCCATGAGCTTGTCGAAGCGGCCGAATTCGTTCAAGCCCTCCTCATCAGGCCCTGCGGCAAGAAGCTCCGCGAGCTGCGCCACATTCACGCCCAGGAAGTCTCCGGCACGCGCGATGCGCTCGTCTTGGGCATGGCGCTGATACTCGGTGATGTAGTCGCGGAACGTCTTGGTAGAGTCCACGAACACATCGCCACTCTGCACGTCGTGAATGAACAGGTTGGCATACTTCTGCTCTTCCTGACTCAGCGTGGCGAAGGTTTTGTGCAACGCCGCCAGGGCCGCCTCGGTGGCCGCCGCATCCGCACCCTCCAAATCAAGCTGCTTGAGCCACTTGGAGAAGTTCGCGTTCATGTAGTCCTGGTCGATCTTCGTGGTGTCGATATCCATCAAGTAACCGCTGATGTCATAGGGGATATCGGCTCCTCCGCGCTCCCGCCCCTCACCGGCCGGCAGCTCCTTGTAGCGCTGGGCCAGCGTGAGGTAATCGGTCTCATCGAAACGCACCGATATAATCTCGCGATTCTCAACCAGCTCCGCCCCGACATTTTCCATCACATCGGAAATTGCCGCCGCCAGTTCCTCGACCACGTCCTCCCCCACCGGGAAGTCGTAATCCGACTCGTCCCACGTAAACCCCTGCACCTTTGCCGCTTCTACCAGCAAGTCGAATTCGCGGAAGAGCTTGGCGAACTTGGCCTTGGCGGCGCCATTCTCAGGCAGATGCAGAAAACCTTCCACTCCCCCATCGTGGAATACCGAGGAAATCTCATCGAAGACGCTGTTCAGCGCTAACAGATTCTCCCGCAGTTTCGGTACGAACAGGCCGAAGGGCTTGTCGCCCGAATACAAGCTGATAGCCTCCTCGATATATTTGCGCATCGTATGGGGCCGACGATAGTAGCGAATAACGCCGAACGGCTTCTCGTTCTCGTTGAACAGGCGATTCGTGCGGCTGAACGCTTGGATAATCATCTCATAGCGCAGGATCTTATCCAGATACAGGGCATTGATCCACTTCGAGTCGAAGCCGGTCAGCATCTGGTCCACCACAATGAGAATATCGAGCCGCTCCTCGGGCTTCTTCTCGATGCCCAGATAGGGCCGTTTGTGAGCCAGCCGGTTGGACACATCGGTCTTGAAAGCCGGCCACGTGCCTAGCGTGAATTCCTTGCCGTAGCGCTCGTTGTAATCGCCGATTATCTCCTCAAGCGCATCCTGCTTGATGAGTGCCTTATCGATGCGCTCCTGCTCGTTATCGATCGAGGGATCAACCAGAACCGTCACGCTCAGGGGCAATTTGTCCTGCTCCTTGAACAGGTGGTAGTAGTCGATGGCCTCGGGAATGGAATGGGTGGCGAACACCGCATGGAACTTCCCCATGCGGCTGAGCGTCGGCCAGTGCTTCAAAATGTCGGCCACCACCTGGCGCTGGTGCTCCGTCACCTCCGCCTGGCCGGCCGTGCCGTACTGCGATTCCGCCACCATGCTCTCGATGCCGTGGCACCGCTCACCCCGATCATTCTCGTAAGGGGCCATGGGCATGTCCATGACCTGGTAGTATACCCGCTCGCGCCGCGGATCGCCCATCACCTCTTCAATACTGCGGGCCTTGGCCTCGTCCAGCGCCACCGCTTGTCGCAAATCGAACTCCGGATAGGTGGCTACCGGGTACGTGTCGAACCCGAGCACGTTCCCGTCCCGAATGCCGTCGGCGATGCTGTAGCGGTGCAGCTCGTCGCCGAACACATCGGTGGTCGTGCTCAGCTTTTTGCGATTCTCCTCGTGTATCGGCGTGCCCGTGAAACCGAACAGCACCGCCGAGGGAAACACTCGCCGGATGGTCTCCATGTTCTTGCCGAATGTCGAGCGATGGCACTCGTCCACAATGAACACCATACGCTTCTTCCGAATCGCCTCCAGGTCTGCCGCGCTCATGGCGTCCTCATCGATGTTGCCCATCTTCTGAATAGACGTCACGATGAGTGTGTCAGAAGGATCGGAGCTCTTCAGCTTCGCTTTCAGCACATCGGTGCTCTCGGTCTGCTGCACCGCCTCGGTGGCGCTGGCGAACGACCGGTACTGCTCCAGCGACTGCGTTCCCAGCTCGATGCGGTCTACCAGGAACACCACCTTGTCGGCGTCTTTGGAATTGGCAATCAGCTGCGCGCACTTGAAGCTGGTCATGGTCTTGCCACTGCCGGTGGTATGCCACACATAACCGCCTTTGAGCCCCTTGGCGCCCCACAGCTTGTCCCGATCGATCTTCGTCACGCGATCGGAGATGCGACTGGCCGCGAAGTACTGGTAGCTGCGCATGACCTTCAGAACGCCGTCGGAGTCGTCGGCCACGGTGTAGTAGCCGATGAGCTGGTGTGCCATGGGTATGCTCAGCAGCAGCTTCACCACATCGAGCCAGTGGTTCACCGGTTCGTTGTTGAAGTTCGCCCAATGGAACTGGAATTTCTCGTTGAACGTGCCGTCAGGACCCGGATTGGCGAAGTACTTCGTCTCCTCCGGCGTCATGGCCACGAATATCTGCACGAGCGAGAACAGCCTCGTGAACACCCCTTCATGGGCATATTTGCGAATCTGCCCCGCTGCCTCGCTCACGGGCACACCGCTCTTCTTCAGCTCGAGGTGGAAAAGGGGCATTCCGTTGATGAGCAGCATGAGATCGCCCCTGCGGTCGTGGCCCAGCTTCGACTTTGAGGGAAACACCGGTTGCTGGGCTATCTGGTAGCGGCTCGATCCGCCGGCGATCTCATCGCGATGGAATATCTTCAAAGCCACATCGCGGCCCTCGTGCAACTTATCGTCGGGGTTATCGCGCTTAATGACGATCTCCTTGCCGTTGATGAGCTCGTTGATGGCCACGGGGGTGCGCTTGGCCACCACCTGTTCGATTATCTGCTGCATTTCGGTCGGCGTCAGAGGTACGTTGTTCAAGCAGTCGCGATGCTTGTTGTTCTCGTACAGGATAGACGCCCAGTTATCAATAAGGTCCTGCTCGGTGGGATAGTGCAACACACCGCCAGCGTCGTCCCATCCATAGGACTTCAAACCGTCGATGACCGCTTCCTCAAAAGCCGCTTCGCTATCGAACACCATCAGCTGCTCCTTCCACAGCTCTCATAGAGCTATCTCCCCTTGATCTTAAGCAGATCTTGATTCAGTGGCGTTGCGGGATCGCAGGGCGATGCAATACGCCGAAACATATCCACAAGACCTCCGAGCTCCAAATCCTCCGCAGCGGCCCTGCTGGCCTCGTCATTCTCCTCGCCGGTCACCTGGCACCAGTCCAGGTCGTAGCCTGCATTGTGGCAAAGAATCGTCCAGAACAAACGCTGCGTCCTCCCGTTTCCCTCGCGAAACGGGTGAATGAAGTTGTAGTTGTCGAAATGGTAGGCCAAACGCTGGGCGAACTGGGCCTGCGAAAGACCTTCAAGCATCTGGTCTTTGCGCAGCTCTTCCTGCGCCCACTGGAAACCCATGGGAATATTAGGCGACGGAAGAAAAAACTCGGACCCCTCGCCGCTCTTCCGGATTTCTACCGTGCGTGGGCGTCCCGCCCAGTCATAGATATCCTGGAAGAGATGCTGGTGAATCTTCCGGAAATCCTTCATTGACCCCGTGGGCTTCAGAGACAATTGCTCTAAAAACTCGCCGGTGCGCAAAGCGATGAACTCACCTTCGGCATTGCGGAGCTCATCGTAGCTTGTAGCGCCGACGAGATTGCGCAAGACACCCGTTGCAGGATCGACGTAAGGGTCAACGAATTTATGCTCCATGAGCAGGCGCTTTCTTGCGCGTCGACCAGCGGCGCTTCGTGCGCGTCATAAGCTCCTCGATGGAGATATCGCCAGCGACATACTCATCGGCATCCTCGCGGAATTCGGCCGACACATAGGCTCCCTCCATCTCACCAGAATGGATGGCCTCCTTTATAACGCGCTCACGATCCATGGCAAACTCCTAACCGAGGACAACAGTATTAAACGAACATCTTCTCGAGGCAAGCCTGCTTGAGGTTTTTCAGAATTTCCAACTCACGCTGATGAAGGGTGATGAGCGAGTCGAGTAAATCGAAAAAGCTTCCGATGGCGTGCTGCTCTCCAGTCGAGGGCATTGCAATTCGGCTCTTCAAGAGCTTGTCGAAGAAGAAATAGAGGCGCACGCCGCCTTCCTGCAATGCTTCGATCTGCTTGGCAAAAAGAGCCGTTTTGAACCAGTGCCACAAAAACCTATCGTCGCATGTCTCATCGGAGCGAAACACTTCGTAGAGTGAGCTAATAATGACATTCTCCCTGGTAGAAAGATAACCGATGGAGCCAACATTGATTCTCGCAGGATTGTAGGCGAACGAGCCAGGCTCGACGATCCAGTAGGCAGTTTTGTCCGCTTCTGCCATTGTGCCGCCGTTTTCGAACTGCTCACTCTGCGGCACGAAGCCAGAGGTATTTGAAACCGAATAGCTTTCAAAGTCGAGATTGTCCGCATTGCGCAAACCTGATGCGTGAATAAATTCGTCAAACGCACGCTGTTCCCAAGGATCAGTGAAACCCTCGAAACGAATCTCGGGAACGTTCTCCCCCTCTCGAGGGAACATCTTTTCAAGCAGTGATTGTTTTACTGTTTTGAGCTTATCTACCTTACGCTGATGAAGGGTGATGAGCGAGTCGAGCTTTTGGAAGAAAAGGCCGATGCGGGATTGTTCGGGTACTGTCGGAGCCGGCATCGATTCCTTGAGAAAATCCGCTGCAACTAAATTATGCATCATAGTAGACGCTTTTGTGGAGCGAACTAATATTGCGCCCATTACTCGCTCATTGTTGATGGCGTATTTCCAATAAGCAAGATCGTACTGGGTTTTCGGGCGGAAAACATCGAACACATGAGACACAATGCCTGGTCCAATATCATTTTCAACAAATCTGCCGTGGGCGAAATGCTTGCTGCGATTTCCTTCAAAGGCGATGTCTCCAAGATCCATCACATTGTAGGTTTCGAGATAGCCTTCCGCTAATTCCCGATCTGCAGGACTAAATCGCATATTTGCAACAGAGATAATACTCTCACCTCCGTATTCGCCGCTGTTCTTTCGTCCGGCCTTTTCGTACAACTCCCCCAGCTTACGCTGTTCCCAAGGATCGGAGAATCCCTCGAAGCGGAGGGCGGGAACGGAGTCGTTTTCGCACTTACGCTGGTCGGCCATGCTACTCACCGCCCAAAAGCTTACGCAGCTCGGCGATGCCCAGCATGTCGAACTCGTCTCCAACCAACTGGCCGAGCATCTCGTTCAATTCGCGTTCGGCATCGCTGATCTGCCCGGCAATATCCGCATAGGTGTCTTGATATTTCTCCTGCAAAGCTTCGATCTTCTTCACCAGGCGATCAATGGACTGCTGCGGCAGCGTCATCAGCCCACCCATAAGAGGATCGACCCATTTGCGCTCAAGCAACTCGTACACCTGCTCATCGGTAAGAGACTCCACCAATGTACGCGTGGCGTCTTCCAACGCTTCCGTCCGCTCCTTCACTGCCTTCTTCAGCGACTTTTGGCGTTTGGTCGCCTCGGCAAGCAGCTGCTGCCTCTCCTCGATCTCCTCGTCAGTCAAATCGCACGAAGCCTCTTCCCCATCGCCGTCATCCTCCGGGGGAAGCTCCTCCTTCAGGCTGTCGCACTCCCCTGACACGCGGATCAGTTCGTCCTGCACCGTCCGAAGGGCTGACAGCTCGTCGGAAAGCAGCGCCTCCTGCACCAAGCCGAAGGGCAGCACATGCCCCTTCCAGCCGTCCTGCACCTCGACGTCCTTCCCGCCCTTCTTCTTCAGCACCATAAGCGGATCAACGCGGCGGGTCGCATCGAACCCCTCGGTCTGCAGCATTTCCAAATCGGCGGAGATGCCCTCCCATGCATTATCGAGTACCTGATAGGCCTCGTATTTATCCACCAGGGAGAAGTCGCTCACGCGCTGGAAAATATCACTCGCGACAGACTCCTCCTCGCCTAACGAGTCCACCGCATCCCATCGGCCAATCAAATCGCTCACGAGTTTGCGGCGCAGACCCGAGAATGCATCCTGATACCGCTTGATATAAGAGCGCACGGCTTCGTTGCACGCCACCGCTTCCGACAGATTGTCAACCCGCAGAGAGGCCGCATGATCGTTCCCGGAAGCAAACAGGGCATCGTGCAGCCCGGGAAGCGCCTGCCACCACGTATCGAGCGCATCTATCTCGGCACGCGGAATTCCCCCGAACATCGTCGAGTACAGATCCCACGTCTCCGTAGGCTCCGACGAGTCCACATAGCGGGGAATATTCAAGTTGTAGTCGTTGGCGCGAATCTCTTCCTTCCCGACGAGGCGCGAGAAACCCTCCACGGTCTGGCGAGCGTCGACCACATCTACAATACGGCGAATGTCGGAGGCGCGCAGGCGGTTGCTCTTCCCCGCTTTCTCGAAGCCCTTCGAGGCGTCCACGATGAGCACGTCGCTTTCCGTGCGCTTCTGCCGCAACACCATAATGATGGTGGGGATACCCGTGCCGAAGAAGATATTCGCCGGCAAGCCGATGATGGCCGCAATCTTGTCGTTCTCGATGAGGTTGCGGCGGATGTTGCCTTCCTCGCCGCCACGGAAGAGCACCCCGTGGGGCAATACGATGCACATAATGCCCGAGGGCTTCAGATGGTATAAGTCGTGTAGCAGGAAGGCGTAGTCGGCCTTGGAGCGCGGCGCGATACCGTAGGCGAAGCGGATGTCAGCATCCTTCCCCTCCGGCTCCCAGCGCTGCGAGTACGGAGGATTTGAGACGACGGCATCCACATAGAGCGGGTCGTAGGTGCCGCTGGGATCCGAATCATCGAAATAGGGCCAGTCCTCTTCCAGCGTGTCGCCGTTGCGCACAAAGAGGTTCGAGGGCTTGATGCCGCGCATGACCAAGTTCATGCGGGTCAGGTTGAACGTGGACTGATTCAGCTCCTGCGCATAGTAGATGATACCGTCCTCGTTGCCCATACGGCGTTTCACGGCCTCGCCGATGGTGATGAGAAGCGAACCCGATCCGCTGGTGGGATCGTAAATGCGAATCTCGTCTTGGTTGCGCAGATGATCGGCCACGATTTCTGACATGAGCTCGGACACCTCGTGGGGCGTGTAGAACTCGCCGGCCTTCTTGCCCGCGCTTGAAGCGAATTTGGAGATGAGGTCCTCGTAGATGTAGCCGAGCACATCGTAGTCTTGGCGGGTGTGCATGGGAATGGTCTGCACAAGATGGATAAGATCACGCACCGAGCGCGTCTGGGACGTGGCATCGCCCAGCTTGCTCAAGCCCGTCTGTAAAGTAACGAACACATCCTTGAACACCTTCTGATAGGTGGGGCTCACCAGGCGGCTGAATGCCGAAAGCGCCTCGTAGACCTGCGATATGGCGAAGTCGTTGCCCGCGGCAACCCACGTGGAGAAAAGGTTCTTGTAGTCGATGAAGTAGCCGAGACGGCGCTGAGCATAGCCGACGGTTTCCTCGTCCTCTTCGGTCAACTGCTCCATGTCGGCCGCCGTCATGCCCTCGGCGAGAAAGAACTGCTCCTCTTTCTCGGACAGGTACTTGTAGAAGATGAAGCCGAGGATGAAGTCCTTGTACTCGCTTGCATCCACCTTGCCGCGCATGCGGTTGGCAGATTCCCAGATTTTCGCGGCGAGCTGTTGCTTGTTCATAGAAGCGTCCCTTTCGATGCGAGCACAGATCGTTTCATTATAACGAACGCGGTAGTACAGCGTGAGCCACAAGAGGGCCAGCCAACAAAGAGGGGCGACCGCAGCCGCCCCTCGGGGTGATAACTTTGCGTGGCGCGAAGAGCCCTACAGCACCATGTTGCGGGCGATCTCCAGAGCCTCATCGATGCCCTCGGCGTTCTTGCCGCCGGCCTGGGCCATGGCGGGCTTGCCGCCGCCACCACCCTGGACTGCCGGGCCCATGGCCTTGATGAGCGCGCCGGCGTCGAAGCCCGCGGCCACGGCCTCGTCGGTGCCGGCCGCCAACAGCAGGGGCTTGCCGTCCTTCACGCCCGCCACCACGATCGCTCCGGGCGCCCCCATGCGGCTCTTGAGCACATCCCACAGATTACGCAGCTGACCGCCGTCGCGCACCTCGGTCCGCGCGATGATGACGGGGTAGCCGGCCGGGGCCATCTGCACCTGGGCGAGCAGCTCGTTGAACACATCGCCGCCCACCATCTCCTTAGCGCGCTTGGCCTTGGTGCGGAAGTCCTTCAGGACCTTCTGGTCAGCGGCCACGCGCTCGGACACGTCGAAGGGGGGCACGCGCAAGATGGCCGCGGTCTCCTTCAGCTCGGCCTCCACCTTGTTCACGTAGGCGAGCGCCCCGAAGCTCGTCACGGCCTCGATGCGGCGCACATTGGCGCCCACGGAGGACTCGCTCGTGATCTTCAAGAAGCCGATCTCGGCAGTATTGCCTACATGGCAGCCGCCGCACAGCTCGCGGGACGCCTCGCCGGCCTCCACGACGCGCACGACCTCGCCGTACTTCTCGCCGAACAGCCCCGTGATGCCGGCGGCGCGGGCCTCTTCCAGGGAGGTCTCGTAAATCGTGGTAGGCACGGCGGCCATGATGTGGTCGTTGGCCTCGCGCTCCACCTCGGCCAGCTGCTCGGTCGTGCAGGCCTCGAAGTGGGTGAAGTCGAAGCGCAGGCGGTCGGGGCCCACATAGGAGCCGGCCTGCTTCACGTGATCGCCCAGCACGCGGCGCAGGGCGGCGTGCAGGATGTGCGTGGCGGTGTGGTTGCGCTCGATGGCGGCGCGGCGATTGGCATCCACGCGGGCCACCACCGTATCGCCCACGGCCAGGGCGCCCTCGTCCACGCGCACCGCGTGCACGAACAGCCCCGCCTCGGGAGCGCGGGTGTCCAGCACGGCTACGCGGCCGGCACCGTTCTCCATGAGGCCGGTGTCGCCCACCTCGCCGCCCATCTCGGCATAGAAGGGGGTGGCGGCCAGAAGCGCCTCGCCGGTCTCGCCAGCGGCCAACCCGTCCACCCGCTCGCCGTCGCGCACGAGGGCGACCACACGCGTCTCGGCGGCCGTGGCGTCGTAGCCGATGAAGGCCGTGGGACCCAGCTCGCGCAGCAGGTCGGCGTACACGCCGCCGTAGGTGGACCAGGCGGCCTCGGCGTCCTTGGCACCGGCTGCGCGAGCGCGCTCGCGCTGGGCGGCCATGGAGCGCTCGAAGCCCTCCATGTCCACCTTCACGCCGCGGCCCTCGGCAATCTCCTGAGTCACTTCCACGGGGAAGCCGTAGGTGTCGTGCAGGGTGAAGGCCTCCTCGCCGGAAAGCGTGTCGCCCGCAAGCTTGCCCAGGGCCTCTTCCAGGTAGGCCTGGCCCTGGCGCAGGGTGGCGCCGAAGCGATCCTCCTCGGCCATGATGAGGCCGCGCTCCAGCTCGCGGTTCTCTACGATCTCGGGGTATACATCTCCCATGAGGCGCACGATCTCGTCCACGTACTCGTTGAGGAAGTGGCCCTCGATGCCGATGAGCTGGGCCTTCATGATGGCGCGGCGCAGCAGGCGGCGCAGCACGTAGCCGCGGCCCTCGTTGCCCGGCAGGATGCCGTCGGCGATCATGAAGGTGACCGAGCGAGAATGGTCGGCGATGATGCGCAGGGCCAGATCCACCTCGGCATCCTCCCCGTAGGTGCGGCCGGACAAACGCTCGCCCACGGCCACGAGGCTGCGCAGCACGTCGGTCTCGTAGTTGGACTGCACCCCCTGCATGATGGCGGCCATGCGCTCCAGGCCCATGCCCGTGTCGATGTTCTTCTTGGGCAGGGGGGCAAGCGTGCCGTCCTCCTGGCCGTCGTACTGGGTGAACACGCAGTTCCAGAACTCCAGGAAGCGGTCGCAGTCGCAGCCCGGCGCGCAGTCGGGGCTGCCGCAGCCGAAGTCAGGACCCTGGTCGAAGTAGATCTCCGAGCAGGGGCCGCAGGGGCCCGTGGGACCGGCGCGCCAGAAGTTGTCGTCCTCGCCGAGGCGGGAGATATGGTCATCGGGCACACCCAGGTTCTTCCAGATCTCGATGGTCTCGTCGTCGTCCTCGAACACGGTGAAGTACAGACGCTCGGGAGGCAGTCCTAGCACGTTCACGGAGAAGTCGTAGGCCCAGGCGCACATCTCCTCTTTGAAGTACTCGCCGAAGGAGAAGTTGCCGAGCATCTCGAAGAAGCTCAGGTGGCGCCCCGTGGTGCCGATGATGTCGATATCGTTGGTGCGCACGCACTTCTGCACGCTGGTGGTGCCGATATAGGGCGCCTCCAGCTGCTTCTGCTGCAGGAAGTAGGGCTTGAACTGTACCATGCCCGCACTCGTCAGCAGAAGCGACGGGTCATCGGGAATGAGGGAGGAAGAGGGCACGAGCTTGCAGCCCTTCTCCTGGAAGTAGGCGAGGTACTTCTCGCGGATTTCCGCGGTGGTCATGTACTGCATAGGTATCCTGTCCGTCCTTTACGGCATGTCGAAAATATCCAACCGAGCATTATAGTACAAGTTACCTGCGGCCGTCGTCCTCATCGTGGGAGTGGCGCGGGGTGATGCGGCCGTGGCGCTGCATATGCAGCTTCGGAAGACGCCCCGATATTCCGGGCATGTTCTCCAGGCGAATGGGCCGCAACGTGCCCGTGGTGCCGGGGGCCGTGGCGTCGGCGATGGGGTTCACCTCCTCGGCATTGGCCGGCGTGCCCTTGAAGAACACGCCGTCCTCGGCCACGAGATGACGGCCGGTGCGCTTCTCGAAGTAGTACACGAACACCGACTTGGCCACCGCCACGAGCGGGATGGAGGCGAGCATGCCTACGAGCGAGCCGAGCAGGCCGCTCATGGCCCCGCCCAGAGCGGAGCCCACCATGAGGGCGAACAGGGTGAGGGCCGGGTGGATGTCCACGGAGTTCGCCATGATCTTCGGAGAGATGAAGGTGTAGACGAGCTGCTGGATGACAATGGTGCCGATCAGCGCGATGGCAGCGGTCATGGGGCCGGAGAAGATGGCCACGATGGCCGCGAGCGCGCCGCCGATCCAGGGACCGATGATGGGGATGATGTTCATGACGCCGGTGATGAGGCCGAGCACGGCGGCGTTGGGCACGCCGATGAAGCCGAACAGCACGCCGCAGCCCACGCCGATGATGGCGCATTGGAACAGCGTCCCCTTGATGTAGCCGCCCATGACGCGGGTGAAGGTGGCGTGGAAGAACTCGGCGTCCCCCGCGTGCTTGGGACCGATGAGGCGCCGGGTCTCCCGGCCGATGGCCGGCAGCTCCATGAGCACCCAGAAGGCGATGACGAGGCCGAAGCCGAAGGCCATGAGCCCGTTGGCGAGCGTGGTGCCGAAGGCCACCACGCCATTGGCGCTGCCCTGGGCAATGCCGGCGGCCCAGGATGCCGCCGCCTTCTGGGCCTCGGCGATGAGGCTCTTCACCGTGTCGTCCTCGAAGACCGGCGCATAGCGGACATAGATGTCGTTGCCCCAGGCGATGACCGCGTCCACGTAGTGGGGCATGCTGGTGAGCAAGTCGTTGAACTGGGCGTTCAGGCCGAACATAGGAGAGAACAGCAAGAAGCCCACTACCGCGATCACGAGCGCCATGACCACGTAGGCCACCGTGGTGCCGATGGCGCGGTTCACGTGGACGCGCTCGAGGCCGTTCACGATGCCCCGCAGGCAGAACACGATGATGAGCGTCCAGATGAGGATGGCCACGGGCACCGACAGGATGCCCATGAGCCATACGATACCTCCGAGCAGCCCGATGGCGGCGATGACCGACCACAGGTCGAGGAAGCGGATGCGGGCCTTGGCCTGACGCGCCGTCAGGCTGCGATCGGCCGCGGCACGGGGATTGTTGTCGGCGGGTACCTCGGTGCTCATAGACAGCTCCTTGAAGAGCGCAGGCTACTGGACAGAATAGGGATCGCGGCCAACCGGCGCCGCCGGGGCGTCGGCCGCAGCGGCGTTGGGGGACACCGCGCGAGCATGGTCGCCCGCAGGCTCGGTGTCGGCGCCGGCGGCGTCCACCGCGGCGTTGGCGAGCGCGGCGGCGGTATCGGTCAACTGGCTCTCGAAGGCCTCGGAGCGGGAGGCGCGGGAGGCGGCCTCGGCCTTGCGAGCCGCATGGCGGGCCTTCTGCTCGGATACCACGGCACTGGCTGCATCGCCCACGGCGCTCACAGCGTCGGCGACGGTGGCGGAACGCCCGGCCTCAGGGACCGCCGGACCGCCGCCGAGGCGCACCGACTCATCGGAGGCGTAGCGGGGCTTGAACTTGCTGCGCAGCTTGCCCGTGAGGGTGTTCACGAGATCGATGGGGGCGCTCGTCACCGTATCGACAGCGCCGGCGGCCTTGGAGACGGAATCGGTGATCTGAGTCACGTCCTCCAGGATCTGATCGACCCGCATGAGCTCCAAATTCGCCGCATCCACCGTGAGAGACAGGCGCTCCACGAGGGGATCGACCCGGCCCACGGCCGGACGGGCCTCCTCAGCCAGGGCGTTCGCCTTCTCCATGAGGGGCGTGACCTGCTCGACGATGAGGGTGTTGACGCTGCCGACGAGGGGCTCCACCTGGGCCGTGACCTTCTCCACATGCTGCAAGGTGGGCACCAGTTCCTCGTGGGCGTCGTCGATGGTGGCCCGGGTCGAGCGAATGGTGAGGGCGAGCTCCACGACGAACCAGACGAGCACGGCGCCTACGAGCACGTAGACGACGGGCAGCGCGATATCCACAAGAGCGGCGAATTCCATGATGAGCCTCCTTATAATTCCGAAGACCAAACTATACTATTACCGCGCTCATTCTAATAAGGCTCCCGGCCCATTCCACAGAAGGCTCCCACACAGTAGCCATTCCGTAAACGGATGGAGACACCGCGTCAATCGCGCCCGCTGCAGGGCCTACTGGCCGCGATCCCGAGCGGCGGCGTCGATGCGCCAGGCCTCCCAGCCCCGTTCGCTCGGCTGGTAGAAGCAGCCGCGCTCCAAGCCATCGGGCAGATACCGCTGATCAACCCAACCGCCAGGATAGCTGTGCGGATATTGGTACTTCCCGTAATGCTCCGAACCGGGACGGTGCCGGTCGCGCAGGTAGTCGGGCACTTTGCGGGCAGGACCATGGCGCACCTCCGAGAGCGCCGCGTCGATGGCGGCCTCGGCGGCATTGGATTTGGGGGCCAGGGCCAGGTAGATGGCGGCCTGGGCCAGGTTGATGCGGCATTCGGGATACCCGATGACCTCGGCGGCGCGGAAGGCGGCCTCGGCCACGAGCAGGGCCTGGGGGTCGGCGTTGCCGATATCCTCCGAGGCGGCGATGAACATGCGGCGGGCGATGAACTTCGGGTCCTCTCCCCCGTCGATCATGCGGGCGAGCCAGTACACCGCGGCATCGGGATCGCTGCCGCGCATGGACTTGATGAACGCCGAGATGATGTCGTAGTGCATGTCCTTGTTCTTGTCGTAGGGCAGCGCCCGATGGGGTGTGGCGGCCCGCACCATGGCCTCGGTAACGGCGACCGGGGCCTCAAGGGTGCCTGGGGCCACCATGTCGGCCGCCAGCTCCAAGGTGGTGAGAGCCCCGCGCCCATCGCCCCCGGCCAGGGTGACGATGGCGTCGCGGGCGGCATCCTCCAGAACATAGAGGCCCGCCAGCCCCCGCTCGTCGGCCACGGCCCGACCCACGAGCTCGGCGACCTCGTCGTCGGACAGGGAGTGCAGCTCCACTACCCGAGAGCGGGAGATGAGGGCCGAGTTCACCTCGAAGAAGGGGTTCTCGGTCGTGGCCCCCACGAGCACGAGCAGCCGGTCCTCCACGGCGTGGAGCAGCGCATCCTGCTGGCTGCGGTTGAAGCGGTGGATCTCGTCCACGAACAGGATAGTGCGCAGGCCGCCCATGAGCAGTCGCTTCTCCGCCGCGTCTATCTCGCGGCGCAGGTCGGAGACGGTGCCCCCGATGGCCGAGACCTCCACGAACGTGGCGCGGGTGGACTCGGCGATGACATGGGCGAGCGAGGTCTTCCCCGTGCCGGCGGGGCCGAAGAGGATAACCGAGCTGAGGCTGTCGTTCTCGATGGCGGCCCGAAGCCAGCTGCCCTCGCCCACGGCCTCGCCCTGGCCCACCACCTCATCGAGGGTGCGAGGGCGCATGCGCACGGCTAGGGGAGCCACCGTGGCCCGCCGATCGTTCTCCATAGCTGTAAATAAAGTATCCATGGGCCTATCCTACCACGGCTCCGCCCAAATGGTCACGAGAAATCGAACAAATGTTTACCTTTAGAACCGAGGGAGCGGGCGTGGGGGCGTTACCTATTCCACCCGCATCATGCGATAGCCGATGCCCACATGGGTCTGGAGGTAGACGGGATTGGCGGGATCGGGCTCGATCTTCTTGCGCAAGGTGGCCATGAACACCCGCAGGCTCGGCAGGTCGGAGGCCAGGGCGGCGCCCCACACCTCCTTCAGAATGTAGTTGTGGGTGAGCACCTTCCCCGTATGGCGGGCCATAAGGGCCAGGAGCTTGTACTCGATGGGGGTGAGGTGCAGCTCGGCTCCATCGCGGAGGGCCACGCCGGCGTCGAAATCGATTTCCAGGCCGCCGTTGTGGTACCGCTGGGGCACCTCGGGCGCCGGCTGGTCGTAGGCCTGGCGGCGCAGGGCCACCCGCACCCGGGCCAAGAGCTCCTCCACAGAGAAGGGCTTCGTGAGGTAATCGTCGGCCCCGGCGTCCAGGGCGGCCACCTTGTCGGCGTCCTCTTGGCGGGCCGACAGCACGATGACCGGCGTGCGCGACCAGCCGCGCAGGGCGCCGATGACCTCCACGCCGTCGCGGTCGGGCAGCCCCAGATCCAGAATGACGAGGTTGATGTCGGTCGCGCTCGTCAGCTCCATAAGGGCCGCCGTGGCCGTAGCGGCCTCGCGGTGGGCGTAGCCGTGCACATCGAGGGCCGTGGCCACGAGGTTGCGCACGGCCCCGTCGTCCTCCACCACGAGGATGACGCCCTCATCGTGAACTGCCATAGCTCCCGCCTCCCTCCATCATCGGAACCGCAGCCTCGGGCAGGGTGAAGGAGAACACACAGCCGTGGGGCACGGCGTCGGCCAGGGTTATGTCGCTGCCATGGGCCCGCAGAATCGAGCGGCACAAAGACAGCCCCAGGCCCATGCCGCGGCGGCTGTCGCCCCCCTCGCCCGGAGCAGCGGACCACCCCTCGCCAGCGGCCGTGCCGTGGTAGAACAGCTCGAAGACGCGGGCCTTCTCCCCGTCCGGAATGCCAGGACCGTCGTCGGCCACCGCCACGGCGACGAGAGGCTCGCCCGCGGCCGAGCGCTGGCGCGCCGCCGTCACGCGGATGGTGGAGCCGGGCGGGGTGTAGGCCACGGCGTTGTTCACGAGGTTCACCACCACCTGCACGATGAGCCGTCCGTCCATGGAGGCCATGAGCAGCTCGTCCTCCACTTCCACAGCGATGGCGCGATCGGCCGCCGCGCGGCTGACGTGGCGCAGCGCGTCATCAAGCACGTCAGCCACCAGCTCGGGGGCCCGGGCCACCTCCACGGCACCGTCGTCGAGGCGCGTCACCGACAGCAAGTTCTCCACGAGGTCGATAAGCCAGGTCGCATCCTCGTAGATGTCGGAGGCCAGACGGCGGCGCTGGGCGCCGTCCAGGGCATCGCCCGCGGTCAGGAGCACATCGGCGTCCCCGGAGATGCTCGTGAGGGGCGTGCGCAGATCGTGGGAGATGGCCCGCAGCAGGTTCGACCGCAGAGCCTCCTTCTCGGCCTTCACCGAAAGATTGCGCCGATCTCGGGCCAGAACCAGGGCCTGGGCCTGCTGGCCGCATTCATCGAGAAGGGCGGCCAGCAGGTTGCGCTCGAAGGACCCGAAATCGCCGCTGTCCCGCTCCATGACCAAGCCGGCCACGGCGAACACGCGCTCAGCCGAGCGGATGGGCAGATACAGGCAGCGGGTCTCCCGCAGCGTATCGGTCGTGGCGCCGGCCGGCTCGCCGTTGGCGGCCACCCAGGCGGCCACGGCCCGCTCGCCGGGGGCCGTGAGCGCGGCAGCCTCGGCATCGCCCCCGCCGGTGCCCGGCACGTCGAAGACCCGGGGAGCGGCCAGGCCCGAGGGGGCCAGATCGTCGGCGCGGTAGATGACCACAGGTCGGTCGAGGATCTTCACCACCTGGGCGGCGGCCGTCTCGAGGCAGCCGTCCAGGGTAGAGGCGGCCTGGAGCTTGCGGCTGCTCTCCAAGAGCACTTCGGTACGGTAGGAGCGGCGGGCCGCCTGAGCCGCCTGGCGCTTGAGGCGGATAGCCAGCGACGAGGCCGCCAAAGTGCCCATGAGCAGGAAGGCGAAGATCACCGGGGCCGACAGGCCGTAGGCATGGAAGGTGAAGCGCGGGGCCGTGAAGAAGAAGTTGTAGGCCACCACGCTGCCCAGAGCTGCCAGCACCGCATAGAGGAAGCCGTCGGCCCGGGTAGCTACGAGCAGGGCCACGAGCAGATAGACCATGAGCACCACCGAGGTGGCGGGGCTCACGGCCCAGGCCACCGCGCTCACGGCCGTGGCCAGGGCCACGGCCCCCAAGGCCCGGACCCCGTCGGCGGCCGTGGGCCTAAATCCCGTGGAGGCGTGGAGGCGCTTGAGCACCGAGGGAGCGTCCACGGCCGGCACCGCCGTGACCACCGCCTCGGGAGCGGCCCGCATGAGCCGCCAGGCCACCTCCCCCCGTCCGAAGAGCCGCGAGCGGCCGGTGCCGGCGGGCACCACGATGCGGCGGATACCGGCCGTGGCGGCGTAGAGGGCCAAGGGCTGCACGGGATCGTCGCCCGCGAGGGTGACCACGCGGGCGCCGAGCTCCTCGGCGAGGGCCACGGCCCGCTTGCGCCCCTCCACCTCATCGGGGGCGGCGGCCTCCTCGGGCGATTCCACGACGAGGGCCGTCAGAGTGCCGTGGGCGGCCTCGGCCAGGGCAGCTGCCGTGCGGATGACCCGGGCGGCAGCGTCCTCGCCGCTCACCAGCACGAGCACGTCCTCGCCCCCGGCCGCATGGGGCACCGCCGAGGTGGGAGCGTTGCGGGTGAGGCGATCGGCCGCCCGGCGCAGGGCCACCTCGCGCAGGGCGGCGAGGTTGGTACGGGAGAAGAAGTGCGCCAGCGCCGTGCCCACCCGCTCCGGGGCGTAGATCTTGCCCGCCCGCAGGCGCTCGATAAGGTCGGCCGGCTCCAAATCCACGAGCTCCACCGAATCGGCAGCGTCGAAGATGCGGTCGGGGATGCGCTCGGAGGGGGCCACGGCGGTGATGGCGGCGATCTTGTCGTTGAGCCCCTCGAGGTGCTGTACGTTCACCGTGGTGTACACGTCGATGCCGGCGCGGAGCAGCTCCTCCACATCCTGGTAGCGCTTGCGGTGGCGGCATCCCGGCGCGTTGCTGTGGGCCAGCTCGTCCACGAGCACGATCTGGGGACGGCGCGCCAGGGCCCCATCCAGGTCGAACTCCCGCAGGGCGATGCCGCGGTGGGACAGCTCGCGGCAGGGCAGCACCTCGAGCCCTTCCACGAGGGCCAGGGTGTCGGCACGGGTGTGGGGCTCCACATAGCCCACCACGATGTCGGCGCCGGCCTCCTGGGCCCGATGGGCCTCGCTCAGCATGGCGTAGGTCTTGCCCACCCCGGCCGCGTAGCCGAAGAACACCTTCAGCGTCCCCCGACCGGTCGGAGCGGCGGCCTCCTCCTCGCGCAGGCGGTGCAGGATGGCCTCCGGATCGCGACGCGCCTCGGCCGCCTCCCCATTGTCGAACCCAAGCGCCACCGCAACCTCCTTCCTCTCCATTGCTTACCGTATCCATCATCCTATCACTGGCCGCAGCCCCGATGGTTTCGTTCACTTAACAGTTAATCAATCTAAGGAAACGGGGAAGCGCCCCGAGAAGCCAGTGAGGCTCCGGCAGGTGCCTGCCGGAGCCTCAGCGTCGGAGTAATACGCTCGTCCCGCCAGGACGGACGTATTACATGATGCCGTCCAGCATGAGGTTCACCTTCAGCACGTTCACCCGGGCCTCCCCGATGGCGCCGAGCAGGGGCCGTTCGGTGCACTGGCGGATGATGGCCCGCACCTCCTCCTCAGTGCGACCGCAGGCCGCAGCCACGCGCCCTACCTGGTACTCGGCGGCGGCCGGCGAGATGTGCGGGTCGAAGCCGGAGCCCGACACGGTCACCAGCTCGCTCGGCACCGGCGCGTCGCCCTGGTCGGGATGGGCCGCGCGCACGACCTCCACCCGCGCGGCCACGCGCTCGGCAAACTCGTCGCTGGCGGGACTTAGGTTCTCGGGGCCGTACCACAGAAGCCGCTCGCCGTCCTCCCCAGTGAACGTGGAGGCATCGGCCACGGTAGGGCGCCCCCACAGATGGCCGGGATCGCTGAAGGGCTGGCCCACCAGGGCGCTCCCGTAGGTCACGCCGTCCACCTGGATGAGCGATCCCGCGGCTTGGGCCGGAAAGGCCGCTGCGGCCACGCCGCAGATGGCGAGGGGGTACAGAACCCCGAGCAGCGCCGTGGCCGCCAGCACGAGGACCGCCGAGCGCAGGATGGCGCGCGCCCACTGATTTCCATGCATGATTCTCTCCTTTCCCTAGGCCACACCCAGGGCCACGAGGGCCATATCCAGCGCTTTGATGGCCACAAAGGGCACCGCCACGCCACCAAGGCCGTACACCGCGAGGTTGCGGGCCAGAAGCGAGGCCGGCGTGCCCTCGCGGTACTTCACGCCGCGCAAAGCCAGCGGAATGAGCGCCACGATGATGAGGGCGTTGTACAGAATGGCCGCGAGCATGGCCGAGGCGGGGCTGGCCAGGTGCATGATGTTCAGCACCTCCAGGCCCGGGTACAGCGGCACCAGCAGCGCCGGGATCACCGCGAAGTACTTCGCCAGGTCATTGGCGATGGAGAACGTGGTCAGGCTGCCGCGGGTCATGAGCAGCTGCTTGCCGATGCGCACGATCTCGATGAGCTTGGTGGGCGAGGAATCCAGGTCCACCATGTTGCCCGCCTCCTTGGCCGCCTGGGTGCCGGAGTTCATGGCCACGGCCACATCGGCCTGGGCCAGGGCCGGCGCGTCGTTGGTGCCGTCACCGGTCATGGCCACGAGGTGCCCCTCGGCCTGGTAGCCGCGAATGGCCGCCAGCTTCGCCTCGGGGGTGGCCTCGGCGATGAAGTCGTCCAGCCCCGCCTCGGCGGCGATGGCCGCGGCCGTGAGCGGGTTGTCGCCGGTGACCATGACGGTCTTGATGCCCATGGCGCGCAGGTCGGCGAAGTTCTCGCGGATGCCCGACTTGATGACGTCCTTCAAATGGATGACCCCGAGCACCTTCCCGTCCCGGGCCACCACGAGCGGGGTGCCGCCGGCCCGGGCCACCCCGTCGGCGATGGCCGCGGTCTGGGCGCTGTAGCGGCCCCCGCGCTCCTCCACGTAGGCCCGCACGGCATCGGCGGCCCCCTTGCGAATTTCGTGGCCGCCGAAGTCCACGCCACTCATGCGCGTTTGGGCCGTGAAGGGCACCACGGTGAAGCCCGCTCCGGCCAGGGTGCGCTCGCGGATGCCGAAGCGCTCCTTGGCGAGCACCACCACAGAGCGGCCCTCGGGGGTCTCGTCGGCCAGGCTCGCCAGCTGGGCGGCGTCGGCCAGGTCGCGCTCGCTGGCGCCGTCCACGGGCAGGAAGGCCGCGGCCTGGCGGTTGCCCAGGGTGATGGTGCCGGTCTTGTCCAGCAGCAGCACGTCCACATCGCCGGCCGCCTCCACGGCCCGGCCGCTCGTGGCCAGCACGTTGGCCCGGTTCAGACGGCTCATGCCGGCAATGCCGATGGCCGACAGCAGCGCGCCGATGGTGGTGGGCGCCAGGCACACGAACAGGGCCACAAGCGAGGTGAGTCCCACGGGATTCGCCTCGCCGGCCTGGGCGGCCGCGAACGACCCGAAAGCGTACAGGGCCACCGACACGGTCAAGAACACCAGGGTGAGCGCGATGAGCAGCAGCTCTAAGGCCCGCTCGTTGGGGGTCTTCTTGCGGGCCGCCGACTCCACCATGGCGATCATCTGGTCGAGGAAGCTCGCACCGGGCTCGGCCGTCAC
The DNA here is from genome assembly GCF_008831045.1 of Adlercreutzia muris. Lineage (GTDB taxonomy): Bacteria > Actinomycetota > Coriobacteriia > Coriobacteriales > Eggerthellaceae > Adlercreutzia > Adlercreutzia muris. Next base: position 22,634 of record NZ_WAJS01000008.1, read on the forward strand.
CCGGGCCACGAGCCAGTCGGAGAGCACCGTGGTGCCCCCGGTGAGCGCCGAGCGGTCGCCGCCGCTCTCGCGCACCACCGGGGCCGATTCGCCGGTGATGGCGCTCTCGTCCACGCTGGCCGCGCCCATGAGGATCTCGCCGTCGGCGGGCACGGCCTCGCCGGCGCACACGAGGTACACGTCCCCTCGGGCAAGCTCGGTGGAGCACACCGCGCACGAGGCGTCCCGCAGCAGGGCGAGCGGATCGTCGGCCCCCTCGGCCAGGGCCAGGGCGGCCCCGTCGATGCGCCGGGCCCGCACATCTCGCTTGGCCGAGCGCAGGGCATCGGCCTGGGCCTTGCCCCGCCCCTCGGCCAGGGCCTCGGCGAAGTTGCCGAAGAGCACCGTGGCCCACAGGATAGCGGCAACGGCCGCGATGTAGCCTGCCGGCGCGTCGGAGATGCCGCCCAGGGCCAGCAGGAACAGCGCCGTGGTCAAGAGGGCCGACAGGTACACCATGAACATCACGGGGTTCTTGGCCTGGTCCCGCACCGAGAGCTTCTTCACGGCCCCGCGCAGGGCCCGACCTACCGGGGACGCCCCCGCAGCCGGCGCGCCCCGGCGCGCCGCACCGCAGCCGGCGCCGGCGGCCGGACCGAGGAGGGCCCCGGTGCCCGCGTCATTTCCCGCGCCCGGCTCACTTTCGACCGCCGCGCGGAGATCCTTCCCGCTCTTTGCCAACGTCGTCATAGCGCACTGCCTTTCCTACGCGAGGGCGCCGAGCTGCTCGGCCACAGGCCCCAGGGCCAGGGCCGGCAGCAGCGTGAGGGCGCCCACGAGCACGATGATCATCAGGAGGAGGAACACGAACAGGGGGCTCGCCGTGGAGAGCGACCCGGGACCGGCGGCCACCGGCTCGCGCCGGGCCAGGGAGCCGGCCAGCGCGAGGGCGCAGGCCACGGGGATGAGGCGGCCGGCCGCCATGGCCCCGGCCAGCACGATGTTCACGAGCGGAGCATCGGCGTCCAGCCCGGCGAGGGCCGAGCCGTTGTTGGCCCCGGCCGAGACGGCAGCGTAGAGCACCTCGGTGAAGCCGGCAGGACCGCCCTCGCCCGCGGGCACGGCCCCAGCGGGGGCCAGGCAGAGCCCGGCGGCCGCGAGCAGGATCACAAGGGCCGGGGCCGTCACCATCACCACGGCGGCACGCATCTCGGTCGGGCCGATCTTCTTCCCCAGGTACTCGGGGGTACGGCCCACCATGAGGCTCGCGATGAACACCGTGAGCACGGCAAATCCCACCAGGGCCGCCAAGCCCGTGCCGGCCCCGCCGCCCACCACCTCGCCAAGCCCCATGAACACCAGCGGCACCAGCGTGCCCAGGGGCGTGAGCCCCTCCAGGGAGGCGTTGGTCGACCCGTTAGCCGCCGCCGTGGTGAACGCGGTCCAAATGGCGGAGCCGGCCGTGCCGATGCGGCACTCCTTCCCCTCCATGTTGCCAGCGGCCTGGGAAAGCGAGCCGGTGTAGACGGCCCCGTCCTGGGAAAGCTGGGGCGTGGCCCGAAACTCCGCCCCCACGAGCACGGCGGTGCCGATGGCCAGCAGGATGAGCACGCAGGCCAGCAGCGCCCGCCCCTGGCGCCGGTCGGCCACCATGCGCCCGAAGCTGAGGATGAGGGTGAAGGGCAGCAGCAGAATGGCCAGGCACTCGAGCAAGTTCGCCAGGGGCGTGGGGTTCTCCAGGGCCGAGGCGGAGTTCGCCCCGTTGAAGCCGCCGCCGTTGGTGCCCAGCTGCTTGATGGCCACCTGGGAGGCCTGGGGGCCCAGGGGCACCACGGCCTCGGTCACCTCCTCCACGGCCGCCGGATCGTCGGCGGCCACCACATTGCCGGCCTCGTCCACGGCCACGGGCTCCAGCAGCTGCACGGTCTCGTAGCCCTGGAAGGTCTGGGGCACGCCCTGGGAAGCCAGGGCTATGGAAAGCACGAGGGAGAGGGGCAAAAGCACACAGAGGATCACGCGGATCACATCGGCGAAGAAGTTCCCGAGCCGCCCGTCGCCGGCCGACCACAGTCCCCGCATGAGGGCGAAGGCCACGGCAATGCCCACGGCCGGGGACAGGAAGTTCTGCACAGCCAGGCCCGCGGCCTGGGACAAGTAGCTGAGGTGCGATTCCCCCGCCACGGCCTGCCAATCGGTGTTGGTCGCGAAGCTCACGGCCATGTTCAGGGCCGTATCGGCGGGCAGCCCCCCGAAGCCCTCGGGGTTGGCGGGCAGGGCCCCCTGGGCCACGAGCAGCAGGAACAGCCCCGCGATGGACACCCCCGTAAAGGCCACGACGCACACCAGATAGCGCCTCCAGCCCATGGAGTCGTCCGGGTTCACCCGCAGAAGGCGGAAGGCGCCGCGCTCCACCGGGCCGATGATGCGGCGGGCCCGGGCCTGGCGCCCCTCCATCACGTTCACGAGGTAGCCGGAAAGCGGCACCGCGCAGGCCACCAGCAGGGCCCCGTAGGCCGCCGCCGTGAACAGGGCCGCGCTCACCTCCCCGCTCATCGCCCGTCACCGTCCCTCAACAGCAGTACCGCGAGGTACGCCATCGCGGCCAGGGCCAGCACGCCCACCGCCGCCGTCACATACGCCATGGCGCTCCCCTTTCGCTCAGGGCCCCGCAGGGCCGCACCGTCACAGGCGGTGCGGTGCCGTTCTCGGCCTTCCGCACCGGATGGAACCTAGTCTAGGAAAAAGGGGATAAACGCGCCCTTAAGGTTCGCGCTCGGGTATTAAGGGAGTATTAAGACAGGCGGGATGCCCTGGCGTCGCGGAAGGGGAGGGCCCGCGGCGGCCGACTTCGCGCTGATCCCTTTCCGAATGCGGCAACAGAAGCAGAGAAGCTGATGCACGCAGGCCGGCACCATCCCGCCATCGCTGCTGCTGAAGTGGAATCTGCTTCTTAACGGCCGCATTCTCCAAGGGGCGCTCAGACGTCCGCCGCGGGCCCTCCCCTTCCGCAGCGGAACGTCACCAGTACGGGTTTGATGGCTCAGTAGGGCTGCTCCAAATCGCCGTGGGCCGCCGCATCGGTGGAAAGGGGCGAGAAAGCCCCGGCGCGATAGCGGTCGAGGGCCACTTCCGCGATCATGCCGGCGTTGTCGCCGCAGGAGGCCAGCGGGGGCATCACGAGCCGCACCCCCAACTCGGCGCAGAGCCGCTCGTAGGCCGCCCGCAGCGTCGGGTTGGCCGCCACGCCGCCGCCGAGGCAGAACGTCGGCGCCCCGGTCTTTTCCAGGGCCGTCCGGGCCTTGGCCACCTGCACGTCCACCACAGCGGCCGTGAAGCTCGCGCAGATGTCGGGCACGTTCAGCGGGCGGCCCGCCTCGCGCTCGTTGTTGATGTAGGTGACCACGGCGGTCTTCAAGCCTGAAAGCGAGAAGCGCAAATCTCCCGAATGCAGCATGGCCCGGGGGAAGGAAATGGCCGCGGGGTCGCCCTCGGCGGCGAACTTCGACACCACCGGGCCGCCTGGATAACCGAGCCCCAGGGCCTTGGCCACCTTGTCGAAGGCCTCGCCTACCGCGTCGTCGATGGTGGCACCGAGCACGCGGTAGTCGCCCCAGCCGGCCATATACACGAGCATGGTGTTGCCGCCGGACACTAGCGACACCACCGCCGGGGGAGCAAAGTCCTCCAGGCCGATCTTGTTGGCGTAGAGGTGCCCCTCCAGGTGGTTCACAACGATGAAGGGAAGATCGGCGCCCCAGGCCGCCCCCTTGGCGAAGGCCACCCCCACCACGAGCGCTCCCACGAGCCCCGGGGCATAGGTGACGGCCACGGCATCCAGGTCGCGCCAGGCCAGGGCGGCGCAGCCGAGGCTTTCCGCGGCCCGGTCCAGGGCCTCGTCGCACACGCCGCAGATGGCCTCGATATGCTTGCGGCTGGCAATCTCGGGCACCACTCCGCCGAAGCGGGCGTGGAAGTCCACCTGAGTCGCCACCACATCGGAGCGCAGCGCACCCGTACCGTCGATGACGGCGGCTGCCGTCTCGTCGCAGGACGACTCAATGGCGAGGATGAGCGGACGCATTGCGGCCACCGCCTCCCCTTCCGGAATGCCTCCGCTGGGCGCCGTTCCCGGCCCTGGCTCGGACGCGGGCGCCGGTGCAGCCGGCTCCCCGTTGGGTAGGGCCGCCAGGGCCAGGGTGGGTAGCGGGCCCGTCATGATGACGGCATCCTCTCCGTCGGAATAGTAACGCGGGCGCTTCCCCGCCACAGTCAGGCCGAGAGCCCCGTAGAGCGCCTGGGCGCCCGCGTTGGCCGCGCGCACTTCCAGCGAGCAGGTGCGGGCCCCCAGGTTGCGCGCGTCGTCGGCCACGCGGGCCAGCAAGGCACGCGCGATGCCGTGGCGGCGCCAAGCGGGATCCACCCCCACCTTCAGGATCTGCACGTCGCCGTCCACTACCCAGCCGCCGGCATAGCCCACCAAGGGCGCGTCGGCCGTAAGCGGCATCTTCGGGTCGGCGGCGTAGGCGGCCCACCACACGCGGTCGACCCGTCCCAGCTCGTCGACCACCAGAGCCTCGCTCCATGCGTCGGTTCCCATCACCGCGGCTTCCAGGGCCGCCACGTCGGCTCCGTGCCGCGCGTCCAGGGGCTTGTAGGCAATGCCCTCGCCGTTGGCCCGGGCGTTGGCGATGGCCGTGTCGTTCATGGTCACATGCTTGCTGCCGCGCTTGCCCGCCAGGGCGTCGTCGGCCCGGGCCAGGCGCTGCCGCTCGTTCTCCTCGGCGTCGGACAGGCGCGTGTACACCGGCAGCAGCAGACCGGGATCGTGCCGGCGCGCGTCGAGGGGGTCGCACTGTCCCGCCCGCCAGGCCGCCTGCACCGCCTGCAGCAGGCCGCAGCCCGTCGGCGCCCACCGGTCCTCGGGCGCGAAGGGGCCCGCGCCGGCGAACAAGTCGCCGTACTTGCGCAGTCCGTCGCCGGCAACGAAATCAGCCGGGCCGCCCGCAGCCAGCTCTTCGGCGGCCTCGGCGGCCTTCACCACCCGGTCGGCCGTCAGGCGCACGGCGCCGTCATCGGTCAGCGAGAAGCGCACCGGGTACACCTCCCGGCGCATGGCGTCGGCCACCACCGCACCGGTGCCGCGCAGACCCGCGTCCCACAGGCCCCAAGCCACGGCATCCAAGGAAGAGACCCCCACAAGGGCGGCGCCCAGGGCGCTCGCAATGCCCTTGGCCGTGGCGAGGGCGATGCGCACGCCGGTAAACGACCCTGGCCCGCGGCCCACGACCACGCAGGCGATCTCGTCGCGGGCCGCGCCCGCTTCGGCGCACAGGCGATCGATGCGGGGAACGAGCTGAGTGTTCGAGGCCCGCCGCGCCTCCACTTCCGCCGAGGCCACGACCGTCACCGCGGACCTGTCGGCATCGAGCAGCCCGAGCCCCAGGGCAATGACCTCGTTGGCGGTGTCGAAAGCGAGAACGAAGGAGCGCGCAGCTGTACTCACGGAAACCTCTTCCATGCCGTATCGGTATTTCGTTCCGGTATTGTACCGCAGCCCCCGCGGCCCGCCGAGCGGCACGGGCCGCGACGCGCGACTGCCGACGCGAGATGCAAAAAATGACGGTTGAGCGAGTTCGTCTGCGACCACAAGCATGCTCGAGCGAGGTTTTGGCCCGGAAAGGGAGGCGCGCCGGCCTCCTCGGCTCGCGAAAACGTCATTTCCCGCATCTCGCGGCCCTTGGCTCGCCGCAGGCGAAACACAGGACAGCAGCCGGCGGCACAGGCGCCTACAGCTTACACTTCCCCAAACGCGCCTTGGAGTCGTTGGCCCACACGCACAGAAGCTGACGAGCGCGGCTGCCGTAGGAATGGGCCACGATACGGCGAGACTCGTCGGACTCAACGGTGACAGTCAGCTCCAGGTAGTCGTAGGGCATGTCCTCGGGGAACTTCTCGGCCCATTCCACGAAGGCAACTCCGTCGCCGTCGCCGTCGATGGCGCTGTAGTAGTCGATGTCCTCCAGCTGGAAACGATCGTCCAGCCGGTACAGATCATAATGGCGCACGGGAATGCGGCCCTCGCCGTATTCCAGCAGAATGTTGAAGGTGGGACTCGTGACCGGCGAGCGCACGCCGAGGGCGGCGGCCACCCCCTGCACGAACTGGGTCTTACCGGCGCCCAAGTCGCCATCGAGCACCACCACATCGCCCGGATGCAGGTAGGGCGCCAACGTGGAGGCGAGCTGCTTGGTCGCCTCGGGGGTGGAAGTGGTGCGCTGGTATGTCAGTCCGTTTGCCATGGCCCTATCTTACGGCCCGCGCCCCATAGCGCAAGTCCCGCCAGGGCAAACGCGCAAAACCCGACCGAATTACCCATATTCCTTACGATTTCTTAGGCTGGGGGCCCTACAGCGGTTCTCGCCGAGAAGACCGGTGCCGCCTCCGCCAGACGGCACGCCGTTCCCGCTCGCGCCCGCTTGCCCGCGCGATGCCCCGGGAAAGCTACTTCGCGGACTTGGTGCGATGACAGGCGTACATGGTCGCGCCCACGAGCACGCCGCCCACGATGTTGCCGAGCGTGACGGGAATGAGGTTCGCCGCGATGAAGTCCCCGAAGGTGAGCAGGGCCGTGTTGATGCCGGCCGCGTCGATCATGCCGGTGTAGGCCGGGTTCATATAGGCGAAGATGCCCGCCGGCACATAGTACATGTCGGCCACGCAGTGCTCGAGGCCGGCCAGCACAAACCCCATGATGGGGAAGAAGATACCGAGGATGCGACCGGCGGTGTCCTGGGCGGTGTTGGCCTGGTACACCGCGATGCACACCATGAGGTTGCAGAAGATGCCCAGCACGAAAGCGTTCGCCCACGGCAGCCCGTTCTTTGCGGCCGCCACCTTGGCCGTGTACACGGCCAAGTCGCCCCCGCCGATGTTCAACTGGCCGAAGAACGCCATGCAGGCGGCCAGAAGCACCGCGCCCACGAGGTTGCCGGTGAACACGATGCCCCAATTGCGCAGCAGACGCCCCCAGGTGATGCGGCCGTCCAGCGCCGCCGTGATCATAAGGGCGTTGCCCGTGAACAGCTCGGTGCCCATGAGGATGACCATCATGAGTCCCACGGGGAAGATGAGGCCCGATACGAGGCGCACCATGCCGGCGTTGTCGAGGGCGTGGGCCGCCGTGGAGGAGGTCACGCCGCCTAGGCCGATGAGCAGACCTGCGGCCACGGCGAGGACGAACAGGCGCCACGCCGGCGATGCCGCCTTCCCCACCGAAGCCTTCATGTAGTTGTCGGTGATCTCGGTGGGCGTGAAGATGGGCATGGTCGCTCTCCTTCTCGTGAATGTCAGTGAAAGACATATCATTTCACGAGAAAGCCCCTGACGCTGCGTCATCATTGCGCCAATCGGCTGACGGCGCGACCTCCTTTGTCTTTTCCCGCAATTCCCATCCAACTTAGCACGGCGAATGCGAAGATGCGGGCACTGTTTCCAAAAGCGCCTCCATACAGGTGCTTCCCCATTTTATGGGAAGCACTCCGAGCAAAACTATCCCCATTCCATGGGAAGCGCGAGCCGGCTTCATGGGCCATGATGATCACTGGCAAGAGACGTTCGGGCACCGCAGTCCGCGTCCAAGAAACAGTGCAAGGAGGGACTCATGCAGACCATGGATCGCAGAATGTTCATCAAAGGCGGCATCGGCGCAGCGGCCGGAACCGCCCTGCTGGGAATGGCGGGGTGCGCCCCATCCGCCACTGCAAGCGGGAAATTGGCCGACACCGCAAACGACGAGCTTCCCACCGACCTCAAGGAGAGCGACTTCGATTTCAGCATCGTAGAGCGCGAGCCGATCACCGAGTTCGCCGCCGAGGAAACCTACGACATCGTCGTAGTAGGCGCGGGCTGCGCCGGCGTGCCCGCCGTACTTACCGCCGTGGAAGAGGGCGCAAAGGTAGCCTGTCTCCAGAAAGAGGCCGTGGTGTCCGCCAATGGCAACGGTTGCTCCTTCGTCGCAAAAGAGCACTCCACCCCCGCCGGCATCAAGCGCTGGCGCAGCGACTGGGCCCGCCTTAACGACTGGAGGATCAACAACGACTTGTTCGACTACTATGTGGAATACGCCGAGGAAGCCGTGCCGTGGGTGATATCCCAGGGCCGCTCCGTCGGCATCGAGCCCATCGAGTTCCTCACCGACAGCTCCATCCGCTACGATGACGGCAGCGTTGTCGCCGTTTGCGACGCGACCCAAGCCTCGAATCAGGACCTCATGACCGCTCTCGCCCAAAAGGCAGCCGACGGCGGTGCCACGTTCTACTACGAAACCCCCTGCGTGCAGCTCGTCCAGGAAGAGGACGGCACCATCACCGGCGCCATCGGCAAGCAAAAAGACGGCACCTATGTGAAGCTCACCGCCACAAAGGGCGTAGTGCTGGCCGCCGGCGATTACATGAACAACGAGTCTATGGTGGATCGGAACATGCGCGATGCGTCCATGTTCCCCCTCTGCCTGGTCAACCACACAGGTGACGGGCACATCCTCGGCATTCTGGCAGGCGGGCGCATGGCACCGCTCGGACACGCCCGGCAGATCCACACCAACTATATCGGCCCCTTCATGTTCTATCCCTTCCTGGCCCTCGATGTCAACGGCAAGCGCTTCTGCAACGAAACCATTCCGATGAGCAGCCTGAACATCTCCATGTCCGCCACCTACAAACCCGAGGATCGCGGCATCCACTACCGCATCTTCGACTCTAAGACCGAAGGCGCCGTGGAGGGCATCCCCGGCGTACCGCCGGTGGCCCTCGTAGGCGAGGGCAGCGCCTGGATGGATCCCGAAACGGTGGTGTCGGGGAATACCCTCGAGGAGCTCTGCGAGGCGGCCGGCATTCCCGTCCAGGAGGGAGTGGCCAGCATCGAGCGATACAACGAGCTGTGCGCCAAGGGCGCCGACGACGATTTCGGCGTGGCCGGATCCGACATGGCGGCCATAGACACTCCCCCGTTCTTCTGCATCAAGGGAGATGTGGGCATCTCGGGCATCAACGCCGGTATCATGGTGGACAACCGCTACCGAGTGACCGACGGCGAGGGCAATCCCATTCCCGGCCTCTACGCCGCCGGCATCCAGGCGGGCAACCCCTGCGGGGGCATCAACTGGAACATGCCGGGCGGCTTCTCGAACGCGCATATCTTCACCGCCGGACGCTACACCGTCATCCACGCGCTAACTGGGGACATGACACCCTCGAACCCGGCGAGCTTCGATTCTATCGCCGACTCCTTCATCGGGGAAGACGGCGGCTACGCCTGGGACAGCCCCGCTTGCGCCACGGCCATCTCGGTCTGGTAATCGACCACTTTTCGCCCTCCCCCCCTGCGACCGGGCCCCTCAGCGGGCCCGGTCGCCTTTGTCCACAGCCTCGTTCACCATGTCGATGAGCTCTTGACGCGAGTGCACGCCGAGCTTTCGATAGAGGCTCTTTGCATAGGTTTGGATGCTGTTCACCGACAGGAACAAGCGCTCGGCAATCTTTTTCTGGGTGTTACCGCGGTAGAGCAGCCCGAGCACTTCGCTCTCCCGCTCGCTCAAGCCATGTTCGTCGGCCAGAGCGGCGATAACCGCCGACACATCGATGGCGCCCGCAAGGTACCCAGAGCGCGCGGGATCCGCACCGTCAAGGCGCAGTCGCACGAACCAGAGCATCCCCAGCGTCATGACAAAGGCCGTAACGAGCATGACGGCATTGACGACTGAATCCATCTGCGCGGAAGGGAGCCCGACAAGTCCGATGGCGTGAATGGCGCAATCGACGGCAACGGTGAGCATGGGCGCGACAACCGCGGACTGCCACCAAGGAAGACCCCGCGCGCGCATCCCCTCTTGAACCGCCACCCACAGCAGCATGATGGCCATGGGACGGCTCGACAGGATCAAAGCTCGGCATAGGACGGCCAGCGGCGCATACAGCAGGGCGGTGCAATAGAGGCAGGCGATGCAGAGGATGAAGAAACCGAGCCACGGATAGCCCGCGCGACCCTGGCGCCATGCAGCGAATGCGCAGAGGCAAAAAGCCGGGTAGAGCCCAAGGGCGATGGCGCAATGGATCCATCCATCGGAAAACCACGTCTCACCCCGAGCCACCGACGAGAGGCTCATGAACGCCCCGCTTCCCAGCAGGTAGCACAGTAGAATGGCAGCCGCGAGCGCAGCAGCACGACCCGAAAGCGACAACGCAGGGCGTGGCGGAGACGGCGGCTCGGAATCACTGCGGCCGAGGCGGCCGAGAATCACCAGGAAGACACCGCCCAAGGCGGGCATGAGCGGGTTGGAGATCTCCCCGGTGGGCAGAGGATCCGTAAGCGCCACGATAGCCTCGCCGATCAGGAACGACAGGAACAGGGAGAGGGCGAGCATGACGGCGTTGTCCCGAGAAGACAAGCGCCGCGATGCCCCCGCAAGGGCAACGGCGACCACCACGCCATAGATCGCCACGATGGCGGGGTAGGCGACCATCAGCCAAAGCGGTATCGCTCCGATATGAGCGCTGACAATGAGCGCGGCGCCGCAGGCAAGCAGCGCGGCGCCGGACCCAACGACAGCCATCGTGCTTTCGGCCACCCGCTCGGCCAGACCGTCACGAAGCGCTACGAGAACCCCGCCTGAAAGGGCCATCGTAATGAGCGTGACAACGTTGCTGGCGAATACAGGGGCCGCATCGTAGGAGGTATAGGATTCGGGCACTACGTTCGACGGGTAGGGAAACAGCACGAACAACGCCCAAAAGCAGGCGTAGGCCAACGCGAGCAGCAGGATACGCAGCTTGTTCAACCTCTCTCCCCTCGAATCAGAACCGGTCGCGCGCGGCCCCAGGGGGCCGCCACCATTATACCCGCCATCTGCCCCCAAGGGGCAAGGCTCGTTTCACGAGTCGTCCGCCCCTAGCGCTGCCCAGCCTCGGCCGCCTGCACCACATGGGCCATGGTAACCGTGGTGGTCACGCCGCCGAGGCCCCGGGGCACCGGCGTGATGGCGCCTTCGGGCCCCAGCACGGATTCCACGGCGTCGAAGTCCACATCGCCGCAGAGGTTGCCCGCCTCGTCGAAGTTGATTCCCACGTCGAGCACCGTCTGGCCCGGCGCGAAGTACTCCGGCCCGAAAGCGCGGGCCCGGCCCGTGGCGCACACGACGATGTCGGCCTCGCGGGTATGGGCCGCCGCGTCGGCGGTACGGGAATGGGCTAGGGTGACCGTGGCGTGGCGGGCCAAGAGCATCATGGCCACGGGCCGCCCGATCACCAGGCTGCGACCGAGCACCACCACCCGCTTGCCCTTAACGGGAATGTCGTAGAAGTCCAGGGTCTCCAGACAGGCCCGGGCCGTGGCCGGGGGAAAGCCCTCCCCCGTATCGGCGAACACCCCGGCCAGCGATGCCGAGCCGATGCCGTCGATGTCCTTTTCCGGGGCCAGTCGATCGCACACGGCCCGCTCGTCCATGGAGGGGGGCAAGGGGCGGAACATGAGGCAGCCGTGGATGCCGTCGTCGGCGTTCACCGCATCGATCACCGCTTCCAGCTCGCCTTGGGGGGCATCGGCCGGCAGCTCGAAGCGGCGCACGGCGAGCCCCAAGGCCTCGGCCCGCTTGCACGCGGTGCGCTCGTAGGACAGATCGTCCGGACGCACTCCCACCCGCACGATGGCCAGCGTCGGAGTCACGCCGACCGCGGACAGGCGCTCGATGCGGGGCGCCAGATCGTCGACCAGGGCCGCCGACACTTCCTTGCCAGTGAGCAGCTTCGCCATTATCCCAGCCTCTCCACCACGTCGGCATACACATCGTCGGCCAGGGCGCTGCCAGCGGCGATGAGGTCCTCCATCTGCTCGCGATAGGCGGCGGCCCGGGCCTCGTCGTCCATGGAGCCGATGTTGATGCGCACGTTCAGGCTGGCCGCCAGAAGGGCCGCCTTTGCCAGCACCGCCCCAGCTCCGGCATCGGACACGGCCAGTACCGAGCCGTGGCAGCCCAGGAACACGCAGGACTCGATTACCTGCACGCACTGGCGCATAATCTCCAGCGGCACCTCGCAGGCATCCACGAGGGCCACTTGCAGGGCCGCACGCTGAGCAGCGGCTTCCTCCTCGGTGCCGCGCGGCAGCCCGTAAGCGGCGGCCAAGGGCGCGAAGGCCTCGGCATCGGCATCGATGAGCTCCAAAAGGCGCAAGCGCGTGGCCTCCAATTCCAACAGTTCGGCCTGCACGCGCTCCTCCACGTCAGCGTACTTCTTTTTCCCCACGGTGAGGTTGCCCACCATGGAGGCCAGGGCACTCGCCAGGGCCCCCACGTAGGCGCTCGCCCCGCCACCGCCCGGTGTGGGCGCCTTCGACGCCAGCGCCTCGATGAACTCGGTGTTTACCATGATTCTCCCAATCGCACGCTTCGACCCATTGTCTTTCGTAAAAAAATCAGCTATACTGCAAGGGCACTGGCAAAGCCCGTAGGTTGCTAGCCTGGGTACGGGCGGCGCGGTGTTGACGATTAAGCCCGGTTGCCGCCGGGCTTTTTACTGTTCTCCCGCTCCATCCGATTGCTTATACTTCCATCGCTCGTACCTGTCGAGCCCCATAAGCGCCAGGGCCATCCAGTTGGGCAGTGCCGTTAAAACGAGAATGAGAACTTCTTTCAGCATAAGGCGTCACTCCTCTCTCAAGAAGCGCCGCCCGCATCGGACTTTGCCAGTGCCGCCATTCTAACACGAAAACAGCCCCAAGCTATTCGCCTAGGGGCTGTTTTTACATGCTATTTATTGCCTAGAACAACCCAACAATGGTGCCGTCTTCCAGCACGTCAATCTTATGGGCGGCCGGGGCCTTGCCCAGGCCGGGCATGGTCATAATGGAGCCAGTCAGCGCCACGATGAAGCCGGCACCGGCCGACACCTTCACCTGGCGCACCGTGACGGTGAAGTCGCGGGGAGCGCCCAGCTTCGTGGCATCGTCCGAGAACGAGTACTGGGTCTTGGCCATGCACACGGGCATGGCCCCGAAGCCCAGGGCCTCCAACGACGCGATCTCCTTCTGCGCGGCCGGCTCGAACACCACGCCGTCGGCCCGGTAGACCCGCTTGGCAATGGCCTCGATCTTCTCGGCGATGGAAAGGTCGCTCTCATAGGAGAACGAGAACGTCTCGGCCGAGCGGCCGGCCGCGTCTCCGCTCTCGCAGAGGGCCACCACCTCGTCGGCTAGGGCCAGGCCGCCCTCGCCGCCCTTGGCCCACACCTCGGACAGGGCCACGTTCACGCCCAGCTCGCGGCACTTGGCCTCCACCAAATCCAGCTCGGCCTTGGTGTCGGTCGGGAAGGCGTTGATGGCCACCACGCAGGGCAGGTTGTACACATTCGTGATGTTCTCCACGTGCTGCAGCAGGTTCGGCAAGCCCGCCTCCAGCGCTTCCAGGTTCTCCTCGTTCAGGTCGGCCTTGGCCACGCCGCCGTGGTTCTTGAGCGCGCGCACGGTGGCCACCACCACCACGGCATCGGGCGCGAGGCCGGCCAGGCGGCACTTGATGTCGAGGAACTTCTCCGCGCCCAGATCGGCGCCGAAGCCGGCCTCGGTCACGCAGTAGTCGCCCAGCGCCATGGCCATGCGGGTGGCCATGATGGAGTTGCAGCCGTGGGCGATGTTGGCGAAAGGACCGCCGTGCACGAAGGCCGGGGTACCCTCCAGCGTCTGCACGAGGTTCGGCTTCAGGGCGTCCTTCAGAAGCGCGGCCATGGCGCCCTCGGCCTTCAGATCGTGGGCCGTGACCGGCTTGTCATCGTAGGTGTAGCCCACCACGATGCGGCCCAGGCGCTCCTTCAGGTCGGTGATGGAGGTGGCCAAGCAGAAGATGGCCATAACCTCGCTGGCCACGGTGATGTCGAAGCCGTCCTCGCGGGGCACACCGTGGGCCTTGCCGCCGAGGCCGTCCACGATGTGGCGCAGCTGGCGGTCGTTCATGTCCACCACGCGCTTCCAGGTGATCTTGCGGACATCGATGTTCAGCTCGTTGCCGTTCTGGATATGGGCGTCCAGCAAAGCCGCGAGCAGGTTGTTGGCAGCCCCGATGGCGTGGAAGTCGCCGGTGAAGTGCAGGTTGATGTCCTCCATGGGCACCACCTGGGCGTACCCGCCGCCGGCGGCGCCGCCCTTGATGCCGAACACGGGCCCGAGCGACGGCTCGCGCAGGGCCACGACCACGTTCTTGCCGCGCTGGGCCAGGGCATCGGCGAGCCCGACGGTGGTGGTGGTCTTGCCCTCGCCGGCGGGCGTGGGGTTGATGGCGGTCACCAGGATGAGCTTGCCTGGGGCGTGCTCCTCCTCGCGCAGGAGGTTGAAATCCACCTTGGCCTTGTAGTTGCCGTACAGCTCAAGGTACTTCTCGTCGACGCCGGCAATGGCGGCGATCTCGCCAATGGGTTTCGGTTCGGTCGCCTGGGCAATTTCAATGTCGGTCAACACGTCGGGCCCTCTTTCTCATGTCGCGGCGCCGGGAACGTCCTGGCAGCCTCCTTTGACGAATGCGCCCGCACGCTGCGGGCGCATCCCCATTCTAGCCATGGAACCGCACGGTGGCCCGCACCGTTCCCCCAAGGGCACAACTTCCCCGCGATACGGCCCTGCGCCGGCAGCAAGGCCGGACGCGACCGCTCCCGCGATGCGTTCCGCGCCGGCATCGGGGCCGGCGCCCCGAGACAGGACGACAGCGCCCGTCCCTCCCGACGCCGATCGGGCGCGGTTCCCGTGCCCGCAGTGCCAGAGCCCCCCTATTGGGCCCGCTCGGCAATGAGGCGCAGGCCGTGGAGGGTCAGCTCCGGGTTCACTGCGGAGATGGTGGCGGAATGGGGCGCCACCACCGGGGCCAGGCCGCCCGTGGCGATGACCGGGGCCTCGTAGCCCATCTGGGCAAAGATGCGGCGCACCAGACCGTCCACCCGGTCGGCCTCCCCCAGCATGATGCCGGCCTGGATGGCCTCCACCGTGGAGGTGCCGATGGGGGCAGGAGGCACCACCAGCGCGATGTCGGGCAGCTGGGCCCCACAGGCGAATAGGGCGTTGGCCGAAGTCTGCACGCCCGGCGCGATGACGCCGCCACGGAAGCGCCCCTCGCCGTCGATCACCTCGATGTTGGTGGCGGTACCGAAATCGACCACCACGACCGGGGCCCCATAGAGGCTGCGGGCGGCCACGGCATCGGCCACGCGATCGGCGCCGATCTCGTGAGGACGGGGGTAGTCGGCCTCGAAGAGCCCGGCGGCCGTCTCGGCCGAGCACACAAGGGGCGCGGTGCCCGTGGCGTCGGCGATGGCCTGTATCCATGCGCGGCTGAGCTGGGGTACCACCGAGGCCACAGCCGAGGCCCGCACCTCGGTCAGGGCGAGATCATCCAGGGCGAAAAGCGAGGAAAGGGTCGCCCGCAGCTGGTCGGCGGTCACCGAACGATCCGTGGCCACGCGCCACATGGCAGCGAGTCGCTCACCGTCGTAGGCCCCGATAACGGTATGGGTATTCCCTATGTCAATAGCAAGTAACATAATTATGACAATCTTCCTCAGTTTTCCAGTAAAATATGACACAGTGTTTATAGTGAACACGGTGCTTGATTATATCAAGGATTAAACGATCTGCCCCCGCAGGGCAATCGTCGACATGACGAGAGAAAGGCAAGATTATGATTGAGACACCGAGCCGAATCCTTGTCGTTGACGACGAGCCATCGATCACTGAATTCGTCAGCTACGCGTTGCGGAAGGAAGGCTACGACGCCGACGTCGTCGACAACGGCGAGGAGGCCTTCGCCCTCGCGAGCGCGAACAACTACGATCTGTTCGTCCTCGACATCATGTTGCCGGGAATGGACGGCTACGAGCTGTGCCGCCGCCTTCGTTCCAAAACTACGGCCCCCGTGCTGTTCCTGTCGGCCCGCGACACCGAGCTCGACAAGGTGGTGGGCCTGGAAATCGGCGGCGACGACTACCTGGCCAAGCCCTTCGGCGTGCGCGAGCTCATCGCCCGCGTGCGCGCCCTGCTGCGCCGCGGCCAGGGCGGCGAGTTCCCCGGGGCCTCCAACTCCATCACCGCCTCGGGCATCACGCTCGACGAGGACGCCCACACCGCCGCCGGCGACCACGGCGAGATCGACCTCACCCCCCGCGAGTTCGAGCTGCTGGCCTCCCTCATGAAGAACGCCGGCAAGGTGGTCTCCCGCGAGGACCTGCTCCGCGACGCCTGGGGCTGGGAGTACCTCACCGAGACGAAGACCGTGGACACCCACATCAAGCGCCTGCGCGACAAAATCCACGCCGCCGGCTACGATCCGGCCCTCGTGGAGACCGTCCGCGGCTACGGCTACCGCTTCAAGGCGTAACCAACGCACCTCATCTTAAGCGCCAAGGGGCTCCCAGATGGGAGCCCCTTGCTTGTTGTCACGCCTCCCGATCAGAGGGCGGCGCATATTCCAATTCGCCCAAACGGCCTACTTCACCACGGCCTTCACGGCGTCGGCGCAGATGACGGCGGCCACGATCTTGCAGGCGTCCACCACCATGAAGGGGGCCACAGCCGTGAGGAAGGCCGTCATGAGGTCCACCTGACCCACGGCCATGTACTGGACGCAGCCGCAGACGTAGGCCACGGCCGTGAAGATGAGGCCGGCCGCCAGATCGACCCCGAAGGCGCGCAGGAACGCCACGGCCCGCTGGGCCGGCGCGAGGGCGGCCCGCTCGGCGGCCGTGGGCCGCGGGCCGCGGGCGGGGCCCGAGCCGCGGCCCGGACGCGCCAGATGCAGGAACAGCACCGCGGCGCTCACGCCAAGGAGGTAGCCCCACAGAAAGCCGCCCGTGGGACCGGCCAGCACCCCGAGGCCCCCGCGCATACCGGAGAACACCGGCACGCCCACGGCGCCGAGGAGCAGATAGCCCGCGATGGCGGCGATGGCCTCCTTGGGCCGCAGCACCACGATGGCGAAGGTGATGGCGAACATCTGCAACGTGAAGGGCACCGGCCCCAGAGGTACGGTTACCCATGCCGATACCGCCATGATGGCAATGGTCAGGCCTACAAAGGCCACGGAACGGGTGCGCGCGGAAGCGCTGGTTTTCGTGCGTGCGGTTTCCATGGTCATATCTCCTTTCGACGAGGGAGATACTACGGGACGCCGTGCGCTTCAGACGCCAGAGTCGCCCCTGAACGGCCAACGGGAAGCGATTTGATCAGTTTTGAGCATATGCACAAAATATGGATGCCACAGCCTCAGGCCTCCGCGCCCTGGGCGCACAGTCGGGCCAAGCGGCGCAGGCGCACCATCTCCCATGCGATGAAGACGGCCGTGGTGCCCGTGGCCAGCAGATCGGAGACGGGAGCGGCGAAGTACAGGGCATCGAGGCCCGTGAGCCCCGGGGCCAGAGAGGGCAGCATCTCGGGCATGAGGTACAGCAGCGGCACAAGGAACAGGATCTGCCGCGTCAGCGTGAGGAGCACCGACTTGGCCGGCTGGCCTGTGGCCTGGAAGTAGTTGGCGCTCACGATCTGAAAGCCCACAAAGGGCAGAATGAGGAACTGCACTCGGAGGGCGAAGGCGGTGAAGTCCACGAGCCCGTCGTGCTTGATGCCGAAGCCGTGGGCGATGGGGACGGCGAATAGCTCCACCCCAGCGAACATGACCACAGCGATGGAGGTGGCGGCCCCGATGCCGTACCACAGCGTCTTGCGCACCCGGGCCACCTTGCGGGCACCGTAATTGAAGCCGAGCAGCGGCTGCAGGGCGATGGCGATGCCGATGAGGGGCATGACGGTGAACTGGCCGATACGCTGCACCACCCCAATGGCCGCCAGGGCATCGTCGGCACCGATGGGAGTGAGGGCACCGTATTTCACGAGTTGGAAGTTGATAACGAAATTCACCACGGCCATGCCGGCCTGCACGCAGAAACTCG
Source organism: Adlercreutzia muris (assembly GCF_008831045.1). GTDB lineage: Bacteria > Actinomycetota > Coriobacteriia > Coriobacteriales > Eggerthellaceae > Adlercreutzia > Adlercreutzia muris. The sequence continues at coordinate 40,585 of NZ_WAJS01000008.1, forward strand.
GGAGCCCATAGCCCAGAATAGTGACGATGAGGGGCACGTTCGGAACCATGGAGCGCACAGACAGGCGCATGGGCACATCGGTGCGGCCGCAGAAGTACCACAGCACCGTGGCACAAGAGCAACCCCAGCCGAGCACCGTGGCCAGGCCGCTGCCGGCCACTCCCCAGCCGAGCATGATGACGAACAGGAAGTTGAAGGCCACCGAGCTCGCGAGGCCCACCACCATGGTGCCGAGGGCCCGGTTCGGGGCACCGCACGTGCGGATGAAGTTGTTCACGCCCATGCCGATGCACTGGAGCAGGAAGCCCGAGCAGAGGATCTGAATGAACGTGAGGGCGTAGGGACGCACTTCCTCGGTGGCCGAGGCAAGGTCGAGCACCCCGTTCACGAGCACGGGGTTCCATCCGATGAACAGCACCACCACGGCGGCCAACAGGCTCAGGGACACCACGTTACCCAGGGCCCGTTCGGCATCTTCGCGCCGGCCCTCCCCCAGGCGCAGGGCCGCCAGAGCGTTGCCGCCGTTGCCGATGAGCATGGCCAGGGCCATGAACACGATCATGATGGGATTGGCCACGGTCATGGCTGAAAGGCCGATCTCGCCCACGGCATGGCCGAGGAACACCGAGTCGATGATGGCGTAGGAGCCGTTGATGAGCATGCCCACCACCGACGGGATGGCGAACTCGGTGATGAGCCGCGGAATGGAGGCGGTGCCCATGCGCAGCACCTTCTCGTCGCCGGCCGAGTGGCCGCGCAGCGCCTCTCCCCGGTCGTCCAACGCCGCGTCCTCATCGGGACGGCCGGCACCGCCCTCAGTCGCGGCCGCCCCCGCGTCGGAGCCACCGGCGACCGGAGTGCGGTCGGTAGGTGTCACAGGTTCGCTAGGTTCGCTCTGCTTCGATTCGTCCATGGGGCTCGTGCCTTTCCTCAAAAAACGCCGAGCGCCATTGTAGACCCTAGGGCAGCGGAACGACGTGGGCCTCCCCCGAGGCGACGGGCACCACGCCGTCAGCGGTACGCACGAGCAGCCGGCCGCGCTCGTCCACGCCGGCGCCGACGCCCTCCACCGTGGTCGCCCCGCCGATGGTCTCGATGCGCAGGGGGCGCCCATCCAAGAACGACACCGCCTCGTAGGTGGCCAGGGAAGGCTGGAAGCCCAGCTCGCGCCAGCGACCGTAGTTCACCAGCACCCGGGCGAGCACCTCGCGCTGCACGTCGGTGATGAGCTCCTCGCGCCGCGCCGCCTGCTCTGGCTCGTCGAGCGCCTCGATGGTTGCGCGGACGGTGGAGGGATGGGCGGGGCTGGAAGCGGGATCCATCATGAGATCGGCTAGGTACTCGGGGATGTTGCGGCCCTCGATAGGACGCTCCACGTCGGGCGGGAACACGTTGACACCGATGCCCACGCACACCCCTCCCCCGCAAGACTCCAGCGAGATGCCGCAGAGCTTGCGGTACTCGTCGGCCCGCTCGCAGTCGGCGGGCATGTACACCACGTCGTTGGGCCATTTCAGCTGGATGCCATCCTCAACGGAGGGGTCGGCCATGGCCGCCAGGGCCCGCTGCACGGACAGGCCCGCCACTAGGCTGAGCGTGGCCAGACCGCTGCCGGCCACATCGGGACGCAGCAGCAGCGACATGTACAGGCCGCCCTCGGGGCTGTCCCAGCCGCGGCCCTGGCGGCCGTAGCCGCCGGACTGGCGCCGGGCCCGCACCACGAGCCCCTCGGCCTTGCCCTCGCGCAGGGCCTCCTTCACCACCTCGTTGGTCGAGGTCACCTCGTCGATAACCGTGAGCTTCATCTACAACCTCCTCGCCTTCCCCACGCGCTCGGCCGCGGGAACCGCCCCGACGGCCGTACCGTCGGCCAGCTCGTAGCCGGGCAGGATGTCGAGCAGGGGGCGCACCACAAAGTCGCGCTCACAGGCACGGGGGTGCGGCAGGGTGAGCTCGTCGTCGGAGGCCACGTACATCTGGTAGTCCACGATATCCAGGTCCAAGGTGCGCGGGCCGTTCTCCATGGTGCGCACGCGGCCAAAGGAGTTCTCGATGCCGTGGAGGTAGCCGAGCAGCTCCTTAGGCGGCAGCCCAGTGCGCAGCAGCACGACGGTGTTCACGAAGGCGTCCTGATCGGTATAGTAGGCCGGCTCGCTCTCGTAGAAGGGGGCCATGTCGATGATCTGGGTGTCCGGCAGGCCGCATAGCTGTCCCACGGCGAGATTGATCTGGGCGATCTTCGCCTCGGTCTCCTCGCCGGGTTCGGCCACTAAAGCCACATTGGATCCCAGGCCCAGTACCACAGCCGGGCGCAGGTCGCCCAGGGCCGCTACCGTGAGGGGCACGTTGTGGGTGCGCACCACGCTCGCCCCCAGCTCGCAGGCGAGCAGTGCCTCGGCGGCCGAGGCCACGTCGCGCTCGTGGGGCTCTTCCACGCCGTAGGCGTAGCCCACGTAGCTCTTGCGGGAGGCGGCTACCATGACCGGATAGCCCAGGTGCACGAGCTCATGGAGGTTGCGCATGAGCTCGATGGTCTGCTTGGGGGTCTTCCCGAAGCCGGGACCCGGATCGATGCAGATGCGGGACCGGTCGACGCCCGCTTCCTCGAGGGCGGCGGCCGCATCGCGCAGGTAGTCGCGCACCTCGGCCACCACATCGTCGTAGACGGGGTTGTCCTGCATGGTCTTCGGCTCGCCGGCCATGTGCATCACCACGCAGCCGCAGCCGCTCTTCGCCGCGACCTGCGCCATGGCGGGATCGCGGAAGCCGGACACGTCGTTGACGATGGACGCGCCCGCGGCCAGGGCCCGGGAGGCCACCTCGGCGTGGCGCGTGTCCACCGACACGCACAGCCCGCGCTCGGCCAGGGCCGCGATCACGGCCCCGATGCGCTCCCATTCCTCGGCCGGGTCTACCGCATCGGAACCGGGGCGGGTGGACTCGCCGCCCACGTCGACGATGGCCGCGCCCGCGTCCACCATAGCCAGGGCGTGCTCCACCGCCGCGTCGGCATCCAGATAGAGGCCTCCGTCGGAGAACGAGTCGGGAGTGATGTTCAGAATGCCCATGACGATGGGCGTCGATGTATCGAAGTCGAAGCGACCGCAATGCCAAATCATGAAGGGGACGTGCCTTTCCGTTTGCCAGCCTAAGCGCTCAGTGTAATGCCGACCTCGCCGCTTTTCGTTGACTTTCGGGCGAAAGGCCCGTGTACGAGCTCTGCGCGGGCGCCAAGAACGGGTGCGAGAAAAGAAGCGGCCCGGCTGGAGGGGGCCAGCCGGGCCAGAAGGAGGGGGGATGCGACTCTCTCAGGAGCCGCTTTCTGCTTTTCAGAGACAAAGCAGGCAAGTGATCGGAGGGGGTTGTCTCACTTGCTGGGCTCAGTATAACAACCGCCCTTGAATTCCCTATGACGCGAAGGTGGGGAACTTGTGGATTCAACGGGTCATCTTTAAGCAATTCTTCAGAATTGAGAAGAATTCCCATCAGCGGTAACAACCCGTCGACGCCGTTGCGACGGTCGCGGAAGCGAGGTCCGGGCACCCCCTCCCGAGCCGCCGGGACACCCTCGCTGCGAACTTCGCGCCCGGCCCCCGGAAGCGCCCGGCGCCGTGCCTCCGAGAGGCCGCGCCGCGCTGGCGACTCCTAGCCGTTTTTCCGCTGGAACAGAATGTTGTTGGTCTCGAGCCAGCTCTCCACCGTGCCGGTGTCGAAGCCGTCGGCCGGATCCACCACGAGCGCGTACAGCTCCTCCTCGGCGAGCACCGCGTCCAGCGCGTCGGTCAGCTGGATCTCGCCGCCCACGCCGGGCTGAACATCGGCCAGAAGCTCCATGACCCTCGGCGAGAGCAGGTAGCGGCCGAACACGGCCAGGTTGCTGGGGGCATCCTCCAGCGCCGGCTTCTCCACCAGCGAGTCCACCTTCCACACATCGTCGGCCACAGCCGCGCCGGCGATGACGCCGAAGCGGCTCACCTCGTCGTCGGGCACGGGCATGACGGCGATGACGCTCGCGCCGCCGTGGGCGTCCGACACCGCCTTCATGGCCGGCAGCATCTTGTTATCGGGCACGAGCACATCGCCCAGCAGCACGTAGAAGGGCTCGCCGGCGCAGGCCTCGGCGGCGCAGCGCACTGCATGGCCGAGGCCCAGGGCCTCTTCCTGGTACACGTAGCTCACCGGGTAGTTGCCCACGGCCTCCACGGCATCGGCGTAGCCATCCTTGCCGCGCTCGCGCAGCAGGGCCACCAGTTCGGGGTTCGGGGAGAAATGCTCCTCGATGGCCCGCTTCTCGCGGCTGTTGATGATGACGACCCCATCGGCCCCGGAGGCCAGGCCCTCCTCCACCACGTACTGGATGGCCGGACGGTCCACCACCAGCAGCATCTCCTTAGGCTGGGCCTTCGTAGCCGGCAGGAAGCGGGTGCCGAGCCCCGCCGCGGGAATGAGAGCCTTCACGTGAGCGCCTTTCTCCTAGAGGGCCCGCGCCAAACGGGGCCCGCGTCTTCGCATGTCGTCGGCCCATGATACTACAGGATGTGCGCTATACTTACGGCCATGGAAAACGAAAACGGGCAACATACCGACCCCATTCCCGACGAGGCCTTCGTCCAGCTCCGCGCCGCCGAAGCCGGCAAGCCGGCCGCCGTGCGCTTCCTCGCCTTCAACACCGTGGTGGATATCGAGGCCTACGGCGAGGACGGGGCCTGCGCGGCCGCCTTCGACGAGGCCCGCGCCCTCTGCCGCACCTACGAGCGCCTGTTCAGCCGCACGCTCCCCCACTCCGACATCGCCCGCGTGAACGGCGCCGGCGGTGCGGCGGTGGCCGTGGACCCCCTCACCTACGACCTGCTCTCGCGCGCCGCCGCCTACTGCGCGGCCAGCGAGGGCGCCTTCGATATCACCGTGGGGCCGGCCGTTCGCCTGTGGAACTTCCACGAGGGCACCGTGCCCGACCCCGATGCCCTGGCCGAGGCCGTGCGCCACGTGGACTGGCGCCAGCTGAAGCTGTGGAAGGAGGGCGGCGCCTGCCTCGCCCGGCTGGCCGATCCGGCAGCCGCCGTGGATGCGGGCGGCATTGCCAAGGGCTGGATCGCCGACCGGCTCATCGACGCCCTGGCCGCCCACGACCTGGGCGGCATCATCGTGAACCTGGGCGGCAACGTGGCCGTGCGCGGGGCGAAGCCTTCGGGCGAGCCCTGGGGCATCGGGGTGCGCAACCCGGCCGACCCGGCCACCCTGCTCGGCGCCGTGCCCCTGGCCGCGGGATCGGCCGTCACGAGCGGCATCTACGAGCGCTGCTTCACCGCCCCCGACGGCACCTTCTACCACCATATCCTGGACCCGCGCACCGGCATGCCCGCCGAAACGGATGTGGCCGGCGTGACCGTCATCTGCGAGCAGTCCATCGACGCCGAGGGGTTCTCCACCACCCTGCTCGCCCTGGGAACCGAGCGCGGTCGTGCCCTCGTGCAACGGCACCCGGAAATTCTGCAGGCCTTCTTCGTGGATCGGGAGGGGCGCATCACCCCGGCCCGCTAAGGCCCCTGCGGTCTTTCGTGCCTCCAGCCCGCACGCACCCCTGCGATCTTCCCATCCCGCGCTGCGATTCGCTCGCACCTCTGTGGTCTTTCGTCCTAGCCGTTTCCGCCGCCCGCCCGGAGCGCTATAATTGTTACAGTAATGAACTATTCCCGAGGCAAGGAGCCGGGCTGTGGGCGCCACTTCCGAAAAAGACAAGTTCAACCTGGACTCCACCTATTTCGTGGCATTCGAGATGGCCCACGAGGCCCTGGCCCGGGGCTTGGCCGCCGCCAGCGATTTGAACATCACCCAGTACCGGGTGCTCACCAAGCTGCTGCAAGCCGGCGAGGCCGTGAACCAGGGCGCCCTAGGAAAGCTCCTCGGCATGAAGCCCAACGGCATCACCCAGGCCGTGGATGCGTTGGAGGCCCGGGGGCTCGCGACCCGGGAGAGCGGCCGGGCCGACGGGCGCACCCGCTTCCTGCGCGTCACCGATGCCGGCGCGGCCCACGTCGCCGCCGTGAACGAGGCCCTCGTCGAAAGCCTCTACGAGCACTTCCCCACGGCCGACCCCACCTATCGCACCATTTTGGAGGCGGCCGTGGCGGCGGCGGCCCAGATCGAGCCGCCGCTGAATTCGGAGATGGCCAACCGCTTCCCCGCCACCCGCTCCCTCGTGTCCATCGAGCTTTTGCGGGCCGAGACCGAGCGAACCCTGCGCGAGGCCACGGGCGCCTCGTTCAACGAGTGCCGCATCGTACAGCGCCTGAGCGAGACCGACCGCCCCGAGCGCGTCGGCGAGCTGGCATGCGCCCTGCACCTGTCCCCGGTGAACGCCGCCCGGGCCACCGAGCGCCTCGTCGGGCGCGGCTGGGCGCGGCGCCTGAAGTCGCCCGCCGACAAGAAGGCGGTCTACGTGGCCCTCACCGACGAGGGCGTCTACCAGGGGTTCCTCATCAGCGCCACGGTAAACGAGCTGGCCGCCACGAAGCTGTGGGCCCACCTCACCCCCGGCCAGCGCGAGGCCATCGAGCGCGTCGGCCACGTTGTGGTGGCCGAGCTGGACGCCCGCCGCCAAGCAAAGGAGCAGGCCGCCTACGACCTGCTCCAGGAAATCTAGAGCATTTCGCCGCCCGCTACGACAGCGCCGCCTTTGGCTGCACCGGCGCGCTCGCCTTCGGTACCGGAGCGCCCTCCTGCCTGCGGATAAGGGCCGCGGCGCCAAAGAGCAGGACCACGTTCACGATCAGGTCGGCCGCCACCCAGCCGCCAAGGGCCGGCAGGCTCACCGTCGCCACGTTCAGGGCCGAGAAGGTGCCCACCGTGAGCACCATGACCACCGCGCCGCAGGCCGCGCAGGCCACGATGAGGGCCGCCGCCAGGGAATGCCCCGCGCGGGCGCGGGCCACGCAGACGCACACCACCATCGACGCCGCACCGAGCAACGTGCCCAGGAAGGCCGCGAAGACGATAACGCCCAGCACGATGACGGGCAGCCCCGGCAGCTTCGAGCTCATGGAGCCCACCTGCACCGCCGACAGGATGCCGAGCACCACCACGACCAGGCACACGACGGCCGCAAGCGCCGTGGCCCAGCCCCACAGAAACGCCGTTGCCGGGCGCGGGCGACCGTCGCCGCGGGCCGCAAGGACCCCGTAGAGCACCGCGCCGGCCGTGGACACCACAAGCGCCAGCCCTGCCGCGAACAGGAAGGCCACGAAGGCCGAGCCCGTGAGGATGGAGCAGATCACATCCAAAATGGGCACGCCCGAGGCCGAGATGTAGTCGAAGGCGAGCACGCCGGTGCCCCCGGCCACGGTAAGCCCGATGCGGGCCAGAATCGCTATCACGAGCGCCATGGCGTACAGCGTGAGGAACGGCCGCGCCATTGCTTTCATATCGTTCATAGTCAGCTCCTTCCGAAGCACTCCCGCGGAGCGCCTTGCGCCCCGCGCGTTCCAAGCGCGCCCTTAGGCCTCGCCCATCTCGTTTTCCACCGCCGAGGTGCCGCAGAGGTACCCGCCGCAGAACGCCAGGCCCACATCCCCCATGAGCGAGCCCAGGATGGGGTCGCCGATGTAGCTGTTCTCGCCGCAGGCGCCGCCCGCGGTGTGCCAGCCGGCGTAGAGCCCCGGGATGATGCGGCCGTTCACACCCACCACCTGCATCTGGTCGTTGATGAGCAGGCCAGCCTTGGTGCCGTAGAGGTTGCCGCCGATGCGGCAGCCGTAGAAGGGCGGCTCGGTGATGGCGTGCAGCCACTCGGGCGGCATGGGGTACATGAAGTCGTCCTCGCCCCGCTCGCAGGCCTCGTTCCACTTCGCCACCGCCTCGGTGAGCACCCCCTCGGCCAGGCCCAGATCGGCCTCCAGCTCCTCCAGGGTGTCGCGGCGCTTCAGCACGTCGGCCTCGATGGCGTCGGCCACGCCGTGGTGCCAGTCGCGGTAGTGCTCGGGCACCTTCTCGATCTGCTCCAGATCGGGGGTCAGCAGCTTGCGGCAGTGCTCCTGGGCGAACCCGGCCAGATGATCCTCGTAATTCGCGTCGAAGACGATGTAGGAGCGGTGGCCCGGCGGGGTCATTTGAATAGTGGCCAAGTCGCCCAGGGCGTAGATGGCGTTGGCGCCGTCCTCGGCCACGCGGGAGTCCATGTAGCGCAGGCGGTTGCCACAGCGGTCGATGGTCAACCACGGCTGGCGCGACAGCTGGGTCATGCCGTCGTAGAGGAACCGCGCCCAGGTGCCGCCCTCGGCCTGCCAGTCCACGCCACCGTCGAAAGAGGCGGAGCTGTTGAAGCCGGACACATCGGCCCCCACTCCGAGCCCCATGCGGAAGCACTCGCCAGTTTCGCCGGCCGTCAGATAGCTGGAGGCGCAGCCCATGGCCGCCGTGGGGATGTACTTGTCCAGTAGCGCCTTGTTGTTGCAGAAGCCGCCGGCCGTGAGGATGACGGCGCGCTTCGCGTGGATGAACTTCTCCGCGCCGTAGTCCTCATTCACCACGACGCCCACGATGCGCCCGTCCCCGTCCTGCACGAGGGCCGCCGCCGGGCTCTGGAAGTGGAAGTCCACCCCGTGCTTGTAGCCGTAGTTGTACATGGCGTCAGTGGCGTCCTTCATCTTCAGCACGTGGTGGTCCAGGGTCGAGCGCTTGGGGGCCACGTACACGGGCACCTCGCCCAGACGCCAGTGCACGCCGCAGTCGGCCATCCAATCGAGGCTCTTGCCCCCTTCCTCGGCGATCTTGTAGATGAGCTTGGGGTCGGCCGCGTAGTGGTACTCGTCCATGGCCCAGTCGGTGAGGGCCTGGGGCGAGAAGGGGTAGCTCGGGAAGGCGAACTTCTTCTCCTCCTGGCCGGAGTAGCCACCGAGGATGCCGCACATGCCCGCCTCCTGGGCGTTGCCGCCGGGAAGCCCCATGGCCTCCACGCAGATGACCTCGGCCCCCAGCTCGCAGGCGCGGGCCGCGGCGTTCAGGCCACCGCCCCCGGCGCCCACCACGCAGATGTCGCACTCGTAGTCCCACGCCGCAGGCACGTCCCGAGGCGGAATGGGCGTGGCGTCGTTGGCGGGGAAGCTCGCGGCATCATGCTCGCGGTAGGTGCCGTCGGCGGCGCTCGCGTTGGTGGCATGGCTCGGGTTGGGGGCGGCCACAGGGTCGCCCTCCCGCGTCCAGTCGCCCCGGCGCTCGGCGCTCGCGGCGAGGGCCGCCTCGGGAGTAAGTAGCCCCGCGGCAGCGGCCCCGGCCGCGGCCAGGGCCGATCCGGTCAGAAAGGCGCGGCGCGAGAGGGCGCCGGTGGCAGAAGACTTACTCACGGCTCTTCACCTCCTGATTGTTGGCGGGCGCGGCGGCGTCGGCTGCGGCAGCACCCTCGCCAGATGCGGCGCCGGCCCCATCGGCTGCGGCACCGTCGGTCTCGCCATCGGCCGCACCCCCCGGTGCGTCCGCGCCGGCACCCGCAACGGCGCTGTCGGCCGCCCGGCCGGTCTGGGCCTGGGCGAGGGCATCCTCCACGGCCTGTTTCACCCCGGCCGTGGTGATGGTGGCCCCGGCGATGGCATCGATGTCGGCGCCCTGGGCCGCCTCGATCATGGCGGCGTAGCGTCCGTCGCGGATGGCCTCGTAGCCCCCGCGGCTCTGACTCTCGCCGTCCTGGGCGGTCTCCAAGCATGTCAGGCGCCCGTCGTCCACGAGCAGCGTCACGGAGATCCAGCCCTCCATGCCGCGGCCGTGCCCCGTGTACACCCCATCGTGCAGATCGCCCTCGGCCCGGGCCGCCCCCGTCGCGGTCACCTCGGCCGCCCAGGGGTCCTCGGTATGCAGGGCCAGCTGCTCGGCCGTAGCCGCATCCTTGGAACCGGAGCCCTCGAAGCTGGCCCCGCATCCGGAAAGTCCCAGCACGAGCGCCGTGGCGCCACAGAGCGCCGCCGTTGTCCTCACGCCGTTCATAGTCCCTCCAATCATTCGCCGTTGTTGGACTGATATTTCTTCATGAAAGTTTTCTTTTATTTACAATCATGAACTTATTGCTGCGGAGCATATCAGCGTTTTACCCGTATAGCAAGGATATATTGACGAAATTTAACATTCCGTCAACTACTACCAAATTGATAATTTATGGATATTGACTGAAGATACGAAGGCGAGTAAGGTACGGGACAACGACCGCAAGCATCCCTTGCGCAGCCGTCGCGGCCGAGTCGGAGACGCGGGCCGGAAGGCGCACCCGCGCCCGCCGATCCGCCCCGGCCGCGACGAGCTTCCCTACCCGGTATCTAATAAGGAGGGATACCCATGCTCTTCGATGTGTACGGCCCCAACGCCGCCTACCAATGGCTCGGCCTCGCCCTCGTTCTTGTCCTGCTCATCCTGCTGAACGAGTTCGCCCGCCGCACCAAGTTCGGCGGATGCTTCATGTTCTTCGGCGTGTGCGGCGCCATGACCGTCTACTGCCTCGCCGTGGAGATCGGCGCGGCGGCCGGCGCCGAATGGGCGCTTACCAACCCCACCCACACCGACATGAACAGCTGGTTCCACTATGCCAAGGTGTATGCTGCCACCGCCGGCTGCATCGGCTTCATGATGCTCAAGTACTCCTGGGGCAAAATCGGCCGCTCCCACTGGTTCAAGGCCTTCCCCTTCGTCATCGTGGCCATCAACATCCTCATCGCCGTGGTGAGCGACTTCGAGAGCGCGTTTCGCGCTTGGGGCACCACCTGGGTGTCCACCGAGGGCGTCACGCTCTACGGCGGCTGGCACAACGTGTTCAACGGCATCGCCGGCCTGCTTAATATCGCCTGCATGACCGGCTGGTTCGGCATCTACATCTCCAAGAAGCGCCAGGACATGCTATGGCCCGATATGACCTGGGTGTTCATCATCGCCTACGATCTGTGGAACTTCTGCTACACCTACAACTGCCTGCCCACCCACTCCTGGTACTGCGGCGTGGCCCTGCTGCTGGCGCCGACCATCGCCGGGCTTCTGTGGAACAAGGGCGGCTGGATCCAGAACCGCGCCTTCACCTTGTCCATGTGGTGCATGTTCTGCCAAATGGTGCCGATGTTCGCCAACGACTCCATCTTCGCGGCTAACTCCGTGAACAACCCCAACGTGAACCTCGCGGTGTCGCTCATCGCGCTCCTCGCGAACGTCGCCGCCCTGGCCTACATCATGTACCGCGCCAAGAAGCTGGGCGTGAACCCCTACAAGCAGGAAGTGTTCGTGGGCACCAAGGACTTCCAGAAGGCCATGGAGCGCCGCGCCGATACCCCCTACCTGCTTGAGACCGAGCCCGCCAGCGCCACGGCGGCCGAGATCGCCGAGATGGTGGCCTACAACGACCTGCCCGCCGAGGGCACCCCGGGATACGTGTACGTGGCCGTGGAGAAGATCGACACCCCGCAGCGCAAGTAGCCGCTCCTCCCAGCCGCTTCCATCCCCATGCCGAGGGTCCGCGACGTTCGCCGTCGCGGGCCCTCGCTGTTCAGGAGCCCTCGTCACCGAAGGAAACCGCTCCTTCCTGCCAGGCACTCGACCGCTAAGAGAGCGCCTCCGGAGGAGCCGGGGCGCTTCTCCGGAGGCGCCCCTTTCCCACCCGACAGGCTAGCGGGACGCCATCCCCTTCGTCGCGAAGCAGATGGCGTCCAAGATGAGCTGCGCCGCATAGAGGGAAGTCTGGTTCGCCCAGTCATAGGGCGGCGATACCTCGCACACATCTAATCCGACGATGGGGCCCCGCGCCGCCACGGCACGGATGATCTCTCGCACCTGGTCGTACAGAAGACCGCCTGGCTGGGGCGAGCCGGTACCAGGGCAGATGGAGGGAACGAGACCGTCGATATCCACGGTGATGTAGTAGCAGGGCGCCTGGGGAATGAGGGAGCAAGCCGCCTCCGCGCCGTCACGGTGCACCTGGGGCGCCGGCACGAGCACGCTATCCCACTGGCGCGCATCGGCGAAGGCGGTCGGTCTCGAACTGCCGAGCCCTCGCAGGCCGAACTGCACCATGGAGGTGATATGCGGCATCTCCGAGGCCCGCCGCATGGGCGAGCTGTGACTCTCCCGAAATTCACCGTAACTGTCCGTCCAATCCAGGTGAGCGTCCACCTGCACCACGCACAGGTCACTGAAGCGGTCCAGCGCACGGAAGATGGGGGTGGGATGGGCGTGGCGTGGTCGCCGCCGATAACCACCGGCACCGCTCCGAGATCAAGGACTTTTCGCACCGCCGCCTCCAAATTGCGGAAAGCCTGGTCGCCTCCGCAGGGACTCACGTCCACATCACCGCAGTCGACGATGATCTGCCCCTCGTCGAGGAACATCTCGTCGAGCACCGGACGTAAAGGCGCCGCAGTCCATCGGCGTAGACGGTGGAGGCATCGCGCACCGCCCGCGGCGCCATGCGAGCCCCCGAGCGCGCACTCGTTCCCAGATCGTAGGGAAACCCGAGAACGGCCACGTCGGCATCGCCCGGACGCAAGTCGTCCAAACTCGGGCACAGCCGCGCCTTCATGAAGGTGGCGATGCCCGCAAAGGGCAGATCGAAGAAGTTGCCGGGGCGGTGGTGAAGGAAGTACTGGAATACCGCTCGTCAAAGGCCATGGTGCCCTCGCTTTCCGCCCGTCGACATCGCCAGAGGGCCAGGTCGCACCTGACGGGACAAGGGCGGCCCACCCACCCATCATTGCCGGAGGAGCCCGTGCCTGACGGAGCGAAGGCAGACCCGCTGATCGAGCCGGCCCCATTGTAGCCCGCCACCACCGCGGGCACAAGCGGCCGCCCCGCGCAACGCCTCCCTTCCCCAGGCATCATCTTCAATGCATGAGCAACTTCTCAAGAATTTTGAGAAGTCGTGCCGTTGCATTCCCATATTTTCAGAAGTGTCACCCTGCGCGAGGAAGGGCGGTGAAAGCAGCAGCGGACGCAATCGATATCGTGCCCGATGCTCTGGCGCTGGTGGAGGATGTGTCAGCGGCCATCGCCCGCCGGGTTGGCCGGATTGAAATAAATATCGCTGAAAACGGCACAACGCCATGAGTTTTGAGAGAAGAGCAGGGTACGACCGCAACATATCCGATGACACTGCGACAGGAGGGCCCGTGTTTGGAGTTCGGCCTTTACTGGGCCTGGGTCATCGCGGCGTCCTGCAGCGGCGCGCTGGGCCCTTTGGCCCTAACGCCGCCTCGCCCATTGACGCTATCTGGCTGCAGGGGCGAAAACAGAAGCGGGCGCGATCGACATCGCTCCCGCTTGGAAGCGGCTGCTGGGTTTTAGGGAGCCTGAGCCGGTTGCAATCATTGCGCATTGCCCGACTTTTGGCCAACATCGAGCGCGCGGACTGAGCACACGCTGGTCTTCGTGTGCCGCCATCGCTCGAACGGGCCATGGCGGGCAAGCGGCTACTCGCCCTTCGCCTGCTGGTCGGCCACGGCTTCTTCCAGCAGCATGAGCTGGGCGGTGGCCTTCTTCGTACCGCGGAAGATGATGAGCACGTAGGCGAGCAGGGCCACCCACAAAAGCGCATAGGCCGCGATGATATAGGGGGCCGAAGGCAGGATGGTGGAATAGATGTCAGCGAGAATGGGGTTCATGGCTATCTCCTAGCGTTCGTCGTCGAGGGTTTCCTTGAGCGCGTCAACGCGCTGGGTGAGGCGCACCTGATTGAAGCGGGCGCGGTACAGGGCGAAGCCCACAAGCAGCATGCCGAGCGCGCACAGGCCCACGCACAGGCCCATCTCGGGGCTCATGCCGCCCTCGCGCAGCACCACCGGATGGATGGACGAGGGAATGAGCCGCGTGATCATGAAGCAGATGGGCACGTCGATGGTGGCGATGATGGCCACCACAGCGGCAAAGGTGGCGCGGCGCTCCGGCTCGTCCACCGAGCTTCTCAGCACGAAGTAGGCGATCACGATGAGCATGAGGATGAGGTAGGTGGTCAGGCGCGGCTCCCAGCTCCACCACACGCCCCACTCGAAGCGCGTCCACATCTCGCCGGTGATCATGGTGAGCACCACGAACAGCAGGGCGATTTCCAGGCAAATGCGCGAGCAGGTGTCGAAACGCCGGTTCTTCGTCATGAGGAAGCGCACGGCGTAGTAACACCCGAAGCCCAGGGCAAGAAACGACGTGATGGCCACGGGCATATGGAAGTAGAAGATCTTCTGGGACAGGAGCATCTTCTGGGACACCATCACGTCCCCGATGAGCTCGGCGCCGTTCACTGTGGCACCGCCCACGGGGGCCACGGTGAAGAACGCCATGAGGAACCCGATGGTGGTCAGCACCGCACCCGCAATGAGCGCCGGCGCCACCAGCTTGTCGGGCCACTGCCCCGCCTCGGGCAGCTTCAACGTTTTATCAGTCACTCGTTCTCCTCTCCAAAATTATTTCCCATAGTACCGGTTGAGCATAAGTCAGCGAGGTTGCGACAGGTGCCTGCAATTCGCTTGAAGAGCGGCTGAGCGGCCTTCGTGCCGCGAAGGTAAGCTCTGAGCGCGAAGGGCGGGTGCCTGTCGGAACCGCAGCATCAGGTCGTCTCCTTCAGTTGACCACGAAATCGTAGAGCACCCAGCTGGCAAGAATCATAACCACATCGTAGCCAGCGCCGAGCGCCAGCGAGGTGAGAAATCCGTCGGCGAACACATCGCCGCCCACGAGCGCGCAGGTAGTGGCCGACACGCAGGCGTACAGCAAGGGGAAGATCACGGGCACGAACAGCAGCGCCAGCATCACGTCCTTGCCGCGGGTGGCGGCGGTGATGGTGGACAGCATGGTGCCGATGCCGGCGATGCCGATGCTGCCGAGCACGAGCGGCGCCACCAAAAGCCAGCCCGTCTCGGCCGGGGCCGCGAAGCTGGAGAAGAACACCCAGTACAGCGGCACGGCGATCACTTCCACCAACACAAGGAACACCAAATTCGACGTCGCCTTGGCCAGAAAGATCACGCCGCGGTCGAGCGGCGCCAAAAGCAGGCCCTCCAAGCACCCGTTCTCGGTTTCCTTGGCGAACGAGCGGTTCAGGCCCAGAAGCGATGTGAACACCACGAGCGCCCACAGAAGGCCGCCGGACACTTCCAGAAACTCCGCCCCGGGACGGGCGAAGGACAGGGCCACGCCGAACACCACGATGACCAAGAAGGCGTAGATGCCCATGGACACCACCATGTCCTTGGTGCGGAACTCCGCCTTCAGGTCCTTGGCGAGCAGGGTCTTGTACTGCGTCCAGGTCGAGGGCGCCTGGCAGAGGGCGCTGCGCGTCCCTTCGCGCTCAGCCGCAGAAGACGCATCGGAGGACTCCGGGTGTTCCGATCGAGCGAGTTCCGCAGCGACTGAAACAGCCCGGTGGGCTGTTTCACCAAGCGAGGACTGTTTGAGCGAATCGGAATTCCCGGAGGCTTCCGTTCCGTGGCGATCCTCCATCTAGCTCACCCCCATTCCTACCGTCGTGCGGTACAGGTCGGCGAACTCGTCGGGGCTCATCTGGTCCTTCTCGCCGAAGTGCACCACGCGACCGCGGGCCAGCACCAGCACGTGGCTCGCCAGGGCGAGGCCCTTGTCCAAATCGTGGCTCACCATGACGAAGGTGCGGTTGGCCCGTACCGATGCGATGAGCTCGTCGAAGATGCGCATGGCGTGGGGATCCAAGCCCGAATAGGGCTCGTCCAAAAGCACCACCGACGGGTCGTTCACCAAGGCCCGGGCAATGGACACCCGCTGGGTCATACCGCGGGAGAAGGTGCGCACCCGATCGAGGCGGCGGTGCTTCAATCCCACAGCGTCCAGCAGCTCCACCACGCGCTTCTGCGGGTCGCGCACTCCGTAGAGCTTCGCGTACAGAAGCAGGTTCTCCTCGGCCGTGAGGTCGGGGTACAGCATGGGGTTGTGGGAGATGAGCCCGATGGCCTCGCGGGCCTGTTCGGGCTCCTCCTTCAGGTTAATGCCGGCCAGGGTGATGGCGCCCTCGGTGGGCCGCGCCAGGGTGGCCAGCATGCGCAGAAGCGTGGTCTTGCCGGCGCCGTTGGGGCCGAACACCGAGAGGAAGGCCCCCTCGGGCAGCGTGAAGGACACGTTGTCGACAGCCTTGCGGCCCCCGAACGACTTCGTTAGATGCTCGACCGTAATGGCGGGGTTCACTTGCCCTCCCCCGCACCAGCCGCGCCAGCCTCGTCGGCGCCATCGCCAGCGGCGTCATCGGCGCCATCGGCAGCGGCCTCATCGGCCCCGGCGGCTGCATCCCCCTCGGCGTCCTCCACGAGGGCCACCTCCTCGGCCACGGTCGCCTCCACGATACCGGGGCGTTCGGCCGCAGCAGCCTCATCGGCAGCCTCGTCGGCAGTGGCAGCCTCGGCCGCCAGGACGCGGACCGGCTCGTCGTCGCCTTCATCGCCCTCGCGCCGTACCGCGCGCTTGGCGAACAGCGGGATGAGGCAGCCCACCATGAGCAGGCCGAAGCCCACCCACACCAGCGAGATGAGCGGGTTCACCCGCACATCCATGGAGAAGTCGCCGTTCTCGTTCACGCCGCGGTACACCACGAACAGATCCTCCAGCGGGAAGCTGATGACGCTCGCCTCCAGTTTCTGCTGCTGGGTGGCGCCCACCACCTGCACGGCCGGGGCCACAGAACCCACGAAGGCGCCGTCGCGGTAGGCGTCGAAGTACACCGTGTACTTCACGTTGCCGTTGCCCAGCTCCTCGATGTTATTGCCTGTATACTGCAGCTCGAAGTCCTGAATGACGAAGGGCTCCACAGTGGCGTCCTCGTCCTCGCTGTAGGGCACATAGTCGGTCACCTCGGTCACGTACATGGACGACCCGATGAGGCCCACGAGGATGACGCCCATGGCCGCATGGGCCACCGAGCCGCCGAACAGGGACAGCCGCCGGCGCAGCGTGGCGCCGGTCACGCGCTTGAGAGCGCGCACGGCCATGAACAGGGCGTTGAAGACGAGCAGACTCGCCACGGCGAAGCCCACTACGGTCAGGCCGTTGTAGTAGGCCGGCGCCCCCTGCTCCAGCAGCCCCTCGGCCGTGGTGCCGCCCATGGCGATCATGGCGTTGTAGCTGGGCAGCAGGTACGTGGCGAAGTACACCATCAGCACGACGAACAGCACGAGCGCGCACAGCCCCGGCACCCGGGCGGCGCGCCAGAAGGCCTTCTTGTCGGTGCGGCGCCAGCCCAGAAGTGGGCAGATGGCCAGCACGGCCAGGTACGCGATGCCAAGCGGCCGGGCAATGGCGTTGTAGGTGCCCGCCGACAGGGACTGGCCGCCGAAGGGCAGCCAGCTCGGCAGGGCCGAGGACACGGTCATGTAGGCCAGAAGCACCGCGAACACCACCATGATGAGGTTGTTCACGTAGTAGGCCGCCTCCTTCGACGCCATGGACTCGATGTCGTCATCGGCCGCATTGACCGCGCCGAAGCTCTTGCGGCGCACGATAAGGCCCACGATGCCGGCCAAAAGCGACAGCACGATGAGCGCCCCGAACATCACGAGCGACACCGGGTCGCCCTCGAAGGCGTGCACCGACTGCACGAGGCCCGAGCGGGTGATGAAGGTGCCCAGCACCACGAAGCAGAAGGTGAGGCAGGCGCAGAACACGCTCCAGCGCTTGAAGGCGCCGCGCTGGCGATACACAGTGAAGGAGTGGATGAGGGCCACGCCCACAAGCCACGGCAGCAGGCTCGCGTTCTCCACCGGATCCCAGCCCCAGTAACCGCCCCAGCCGAGCACCACGTAGGCCCACACGGCGCCCAGGCCGATGCCGATGCCGAGCAAAAGCCAGGAGAACATGAGGTAGCCGGTGGAACGATTCACCCACAGGGCCGAATCGTCGTCCACGATAAGCGCCGCCACGGCGTAGGCGAAGGGCAGCGTGAGCCCCGCGTAGCCGATGAACAACGTGGGCGGGTGGATGGCCATGGCCCAGTGCTCCAAAAGCGCGTTCATGGAGCGCATGGAGGCAGCGGCGTTCAGGACGCCGTTCTCGGCGAAGTAGCGGGAATCGGTGGTCAGGAAGGGCATGTTGGCCTCGGAGAACAGCAGCACCGAGACGAACGCCGTCAGCACGAGCTGGGCGATGCACAGCGCCCCGTTATCGAGGGGACGCGTACCCCTGCGCGTGGCAAACACGAGCACGGAGTTGAACACGGCGATGAGCCACGCCCAGAACAGAAGCGACCCCTGGCGGCCGGCCCACAGGCCCGCCAGCTTGTAGAGCCAGGCGATGTCGGACACCGAGTTGGAGCGGTTGTCCAGCACGTACTGGATGGAGTTGTCGCCGGTGAAGAAGCACCACACGAGCACGGCGCAGCACACCGTGAGGGCCGCCGCCACGAGCACGGCGGCAAGGCGGCCGCCCCAGGCGAAGGTCTCGGAGCGCTCGAAGGAGCGCTTCTTGTACAGGATGTGGGCCACGCCCAGGCACAGCACCGAAATCACGCAGCCCGCGAAGGCTACCAAAAGGCCGAGCAGGCCGATCATCGAGACACCCATGGCCTAGCCCTCCAATGCAACGTCGGTGGCGGCGAACTTGCCGTCGTCGGTCATGGCGCCGGTCAGCACCACGGTGGCGCCATCGGTCACCTCATCCGACAGGGCCCCATCGAAGGTGACGGGCAGCACGACGCTCTTGTCGCTGGACTCGGCCAGCACGAAACGGTCGCCCTGGCCCGCAGCGGTCAGGGTGCCCTCGGCCACGGTGCCGGTCACCTTCACCACTTTGCCGATCACCTCGTTGCCGTAACCGAGCAGCTGCGACACTTGAAGGGCGTTGTCGGCGTTCTCGTACTTCGAGGGGCACTTGGTGACCAAGTTGCTGCACTCCAGAACGCCGGCCTCGTTGATCTTGCCGGTGCAGATGGCGGTCACATCGTTGCCGAAGGTGGAGGAGGCGGCGCCGTCATAGCGCACCTCCAGATGGGTGGCGGGATCGCCCTCCGGGTCATAGATCTTGAAGGTGAGCACGTTGTCGGTGGTGGCGAAGGAATCCTGCACCACGTTGCCCGATACCTGCACCTTCTGGCCCGCCTGGGGGTTCTCCGCCGCCTCGGCCACCGAAAGCGTGGTGGCGGCGGTGTTGCCGCCCACAAAGGCGAGCACCAGGATGAGCACGATGACGATGACGCCGGAGACGGCGATCATCCTCTTCTTCATCTTCGCGTTCATAATCCTCCTGTTTCCGTCGATGAGCCAGACCGGCCTCCCCGACGGTCTGAAAAATACCATCGGCCAGTATCGCCGAAACACGCGCGGGCGCGGGCGGGAACTCCGCCGAAACCAGCAGATCAGCGCAAACGCAACATTTTCGCAATGGGCTGGGCGCGGCGGAGCCGCCCGGCCGCTGCCCCGCAAAAAGCACCGGCGCGCACCGCTGAGGGATGCGCGCCGGGCCGAAGCGCAGGAGGGAGGGTTCCCGCGCGAGTGGATGAATGAGCCGAACCTAGGCGATGCCGAGCAGGGCGAAACCCTCTTCCAACTGGGCCTCGGCCTTGTCGAGGTTGGCGTGGGCGGCCTTATAGTTGTGGGCACCCTCGGAATTCTCCACCATCACATAGTCCCAGTAGAACTGCGCATGGCGCTGAATCTGCTGGGCTTGGGCCAGCTTGTCGGCATCCAGGCTGTCCTTCTGGGCGGCCAGCTCGTCGGTGTAGCGCTTGATGTCGGCGGCGATAGCGTGCTCGCGGTCGGTAACCTCCTTCTGCCAGCCGCGCACCTCGCCCGCGATGTCCTTGTGGCAGCTGCCGCACTGCTCCGTGATCGCGGGATTCTCCAAGGGGCTCACCAGCTCATGGGAGCTGTACTCGCCGTTTTCGTCGGAGACGGGGGCCATGTGGCAATCGGCGCAGCTGTAGCCCTGCTTGGCCATGGAAGACTGCTCGGCGCCGTAGATGGTCTCGAACTCGGGATGCTGGGCCTTGAGCATGGGCGCGCCGGTCTCGGGGTGCTCCCAATCCTTGAAGCCCATCTCGTCATAGTAGGCCAAGATGGCCTCGGCGTCCATGGCCGCCAACCCCTCGTAGGGATTGCTCGTGGCCTTGGTGTCCGGATCGAAGTAGTACTCGTTGTGGCACTGGCCGCAGGTCTGGGCCTCCACGGGCACCTGCTCGGCATCGGAGCCCATGGCATGGGCGAAGTGCCGCTGGGTGACGACCACCTGGGTGGGGTCGTTCTCATGGCAGTTGTAGCAGCTGATGGGCTCGCTCATCTGCGCGAGCACCTCGGCGAAGGGGCGGGCGTAGGCCTCGTCGCCCTCGCTGTTCACCATGGCCGTGAACTGCGGCGTCTTGCAGGTGATGCAGTTGGCCAGGGTCTTGTCGTTCACGCGCGGCGTCTCCGAGATGGAACGCAGCGTGTAGCTGTGGGACGCGGCCTCGTCGTAGCCCTTGGCGAAGCCATAACCGGCGTACATGGTGGCCAGCTCCGGGTACTCTTCCAGGTAGTTCATCTTACCCTCGGGGCTGTTGGCCTCGTTGGCCTTGTAGGTGGCGTACTGGCCCGGGTAGATGTCCTTCCAGCTGTCGGCCAGCACGACGCCGAACTCGTCGGCCTCGGGGGTCTCGACCGGAGCGGCCACAGGCTCGGACGTACCGGCACCTGTCGCGGGCTCCTGCGGGTTGCCGGATCCCGCGGGCGCGCAAGCGGCCAGGGCCGCCACCAACGCCACCGTGCCTACGGCCGTGGCAGCGATGCGCATCGTCGACTTTCTCATGGTTCCCTCCTTTGATCGGCCGCGCTCATCGGCGCAGCTTCCGTTGACACGAGACTACCGCGAGGGGCCTCCCGCGAAAAGGGACGGTTCTCCGCTCATTGGTGGGGACGGAGCGAGGGCCAACCCGACGCTTCCTAGGATTCTGCCACGGGATCGCGCTCCTCCCGCCGGGTCTGCGCCCGCGCGGGAAGGCGGCCGAGGGAGAAACTCAGCGCCCGAGCGGGGCACGTGTCCACGCAGGCGCCACAGGCCATGCAGTCGCCGGCGCGCACGATGACGTCGTCGCCCGAGAGCGCGGGCGCCAAAATGACGGGATCGGCCAAACACGCCTCCTCGCATCGACCACAGTGCACGCAGGCGTCGTGGTTAATGTGCACGTTCATCTGGCCCGCGCGGCCGAGGACCTGGAAGAGGCCGCCCAGCGGACACAGTGAGCGGCACCACACGCGCCGGCTCACGAAGAGCTCGGCGATCACGATGGCCGCAAGCGTACCCGCCCCGGCAAACCCGCCGAAGGCGAGCCCCTTGTTCACCGCGCCGATGGGAGAGACGGTCTCGAAGACGGGAAAGCCCACAAGCGCCGATACCGCCACCACGGCCGCGGCCACGGCGATCTTCACGTGGCGGTCGAGCACCCGCTCGGGCACCGCGATGCCGAGGCGACGGCGCAGGGCGTCAACACCCTCGCCGATGAGGTTCACCGGACATACCCACCCGCAGAAGGCCCGCCCGCGCACCAGGCCGTAGGCCACCACCACGAGGGCCGCCCCCGCAAGGCCCACTGCCGCCAGCCCGTAGCCGGAAGCGAGCACCTCGAGGGCCACGAGCGGGTCGAGCAGCGGGATGCCGGCCGCCGAGGACGACGAGAGACTCCCGAAGAACACACCTTCGGCCGGCGTGGCAACCTCCCCATCGCCGCCCGCGTACAGCCCCGCCAAGCCCCATCCGGCCAACAGCGGCGGCAAGCAGAACAGCCCGAGCATCGCCACCTGAACGATCCGCCGAGCCAGCGTTATCTTTCCCATAGACCGAGTCACAATTTTCTCCTCAACAATGGCAATGCGTAGAGGGAACATGGGGTGTTCTGACCGAGCGAGTTCCGCAGCGACTGGAGCAGTCCAGAGGACTGCTCCACAAAGCGAGGACTGTCTGAGCGAATCAGAATACCCCATGGTCCCGACCGGCGAAGAGCCGCTACCCGAGCGTTTCGTCCTCGAAGTTCACGTACACCAGGTTCACGTTCAGCACGCCGGGGATCGCCACCATGCGGCTCGATACCTCGTGGGATGCTCCCGTCGAAGGCGCCTCGATGGTGACGACGATCTTGTAGCCGTTCACCTCGTGCACCTCCACCCCCTCCAGGGCCGCCAGCGCCTCGGTCACCGCGGACACGGCCTCGGGACGCGCCTCTACAATCAGCGAGGAGATGACCAGCTTCTCGTCTTCCATGCTCGCTCCTTCCTGCAGCAGCGGGAAAGGCAGCGGGGCCGCCCTTCCCACCACGGCAACTACTCCTGGCTCACCGGATGGCAGGTGATGCACTCGGCACGGGGGCCGTCGATGGCGCGCGTGGCGGCGTCGCCTCCCACATAGTGGTCGGCGGGCAGCGGCGTGGCCATGCTCAAGAGCACCTCAGCCGTATCGCTCGACCCATGGCAGCCGTAGCAGCCATTCGCGCCGAGGCGCTCGTAGCGCCCCTCGTGGCTCGCCGGCATGAGCGGCGGCTCGCCCGGGTTGTAGGTCGCGCCCGTGTCGGCCATAGGCTCGGAACATCCGCCCAGCGCCGCCAGGCCCAGCGCGCCGGCCAGCACGGCGGCCGCGATCGTCTTTTTCCTCTTCATGGCGCTACCCCTCAATCTTCTCGATGGAAACGCAGGTCTTCTTGAAATCGGGCTCCTTGGAAAGCGGGCAGTAGGTGTCCTGGACCACCAGGTTGATGAGCGTCTCCTCGGCGAAGAACGGCGCGAACACCATACCCTCGGGCGGCCGGGTGCGCCCCGCGGTGGACACCGTGATGTCGCAGGTGCCGAAGCGCGAGGTGAGCCGCACGCGATCGCCGTCGGTCACCCCCAGACGCTCGCAGTCGGCCGGGTTCACATCCAGCAGCGCCTCGGGAAGCGCCCGGGCGAGCTCGGGCACGCGGCGGGTCATCGACCCGGTGTGCCAGTGCTCCAGCAAGCGCCCCGTGGAGAACCAGAACGGGTACTCCTCGCTCGGCTCCTCAGCCGGCGGCTCATAGGGGCGGAACACCACCGAGGGGCGTTGGTCGGCCGACTTGTAGAAGCTCACGCCGCCGGCCTTGTCGTGCGCGCCGTAGGTTTCCACGCCGTGCTCGTCGAAGCCGTCCTCCTGCTTGCCGTCGCAGAAGCGCCACAGGGTGGGCAGCCACTTCCCGTCTACCTCGCGCACCGGCCAGGTGAGCCCGTGGTTGTGGATGTACTCCTCGTAGGGCGCCAGCTGCTTGGCCTCCATCTTCAGCTTGGCCTCGGCGTTGATGGCCTCCGCATCGGGGTTCAGGCTCGGGTTGCTGAAGGTGCGGTACTCCTCCCAGATGCTCGCGCACACCTCGCGGTCGGTTCCCTTGAAGGCGGCCGCATCGGCATCGTACCAGGCGCCGAACAAGTGGTCGAAGGCGTCCTCGCCGCCGATCTGCTCGCCGGCGAGGACCCGCTTGGCGATCTCCATGAGCATCCAGAGGTCCCACTTCGCCTCGCCGGGCGCGTCCACCGCCTTCTCGAACACGGCCGTGCGGCGCTCGCCGTTGCCGAAGGCACCCTCGCGCTCCACCCACATGGCCGCGGGCAGCACCACGTCGGCGTACTGGCAGGACAGCGTCGGGTACACCTCGGCCACGCAGATGAAGGCGTCGTTGATGCCCGCAAGATCGCCCTTGCCGAGGAACCGGGTGAGGTTCGGCATGGACACGGCCCAGTTGTTGTGGGCGCTCCAAAGGAAGTCGATGTTCCCCTTGGAAAGCTCGCGGAACATCTTCACCGTGTGGAAGCCGGGGGTCTCGATGGCATCCAGATAGCCGTTGGGCAAGTCCCAGATGGCCTCGGTGTAGCGGCGATGGTCGGGGTTCTTCACCACCAGGTCGGCGGGCAGGCGGTGCGAGAAGGTGCCCACCTCGCGGGCAGTGCCGCAGGCCGTGGGCTGGCCGGTGAGCGAGAAGGCGCCGTCGCCGGGGCGGGCGTAGCGGCCGGTGAGAAGGTGGATGTTGTAGATGCAGTGGTTCATCCACGTGCCGCGGTTGTGCTGGTTCACGCCCATGGTCCACAGGCTCAGCACCTTGCGGCCCTTGTCGGCGAACACCTCGGCGAGTTCCTGGATGTCCTCGGCCGGCACGCCGGAGATCTCGGCGGCGTACTCCAGGGTGTAGGGGGCCAGGCGCGCCGCGAAGGCGTCGAAGTCGATGGGCTCCACGGTGTCCACGGCCTGGCCGATGTCGGACTTGTCGTAGCCGTCGTCGGTGGCGTTGCCGAGATTCTCGGTGCCCTGCTTGAACTGCACGTGGTCGGCTACGAAGTCGTGATCGTACTTGTCGTTCACGATGAGGTAGTTGGCGATGGCGTTGGCGATGGCGATGTCGCTTCCCGGGCGGAAGGTGATCACCTTGTCGGCCGAGGCCGAGGTGCGCGTGGTCATGGTGGTCACGTCGTAGTGGCGCACGTTCCCGTCGGCGAGCTTGCGAGCCGTCAGGCGCGAGTACAGCATGGGATGCGCCTCGGCCATGTTGGCGCCCCAGGTGACAAACACGTCGGTCTCGTCGATGTCAGCGTAGCA
Organism: Adlercreutzia muris; assembly: GCF_008831045.1. Taxonomy (GTDB): domain Bacteria; phylum Actinomycetota; class Coriobacteriia; order Coriobacteriales; family Eggerthellaceae; genus Adlercreutzia; species Adlercreutzia muris. Next base: position 65,107 of record NZ_WAJS01000008.1, read on the forward strand.
GCCGGCCGGCTCGTCGGTCTGGAACACGTTCATGAAGCCCACCACGGCGCTGGCCATGCACAGGCGCGCGTTGGGGTCGATGTTGTTGGAGAGCAGCCCCGCCTTCCAGAACTTGGCGGTGCAGTAGCCCTCCACGATGGGCTGCTGACCGCTGCCCCAGAACGCCAGCCGGCTCTTGTCGGCCTTCCACGTGTCGCGCAGCTTTCCCGCCACCAGGTCGAGGGCTTCCTCCCAGGTGGCCTCGCGCAAGCCGTCGGGGGTGCCCTTGGTGGACGCATCGTCGCGGATGAGCGGCTTGGTCAGACGATCCTCGCCGTAGAGGGCGCGGGCCAGGTAGTAGCCCTTCACGCAGTTGAGGCCGCGGCTCGAGCCGTTCTCCGGGTCGCCGGTAACCGAGATCACCTTGCCGTCCTTGGCCTCCACGATAACCCCGCAGCCGCAGCCGCAGAAGCGGCACACGCCCACGGTCTTCACCGTGTCGCCGGCGAGGGCGGCCGAATCGGCGCCCGTGCCCGCGAGCGACGAGCAGCCGGCCATAGTGCCGGCAGCCGCCGCCGAGGCGAGCGCCACCGCCGTGGATTTCACGAAAGCGCGTCGAGTGAGTTCCATGGTATTCCTCCCTTATCGGTCAGGGGCGCACAGCCCCGGGTCCCCCAATGGCATGCCCGTTGCGCCGGGCCCCGTAATCGTCCGCATCGGCGCCGGCGGGCACCACCACGATGGCGGGCGCCGGATCGCTCACCGGACAGCGCTGCTCGCACAGGCCGCAACCGGGGCACACCTCGGCATTCACCTGCGGCGCGAACACCGCGTGGATATCGTCGCCCTCGCGCGGACGGTAGTCGATACGTATGGCCTCGTCGATGAGCGGGCAGGCCCGGTAGCACACCTCGCAGCGCATGCCCTGAAACGACAGGCAGGTCTCCTCGTTCACGACGGCCGTGCCCATGGCGGCGTCGGCGCGCTCGGCGGGCACGGAGAGCGCCCCGGTGGGGCATGCGGCGGCGCAGGGGAAATCGACGCACAGGCGGCAGGCTTGGGCCCGTGCGTTCACGAAAGGCGTGGAAGCCTCGCGACCCGCGTTCAGGGGCGCCGCGTGAATAGCCTGGTAGGGGCAGGCCTCCAGGCAGCGGCCGCAGCGGATGCAGCGGGCGGCGAAATCGACCGGAGACGCCGCTCCCGGCGGCCGCAGCAGGGGCAGAGGCGGCGGGGCGGCAGCTAGGGCGACGCCGGCGGCGAACACCGCGGCGGCTCCCGCAGCAGCGACGATCCTCATAACGCACCCCCTCCGATGTGTTGGGGACGGTTCCTCTCCGTCCCTTGCTGCTGCCAGCATACAAGGGGGACAATCTTTCGAGAAAGGGACGCTCTACCCCGAATATTTGGGGACGATACACGAGTTTGGGGACGGTTTTCTCGAAAGTGATGGGGACGGTTCTTTGAACAATGGGGACGCATTCATGAAATGTCCTCATTTTGCTATCATGGAGCTGCCGCCGAACCTGCGAGGAGATGAGCCATGCACCTGGACGACCGCCTGGACACGCCGCTTTACCAACAGCTCTTCGACCAGTTGCGCCACCGCATCGAGGAGGGCGGCCAGCCCGAGGGCTCGCGCCTGCCGCCGATTCGCAGCATGGCCGCCGATCTGGGCTGCGCCCGCAATACCGTGGAGAACGCCTACGCGCTGCTCGCCCAGGAGGGCTACGTGAAGAGCCGGCCAGGCTCGGGGTACATCGTGCAGAACGTCGCCTTCGTGCAGGCCGATGCCGACCGCGGCGCCCTGCTGGCCGAGCCGCTCATCGGCGCCAAGGCGAGCCGGGCCCGCTACGACTTCACCTACGGCGATTTGGAGCCCGGAACCTTCCCGGCCATGACTTGGCGCGCCATCACCGACGACATCCTGCTGTCGGTGGAGAGCACCGGCTGCGACGCCTACAACGACCCGTTCGGCGAGGAGAGCCTGCGCGCGGCCATCGCCTGGCGGCTTTCCACCCAGCGGGGCATCGACTGCACCCCGGCGCAGATCGTCGTCCAGGGAGGCACCCAGACGAGCGTGCAGAACCTGCTCGCACTCTTCGACCCCGTCCGCGACGCAGTGGCCATGGAGGACCCGGGCTACGACGGCGTGCGCACGGTCATCGAGCGATCGCGCTTCCCGCTGGCTCCATGCCGGGTGGGACTCGGCACCGCCGCCTTTCTGGACGACCTGGAGACCTCGGGCGCGCGCCTCGCCTACCTCACGCCTTCCAGCCAGTTCCCCACCTGCCGCGTCATGCCCACCGACACCCGCGAGGCGGTGCTAAAGTGGGCCGAACGCCACGACGCCTACCTGCTGGAGGACGACTACTGCCGCGACTTCCGCTACCGCGAGCGCTCGCTGCCACCGCTCGCCTCCATGGACCGGCGCGGGCGCGTCATCTACATGGGCACATTCTCGAAATCGCTCTCCCCGGCCCTGCGCATCAACTACCTCGTGCTGCCCGAGCCGCTGCGCGACCGGTGGCGTGAGGCCTTCGCGAGCTCCTACTCGCCGGTGCCGTGGCTCAACCAGCAGGTGCTCGCCCGCTTCATGACCGACGGGTCGTGGGACCGGCACCTACGTCGCGTGCAGGCGAAGAACCGTCGCAAGTACGAGACGCTCACCCGCGTGCTGAGCGCCACCATGGGCAACGACGTGGAGATGCTGGAGAACGGCACGGGGCTGCACCTGCTCGTGCGCGTACGCGACGGCCGGCCCCAAGACGAGCTGGTGCGCCGGGCCGCCGAGGCCGACGTGGCGGTGTACCCCACCAAGAAGTACTGGACGGATCCGGCGAGGCACGTGAGCTCCACGGTGCTCGTAGGATTCTCCTCTATCGCCGAGGACGACATCGAGCCCGGCATCCGCGCCTTGGCCGGCGCCTGGTTCGGCTAGAGGGCGGCCGCGGCGCCCCGCTCCGTCACCACGAGGGACACGGGCACGTCGTGGGGCTCCCAGCCAGCGAGGCGGTCGACGAGCTGGGCGGCGCGGCACAGGCCCACCGCCGTTCCCGGGAAGGCGGGCAGGAAGCCGTCGTAGAAGCCGCCGCCGTAGCCGAGGCGGTAGCCCGCGCCGTCGAAGGCGAGACCGGGCACGAGGGCCACCGGGCACGCAAAGTCGACGGCGCGCACCGCGCGGGTCGGATCGGCGGGAGGCTCTTCCATGCCGAGGGGGCTGCGCTCAAGGCCGTCGAGGGAATCGATCGCGTACCAGTCCATAGACCGCGTACCGGGCACCACCCGGGGCAGCGCCACGGTCTTTCCCGCCTCCAGGGCTGCCCCGATGAGCCCGCGCGTGTCCACCTCGGCCCCGAAGCTCAGGTACGTGAAAACGGCATCGGCCGCGGCGAACTGCGGCAGGCGCTGGACGGACGCCGCAATGGCCCCGTCGATGGCCCAGCGCTCAGCCTCGGGCAGGGCGGCCCGCAGTGCCCGAAAGTGCTTCCGCATCTCGTCTTTCTCCGGCGACAATTCCACGAAGCCCCTTCTTCCTTACGTTAAGCCGGTGCCTTGACGATGCGGGCACATCGCCCGAGCCCGCAATCTCTTAGGCAACGCCACGCTCTGCCGACGAACCGCCTGCCTTTGTATCCAAATCTGCAGTTATGAGCGTCTCGAAGGCCCGTTGACGACCCATGGTTCACATTCAGATCGTAAAAACCCAGGTCAGGAACAATCAGATAGTGTTATTTCGCCAAAAGCGGTAACACTGAAGCTCATAACTGCAGATTTGATGGCATATCGGCATCCCAACTCGCAAAACGGGCCCTGGAACATTCCAAGGCCCGTTTGAATTCCGTGGTGGAGATGAAGGGATTCGAACCCTCGGCCCCCACGTTGCGAACGTGATGCTCTCCCAGCTGAGCTACATCCCCACGAAGGTAAGCGCTTTCGCGCAAGGCAGTAGTTTGCCCCATTTGAAGGAGATTGTCAACTCTCCTTTAGGAGACGACGCGCTCCTCCATAACGTAGTCGATCAGCTCCATGGACTCGTCCACAAAGGGCGCGAACAAGGGCTCGCCGTTCTGGGACAGCTCCACCATGCCGGTGAGCACGTCCACGTACTGGTAGGACTGACGGGCGGTGCGGCCGCGCTTGCGATCGACCTCCATGATGAACAGCTGCGGGTGAACCTGGGTGAGCACGCCTTCGCTCTCGACGATCTTCGAGCGGCCCATGTTGGCGCGCACCTTCAGTCGTTGACCGACGAAATCATTCAGGGTATCATGAATGCCGTCGACGATCTTTGCCTGCTTGGCCAAATCCATTGACTAACTTCCTCACGTGTGCTGACGGTACAAGTACAGCCCCATATCATACCACGATTGTCAAGCCCCGCAACTTTTTTCGGCCGCGGGAATATCCGCAACCCCTAGCGGGGCCCATTTTTGAAGGCGGCTCCAAGAGGTGCGCAAGTCTTAGGAATGCTTGTGGATGCCGCCGTCCACCATGTAGGACTGGCCGGTGAAATAGCCGCCCTCGTCGCTGACGAGCAACACGATGAGCGGAGCGCAGTCCGCTTCGGTGGTGCCGATGTAGCCGAGCGGCGTCTTCGCCTCCAGGCTCTTCAGGGCTGCCGGCTGGGTCTCGCGGAAGAAGTCGGTGGCGATGATGGGCAGAAACACGTTCACCGTGATGCCGTATTTGCCCCACTCGTTGGCCGCCGTGCGGGTGATGGCGCGGATGGCCTCCTTAGCCATGCCGTAGGCGCCGAAGCCGGCGTTGCCATCGTAGCCGGCCGCCGAGGCGGTGTTGATGACGCGACCGTGGCCGCTCTCCTTCAGGTAGGGGAAACAAGCCTTCATGAACATCATGGAAGCGAGCGGGCCGCTCTCGAAGGCCTCCAGGGCGTAGGCCTCGTCAACATCGTTGATCTCGCGGTACTCCATGGCGCCCTGGGCGCAGTTGATGAGGATGTCTATGCCGCCGAAGCGCTCGGCGCACTGGGCCACCACGTTGTTGATCTGATCGACGTCGGTCACGTCGCAGGCCACGGGCAGCACCTCCCCGCCGAAGGCCTCCACTTCCGCCTTCAGCTCCTCGAGCTTCTCCACACGGCGGGCGCAGGCGCAGATCTTCGCGCCGTTCTCGGCGAGCACCTTGGCCAGGCCGCGGCCCACCCCCGAGCTGGCCCCGGTCACAATGGCCACGCGCCCCTCAAGCTTCTTCATCATGGAACTCCCATCTGATCGATCTACCGATAGGTGCACCCCGGCCCGCACGCTCGGACGGGAAAGCCGCCGAGCCGTTGGGCGACGGGGCTTGTCAGTATAAGGGTTGCCGCGCCCGGTGCGTCGGCAGGACGGCCTGTGGAGGCTACAATGGCGTTCTCAACGGATCAGCGAACCTGCGGAAGGGAGGGGCCATGGCAACCATTGCGATGGTGGACTTCGATTTCGACGACTGCGACTTCGAGCGGGCCATGGTGGAGGCGGCGGGCATTGAGTTCACGAGCTTCAGCCACAGCCGTCACTGCACCGCCGACGAGATCATCGCCCATGCGGCCGGTGCCGACGGGATCATCACCTCTTACGGCCGTTTCACGGCCGAGGTGGTCGCCGCCCTGCCGGCCGCCCGGGTCATCAGCAAGACCGGCACCGGCGTGGACAACATCGACGTGGAGGCGGCCACGGCCGGCGGCATCGCCGTGTGCAACGTACCGGCCTACGGCACCGAAGTGGTGAGCGACCATGCCATCGCGCTCGCGCTGGCATGCCTGCGGCGCATCAACGAGATCGACGCCGACATGCGCGCCGGCGTGTGGGACTTCGCGCGCCGCCGGCCCTTGGGCCAGGTGCGCGGCCGCACCTTCGCTGTGGTGGGCTACGGTAACATCGGCCGGGCCACGGCCGTCAAGGCGGCCGCCCTCGGCTTCTCCGTCGTCGTATGGGACCGCCACGGCCAGCCGGGCACCCTCACCGCCGAGGGCTTTCCCTACCTCGCCTTCGACGAGGCCCTGCGCGCCGCCGACGTGGTCAGTTTCCACACGGCGCTCACCCCCGAGACCCGCCACCTGCTGAACGCCGACAACATCGCCCTGCTGGGCCCAGGCGCCATCGTGGTGAACACCTCCCGCGGCGCCGTCATCGACACCGACGCCGTGGCGGCGGCCCTGGAGGCGGGAAGGCTCTGGGGCGCGGGCATCGACGTGTTCGAGACCGAGCCCGTGCCCGCCGACGCGGCCATCATGCGCGCGCCGCATACCGTGCTCACCGCGCACGCGGCCTACTGGTCGGAGGAATCGGCCGTGGAGCTGCGGCAGCGCTGCACGCAGAACGCCATCGACGTGGTGCTCGGCCGCGCCCCCGAGGCCTGCGTGAACCCCGCAGCGCTTCCCCAGGCGCTCGCAAAGTAGCGGGTGCGGCGGGGCACGACCAGGGGCGTTTCGCACACTCGGGCGTTGGAAAATATGCTTTTCTGTACACTACCCTGACCTGCTGATTTCTGAGTTCTCGCAGGTCAGAGTGGTAGTTTCTCAAACCCAAAAAAGCATATTTTCCAACTGATTTGTCCCAAAAAGCAGGATTTCCAAACAAGAGGAGCAAGGGCCCAGCAGCATGGGCCCTTGTGCGCTAAGCGGCCAAACGGCGGGCGATGGCCTTGATGAACTCGCCCGTGGAAAGGGTGGTCGGATTCTCAAGCGTGGTGATGCGGGCCAAGTCGCCAGTCATCTCGCCGGCCTCGATGGTATCCAGGGTAGCCGCTTCCAGACGGTCGGCGAAGGCCATAAGCTCGGACAGGCCGTCCAGCTCGCCGCGCTTGCGCAGGGCGCCGGACCAGGCGAAGATGGTGGCCACAGAATTCGTGGAGGTCTCCTTGCCTTCCAGATGCTTGTAGTAGTGGCGCTGCACGGTGCCGTGGGCCGCCTCGTACTCGTAGACGCCGGCCGGGCTCACGAGCACCGAGGTCATCATGGCCAGCGACCCGAAGGCCGAGGACACCATGTCGCTCATCACGTCGCCGTCGTAGTTCTTGCAGGCCCAGATGAAGCCGCCGTCGGCCTTCATGACGCGGGCCACGGCGTCGTCGATGAGGGTGTAGAAGTACTCGATGCCCGCCGCCTCGAAGCGCTCGGCGTACTGGTCGTCGTAGATCTCCTGGAAGATGTCCTTGAAGCGGTGGTCGTACTTCTTGGAGATGGTGTCCTTGGTAGCGAACCACAGGTCCTGCTTGGTATCCAGGGCGAACTCGAAGCAGCTGGTGGCGAAGCTGGCGATGGAGGCGTCCAGGTTGTGCATGCCCTGGGCCACGCCGGCCCCGTCGTACTCGTGCACCAGCTCGCGAATCTCGGTGCCGTCGTCGCCGGTGTACACCAGTTCCACCTTGCCGGGGCCGGGCACGCGGATCTCCGCGTTCTTGTACACGTCGCCGTAGGCGTGGCGGGCGATGGTGATGGGTTTCACCCAGTTGCGCACGCAAGGCTCGATTCCCTTCACGATGATGGGAGTGCGAAACACCGTGCCGTCCAGCATGGCGCGGATGGTGCCGTTGGGGCTCTTCCACATCTGCTTCAGATCGTACTCGTCCATGCGGGCGGCGTTCGGCGTGATGGTGGCGCACTTCACGGCCACGCCGAGACGCTGGGTGGCCTCGGCCGACTCGATGGTGACCATATCGTCGGTGGCGTTGCGGTGCTCCAGGCCCAGGTCATAGTACTCGGTCTTGAGATCCACGAAGGGGCAGATCAGCTCGTCTTTGATCATCTGCCAGATGATGCGGGTCATCTCGTCGCCGTCCATCTCCACCAGCGGCGTGGTCATTGCGATTTTCGTCACAGGGCCTCCTCGGGTATCGGAATTGCTCGGTGCCTATGCTACCGCGAAACCGAACCGCCGCGCCCCGCAATTCGCCCAGAAACAAGGATGTAACGCGGAAGGGGCGCGCCGAAGAGCGTGAAGCGCAGGGGCGCCGCGACCTATCCCTTCTCCTGGAAGGCGACGATCTCGGCGAGGAAGGGCTCGCCATAGGTCGCGAGCTTCTTCTCGCCCACGCCGGGAACGGCCAAAAACTCGGCGGCCGTGGCGGGACGGGCGGAGGCCATGGCGGCGAGCGTGGTGTTGGGGAACACCACATAGGGCGGCACCTCCGCCTCGTCGGCCAGGCGCTTGCGCAGGGCGCGCAGGCGCTCGAACAGGGCCTCGTCGGAAGCGGTCAGCGTCGCGCCGCTACCGGTGCCGCCAGCCGCGCGCGCCGCCGCACCCCGCTTCGCCTTGGAAGCCGTGCGCTTCATGCACAGGGAGAAGTCGTCCCGCGCCGCCTCGCGGTAGCGACCGCCGGCGCACACCACCGGGTAGGTGCCCTCGGTGATGGCGAGGTAGCCGCCGGCCGCCAGCAGCTCCACCACTTCCATGAGCAGGGGGCGCTTGGCGTCGCAGCTGCCGTAGGAGGCCGCCCGGTTCAGACCCCGGGAGCGGATGGCCTCGGTGTCGGCCCCGCGCAGCACGTCCACCACCATGGTCTTGCCGAAGCGTCCGCGCAACTCGTGGACGCAGCGCATGACCGCCCGGGCCTCGGCCGTCACGTCCACAGTCTCCATCTCGCCGGCGCAGTTGGAACAGCAACGGGGGTCGGGCGACGCGAGCGCGGGACCGCCCCCAGCCACAGAACCGCCCGCAGCGGCCGCATCGCCCGCAGCGGCCGCAGCCGCACCGGCTTCCATTGCCGTGCCAACCCCGCCGCCGGCGCGGTCGACGAGCGCGAGCCCTTCCTCGCCTTCCCCGTCTTCCCCGAAATAGCGGAGCAGGTAGCGGCGCAGGCAGTCGGTGGTGTAGCAATAGCCCACCATGGCCTCCAGCATGCGGCGGCGCCCGGCCCGCACTACCTCGGACTCCTCGGGCGTAAGGGCTTCATTGGCCGACTCCTGCTCGATGAAGAAGCGGCCCGTGGCAATATCGCCGTCGCACCAGAGTAGCAGGCACTCGGCCGGCGCCCCGTCGCGGCCGGCGCGGCCGGCCTCCTGGTAGTAGGCCTCCACCGACCCGGGCATGTTGTAGTGCACCACGTAGCTCACGTTGGACTTGTCGATGCCCATGCCGAAGGCGTTGGTGGCCACCATGACCGGCGCATCGTCGGCCACGAAGGCCCGCTGGTTGCGCTGGCGCTCCTCGGGCGAGAGGCCCGCATGGTAGCGCGTGGCGGCAATGCCCCGCTCCCGCAGGTGCGCGCACACCTCTTCCACGCAGGCGCGCTTGGAACAGTACACGATGCCGCTTTCCGCCCGGCGCTCGTCGATGAAGGCGTCGAGGCGGGCGTCCTTGCGCTTCGGCTCGCAGCGCTCCACGGCAAAGCGCAGGTTGGGACGGTCGAATCCGGTCACCGTGAGGGTCGGATCGCGCAGACCGAGCAGGCGCACGATATCGGCCCGCACCCGCTCGGTGGCTGTGGCCGTGAGGGCCGCCACGACCGGCCGGACGGGCAGAGCCGCGATGAAGTCGCCGATGGCCAGGTAGGAGGGGCGGAAGTCCTGGCCCCACTGGGACACGCAGTGGGCCTCGTCCACGGCCACGAAGGGAATGGGGGCCTCGGCGGCGAAGGCGGTGAAGCGCGGATCGGCCAGGCGCTCAGGGGCTACGTACATGAGATCATAGGCCCCGGCCCGAGCCCGGGCGAGCACCTCGGCCTGCTGGGCCGGCGTGAGCGTGGAGTTGAGATAGGCCCCGCGAATGCCGGCCTCCTTCAAGGCCCGCACCTGATCGGCCATGAGCGACACGAGAGGGCTCACCACCACGGTCAGGCCGTCGAGCACCACGGCCGGCACCTGATAGCAGACAGACTTCCCCGCGCCCGTGGGCATGACCGCCAGGGCATCGCGACCGGCGAGCACGGCGGCCACCACGGCCTCCTGGCCCGGACGGAAATCGGCATAGCCGAACTGCCGGGCCAGCACCGAGCGGGCGGCCTCGAGAGATACCGCCATGGCTACAGGTCCACGACGGCCAGTTTGGCGGGACCGCTGACGATGAAGCCGATATCGGACACCGAATCGCCGGCACCCACCTTCCCGTTGTGGCTGTCGTTGGAAACGGTCAGCTCGTTGGCCGCGGCGCTCGCCTTGCAGTTCCAGCTGTCCTCTAGCGTCACGTCGGCGTTGAAGGGGATGGTAACCGACCACTTCTTCGTAGCGGCGCTGTAGTTGCTGCCCGCCATCTCGTACTTGAAGAAGGTGCGGTCGCCCTCCTCCCAGGTCTCGGTCACGTTCAGCTGCCATTGGATGGTATCCTCGGCGAAGGCCATCATGGCCGAGCCCGTGGCGTTCGGTTTCTTGTCGGCGCGAGCCAGCTGCACCTCCTTGCGATCGAAGCCGGGGCCGCGCAGGGCATCCACGAGCCAGAGCCCCTCTTCGCTCAGATCGTCCAGGGAGAAGCCGGAGGTCTTCGATACGTCGGACTTGAACAGGGCCGACGCTTCCTCCTTGTTCGACAGGTTCCAGCAGATGTAGCTCACGTTGAGCTCGTCCATGAGGGCGAGCCACTCATCGGCCGACTCGTAGTCGATCTCGCCGGCACCCGAAGCCTCGCAGATGCCGAACTCGGTGACGAATACCGGCAGGCCGCCCTCCACGGCGGTCTTGAGGCGGTCGCGCAGGTCGTCCTGGTGAGTGGCCGCGTAGAAGTGGAGCGCGTACATGATGTTGTCCTCGGAGAGCGGGTCGGCGGCTGCATCCTGGATGTCCTGGGACCAGGTGGGCGTACCGACGACGATGACGGCATCGGGATCGTTGGCACGGATGACGGGAATGATTTCGGCCGCATAGGCCTTCACATCCGCCCAGGCGGTCTTCCCGTTGGGCTCGTTGCAGATCTCGTAGATCACATTGTCGTGATCGGCCAAGCGGGCCGACACGAGCTTGAAAAACTCCTCGGCGGCCCAAGCGTGGGTGCGCGGATTGCCGTCCGACAGGATGTGCCAGTCCACGATGGCGTACATGTCGGCAGCCGTGGCGTACTCGACACCCTTCAGAACCAGGTCGTTCAGCTCGACGCGACGGCCATCAGTGGCGTAGCCCCCCTCCTCGTCGGAGTACAGGGCAAAACGCACGGCATTGGCGCCCCAGTCCTCGCGCAGCTCGCTGAAGAGCTCCTCGTTCACGTACTGGGGGTACCAGGCCAGGCCGTGGGTGGAAACGCCCCGCAGCTGCACGGGATCGCCGGCGGCATCCACGAGCTGGGACCCCTCCACATGAAGCGCTCCGTTCTGAGAGGGGGAGGCCACGGGCCGCGCCGGCTCCTCGGCAGGATCCTGCGGAACCGGGGCAGCCTCTTCGGCCGGCTCCTCCTCTTTCGGCTCGGGGGCCTGGGGCCGGGTGGGTTCCGTCTCTACCGCCAGGCCGGAATAGTCTGGATCCTCGGTGTTAGCGGCCGTCGAGGCCAGGGCGATGCCCACGGCCACGAGGACCACCAGGGCCACCGCGGCCACGACGATGCGCTTCGCGCGCCCCGTATGCTTATTACGCTGCTGTGCGGCCATCGGGCTCGCCCCTCTCTGCCATAGGATCAATGAGACCCGCTATTGTACCTTATTCGGCCGCCGCTCCGGCGCTCGCGCCCGTCAGAGCCAGCAGGGCCGCCCCTAAAGCAAGGAACTCCCCTTGGTCGAGGGTCTCACCGCGGCGCCTCGGGTCGATGGCAGCCGCCTCGAAGAGAGCCGGCAGCCGGGAGGCCACCGCCGGACCGTCCAGCGTCACGGAGTCGGTTGCCTCCGCCAGGTCGCCGATCGGTGTCAGGGCAATACCCCCACGCCCCGCGAAGTAGGTCTTGCAGGAATTCGCCAGGGTTTTGCGGCGGTTCGCGAAGGCGGCATCGGCCATGAGGCAGGCGGCCGCTATGACCTCGGGGGCAGCCGGGGCGCCGTCGGCCATGCGGGGCACCCGGCGGTTCAGGCGAATGACGGCGGAATCGACGCGCGGCGGCGGGAAGAAATTGCCCGGACCCACGGCGAAGCGACCCGCTACCTCGGCGTACAGGCCGAGCTTCACCGTGTAAGCCCCGTAGTTCTTGGTCCCCCGCTCGGCAGCCATGCGATCGGCCACCTCTTTCTGCACCATGACCGTGGCCGATTCCAGGAAGGGAAACTGCTGGAAGTAGTCGAGCACCACCGTGGCCGCCACGGCATAGGGCAGGTTGGACACGAACTTGTTAGGGAGAGGCTCACCGATGTCCGCCGCGGTCAAGTTCAGGGCGTCCTTCTCGATGAGGGCGAACCGCTCGCGCCAGGGGTACAGGGTGTCGGCCAGCACGGCGGGCAGGTCGGGGTCGCGCTCGACGGCCACCACACTTGCAGCGTGCTTCAGAAGCGCGATGGTGAGGGTGCCGATGCCGGGGCCCACCTCCAGGATGCGGTCGCGCTCCCCTACCTCGGCTAGGGCGATGATCCTCTTCAGCACGTCGTCGTTCACGAGGAAGTTCTGGCCCAGAGTGTACTTAGTGCCGATGCCGTGGGCCTCCAGCACGAGCCGCGTGGCACTCGGAGTGGAAAGGGGCGAGAGGCGCCCACCGTCGCCGGCGAGGTCATCCCGGCCCCGTCCGCTAGCGGCGGCCGCCACGGCCGTTGCCCTTCTTCTTGGCGTTCTTCTTGCCGTAGGCGGGACCGCCCCCCTTGCCCGAGGACTTGCGCGACCCGTGGGAACCGCGTGCGCCGCCCGACCCCTTCGCGGCCTCGTCCTTCACCGCAGGCGTCGGCGAGCTCACCGAGAGCTTGGCGCGACCGCGGCAATCAGGGCCGGAGCCAGAACCGGAACTGGAGCCGACCCGCTCGCCTCGACCGCCGCCCCAGTCGTCATCCCGACCGCCATCGTCGTCTTCCGTTTCGAAGGCCACCGCAAATTCCTCCTCGGCAAAACCTACGAAAGACGCCGGGGATTCCCCGCCATCCGCCATCGCCTCGCCGCAATCCTCCCCATCGAGCCCGAGGGCGCCGAAGCCGCCCACCGGGGGCAGCGGGTACTCCTCGGCCTCGGCGGTGATCTCGCCGTCGGCGCGAATCTTGCCCACCCAGTCGAGCACCAGCTCCAGGGTGAAGCCCGTCACGGACAGGGCCGAGCGCAGGCTGCCGATAAGCGGCTCAAAGCCGTGGGGATCGCCTCCCGCGCCCACCACGTGCAGCACCGCCGGCCGCTTGGGCCGCGTGCGCAGATCGGTGAAGTAGTAGGGCTGCAGGCGGTCGAGCAGGGCCTTCATCTGGGCCGGGGCGCCGGCGAAGTACACCGGGCACACCACGATGAGCTCGTCGGCCGCATCCAGGTGCTTGCGCACCTCGTCCATGTCGTCGTCGATGACGCAGTGGTGAAAGAGCGCCTCCGATTCCACAACCGTCTCCTGGGGCAGGAGCGGGTCGCCCTCCTGGAACACGTGGATAGGCTCCTCCGAGAGGGCGCGGCACTCGTCGCAGCCGATGCAGGGCCCCACGTCCGTGGAGGACACCGACACGATGGACACGCCGTCGTCGGGGCACTCCTCGATGCAGGCGTTGAACAGCTCGTCGGCGAGGGCCGCGCTGCGACCGTCGGCACGGCACGATCCGTGCAGGATGACTCTATGCATGGGAGGGCTCCTTCTGCCAGGGGGTGGGGGCGCGGTTGAGCAGCACCTCGGCATTGGCGTACAGTTGGGCAAGCAGGGTCGCGCGGGCCTCGGGCGTATCGGCGCCGAGCACCGCGCAGAGCACGTCGGCAGTCCACACCACGTGGGCCGGCCCGCACAAAGTGCCGCGCAGGGGCTCGGGGGTCATGTAGGGGGAATCGGTCTCGGTGAGCAGGCGGTTCACCGGCACTATCCGGGCCGCTTCGCGCACTTCCTCGGCGCGCTTGAACGTGAGCGGGCCGCCGAAGGCGATGAAGCAGCCCGCTTCCACCCAGCGGGCTACCTCAACCCCATCCAAGTTGAAGCAGTGCAGCAAGGTGCCGGCCTCGGGAAAGCCCTCCTCGACCAGAATGGCGAAGCCGTCGTCGTGGGCCTCGCGCATGTGGAGGACGACGGGCAGCCCCGCCGCCTTCGCCAGGCGAATCTGGGTCCGGAACGCCTCGCGCTGCACCGCTCGGGTCGACAGGTCGTAGTGGTAATCGAGCCCGATCTCGCCCACGGCGCTCACCCGGCGATCCCGCAGGCGCTCGCCCAGGGCCGCGGCCAGGTCGTCCGTGAGGTCCTTGGCGTTGTGTGGGTGCACGCCGGCGGCGATGCGCACCGCAGGCAGCGGGGGCAGCGCCCGGCGCTCTTCCCCGCCCGCTCCCTCACCGGCCCCTTCAGCGGCCACCATGGCCCGCAGGTCGGCCGAGGCCTCCATAAGCCAGCCCGGCAGCGCCTCGAAGGTGCCAAAGCCGTCATCGGCAGGATCCACGATGGTTTCCACGAAGGTCACGCCGTGCATCGCACAGCGGGCCAGCTCCAGCGCCGGGTCGCGCAGCATCTGCAGGTGCGCGTGGGTGTCGGCCACCGGCACCTCGAGCACCGGCGCCTCCACCTCGCGCCACACCCCGTGTTTGCGCTTCTGGCGGAACTTTCCGTCGTAGAATATCGGCTCGTCGTTATCCATGCAGTTTCCTAGCAATCCGCTTCCCAAGCTGCTATAATGGTTGCACCAGCAAAGCCCGGTGGTTGTGAGCCTAGGCGGGCGGCGCGGGTGTTATCGATTCGGAAAAGGTCAGTTAGCGCTGGCCTTTTCTGTTTCTCCCCTCGTCATCCTCCTGCACGATTGATTTCGTTTCTCGCCAGACTTCCAAAAGGAAGCCTGCTATGGTGGCGGCCGCGGCTGCGGCAAAAAGAACCTGTTCAAACATAGGCGGTACTCCAATCTCTCGAAGCGCCGCCCGCAGTCGGACTTTGCTAGTGCTCGCTCATTATAGCATACAAAATAACGTATTACTTTCTTACAGCTCCGGCAGGTTGTCCACGTCCAGGCGCGGGAACAGGGGCTCGCCCACCTCCACGGCCACGCTGGCGGGAAGCTGGCCCCAGGCCGTGGCCTCCTTAATGTCGGTCACCTCCGCGATGTCGCCCAGACCCAGGCGGCGGAACACCTCGGCCGAGGTGTTGGGCATGAACGGCGCCAGGTACAGCGCGATGATGCGGATGGCCTCCAAGCAGTTGTACAGCACGCCGGCCAGCTCATCGGCACGCGCAGGATCCTTGGCCAGGGCCCACGGGGCACTTTCCTCCACGTAGAGGTTCACGCGGCTCGCGAGTTTCTGCACAGCCGCGGCCGCCCCGGTGAAGTCCACCTCGGCCATGCAGGCGTCATAGTCCGCGTACAGCGTATCGGCGATCTCGCGCAGGGGGTTCTCGGCCGCTGCGGCCGGTGCCTCGGGCACGCGGCCCTCGAAGTACTTCGTGGTCATGTTGGTCACGCGAGAAACCAGGTTGCCCCAGGTGTTGGCCAGATCGGCGTTGTACACCTGCACCATGCGCTCCATGGAGATGGAGCCGTCATGGCCGAACTGCACATCGCTCATGAAGTAGTAGCGGTAGGCATCCACACCGAAGACCTTCACCAGATCGGCGGGCATAAGCCCGTTGCCCTTGGACTTCGACATCTTCTCGCCCTTGGTGAGCAGGAAACCGTGGCCGAACACCGTGTGGGTGATGGGCATGCCGGCGGCCATGAGCATGGCCGGCCAGATCACGCAGTGGAAGCGGGTGATGTCCTTGCCCACGAAGTGGTACTGGATGGGCCAGCGGCCGTCGAACTCGGCCTCGCGCTCGTCGTCGCCGTAGCCGATGCCGGTGAGGTAGGCGATGAGCGCATCGGCCCACACGTAGAACACGTGACCCTCATCCCACGGCACGGGAATGCCCCAGTCGAAGCTGGAACGGGAGATGGACAGGTCGTTCAGGCCACCCTTCACGAAGGAGACGATCTCGTTTCGACGCGTGACGGGACGAATGAAGTCGGGGTGCTCGTCGTAGAAGGCCAGCAGACGGTCCTGGAACTCGGACAGCTTGAAGAACCAGTTCTCCTCGCCGGAGGCCTCGTAGCGCACGGGGCGCTTGCAATCGGGGCAGACGAACTCGCCGTCGTCGTTCTTCTCCAGGTCGCTCTCGGCGTAGTAGGTCTCCTCATGGACGCAGTACCAGCCCTCGTAGGCGCTCTTGTACAGCCAGCCGGCATCGTGCAGGGCGCCCCAAAACTTCTGCACCGCGCGGGTCTGGCGATCCTCGGTGGTGCGCACGAAGTTCGTGTAGTCGATATTCAGCGTCTTCCACGCGTCGGTAAAGGCCGGGGCCAAAGAATCGCACCAGGCCTGGGGGGTCATGGCGTTCTTCTCGGCGGTCTCGGCGATCTTCTGGCCATGCTCGTCGGTACCGGTGACGAACGACACGTCGTAGCCGTTCATGCGCTGGTAGCGGGTGATGGTGTCGGCCGCCACCGTAGTGTAGGCGGTGCCCAGATGGGGCGCGGCGTTGATGTAGTAGATGGGCGTGGTGACGCCGAAGGTTCCCTTAGCCATGAGGAATCGATGCTCCTATCCGGAAGACGGGCGGCCAATGACGCCGCCGCTTCCCTCGAATATACGTGCTGGCTATCTTAACACTGGGAAGGAGCGCGCTACCCGAGGATTCCGCGCAGGGTGGCGGCCAGGTCCTTCACACTGATGGGCTTGGAGAGGTGGTCATCGGCACCGGCCCGCTTCGATTCCTGCACGTCCTCGGTGAAGGCGTTGGCCGACAGCACCACGATGGGCAGTGCTCGCAAGTCGGCCCGCTCGCTCGCGCGGATGCGGCGGGTGGCCTCCAGACCGTTCATCACCGGCATCTGGATGTCCATGAGCACCACGGCGAAGTGACCGGGCTCGTGGGCAGCAAGCTTGTCCAGGGCCTCCTGGCCGTCGAAAGCGCACTCCACGGTCAGCCCGAGGGATTCCAGCAGGGCGGCGGCAATCTCGCTGTTCAGCTCGTTATCCTCTACGAGCAGCACGCGGGCCGCGGGCAGGGCGCTCGTCGGGGCAGAAGGAGCCTCGGGCAGCGGGGTCGCCCCGCGCTCGGAGCCGTCGGGCGCCGCATTGGGATCGCCCGCGCCGGCAGGAACATCGGCGGCCCCCTCGTCGTGGCGCAGGTTCACATGCACGGTGAAGGTGCTCCCCGCCCCAGGGGCGCTCTCCACCTCGATGGTACCCCCCATGAGCGACACGACGCTCTGGACGATGGAGAGGCCGAGCCCCGTGCCCTCCACCCGCTCGGTGCGGGAGTCATGCTCCCGCGTGAAAGGCTCGAACACGTGCTCGACGAAGGTGGGGTCCATACCGCAGCCGGTATCGGAGAAGATGAACTCGTAGTCGCTCGTCCCCTCCACGCGGGCCGGATGCTCGATGAGGACCATGGATATCCGTCCCCCGGCCGGAGTGAACTTCACGGCGTTGCCGAGCATGTTCATGAACACCTGCTGCAAGCGCAGGTCGTCGGCCTCCACCATCGGGTGAACCAGGGATTCGACGGCAACGGAGAACGTCACCCCCGTCTCTTGGCAGCGAGCAGCGAACACCGTCTCGGTCTCGGCTACAAGCTCCCGCAGATCCACGGGGGCCACATTCAGCACCAACCGGCCGTTCTCGATCATGGACAGATCGAGCACCTCGTTGATGAGCCCGAGCAGATGATTGCTCGACAGCGTGATCTTCCCAAGGCAATCGCTCACCCGTTCCCAATCGCCCTCGCTCATGCGGGCCAGCTCGGTCATGCCGATGATGGCGTTCATGGGGGTGCGGATGTCGTGGCTCATGCGGGAGAGGAAGTCGCTCTTGGCGCTGTTGGCGGCCACAGCGGCGCGATAGGAATCCTCCATGGCCTGCTGGAGGCGCTTCTCGCGGGCCTTCATCGCCGTCACGTCCTGAGTGGTGTACACCACGCGGGATGCCCGTCCCTCTCCGTCGCGCTCCACGCAAATGAGGTTGATGTTCTCCCATTTCAACCGGCCGCTGCGATTGATCTGATACTCGAAACCGAGATTGTCCACCCCATCGGCCATGGCGGCTATGACGGCCTCGCGACTGAACTGCTCGACCACTTCGCGCTTCGCCTCCTCGCCCACCACGAGCCGCTCGAGCCGCCGCACCATGTAGTCGTAGTCGCCCTCGGTCGCATGGGGGTCGTCCGACATCACCGGTCCGCTCATGTAGCGGAAATGGTTCGCGGGGAAATCGATGAGCACCAGACGCTCGGTGAGCTTGCCCACCCCGGTCTGCACATCGATGCGGTCCCGCATGGAGCGGGCCAGGGTGCGATGACGGTGGTTGTTGAAGGCGATGATGCCCACGAGCACCGCGAGGAACACCAGCACGATGACGAACAGGGCATTCCAGCCGCCCTCGTTGGCGGCGTTGATCATCTGCTCGGTGGCGGCCGAGGGGAAGGTCTCGACGATCATCCAGTTCAAGCCGGGCACGACCTTGACGCAGGCCGAATCGAGGCCGTGGCCGGCCTCGTAGGTGAAGGTGGCCCCCTGGCTGCCCTCGAAGGCCAGCTCGATCTGGCGGGCGCTCACACTGGAGGCGGCCTCGGCCTCGGCCAGCAGGTTCATGCCCACGAACTCTCCGCTAGAGGCCACCACCTCGCCCGTGGGCAAGCACAGCAGCACATGGGACTCGTAGCCGAAGAAGCTGTTCTGAAGCAGCCCCGTCAGGCGCTCCTCGTCGTAATGAGCCAGCAGGAGCCCGATGATGGGGCCGTCAGCCCCCTCGCGCACCGGGGCATAGAAGTACACGAGGTTCTCATGGGTGAGGCGGGTGTTGAACACGCACTCAATGCCCGACTCGCCAGCCATGGCCCGCTCGTAGTAGACCCGATCGCTCACGTCCACAGCACCGAGGCCGGGCGAGTGCTGGATGCCGTCGGCATCCACGAAGTCGATGGAATCGAAGGGGGCGATCTCGCCGACGGAGCGCAGCCACTCCTCGCTCGTGGCCACCTGGGCGGCATCGGGGGATTCCGAGGCCAGGGCCGCGATGGTCTCGATGTCCTTCTGGGTGTTCTGCATGAATGTGGACACGAGCTTGGCCGTCTGATCGGTGGCATCGGAGACGTACTGGCTCGTCTGGGCTACGATGCGGTTGCTCGTCTGCTGCATGAACATGGAGAACGTGATGATGACGGCCACGAACACGACGACGAAGGCCGCCACTGACAGCCAGTACTTCCTGCCTTCGTCCTCCATGGGCGCTCCCCTCGGGCCTCTTCTATCCGTGCCGTCCATCATACACCCCCCGATAGTACCTCAGGAGAACTGTCATCAAGTTTACCCTCACTCCAAGGCAAAAGGCCGGGGCACGAAACGGCGCGGCGAACCACGGCTGAATGGAGAGCGGTGCGGGAACGGCGCGGGGGCGATTTGCGGGAAGCCTCCCGGCGACGGGAGCACGGTTCAAGGGAAATGCCCGGGCGACGCAGAGGCGCTATGCGGGAGATATCGAAGGGACACTACTACGATAGCAAAATGATTTTGAAGAGAAAACGGTGATCATTTAATGGGAATTGCTATTTACATTCTTCAAATACCCCGCTAAAATGCGAACAAATATTCGCTATAGGACAGAAACAGAGGGCAAGGGGTCCTTTGGATTCGTGCACCCCGACCGCCCAACCGAAGGAGGAGCCATGGAGAACGCGAAGAAGCCGAGAGCCATCCCCGCATGGGCCATCTCCGCAGCCCTCGTCCTGGGGCTCGCAGCCTCAGGCGCCCTCGCCTGGGCCCTTGAAGAGGCCGTGGCCGCACCGGAAAGCACAGCGGGCACCCCCGCCGCGGAAAGCCGTTCCCCCAACGGGAGCGACAATGGCGTCGTGGCCGCAGCAGTGCGCGACCACATCCGCAGCCTCGCCGAGCGGGGCCTTGCCCGCGGCTCTGGGGCCGCCCACCAGGTGCGCCGCGCCGCCCGACCGGCAACCCTGGATGCCAGCGCTGCATCCGAACATCCCGGCCCGTCCATGGCCGACGGGGATGAGCCGGACCCCACCGACCTGGCCGATGGCGCCTCAGCGGGCTCCCCCGCCAGCCCGGCCGCAGGGCCATCCCCCTCAGCCGATGAAGGGGCCGGCACCTCTCCTGCACCGGCCCCCGACCGCAGCACCAGCGAGCCCCCAGCGGGCGACCCCGCCGACTCCGGCACCGCCGATGATCGGAGCGAGGACGACGCGGGCGGCGGCAACGGCGCCTCGGAACCGAAGCCCCCGGCGCCGGCAGCCCCCGAGCCGGGAATGGCTGCCCGCAGCCTGAACATCGGGGGCGCGATCATCCCCTACCGCGACGTGCGCGGGGGCACCACCCCCGACAGCGGAGCCGGCCTCTGGCTCGGCTCAGACGACACCACCGACGGCTCCTGGGGCTACTTCGTCGGCCACAACCCCGGATCGTTCTCCCCGGTAAAAGGCCTCGGCGTTGGCAGCGCCGTCATCCTGTGCGACAACGCGGGAAGAAGCCGCACCTATACCGTGCGCACGGTATTCACCGCAGAAGTCACCGCCACGTGGAAGACCATCGCCGCACGCGTCACCGGCTATGGGGAGTCCATCGTCCTGCAAACCTGTAGCGGCGACGGGGCCACCAACATCATCGTCGTGGCCGCCTGAACGCAAAGAGGGGCGACCGCCCTCGGCAGGCGGCCGCCCCTCTTCCGCAGAGTCCCCAGGCCTTTAGTCCTCGTCCTCCACCAGATCGTGATGATGGTCGTGCTCGCCGATATCGGTCACCGGCTTCTCCAGGCCCTCGATGACGAGGTTGTTCTTCTCGGCGTAGTCCCACAGCGCCGCGTGGATGGCCTCCTCGGCCAGAAGCGAGCAGTGTACCTTCACCGGCGGCAGGCCGTCCAGCGCATCCATCACGGCCTTGTTGGTCACCTCCAGGGCCTCTTGCACGGTCTTGCCCTTCACGAGCACCGTGGCCATGGAGCTGGTGGCGATGGCGGCCCCGCAGCCGAAGGTCTTGAACTTCGCATCCTGGATGACGTTGTTCTCGTCGATGTCCAGATACACGCGCATGATGTCGCCGCACACGGCGTTGCCCACCGTGCCGCAGCCGCTCGCGTTCTCGATCTCGCCCACGTTCTGGGGGTTGGTGAAGTGCTCCATCACCTTATCGGAGTAGTTCATTGCCATGGTTGTTCCTCTTTTCGTTGAAAATGTCGTCGTTGAAGTGGGATTCGTGTACAGGGCGCGGGTCGGGAGCCGTCAGACGGAGCGACCGCGAACCACCGGACGGGCCGCGCCTTCCGTGCCGCCCGGGCTAGCTCGCGTAGGGGAAGCCGCCTTCCTTCAGGCGCGCGATGACCGAGGCCACCTTGCCGTGCTGGAAGTCCTCGTACAGGGGGCTCATCATGCGCAGGTTCTGAAGCGTGGCCTTCAGGGAGTCCACGGCGAAGTCCACGTCCTCCAAGGTGGTGTCGCGGCCGATGGTCATGCGCAGGCTGCCGTGGGCGATCTCGTGGGGCAGGCCGATGGCCAGAAGCACGTGGCTCGGATCCAGCGAGCCGGAGGTGCAGGCGCTCCCCGACGACACGCAGATGCCGCGAGCCGCCAGCTGCAACAGCATGCCCTCGCCCTCGATGAACTCGAAGGAGAAGTTCACGTTGTTGGCCAGACGGCTCTCCCAGCTGCCGTTCAACTTCGCCGAGGGAATCTCGTCCAGAATGCGGCGGATGGTGTGATCGCGCAGGGCCCGCTGCCGATCGTGCTCGGCCGTCATGTCGGCCGCAGCCAGCTCGGCCGCCCTCGCGAAGCCCACGATGCCGGGCACGTTCTCGGTGGAACCACGACGGCCGCGCTCCTGCTGGCCGCCGTCGATGAAGTTTTCCACCTTCACGCCCTTGCGGATGTAGAGCAGGCCTACGCCCTTGGGCCCGTAGATCTTGTGAGACGAGGCGGACAGCATATCGATACCCATCTCCTTCACGTCGATGGGCTCGTGGCCGAAGGCCTGCACCGCGTCGGTGTGAAAGGCCACGCCGTGCTCGCGGGCGATGGAAGCCAACGCGGCAACGGGCTCGATGGTACCGATCTCGTTGTTGGCGAACATGATGGAGGCCAACGTAGTGTCGGGGCGGATGGCCGCGGCAAAGTCCTCGGGGCGCACGAGGCCGTGCTCGTCCACGGGCAGATAGGTCACCTCGAAGCCCTCCTTCTCCAGGGCCTCGCAGGCGTGCAGCACCGCATGGTGCTCGATGGCGCTCGTGATGAGGTGCTTGCCTTTGGCGGCGTTGGCCCGGGCAAAGCCCTTGATGACCCAGTTGTCCGACTCGGTGCCGCCGCTGGTGAAGTACACCTCGCGGGGCGCGGCGCCGATAAGGCCGGCCAAGGTCTCGCGGGCGGCGGCCACGGCGTCGGCGGCCTCCTGGCCGAGCGGGTAGATAGACGACGGGTTGCCGAACTGCTCGGTGAAGTACGGCAGCATGGCCTCCACCACCTCGGGGCGCACCGGCGTGGTTGAGGCGTGGTCGAGGTAGATCTGCTTCATGGGGCTCACGGTTCCTCGTTCTCTTTGCGATGGGGCCCTCGGCGCCGCTCGCTCCTCCGAGGGCCCCGCAGCCGTCCCATCTAAGTCTAGTAGTTTGATAGGTTTTAATATAAACTGGAAAATGAGAATGTCAAGGAGAGAATGGTGGCCCTGTGAAGATATCAACGAAAACTCGCTACGGCATGCGCGTCATGCTCGATCTGGCCGAGCGCTACGATGAGGGATGCACGCCCCTAAAGGACGTGGCAGATCGCCAGGGCCTCTCGAAAAAGTACCTGGAGCAGGTGGTCGCCCCCCTCACCGCAGCTGGCCTGCTTGCCGTTACCCGCGGCCACCAGGGCGGCTACCAGCTGGCCCGGCCGCCCGCGCAGATCACCCTGGCCGATGTCATCGCCGCCTCGGAAGACGGTCTCGACCTGATGACCTGCACCAACGACCTACTCGCCTGCGAGCGCGCCGACGCCTGCCCGAGCCGGCTTGTGTGGGGAGGCCTCCAAAACGCCGTGAACGCCTACCTGGAGAGCAAGACCCTCGCCGACATGGCGGCTTCGTAGCCTAAGGCCGTCTCCTCGCCTGCAGGCCGCACGATGCCAAACGCTGCTGCAGCCCAGCAGAAGCGCGAGTTGCGAGCCTCTCCAACCCCCGACCGCGCCGCTCAGGGTTGCGGAAAGCGGGGCGAAGGGGTATATTCGGGCGGACTCTTACCCATGAGAGAAGGAGATCCGACATGAGAGAGAAGCGACGGGGATCGCTTCTGAGCCTCGGCCTGGCGGCCGTGCTCGCCTGCGGGATGCTGCCCGCGGTCGCGCTCGCCGAGCCGGAGGGCCAGGGCACACAGACCCCCCCCCCATCGAGTTTTCTGAGGTCGTAGACGACGCTGCCGCGACCGGCGAGACCGCCCCAGTTGAGGCCGATCCGCCGGAAGACTCGCCCGACTCCGCAGATCCGTCGGGAGACGGCGCCCTCTCCCCTTCCACCCCCTCGGCGACAGCCGACCAGGCGCATCCCGATGTCACCTCCGTCGCCGACGCCATCGCGCGAGCAGCGCTCCCCCTCGTCGCCGCGACAGCCGACGGCCCAGCGGCGCCGGCCTCCGACAATCCCCCTTCGGATTCACCCCGTGCGCAGGTGCCGCTCGACGACATCAACACCGGCAGCCCCCTGCCGCGCCCCGCATCGGTCATCGAGCTCGGCGGCTTGGTTTTCTGGGGCATCGACGGAGACACAGCCGAAGCCGGCGACTTCTCCTACAATAGCACCGCCGACCAGGTGACCGTGCTGACGCCCAAGCACCTCGTCGCGCAGAACAAGAACATGGGCTCCTCCTGCACCACAAGCATCCTCATCCCCGACGGCACTGACGCGCGCATCGTGCTCAACGGCGTCTCCATCTCAACCTCCTCCAGTGCCATTAGCGTGGAACCCGGAGCCTCCCTCCACCTTGTGCTTGCCGACGGGACGCTCAACAGCCTGTTTGCCAGCCGCAATGGCGCCGCGGGCCTGCGATGCACCACGAGAGGCAAGCTCGTCATCGACGACACGGTGCCCAACAGCGGCATCGTCCCCGAGAACGGCGAGGTGAGCGTCGATGCGACCCTCGATGACGGAAAGACCCGGGTGAAACGGGGCGATCCCCTCAGCGTCCTTGCCAGCGACAACCCGGGAACCCTCGATGTCTCCTCGACCATGAGCAGCAACCTTGACGGTGCCTGCATCGGCGGCGGCCATTCCGAGGCGGGCGGCGCCATCACCATCGAGGGCGGCCGCATTCTCGCAAAGAAGCCCGTTACCGATGTCGGCGGCTCGGCCGGTATCGGCGGCGGCTCGTTTGGCGATGGCACCAGCATCGACGAGTGGATCACCATCAACGGCGGCTATATCGAGACCCAAGGCGGCTACCACGCAGCCGGCATCGGCGGCGGCGTACGCAACGGGAGCGCTGGCACGCGCTGCGGCAACATCCGCATCAACGGAGGCTACGTGAAGGCCACGGGCGGCGAGTGCTCGGGAGGGTTCGGGCAGGGTTGCTGCGCCAGCACCCGGGCCGACGGCTATCAGATCATCCTCACCGGCGGCACGCTCATCCCCTCGGCCGGCACCTGCGACATGGGTCAGACCGGCGTCAAGATCACCATTACCGGCGGCTCCATCGGCAATGGTGGCGACGTCGCGGACTTCCGGTTCCTCGGCGGCAACGGAGCCGAGGCCTACAACGGCGCGGGCGAGCCCATCGAGATGATCCAGGTGGACCTCAGATCCGACGTGGGCGAGAACACCTACAAGATCACCGACTGGCAGCTGCTCGTGGACGGCGAGCCCTACGACTACGGAGCGCCCGCCGAGTTCGACAAGGGGAACCTGTACCTGTGGCTGCCCAAGATCGTGAAGCAGGACAGCGAGGTGACCGTGAAGCTCACCTACCTGGACACCGACCACCTCGATAAGGACGGCAACCCCACCCCCGTCACGCCGCTGCCCCTGTTCCGACCCTCCGACAGCTCGCTGCCGCCCGGGGTCACCAACGACGGCAAGCTGCGCCGCTACGCCGACTTCACCCTGGACGCCGACTACCTGGCGTCGCTCGACAAGTACTACGACGGCAAGGGCGCATCCATGTTCCCCCTGCCCCTGCATACCCCCGACGGACGCGACCTGACCGAGGCCGACAAGATCACCTTCAAGTACCAGCACCTCGACAGCGCCGGCAACCCGGTGGGCGCCGAGACGGGCGACGGCTCCGATGTCGGCACCATGAAGTTCACCGCCATATCGACCCAGTACTCCAACGACACCGAGGGAAAGTTCTCCGAGAGCTACTGGGGGCACCGTGCCACCGGCCAGTTCACCATCTGGCCCATCGCCTCGCAAGTGAGCGGCATCGCAGCCGAGTGGGTGGACGACGGGGACCCGGGAGACGTGGCCCACCCCTCCGACCAGGTGCTCAAGGTGAGCGCAACCATTGGCGCCGCCCCCACCGTTGACGGCCGGCCCGGGTCGGAGGCCACCAAGCCCACCTGCCAGGCCCCGCGGGGCCAGGTGCAGATCTACGTGGACGGCAAGCCCGTGGGCGCGCCGGTTGACCTCGTGTACGCGGGCGACCCGGACGCCGAGGGCAACCCCATCCCCGAGGGCGACCCCCGCGTGACGGCCAAGAAGGTGGACAACGGCCGGGGAGGATCGACCGCGCTCTTCTCGCTGGCCCGGGCGGCCTCCGCCTCCGACTTCCTCGTGCCCACCCAGGGCCAGCAGGGACGCCACGAGATAGCGCTCCGGTTCCTGCCGCCCTCGGCCGCCCAGGCCGACGCCGGGCAGCCGGCCAACTACCTGGCGAGCGCCGCGCCGGATGCGGACGAAACCGTGCCGCGGGTGGAGGTGGCCATCGACCCCATCGACCCGAACCCCACGGTAACGCCCGAGCCCGACCCCGACTGCGCCGACCCCGACGC
Organism: Adlercreutzia muris; assembly: GCF_008831045.1. GTDB lineage: Bacteria > Actinomycetota > Coriobacteriia > Coriobacteriales > Eggerthellaceae > Adlercreutzia > Adlercreutzia muris. The sequence goes on from NZ_WAJS01000008.1 coordinate 90,999, forward strand.
GCCCGAGCCCGAGGTGTCGACGGGGCCGGGGCAGCCCGCCGACCCGGGCGCCGACCCAGGAAAGCCCGGCGACAAGGTGTTCCGCGGCGAGATCGTCACCACCTGGGGCGAGCCGAGCGAGGCCGACCCGCACCCGGGCCGCGTGCTGCTGAAGGTGGACACGCCCTCGTCGGGGCCCGTGTCGGTGACCGACGCCAGCGGCAACGTGTTCGAGGCCGACTTCCTGCGCGGCGAGGACGGCAACCCGGTGCGGGGAGAGGACGGGTCCTACACCCTGGTGCTTGACCCGACGGCCGTCGGGCGCGGCGAGCTCACCTTCAGGCAGGAGCCCAACGGGGCCTACACCGGCAGCACCTGGGTCTACGACGTGACCGTGAAACCAGAACCGAAGATCGCGCCCGCGCCCGCGCTGGCGAAGAGGGCCGAGAACCTGACGCACCCGAATGGCCCCACCCAGCCCGGCGACCGCATCCGCTACACCATCGAAGCGTCGAACGGGGCGGCGGGGTCGCTTTGGACGAACGTGGTGGTGACCGACCCGCTGCCGGCGTCCCTGGAGCTCGACGAGGGCAGCGTGCGGCTGGACAACCCACGGGGTGGCATCGCCGACATGGCGCTCACGAGGGCCGACGCGACCGCCGCCGGCGACGTGGGGAGGTTCTCGCTCTCCGCGCCGGGCGCGGGCGGGCGGTCCGTGCTCTCGGTCCCCGCCGGGGACATCGGCGGGGGCGCCAACGCCACCGTCACCTTCGAGTGCACCGTGCGCGGGGAGCTCGACTTCTCCGACCCGGCCGCCGTCGACCTGGGCAACGTCGCCTCCTCCACGGGAACTCGCCCCGATCCGGAGAATCCCGACGGCCCCGACGTGGGACCGGTGGCGCCTCCCGACACCGATCCGTCGACGCCGCCCGGCGGCGGGACCGTGGCGCCGGCCGACCCCGACGTCCGGGTGTCCAAGAGCGTGGAGAACCTGACCGCGCCGGGCGCCAAGGTGACGCACCTGGGGGACCGCCTGCGCTACACCGTCACGCTGGAGAACGCGGGCGCCGCCGACAGCTGCCTCATGGCCGCCGCCGTGTCCGACCCGCTGCCGGCGGGCATCGAGCCGGTGCCCGGCACCCTGCGCCTGTCCGTTGACGGCGGCGAGTCCATCGCGGTGCCCGACGCCGCCTACGACCGGGCGAGCCGCACCATAGCCGTCACGGTCGGCGACCTGTGGGGCGGGCACGCGGCCGTGCTGACCTTCGAGTGCACCGTGGGCGAGGCGGCCCTGGAGCAGAACACCGCCAACATCGCCCACGCCCACGGCGAGGTGCCCTCCGAGAGCCCTGGCTCACGCCCCGAGGACCCCGATCCCGGCAAGCCCGCGGAGCCCCCGGCGGGCGAGCCCGAGGCCTCCTCGCCGCC
>NZ_WAJS01000009.1 GCF_008831045.1 Adlercreutzia muris
GATGGAGGGAGGGGGCAGGGCGGGGTCGAACCCGTCGGGCGTCTCGAGCTTCGTGGTCGGGTTCGGGTCGATGGGATCGATGGCCACCTCGACCTTGGGCGCCGCATCGGGGTCCTCGGCGGGGTCGATGCTCTCGAGGAAGTTCGCGGGGGCGCCGCTTGCCTGCTGCCCCTCGTCGGGCGGCAGGAACTTGAGCGACACCTCGTGGCGGCCCTCGGCGCCCACGCTGGGCACCAGGTGGTCGGTCTCCGAGGGCTTGAAGGTGTAGAAGAACTGGGTATAATGGCCCGCCCCGTCGTCGCCGGCGCGCACGGCGTTCTGCGGGAAGGCGGGCTTGCCGTCCTCGCCGAGGATGACGTTGCCCTTCTCGTCCTTCTTGTCCTCGAACCTCAGTTCGATGGGGCCTCCCACCGGCTCGCCGTCCACGTAGAGTTGCACGCGGCCCTCGGGGGCGGCGCAGGTGGGCTTGGTGGGCTCGCTGCCGTCCTGCCCGTCGACGGTCTTGGCGCGCTCGATGACCGCGCTCACCTTGAGCGACTGGTCGGAGGGATGGGGGTTCCCGCCCGGCTTCTGGCCGGCGTCCGTCTCGTCGACCCACTCAGCCGCCAGGTCGCGTACCTGCGAGGCGATGGGCATGACCCTGCCCCACATGACGGCACGGTGCCCCCAGTAGCTCTTGGCGAACTCGGCGATCTCCGCGTCCGAGCTGCTCTCGTCGGCGTACTGCTTCGATACGAGCGTGATTTTCAGGGCGCCGACGTTGACGGGCATGGTCGTACTGCTCGTTTCGGGGCCCGTGGGCGCGGCGGTCTCGCCGTTATCGCCCGGAATGCGATCATGGGGCTGGTAGCGGTACTCGATGAGCTGCTTGCCGCTGCTGTCGGTCACCTTGTCGAGCACCTTGTTGTCGGGCGCCGGCGTCGTGATGGGCTTTGAGGCCAGATCGTAGGCGGGCAGCGGCGTGCCGTCGTAGTACTTGGTCAGCGAGGAGAGGTAGTCCTTGTCGTCTATCTCGAAGTCGAGGTAGCGCTTGAGCAGATCGCCCGCTTGCCCCGGCTCGCGGAAGAGGGGCAGCACCTGGCGGACGTTGCCGTCGTCGTCCGCGTAGGTCAGTTTGACGGAAATCTGCTTTTCCATGGCCTCCTCGGGCAGCCACAGGTACAACTTGCCGTTAGTGAAGGTGGCAGGAGAGCCGTAGGGCCAATCCATGCCGCCGACCTGCAGATTCCAATCGATAATGGGATTGTTTCCCGAGCTGTTGGTTTTCTCAAGTTCGGCCATAAGATCGATGGCGACCATCTTCACGATGGGGTTGCTCGTCGAAGCGGGATCGTAGGGGTAGGTTCCGTAAGCGGAATCATTGCTCATGGCGCCGTTGATAAGGGCCTGGTACTGCTCGTTGGCGACAACGCCGTTTTCATGGGTGACCGTTCCGATGCGAACAGAGCCGCCGATAACGACGACATTTCCCTGATTGGCGCCGATGGCTTTAGGGTCGCCGCCTTCGGAATGCGGAGCCGAGGTGTCGGGAAGTACCGTTCCGCCCGCGATGACAATCTCATGTCCCTTGTTGTTCGACACGCACCCCTGCCCAAGCGCGTTGCCGTGAGCAGCTGCCTTGGGAATGACGACGCCTCCATTTACGTAGATGTCGCCCGCCTGGGTACGTGCGGGGTCGTTGGCGCCGCTTCCGTCGGGTGTCGAGGGGATGCCGCAGTCGAGGGCGTCGGCGAACAGATAGCTATCTGTGTCGGGGTAGTGGGATGAGTACGCCCATGCGCCGCCGCCGATGCCGGCTCCGTGGAATGACGCCTTAGCCTCCACACGTCCGCCATTGAATTCCATATAGGTTCCGCAGCTTCCGTGCCCGCCGCCGATGCCGGCGCCCATTCCGTTTGCGAGGCTGCCGTCTATTGCCGTGACGTTCAGGTTGCCGCCGTTGAACACCATGCGGCCGGCGTTCTCATATGCGCCACCGCCGATGCCCGCAGCGAGAATGCCGCCTGTGGCGGTTAGCGATCCGGGGTCGTCGCTCTCAAGAAGGTTGAGCCGACTGCCCCCTTGAGTGGTGCCCGCGGTGTAAGTTTTGCCGTCAGCTGCCTTGAAGGTGACGCCATCGGGAATGCGGCCCGGGTATTTTGCCGGGTTCATGGCAATGGCGTTGCCTGACACATCGATATTCGGAATGTCGTCGTCGATGGTGAGGGAGGTGCCCTCGCCGCAGCGAATGGCGGGCGCGCGGCGGTTGGCTGTTGCCATCAGGGTATTGCTCGACCCCTTCGCGAGCGTGAGCCAGAGCGAGGTCTGCGGCGAGACCGTGTTGCCGTCGGCATCGCGATTGCGTTCGATGGTCACGGGAATGGGGGAGTTAATGTTAACGTTGTCGAAGGAGATGCGGGCCTGGGTGCCCGCAGCAATCCATACCGTTGCATTGGCTGCAACGGCAGGGTCGTCATTGCTGATGGTTAGGGCAGCATCACCGCAGATGACAAGCTCATTGAGCGTGTCGGTAAGCACTGCCGCGCCTGAGCGGGCAGGTCGGTCGTAGGCAGTAGAAATAAAATAGAAGTCCTTGCCGGGAGTGCCGCCTGTAACCGTCAGGCCGTATTGGCTTCGGTCGCTGCTACGTGCCGCATTAGATGGTTCCGCGACTTCATCTGCGGCAGCTTTCGTCGGATCGGCCGCGTTGGCAGATGCGGTAACGAGCGGCAAGAGGGCTTGCGAGAGAAGCGTGGTGAGCGTGATACCGTCTGCTGGTGGCTCAGCTTCGCCAGAAGAGGGATCTTCCGACGCGGATGGATTGTCCTCAGCCGGGGTGGTCTCGCCGGTTGCGGCAGCGTCAGCTACCGGCTCAGAAAACTCGATGGGGGGGGGTCTCCGTGCCCTGGCCCTCGGGCTCGGCGAGGGCCGCCGCGGGAGCCATCCCGCAGGCGAGCGCGGCCGCCAGGCCGAGGCGCAGAAGCGACCCCCGTCGCTTCTCTCTCATAGTGGTTCTCCTTCTCTTGCAGGCAGGGCGTCCTCTTCGGGTGCGCAAAACCATTGCCAACCTGTCAGCATACTGTGGCTGAATATACCCCTTCGCTCTGCTTTTCGCAACCCTAAGCGTCGCGGTCGGACTTGTTCCGTCTGCCGGAGAGGAGGAGGGCGGCAAGTAACAGAGGGCCGCTCGCAACCTTTGCGCGAGCGGCCCCTCTGGCGGTTTCCGACTAAACGACGCTTTCCTATGCGGCGGGGGGTTCGTCTTGCGGGAAGAACACATCCAGGCGGGCGCTGGGCCTCTGCTTGCCGATAAGGCTGCCGAGCAGCATGAGCGCGCCCGCCACGGCAATGCCGATGACGATTTGGTGCAGGTCGGCCACCTTGAAGCCCAGGGTCATGGTGGCGCAGTAGGCCGCCGTGCCGCCCGCGAGCGAAAGCAGGGCGCCCAGCGCATTGGCCCGTTTCCAGAACAGGCCGCAGACCAGCACGAAGAAGAACGCCGTTTCCAACCCGCCGAAGGCGAACATGTTGATCTTCCAGATCACATCGGGCGGCACGATGGCCAGGGCGAGCACGAGGACCCCGAGACCGAGGGTGATGAGCTGGCTCCAGAAGGCCACCTTCCCGTCCTTGGGGGCGATACCGCGCCGCTCGCAAGCGGACAGGCACACGTCCTTGACGATGGCCGAGGCCGAGGAGATGAGCAGCGACGATACCGTGGAGATGGAGGCGGCCACGGGCCCCACGATGGCGATGCCGGCCACCACGGGCGGCAGGGTGCCCACGATGGCCGCGGGAATGATGTCGTCCACGGTGCCCCCGTAGACGGCGATGTCCTCGGTGAGCACGCCGGCCGTGAGCACGCCCAGGGCCGTCACGCCGATCATCATGGCGCCGATGATGACGGTGCCCCAGATCATGGCAGAGTGCAGGGCCCGGGTGTCGCGGTAGCCCATGGTGCGCACCACCGATTGGGGCAGCACGAAGGTGAAGACGCCCACGAGGAGCCACTGGGTCAGGTAGAGGGACGGCGGCATGGCGCCCCCCGCGAAGGGCTCGAGCATCTGAGGCTCATGGGCGGCGATGGACTGCATGATGGCCTCGTAGCCGCCGCCGGTCTCCAGAATGCCCCCCGCTAGGACGGCGATGCCGACGAGCATCATGATGCCGCAGAGCGCATCGGTCACGGCCACGCCGCGGAAGCCCCCGATGACGGTGAACAGAACTGCCGCCGCGCCGAACAGGAGCAGGCCGGTGGTGTAGGAGTAGCCGGTCACGGCCTCGAAGAGCTTGGCTCCTCCCACGAACTGGGCCACCATGGTGGCCACGAAGAACAGTACGATGACCAGCGCCGACAGGTTCGCCAGGGCGCTGGAGCCGTAGCGGGCCCGGATGACGTCCACCACGGTCACGGCGTTCAACTTGCGGGAGATAAGCCCCATCTTCTTGCCGAAGATGCCGTAGAGCAGCACGAGGGCCGTCACCTGGACCACGGCCATGTACACCCAGCCGAAGCCGATGCTCCAGGCCTGGCCGGGTCCTCCCACGAAGGAGCTCACCGAGCCGTAGGTGGCGATGGTGGTCATGGCCAGCACGAAGCCGCCCAGGGCGCGGCTGCCGATGAAATAGCGGTTCGCGAAGTCGCCCGCGCCCCGGCGGCTGCGCACCCGTGCCACGATGGCGGCGATGAGGGTCACGAAGAGGAAGAGGGCCAACGGCGCCAGGGGCGCTGCGGCGGCCAGGGTGCCGTCGGCGAGATAGGGTTCGGCGAGGGCCGCGAGCCCGTCGGCCGCCTCGTGCATCGCGCTGCCAAGGGAAAGGAGCAGACCGTCCCAATCGAAGCTATCCACGGCGCACCTCCTCGCCGTCCTCGATACGCGCGGATTCGGTGACGGCGCTCGCAGCCACGCCGGCGGCCGCCCGCTCGCTCGCAGGAGCCGCGGCGGTGCCGTCCCCGGGGGCATCGTCATCGAGGCTGAAGTTCGCGAAGACGCCGCAGCCGAGCACGAGGGCGGCGAGCACGGCCATGAGCCAGGTGCCCACGCAGCCACCGATGATCCAGATCGGAGTGGAGAAGAGCTCGATGTCGCTGTCGGCGAGGCCGATGCCCCAGGACAGCCAGGTAACCGCGATGATGGCCAGGGCGGCCACAGTGGCCAGGGCCTCCCGGTTGGCCTGCCGCATCTTCGCGGCGTAAGTCGTGAACTTCCTCTTGCCCATAGGGCTCCTCTCCTTGAAAAAAGGCACCGAGGCCAGTGTAGCCCCGGTGCCTTGGCTGCGGCCGCTCAAAGGGCGGGAATCTGGTGAGCGATTACAGGGCGGCGTCCCGGATGACGTCCAGGAACTTGGCGCGGTCCCACTGGCCCAGGTCGCCCTCGGCCCGATCGCGCACCGAAACGACGCGCTCCTCCACTTCCTTGTCGCCCAAGACCACCATGTAGGGGATCTTCTGGCTCTGGGCCTTGGCGATCTTCACCTTCATGGGCTCGTTGGCGTCCATGAACTCCACGCGGCCGCCGACAGCCTTCAGCTCCCCGACGAACTCGGCCGCCGCCTCCTTGTGGCGGTCGGCGATGGGGATGACGGCCACCTGCACCGGCGCGAGCCACAGGGGCAGGGCCCCGGCGTAGTGCTCGATGAGGATGCCGAGGAAGCGCTCGATGGATCCGAAGATGGCGCGGTGCAGCATCCAGGGGGTCTCCTCGGTGTTGTCCTCGGTGCGGTAGGTCAGTCCGAAGCGCATGGGCATGTTGAAGTCGATCTGCACCGTGGAGCACTGCCAGGTGCGGCCGATGGCGTCCTTCACCTTGATGTCGATCTTCGGGCCGTAGAAGGCGCCGTCGCCCTCGTTGATCTCGTAGGCGAGCCCCCGCTGCTTGCAGGCCTCCATGAGCGAGTTGGTGGCGTGCTCCCACATATCGTCGGTGCCGATGGACTTGTCGGGGCGCGTGGAGATCTCGGCCTCGTAGGTGAAGCCGAAGGTGTCCATAATGTAGTCCACCAGCTCCAGGATGGCCACCACCTCGCTGACCACCTGGTCCTTGGTGCAGAACACGTGGGCGTCGTCCTGAGTGAAGCCGCGGGCGCGCAGAAGCCCGTGCACCACGCCGCTCATCTCGTGGCGGTATACCGTGCCGAACTCGAAGTAGCGCAGGGGCAGGTCGCGGTAGGAGTGCAGCTCGTTCTTGTACAGCAGCACGTGGCCCGGGCAGTTCATGGGCTTCACGCCGTACTCGGAGTAGCGCGGCTCCTCCTCGGTGCCCTCGTTGATCTGGAAGAAGTACATGTTCTCGTGGTAGAAGCCGTAGTGGCCGCTCGTCTTCCACACGTCGGCGTTGTAGATGTGCGGAGTGATGACCTCCTCGTAGCCGCGCTCGTACAAGTCGCGGCGCAGCCACTCCTGCAGGGTGCGGATGACGCGCGCGCCCTTGGGAAGGTAGAGCGGCAGGCCCACACCGGCCATGGGCTCCATCATGTAGATGCCCAGCTCGCGCCCGAGCTTGCGGTGGTCGCGCTTCTCGGCCTCGGCCAGGTTGTGCAGATGCTCCTCCAGCTCCTTCTTGCTGAAGAAGGCGGTGCCATAGATGCGGGTGAGCATCTCGCGGTCGGAATCGCCCTTCCAGTAGGCGCCGGCCACCTTGGTCAGCTTGTAGGCGCCCAGTTTGTCGGCGCCGGGCATGTGGGGGCCGCGGCACAGGTCGGTGAAGGCACCGAGGCGGTAGACGGAGATGGTCTCGTCCTCAGGCAGCTCGTCGATGAGCTCCAGTTTCAAGGGCTGGTCGGCGAACAGGGCGCGGGCCGCCTCGCGGCTGACCTCCTCGCGCTCGATGGCCGGGGCGGCCTTGGCGATCTCGGCCATGCGGGCCTCGATGGCCGGGAAGTCCTCGGGGGAGAGGGAGACACCCTCGGGCAGCCGCACGTCATAGTAGAAGCCGTTCTCGATGGCCGGGCCAACGCCGAACTTCACGCCGGGGTACAGGTCGGTGAGGGCGGCGGCCATGAGGTGGGCCGTGGAGTGGCGCAGCAGATCGAGGGCCTCAGGGCTCTTGGCGGTGACAATGGCCACGGTGTCGCCGTCGGCCACGGGAGCGGTCAGATCGACGGGGGTGCCGTTCACGATGCCGGCCAGGGCCGCGCGGGCGAGGCCGGCGCCGATGGCGGCGGCGGTGTCGGCGACGGTGGCGCCCTCTTCCAGGGCCTTCTTCGATCCGTCGGGCAAAACGATTTCCATAGTGCTTCCTTTCTGGCGCCGGGTGCAGACAGAGCACCTGCGCCCGTTCCGCCGCGGCGTTGACTACCGCGACGACGGGGTGGCGGCCGGCTTGTATGCCGGCCCTTTCTATTAAAACAGAGCCGCCGGGGCGACTCCGTTTCAATCGGGTGGAACGGGAGCGGGGCTCCCGATGGGTTCGCGCTCAGCGGCCCTCGACCGCGACCGCTGACTTACTTCTGCGCGCCGCCGCGGGAAGAGCGGCCCTGGCCCGAGGAGCGGCGCGGGCGGCTGCCGGAGGAAGGCGCCGGGGCGGCGGAGCCCACGGGGGTGGCGCAGTAGGGGCAGACGGTCCAGGAGGGCTCCAGGGCGTGGTTGCAGCGCATGCAGAGGTTCTTCAGCTGGGTGTGGCAGTTCGGGCAGAGCACGAAGTCGGCCTCGACGGGGTAGCCGCAGGCGGCGCACTCGCCGTACTTCATGAGCTGGCGCTGCTTGAGCGCGATCTCCAGCTCCTGCTCGTCGCGATCCAGCTGCAGCAGGGGCGGACGGAGCAGGCAGTAGGCGATGACGCCGAGCACCGGCACGAGGGCCACGATGGCCCATAGATACCACATGGTGCCGCGCAGGTAAGCGTCGCGCACCACCCACACGATGGAGAGCACGTACAGAATGACCAGGAGCACCAGCACGACGGTAAACGCAGCTTGCAGCTCCGGGGTCCAAAGCTGGGACAAAAGCTCGCTCATGGAATGACCTCTTCTTCGCTGACGGAGGGCCCGCGGCGGTCGCGAGGGGCCGCAGAACCCGGATAACTCGGATCATCGCATTCGATGACACGGTGACATAGTATAGCAAAAAAAGAAACACCGTTCCCGCAGGCTGCACGAATGTACCGCATATCCCACCATTCGGCGCGGCGCGGGGCCGTCGAGATCGCGGGTGGGGGGCGCAGCGGTTCGGCCCATGTCGCGGTTCGGGGCCCGCCGGGCCGTGCCTCCTAGCGGCCGTCGTCCTCGGCCTCGGGCACGGGGCACACGCCGCCCGGGCAGCGCTCGGTGAGGTCGAAGACGTCGCTGTGCCTAAGGCCCGCGGCGCGCAGACGCTCCTTCAGCTGGCGGTGCAGCTCGCGCTCGCGGCGGCGGTGCTCGGCGAGGATGTGCCCGACGGCCCGGGGATGCTCGCGGATCTCCCGCAGGGCGCTCCCCAGATCGGCGTTGACCGAGTGGGCCGTGAGCGATGCCAGAAGCGGCATGATGAACACGGTGATGCCGCCGGCGGCCACGAGCACGCTGGCCGTGGCCTGGCCCATGGCCCCGGCGCCCACGGCCACGGTGGTCACGGCCACAATGATGGGCAGGGCCGTGGTGCAGTAGAAGGCCACGGTCAGCCGCTCGGGCACGGTCATGTCGCAGGAGGTCTTCCCCAGACTGAGGGAGATGAAGATGGGCAGGGCCCGCACGAACAGCAGAAGCCCGATGAACATGAGCAGAAGCCCCGGGTTCGCGGCGATGGCGGTCACGTCGATCTTCGCGCCGGACACGACGAAGAACAGCGGGATGAAAAATCCGTAGGCCATGGCCGAGTGCTTCATCTCCAGGGTGGGGTCGCCGTCGGGGATGAGGTAGCGCATGATGAAGCCGGCGGCGAAGGCACCTAGCACGATGTCGAGGTCGAACAGGGCCGAGATGGCCGTGAGCCCGATGAGCATCAGGTTCAGCGTGCGCACGAGCATCTGGGAGTTGGTGTTGGCGTTCTCCACCACGAAGCGGTAGACCCAGCCGCCCAGCCGCTCGGCCCGCTTCGGCACGGCGGCGGTGAGCAAGGCGATGGCGACGAAGGCCATGAGGATGAGTATGGTCTCCCACTTCGCCCGGGTGGACAGGAGCAGGGTCATGGCCAGCACCGGCAGAAGCTCGCCCCAGGTGCCATAGGCCAGAATCTCGCTGCCGATACGCGTGTCCATGAGCTTGCGCTCCTGCAGAATGGGCAGCAGGGTGCCCAGGGCGGTGGTGGTGAGCGCGATGGCCACGGCCATGCCGTCAACGGAAAACAGCGAGAACGAGGGCCAGGCCGCCACCACGACGGCCGCGACGGCGAAGGTGACGGCCCAGGTGGCCGCCCCGCGCTTGCCCTCGGCCCCGGTGAGGTTCTTGGGGCTGATCTCGTAGCCGGCCAAAAGGAACAGGAAGGCCAGGCCCAAATCGGACAGGAGCGCCATGGCGTCGGTCACCTGCACGATGTTCAGCACATGGGGGCCGCACAGGGCGCCGGCCGCCAGCAGGAGCACCGTCTCCGGCACCGCCTTATTAGGAATGAGGCGGCAGAGAATGGGACAGGCGAAGGCGATGAGCGCGATGATCGCGAGGGATACGAGGTCGGTTACCATAGGGGCCCTTATCTTTAGCGGGGTTGCGTGGCTCCTATGATACACCGCGACCCGCCCCAGCGCGGCCGGGCGGCGCCATCGGCGGTGGTACATTTCTGTGTCAATCGGTTGACGATTCCCCATGCCGGGGGCCGCCGACCCCTTCCGCGCTACAATCTTCGGAGCGCGCAGGCCCATGCCGGGTCCCTCGCGCACCCGAGAAACCCGACTTCCCAGGAGGTTATCATGGCAGAGGTAATCAAGTCCGTCGATGAGTTCCAGACCAAGGTACTCGAGGCGAAGACCCCCGTGCTCGTGGATTTCTTCGCCACCTGGTGCGGCCCGTGCCGCATGGTGGCCCCGGTCATCGACGAGATCGCTGCGGAGAAGGCCGGCGAGCTGGCCGTCTACAAGGTGGACATCGACCAGAGTCCGGAGCTGGCCTTCAAGTACCAGGTGTCCAGCGTGCCCACTCTCATCGTCTTCGAGAATGGCCAGGTCAAGAACGAGCGCCTCGGTGCCCAGCCGAAGCAGAACATCTTGGCGATGCTGTAGGGGCTAGGGGCACAAGTGCTGCTTGTGGCTCCTCGCCGGTCGGGAACACGGGGTATTCTGATTCGCTCAGACAGTCCTCGCTTTGGAGAACAGCCCACTGGGCTGTTCTCGTCGCTGCGGAACTCGCTCGGTCAGAACACCCCGTGTTCCCTCTACGCATTTCCACGCTAGGGTTAAGGCAACCCATGTAGGGCAAGGGCCATGCCCTTGCTGCCCGGCAACGGCTGAGATACAACGAGCATTCGTAGGGGCGACCTCCTGGTCGCCCTTTTTGAAAGGGGAACGTTCATGGCAGAGCAGGTTGAGGCCCAGGAGCGCGAGGTGCTGGATGTGGCCATTATCGGGGCGGGGCCGGCCGGGCTCACGGCGGCGCTGTACGCGGCGCGGGCCGGGCTTGACTGCGCGATGTTCGAGATGCTCTCTCCGGGAGGTCAGTGCGCCCAGACCGAGCATTTGGAGAACTACCCGGGCTACACCCGCTCCACGAGCGGCTTCGAGTTGTCCATGGACATGTACGACCAGGCCGCTTCCTTCGGCGCCCGCACCATTTCCGAAGAGGTGACCGCGGTGGACTTCACCACCGAGCCGAACATGCTCACCACCCCCTTCAACACCTACTTCGCCAAGACGGTCATCGTGGCCACGGGCACCAAGGCGGCCCAGCTGGGGCTGCCCCGAGAAGAGGAGCTGCGCGGCCGCGGCATCTCCTACTGCGCCACCTGCGACGGCAACTTCTTCCGCGGCAAGGACGTGGCGGTCATCGGCGGCGGCAACACCGCCGTGGCCGACGTGATCTATCTGGCGCGCATCTGCCGCAAGGTGTACCTGGTGCACCGTCGCGACAAGCTGCGGGCCACGGCCATCTACCACCAGCGCCTGGCCGAGCTGGACAACGTGGAGCTGTGCTGGGACAGCGTGGCCACAGAGTTTCTGACCGAGAACGACGAGCGGCCGCGCGTGAGCGGCCTGCGCATTCGCAACCAGAAGACCGATGGCGTGCGCGACCTGGCGGTGTCGGCGGTGTTCATCGCCGTGGGTACCACTCCCAACACCGAGTTCCTCGGCGGGGCCCTGGCCCTGGATGCGGGCGGCTATATCATCGCCGACGGCACGGGGCGCACTGCCACCGCCGACGTGTTCGCCGCCGGCGACGTGCGCACCAAGGAGCTTCGCCAGGTGGTGACCGCCGTGGCCGACGGGGCCAACTGCGCCGAATCGGCCGCCGACTTCCTGAACGCCTAAGGTTTCCTGCCGGCCTTCCGCATTGTCGCGCCTGTGGGCATTGGCCGACAGGCGCCTCATCGGTGTGCCTTTCTGCTACAATATGACGTCGCGCTTGCGGGCGCTATTGAACCCACCCCGTTTCACGCAAAGGACGCACCCATGCAGGAAACTGATATGAAAGAGAAGCTCGTCAAGATCATCGAGGCCTACGACGAGCTGCAGGCCAAGATGGGCGATCCGGCGGTTCTGGCCGACCAGAAGGAGTACAACCGCCTGGCCAAGGAGTACGCTGCCCAGGGGCCGCTGGCCAAGAAGGCCGCCGAGTACGTGGCCGCCATGGACGACTTGGAGGCGGCCAAGGAGATGCTCTCCGACGCCGACATGAAGGAGTTCGCCCAGGAGGAGATCGCCGGCATCGAGGCGCGGCTGCCCTCGTTGGAAGAGGACATCAAGTTCATGCTCATCCCGGCCGACCCAGCCGACGAGAAGGACATTATCGTGGAGATCCGCGCGGCGGCCGGCGGCGACGAGGCCGCCATCTTCGCCGGCGACCTCTACAAGATGTACGAGCGCTTCGCCGCGTCCCAGGGCTGGAAGACCGAGACCATGGACGCCTCGCCCTCCGAGGCCGGCGGCTTTAAGGAAGTGCAGTTCAAGGTGAAGGGCGACCATGTGTACTCGGTCATGAAGTTCGAGAGCGGCGTGCACCGCGTGCAGCGCGTTCCCAAGACCGAGTCCCAGGGCCGCATTCACACCTCTACGGCCACGGTGGCGGTGCTGCCCGAGGCCGATGAGGTGGAAGTGGAGATCAACGAGGGCGACCTGCGCATCGACGTGTACCGCGCCGGCGGCCCGGGCGGCCAGTGCGTGAACACCACCGACTCGGCCGTGCGCATCACGCATCTGCCCTCCGGCTTGGTGGTGCAGTCCCAGGACCAGAAGTCCCAGCTGCAGAACAAGATCGCGGCCATGGCCGTGCTGCGTGCGCGCCTCTACGAGAAGATGCTCGCCGAGCAGCAGGCCGCCGAGGGCGCCGAGAGGTTGGCCCAGATCGGCTCGGGCGACCGGTCCGAGAAGATCCGCACCTACAACGGCCCGCAGGACCGCGTGACCGACCACCGCATCGGCTTCAACTCCACCTACAACGGCGTGCTTCTGGGCGACAACCTGGGCGATGTGATCACGGCCCTGCAGGCGGCCGACCGTGCCCAGAAGCTGGAAGCGGCTGTTTAGTTTCGTCGTTGCTCACGCAACGACGGGAACGCCGATGCTGCGGATCCGACAGGCACCTGGCCTTGCCATTCAGCGCTTTCCCTCACAGCCCTTAGGCTGCTCGGCCGCGCTTCAAGGCAATTCCAGGCACCTGTCGGATCCTCGCTGACTTCCTTGGGCGAACCTATGTGACAAAGGGCGATATTGTTGAATAATATCTGGACCATAAAATCTGCTTTGGAGTGGACTGAGGGGTATCTGGCCGAGAAGGGGGATGAGAACCCGCGGCTGTCGGCCCAGTGGCTCTTGTCCGAGGCGACGGGGCTTACGCGCATGCACCTGTTCGTGAACTTCGACCGGCCGCTCTCGGAGGATGAGCGTTCGACGCTGCGCGATTACGTGCGGCGTCGAGGGGCGGGGGAGCCGCTGCAGTACATCACCGGCGAGGTTGCCTTCCGGCACATCACGGTGAAGGTGCGGCCCGGCGTGCTCATCCCGCGGCCTGAAACTGAGGTGCTTGTGAGCGAAGTGCTGGCCATGCTGCCGGCTCCGGCTAAGCACGAGGCCCAGTGGAGCCCCGAGGCCGCCGAGCGGGAAAACGCTGCGGTGGAAGCGGTGAAGAAGGCGTTGGACGAGGCGGGCGTCGGACCGATAGGATCGGAAGAGGCTCCCATTTCCGAAGATCCCGCCCGCCCCCTGCTCGTGGCCGATCTGTGCACCGGCACGGGGTGCATCGCCTGCTCTCTTGCGGCGGAGCATCCCGATGTGCGGGTCATCGCCACCGACATCGCCCCCGAGGCCGTGGCCCTGGCCCGGGAGAACGTCGCCGCCCTGGAGTTGGACGACCGCGTGGCCGTGCTGGAATGCTCGCTCGGCACCGGTATCGGCGAGAAGCGCCTGGGCACCTTCGATGCCGTGGTTTCCAACCCGCCCTATGTGCCCACCTCCGTGCTCGCCGACATTCCCCGCGAGGTGGCCGATTTCGAGCCGTCGCTCGCGCTGGACGGCGGCACCGACGGCCTCGATGTGTTCAGGCCCCTGGCGGCGTGGGCGGCCCGCGCCCTGAAGCCGGGCGGCGTGCTTGCCTGCGAGCTGCACGAGGGGCACCTGGATGCCGCCCGCGCCGTGGCCGAGGCTGCGGGTTTCACCGACGTGCGCATTGCAGACGACCTGGCCGGCCGGCCCCGCGTGCTTGTGGGGCGCAAGGGCGCCGGTGCGTCGGCGCCCTGCGACGCGGCTTTTCCGAGCGAGGCGCGCTGACCCGAGAAAGGACTTTCCATGACTTTGAACGACGGCAACCTCGTTGAGACGTTGGATGCGGCACAGGCGACGATGGGGGAACGCCTCGGTGGCTTCACGCCCGAGGTCGGCCTCATCTTGGGATCGGGCCTCGGTCCTCTGGCTGATCGGATCGAAGATCCCTCCTTCGTCCCCTTTGGCGAGGTGCCTGGCATGGGGGTGTCCACGGCCTCGGGCCATGTGGGGCGTTTCGTGGCCGGCATGCTCGGCGGCAAGCGGGTGCTCGCCATGCAAGGGCGCTTGCACGGCTACGAGGGCTACACGGCCCAGGAGGTGGCCTTCCCGGTATGGCTCATGGAGCGCCTCGGGGCGCGCACGCTCGTCACCACCAACGCGGCCGGGGCCATTAACGAGAGTTACCGCGTGGGCGAGTTCTGCATCATGGCCGACCAGCTGAACTTCACCGGGCGAAATCCCATCACGGGCACGGCGCCCGATGCCATGGCCCCGCGTTTCTTCTCGATGCTTGATGCCTACGACCCTGAGCTCCGCGCGTTGGCGCACCGTGTGGCCGACGAGCTGTCTATTCCCGTGCAGGAGGGCGTGTACCTGGGTTTGCTCGGCCCCTCCTTCGAGACGCCTGCTGAGATCCGCATGTTCCGCAAGTGGGGTGCCGACACCGTGGCCATGTCGGTGTGCGAGGAGGTCATCGCCGCGCGGCACGGGGGGATGCGCGTGCTCGGCATCTCGCTGGTGAGCAACATGGCCTGCGGGGTGGAGGGCGCGAGCCCTTCCGATGAGGAAGTCCACGAGGTGGGAGAGGCCCGCCAGGAGGACTTCTGCTGTCTCATCGAGGGGATTTTGGAACAGCTGTAGGGTCCGGTCCGGGAAGTCCTCTACGCCAGGGCGATGGTGCGGATATCGCGGGGCACATCGGCGCCGGCGTAGAGGATGCCCTCCTCCACGAGCTGGGCCCCGATGGCGACGTAGCCCGCGGCGGCATCGCGGTTGCCCTCGATTTCCTCGGGTGTGAGCGCCCGGCGCACCTTCGCCGGCACGCCCACCACGAGCGAGCCTTCCGGCACAACCATGCCCTCAGTGACGAGGGCGCCGGCAGCTACGAGCGAGTTGTCGCCGATCACGGCGCCGTTCATCACCACGGCCCCCATGCCCACGAGCACATTGTCGCCGAGGATGCAGCCGTGCACCACCGCCCCGTGTCCGATGGTTACGCCGCGGCCCACGAGGCAGTCCTGGTCGTAGTCGAGGTGCAGGCAGCTGTTCTCCTGCACGTTGGAGCCCTCGCCGATGCGGATGCGGCTGCCGCAGTCGCCGCGCAGGCAGGCGTTGAACAGAATGGTGGCGTTCTCGGCCACCTCCACGTTGCCCACGAGGGTGGCGTTCGGCGCGATGCGGCAGGCGGGGTGCAGACTCACGTTGCGGTAGGTCATGGCGTCTCCTTTGGCGATGGGTCAGGCGCGCCGGCGGCCGGCGCGATGCGATGTTCTCTTGCTTTCCCTACCTTAGCGCTCCCGATGATCGAAGGAAACACCCAAACCGCTCGAACCGTTGCATCTGCGCCCGCCCGCGGCCTCGAAGGGGCGCATTTTGTAGCCCAAAGGCGCCAGATCCCCCGCCGCGGAGGTGTTCCGCCCGAAAGCCGCTAGGCGGCGGACACCTCGTAGGCGGCCAGGGCAGCGCCGGTGATGTCGTCGAAGCTCCAGCTCTTCGCCGTGCGCGCCGCGCTTGCGGGGTCGTGGAGCACGATGCGGCTGTTGCCGTCGATGTCGTCGAGGACGATGAGGCTGGCCACGGGGGCGAAGGTGCCGGGCTCAGTCACGACGATGACGGGGATGTTCGAGACGATGGCCCGGCGCAGGGCGTGATCATCCACCTCGATCAGCTTCAGCGAGAGGCCGAACTCGGAGGCCGCCTCGGCGAGGAAGGTCTGCACCGTGTCGGCGCCGGCGGCCGTCAGGTCGTGGTCGGTGGCCCACTGCGCGAAGTCCGCCGGGGTCTTGGCCGTATCTCCCGTGACGGCCACATAGGCCATGGCGAAACCCGTGGGAGCGGCGCCGGCCTCGCCCAGGGTCGCCTGGCCGTAGGGAATGTCGCCCCAGGCGGCATCGGCCTGGTACAGGGAGGGTATCTCGCCGGCCTTCCACTGGCTTGCCGGGGTGCTTGTCGGCGCGGCCGTCTCGGCGGTCTCGTAGGGGGAATTGGCCGAGGCGGTGGCGGGCGCCAGGCAGAAGTAAGCCGCGAGCGCCACCAGGGTGAGCACGAGGGCCGCCCCCGCCGCCGCGACGGCGAGCGCGAGAGCGCGGTGGGCGCGCATCATGGCGGGCAGCCCCACGGAGCGCAGCTCGTCCCAGTCGGAGCGGTCGGTGACGTAGCCGCGGAAAGCGTGCCACGACGGCGCCGCCAGGGGGTATGTGCCCCGCCGGGCCCGGGTGGCGATGACGGCGTCGGCGCGAACCGCGCCGCCGTTGGGGGAGAGGGGCTCGCTCGTGGCGGGGAGCACCCGGCTGCGGTCTCGGCGCGCTGGAGCGGTCGCTGGGGTGGGGGTGAGGGCGTCTCGCACCGCGCCGACGGCCTTGCGCGCGGCGGCGAGAGGTGCGGGCGACGGCCCTGATGCTGCGAGTGGGCCCTTACTCGTTTCAGCACCGTCTGCCGATGAGGCGACCGTCGGCGCAGCCTTGGTGCCCCGGCCCTCGCGGACGGGCAGGGCCTCCTTGAGCCGGGTTGCCGCCACCGTCATCCAAGTCGATGCCCTCTTTCGGGCCTCAGCTACGGTCTCGCTGCGTCGCACCGCGGCGGGGCTCTTCCGGCGGTGCACTCTCACGGTAGTCGTCGCGGCCATGGTCCCTGTCCTCTCTCACGGCGCGGATACAGTCACTTAAGATCATACGAAATGCCCGCGCGGCATCGGTGACAACCTGTCAACCGTCACTGGGAGGAGAGGGACTTGTCGCCCGCCTGTGGCGCTGTCGTTGCCTGTTGCAGCGCACCTGTTTCCGAGCCGTTGGAAAGAAAGTTGAGTGTTTCGCCTTGCGTTGGCGCGGGGAAGGGGTATACTGCGCAGCCAAGTTCATAGCGCACATGCGTTGACGAGGACCAGTAGGGGCCAAGCCGTCTGACAGCAAGCCTGCGGAATCTGCGAGCAGGCGTCGGCCGTTCCGAACAAGCCCTCCGAGCAGTTTGGTGAGAACGACGCCCGTGCTGCCGGCTTACCGCCGGGTGCGGGTGCGCAAGTAGCACTGGACCGGCGACACCGTCATATGTCGAGGCTCTTCTGCGGCCAGGCTCGTCCTGGCGTAGGCTGACCCATCCCGGACCCGGTGCGAAAGCAGCGGGTTTTTTTGTTTGTCGGAGTGAAGTCCGGCACGGGAAGAAAGGAGAGCCAGTGGCACTGCGCAGCGACCAGATCAAGCGCGGGGCGGCCCGCGCGCCGCATCGGAGCCTGCTGAAGGCCGACGGTATCATCGACGAGGAGATGGAGCGCCCCTTCATCGCCGTCGTCAACGCGCGCAACGACATCATCCCCGGGCATACCCATCTCGATAAGATCTGCGAGGCCGTGAAGGCCGGCATCTATATGGCCGGCGGCGTGCCCTTCGA
The DNA here is from genome assembly GCF_008831045.1 of Adlercreutzia muris. GTDB lineage: Bacteria > Actinomycetota > Coriobacteriia > Coriobacteriales > Eggerthellaceae > Adlercreutzia > Adlercreutzia muris. The sequence continues at coordinate 17,403 of NZ_WAJS01000009.1, forward strand.
GATTTCCACCATCGGGGTGTGCGACGGCATCGCCATGAACCACGAGGGCATGCACTACTCGCTCGTGAGCCGCGAGGTCATCGCCGACTCGGTGGAATGCGCCGTGGCCGGCCACGCCTTCGACGGCATGGTGTGCATCCCCAACTGCGATAAGATCGTGCCCGGCATGATCTTAGGGGCGCTGCGGGTGAACGTGCCCACGGTGTTCGTCTCGGGTGGCCCGATGCTGCCCGGCACCGCACCCGACGGCACCGCCACCGACCTGAACACGCTCTTCGACGGGGCGGGGAAGGTGGCCGCCGGCACCATGACCGAGGAGGAGCTCGCCTACTTCGAGGACACGGCCTGCCCCACCTGCGGCAGCTGCTCGGGCATGTTCACGGCAAACTCCATGAACTGTTTGTGCGAGGCTTTGGGGGTTGCCCTCCCCGGCAACGGCACCGTGCCGGCTGTTTATTCCGAGCGCATTCGGCTGGCCAAGCGCGCCGGCATGAAGGTGATGGAGCTCGTGGGCGAGAACGTGTGCCTGAAAGACATCCTGAACGAGGCGGCCGTGCGCAACGCCATGGGATGCGACATGGCCTTCGGCGGCTCCACCAACACGGTGCTGCACCTCACGGCCATCGCGAATGCGGCGGGCTGCCCTATCACCATGGACACGTGGAATGCCGTCAGCGCCCGCACGCCGCATCTGGTGAAGCTCGCGCCGGCCGGCCCGCGCCCGCTCATCGACCTGTACCGCGTGGGAGGGGTGCCGGTGGTGCTGGCCGAGCTCGACCGGCTGGGCCTCATCGACCGGGACGCCCGCACCTGCATGGGGCCCATGGGGGACTACCTCGATTACATGCACGCCGCCTGCCCCGGTGCCGACGGCGAGGTCGTCCGCGCCCACGACGACCCCTTCTCGGCCGAGGGCGCCCTGCGGGTGCTCCACGGCAACATCGCGCCGGACGGGGCCATCGTGAAGAAGGCCGCCGTGGCCCCTTCCATGCTGTGCCACACCGGCCCGGCCCGGGTGTTCGACTCCGAGGAGGAGGCCTGCGCGGCCATCAACGGCGGGGCCATCTCTCCCGGCGACGTGGTGGTCATCCGCTACGAGGGGCCGGCCGGCGGCCCGGGCATGCGCGAGATGCTCGCGCCCACCTCGGCCATCTGCGGCCGCGGGCTCTCCGAGAGCGTGGCGCTCATCACCGACGGGCGCTTCTCGGGCGCCACCAAGGGGCCGGCCGTGGGGCACGTGAGCCCCGAGGCGGCCGCCGGCGGCCCCATCGCGCTCATCTGCGAGGGCGACTCGGTCACCGTGGACATCGAGGGCGGTCGTTTGACCCTGAACGTGGAGGCCGACGAGCTCGCCCGGCGCCGCGCCGCTTGGGTGCCGCCGGCGCCCAAGCACCACCACGGGGTGCTGGCCAAGTACGCGAAACTGGTAACTTCTGCCGACAAGGGGGCGATTATCCAATGACCGAGACCGAGAACAGGGAAGGGGCGCGGCCCGCGCGCCGCAGCGCCGCGAGCGAGGGCGCATGCCGCGGCTTGGGAAGCCGCACGGCCAAGCAGGGCACCTCCATGCTCGGGGCCGAGGCAGTGGTGGCGAGCCTGGAGGCCGAAGGCGTCACGACGGTGTTCGGGTACCCGGGTGGCCAGGCCATCAAGCTCTACGACGCCCTCTACGGCTCCGAGCAGATCACCCATGTGCTCGCCCGCCACGAGCAGGGGGCCGTGCACATGGCCGACGGCTATGCGCGGGCCACGGGGCGGCCGGGCGTGGTGATGGTCACCTCGGGCCCGGGCGCCACCAACACCGTCACGGGCATCGCCACGGCCTACATGGACTCGGTGCCGCTCGTCGTCATTACCGGCCAGGTGGGACGCGGGGTCATCGGCACCGACTCGTTTCAGGAGTCCGACATCGTGGGCATCACCATGCCCGTGGTGAAGCACTCCTACCTGCTGCAGTCCACCGACGAGCTCACGCGCACCATCCGCGAGGCCTTCCACATCGCCGTCACCGGGCGCCCCGGCCCGGTGCTCATCGACATCCCGAGCGATATGGCCGGCGAGGAGATGATCTTCGAGTACCCCGACGAGGTGAACCTGCCCTCCTACAAGCCCACCTACCGCGGCAACGCCAAGCAGATCCGCACGGCCTGCCGCCTTCTGGAAGAGGCCGAGCAGCCGCTTTTGTACGTGGGCGGCGGCGTCGTCTCCTCGGGAGCCACCGAGGAGCTTACGGCCCTCATGGACGCCATGCAGGTGCCCGCGGTGGTCACCCTCATGGGCAAGGGCGGCGTGCCGGCGAGCCATCCGCTGAACCTGGGGCCGGTGGGCATGCACGGGGCGAAGTACTCGAACATGGCCATGACCGAGGCCGACCTCATCATCGCGGCGGGGGCTCGCTTCTCCGATCGCGTCACCGGGCGCGTGTCCGAGTTCGCCCCCAACGCCAAGATCGTGCACATCGACATCGACCCGGCCGAGATCGGCAAGATCCGCGATGCTGACGTGCCCATCGTGGGAGACTTGAAGGGCGTGCTCGCGGGCATGCTGGAGTGCCTGGCCAAGGCTGGCGCTGCCCCGCGCGACGACCAGTGGGTGGCCGACATCGCCGCCTGGCGGGAGCGCTACCCGTTCTACCATCCCAACATGGCGGTGAACGAGGAAGAGGACGAGATCGTGCCCGAGCTGGTCATCGCCGAGCTCGGGCGCCAGCTGGACCCGGACGCCTCCATCGTCACCACCGAGGTGGGCCAGCACCAGATGTGGGCCCACCAGTTCCTGCACCGCGAGCGGCCGCGCACCTTTCTGTCCTCCGGCGGCCTGGGCACCATGGGCTTCGGCTTCCCGGCGGCCATCGGGGCCGCGGTGGCGCGCCCGGAGGCCACGGTGGTCTGCATCGCCGGCGACGGGTCGTTCCAGATGAACTCCCAGGAGATGGCCACCGCCGCCATCAACGGCGTTCCCGTGAAGGTGATGATCCTCGACAACCGCTGCCTGGGCATGGTGCACCAGTGGCAGAAGCTGTTCTACGGCCGCCGCTACTCCCAGACGCTTTTGGCGCCGGTGCCCGATTTCGTGAAGCTGGCGGAGGCCTACGGCTGGGAGGGCGAGCGCGTGGAGGCGCCCGGCGAGGTGGTCGGGGCCATCGCCCGCATGCTGGCCGCGCCGGGCCCCTACCTCTTGGACGTGGCCATCTCGCCCGAGCAGAACGTGTATCCCATGGTGGCCCCGGGGGCGGCCCTCGACAACGTCATGGGCGCCATCGACGTGGCCGTGGGGGCCGTGCGTACCGATGTGCCCGCCGCTTCTGGATCCCCGCGGGCCCGCATGGCCGATGCGCCAGCCGGGGCCACGTCGCCGTGCGCGAAGATCGACGCCCAGTTCGGCGGCCGATGGGAGGTCGACCCGCAGGACACCGGCGCGCGCTTGGGCCAGGACGGCTCCACGGTGGACGTGCGCCCCGAAGACTGGAAGACCCTCTTCCGCGCCGGCGACGAGGGAAAGGAGGACCGGCGATGAAGCACATCCTGTCTGTTCTGGTGGAGAACCGCCCCGGCGTGCTCTCCCGCGTGACCGGCCTCATCTCCCGGCGCGGCTTCAACATCGAGTCGCTGTCGGTGGGACCTACCGAGGATGCCACCATGTCGCGCGTCACCGCCATCGTCATGGCCGACGATGTGGCCTTTGAGCAGATCACCAAGCAGCTGCACAAGCTCATCAGCGTCCACAAGATCACCGATCTCACCGACGAGGGGGCCATCGAGCGCGAGCTGGCGCTGTTCAAGGTGAGCGCGCCTCCCGAGCGAAGAAGCGAGGTCATCGAGATCGCCAACATCTTCCGCGCGAAGATCGTGGACGTGGGACGTGCGACGCTCACCGTGGAGGCCACCGGCGACGACGCGAAGCTCACGGGTCTGGAGGATCTGTTCCGTGCCTACGGCATCAAGGAGATCGTCCGCACCGGCAAGATCGCCCTGTCGCGCTCGAGCCACGACTAGCTTCTATTTACCGAACATCAGCCAACGACGAGAAAGGAAACCCATGGCTGTCACCATCTACTACGAACAGGACTGCAACCCCGAGGTTATCAAGGATAAGAAGATCGCCGTCATCGGCTACGGATCCCAGGGCCACGCCCATGCGCTGAACCTGAGGGATTCCGGCTGCGACGTGCGCGTGGGCCTGCGCGAGGGCTCGGCGTCCCGGGCTGCGGCCGAGGAGGCGGGCCTGCGTGTGTGCGACATGGCCACGGCCGCCGAGGAGGCCGACCTCATCATGATCCTCGTGCCCGATGAGCTGCAGCCGGCCGTCTACGAAAAGTTCATCGCCCCGCACCTGAAACCCGGCGACACGCTCGCCTTCGCCCACGGCTTCAATGTGCACTACGGCTATATCACCCCGCCCGAGGATGTGGACGTCATCATGTGCGCGCCGAAGGGCCCCGGCCACATCGTGCGCCGCCAGTACACCCAGGGCTTTGGCGTGCCGGACCTCGTCTGCGTGGCCCAGGACGCCTCGGGCACCGCTTGGGACGCGGCTCTCTCCTACGCCTGGGGCGTGGGCGGGGCGCGCTCCGGCATCATCAAGTGCACCTTCGCCCAGGAGACCGAGGAGGACCTCTTCGGCGAGCAGGCGGTGCTCTGCGGCGGTCTCGTGGAACTGGTGAAGGCCGGCTTCGAGACGCTCGTGGAGGCGGGCTACCCGCCCGAGCTCGCCTACTTCGAGTGCTACCACGAGATGAAGATGATCGTGGACCTTATGTACGAGCGCGGCATCCACTTCATGAACTACTCCATCTCCAACACCGCCGAGTACGGCGAGTACTACGCCGGCCCCAAGGTCATCAACGACGAGAGCCGCGAGGCCATGCGCGAGATTCTGGCTCGCATCCAGGACGGTTCCTTCGCCCGCGAGTTCGTCGCCGACTACGAGAAGGGAAGTCCCTGGCTCCACGAGCAGCGCGAGGCCATCAATGGCCACGAGATCGAGAAGACCGGCGAGCGCATTCGCTCCATGTTCTCGTGGGATAAGGAATGCAACGGCCCGAACAGGTAAAACTTCCTTTGTCACATAAAGACGTGACGGGGAATTTCTCGGATCGCGTGACAAAATCACGGGTCTGCGTGATAGGCGGCGGCGTAGGGACGAGGCATAGTGGACGCCATCGAAGCGCAAGCAACTCGGCGCGTCCGTGAGTACCATCGGCGGGCGCGCCCCTCACCTCGAGAAGGAGAATGCCTCATGAAGATCCTCGGAATGGGCGTGCCCGAACTTGTTATCATCCTCGTTGTCGTGCTGCTCATCTTCGGCCCGAAGAACCTGCCCAAGCTCGGTGCCTCCCTCGGCAAGACGGTCAAGAGCCTGCGCGAGGGCATGGCCTTCGACAAGAAGGACGACGAAGAGGAAGAGGTCGTCGAGATCGTCGAGGACGAGCCCGCCCCCGCCGCGGCCGGCGCCCCGACCACCGCGGTCAAGAAGGTCGTCAAGAAGAAGGCCGAGTAACTTCCCTTTGTGAACCGACCCTGTTGCTCTCGGGCGCGGGGCGTTCAACCCTCCCTCCCAAGCGAAGCGGCGTCTGCCTTTTGGCAAGCGCCGCTTCGCTTCGTTATGGGGTACAATGGATGGCTGGTAATGAACGACGGTTGAGAGGGGGGCTCGTGGGCTATCCGGCACCGCCGCAGCTGCGGCAGGCGCGATGCGCCATCATCGGCTTCGGCTGCAACCAGGCCTTCCTCTTCACAATGCTGTATCTGGACGGCTCGGTAGCCGGGCCCGAGCACGGGTTTTTGGCCGATCGCGCCGACCTGCTCTGCCTGCTCGCCGTGATGGCAGCCACGTTCGCCCTCATGCTGCACCGCCGGTGCCGCTCGGCGCTGTTGCGGGCCGGCGACGGGCTCGCGAATCTGTTTGCCGCCCCGCTCGTGCTGGCCCTCTTGGCCCTCGTGGCGCTGCGAGCGTTGCTGCCCGAGGCGCCGTGGGTCGGATTCGCCCTGATGGAGGGTCTGCTCGTGGGGGTGCCCCTGGCGCTGCTGCTGTGCCTGTGGGGCCGTGCCCTGGGGGCGGTGCCCATCGACCGATCGGTGCCCGAGGTGTTCATCGGCAGCGCTTTGGGGGCGGCCGTCTGCTTTTTGGTGGTGGCGCTGCCTGTGGCCGAGGCCGCGCTTTTGCTGTACGCCCTGCCCCTGGGGAGCGCCTGGGGGCTGCGGGCCCTGGCGGCCACGGCCGACGGCGGCGCTGCAGATGGGGGAGCGGGCGGGGAAGGCGCCGCCGCTGCCGCTTCGGCCCCGAGCGCTTCCGATGCCCCTGATGACGACGCCTCGAAGCTGTCGGGCCGCATCCTGGCGGGCACCGTGGTGTTCGGCCTGGCCACCGGTGCCATCGAGGCCATGACGGCCCGGGCCCAGGCGGCCTCCCACACCTCGCTCTCCGTCACCTTCGTCCTGTTCGTGCTCTACTGCGTGGCGGCTCTGCAGCTCTACGGCGGCCGCCCGCTGTCGCTCGGCACCCGTGCGGTGCTGCCGACCGGATCTAGCCAGGAAACGGGCCCGCTCGGCGGTGCCTACCGCTTGGCTGTGCTGCTCATGGTGGGCGGCTTCATTGCCGTGCCGCTTCTGGAGCGCGTGGGCGTGGCCGGCGTGGCCGTGGTGCTGGCAGGGTACCTCGGCGTGTTCTCGGTGCTCGTGTCGCTGTTCCTCATCATGGGGCGCATCGCCGGCCGCGATGCCACCGCCTCCATCGCCCGGGGCTTCGCGGCCCTGTTCGCCGGCGAGATCCTCGGTGTGCTGGCCGGTGCCGGGGCCCTGGCGGCCTTCGGCGGGGCGGGCTCGGCGCCGGTCCTGGTCACGCTAGCCGGGGTGGCGGCGCTCTATGCCTATCTGTTCCTGTTCACCGACCGCGATCTGGCGGCCCTGTCAGTGGTGGTGTCCAAGAGCGACCGCTTCGGCGAGGCCTGCGCCCGCATCGCCGCCTCCGCCAAGCTGTCCAAGCGCGAGGCGGAGATATTGCCTCTCGCCCTGCGGGGCCGCACGGCCGAGCGCATCGCCGGGGAATTCTTCATCTCGAAGAACACCGTGGACACCCACCTGCGCCGCATCTATGCCAAGTGCGGCGTGCACACCCGCCAGGAGCTCATCGATCTGGGCGAGCGCACGGAAGGAGAGCTGTAGCCATGGCCGATCAGACGGGTTTCAGCTTCAACGAGTTCGCCGAGGCTGGCCGCGTGGGCGACGGTCGCCGCGCGGCGCGAGAGGGAAAGGACGTCATGGACGTAACCTTGTATTCCGATGGAAGCTCCCGCGGCAATCCGGGTCCGGGCGGCTACGGCACCATCCTGCGCTACCGGGCCCCCTCGGGAGCCGTGCACGAGAAGGAGTTCTCCGAGGGTTTCTCCTGCACCACCAACAACCGCATGGAGCTGCTCGGCTGCATCGTGGGCCTGGAGGCCCTGCGCCGTCCCTGCACCGTGACGGTGTACTCCGACTCCCAGTACCTCGTGAACGCCTTCAACCAGAACTGGGTGGCCGGCTGGCTCAAGCGGGGCTGGAAGAACGCGAGCAAACAGCCCGTGAAGAACGTGGACCTGTGGAAGCGACTGCTGGCGGCCAAGGAACCCCATACCGTGAAGTTCGTGTGGGTGAAGGGCCATGCGGGCCACGCCGAGAACGAGCGCTGCGATGCCCTGGCCACCGCCGCCGCCGACAACCCCACCTGCCATCGGGTGGATGTGGGGTTTGAAAAATAACCGTCAGTCTCAAACGAGATCGGCGCAGTAGCCGCGGGTCCGGATGGTGCGGGGGCTTTGCGGGAAGAGGTGCTCGTAGATGGCCATGAAGTAGCTGTCGGTCATGCTCGCCATGTAGTCCGCGACGATCTGGTTGGCCTCGCCGGCCAGGTACTCCTCGGCCACGATGGAACGGGAGGTGGCGGCCAGGCGCGCCGCGTGGTGGCGGAAGATGGGAGAATCCTCGCGCCCGGCCGTCAGGTCGGCCATAAGTCGGTCGTACATCTCCTCGAACATCTCCTCCACGAGGTTCTCGGTGTCGTCCACCATGCCCTCTTTCAAATAGATGACCTCGTAGTTCTGCCGCTTCGCCCGCTTCAGGTCAGCGAAGACCTCCTCGCTCATGGCGATCTCGCCGCGGCCATAGGAGTTGTTCACGATGTCCACGGTGAGGTTGTTGATGATCTTGGCGTTGGTGGTGCCGATGACGTCGGAGTCGAAGACGTCTGCGGAATCGATGACCCCCATGGCCAGGGCGTCCTGGCGGTCCTTGCCGATGTAGGCGATCATGTCCGACACGCGCACCACGCAGCCCTCCAGGGTGGAGGGGCGCAGGGTCTTGATGACCGTCTCGTCGGCGTTGCAGGCCTCCACGAGGGCGTCCAGGTCGGCGAAAGAGCCGCAGGTGCCGCGGACAAGGCGCTGCTGGGCGAACTCGCCGTTGTGACAGAGCACGCCGTCCAGGGTCTGGAGGGAGACGTTGCGGCGGTACAGGGCATCGAGCACCCGCACCGAGTGGACGTTGTGGTTGAAGTAGCGCCCGGTGCGGCGGTGGTAGCAGGCCGAGAGGAAGCGCTCGCCGGCGTGGCCGAAGGGGGTGTGGCCCACATCGTGGCCGAGCGCGATGGCCTCGATGAGGTCGCAGTTCAGGCCGAGCAGGCCGCCGATGCCCCGGGCGATGCGGCTCACGAGCTGCACGTGGAGCCCGCGGCGGCTGATCTCGTCGTTCTCGGTGAACGAGAACACCTGGGTCTTGTCGGCGTAGCGGTTGTAGGCCGGGATGTTCAGCACCTTCTCGATGTCGCGCACGAAGGCGGGGCGGGTGAGGGTTGCGGCATCGTGGGGGAGGTCGCGTCGGCGCACCACTGCCTCGTCGGGGAAGCGCCAGGGGGATACCGCCCCGGTGGCGCGGTCCTCGCGGATGGCCGCTTCCACAAGGGGGTCCAGGGTCAGATAGGGAGTGGCATTCGTCGCTGTCACGGTCGCTCGCTTTCTCGTCGCTGATTTCGGCCTATTGTAGGCTCTGAAACATTTGTTTGCGGCGACGGTGCTATACTTCACAGGAAAAAGAGCAGCGGGACGGTGCGCGCGGGGCCCGGCAGGGCCTCGGCGCGGGCGTCCCCGAGAAACGGGAAGGGCGGGCCGTGGCGGGCATTAGCGACGAGGACATTCAGAAGGTGCGCGACGCCAGCGACGTGGTGGCCGTCATCGGGGAGCGGGTGCCCGTGAAGCAGCGCGGCCGCGACTTCTGGTGCTGCTGTCCCCTGCACCAGGAGAAGACCCCCTCGTTCAAGATCGACCCATCCACCCAGTTGTGGCACTGCTTCGGCTGCGGCGAGGGGGGCGACGTGTTCTCCTTCATCATGAAGACCGAGGATCTGAGCTTCCCCGAGGCCGTGCGCCGCCTGGCCGAGCGGGCCCACATCGACATCGTGGAGACGGGCGGCCGCGGCTCCATTCCGGCGAGCCGCAAGGCGCGCCTGAAGGAGGTGTGCGCCCGTACGGCGGAGTTCTACCACACCCAGCTCATGCGCGGACGCGGCCCCGAGGCCGACGCGGCCCGGGCCTACCTGGGCGGCCGAGGCTTTGGAGGCAAGGTGCCCGACACCTGGTGCCTCGGCTTCGCCCCGGGTCGCGGCGCCCTGGTGCGCCACCTGTCGTCGCTGGGCTTTACGGGGGAGGACCTGGTGGCCGCCAACGTGGCGGTGGAGCGGGGCGGGCAGCTGCGCGACCGCTTCTACAATCGGGTGATGTTCCCCATCTTCGATGTGGCCGGCGACTGCATCGCCTTCGGGGGCCGCGTTATCGGCTCCGGCGAGCCGAAGTACCTGAACTCCGGGGAGACGCCCCTGTTCCACAAGTCCCAGGTGCTCTACGGCCTCGACCACGCCAAGGGGGCCATGACCGCCACGGGCACCGCCATCGTGGTGGAGGGCTACACTGACGTCATCGCCCTGTCCGAGGCCGGCATCGCCAATGTGGTGGCCACCCTGGGCACCGCGCTGACCATGCGCCACATCCGGGTGCTCTCGCGCCACGCCTCCAAGCGCATCGTCTACCTGTTCGACGGCGATGCCGCCGGGCAAAAGGCCGCCGATCGGGCCCTGGCGTTCATCGACAGGTCCATGACGCCCGAGGCGGGGCGCTCCCAGGTGGAGCTCGTGGCCGTGACGCTGCCGGACAATTTGGATCCGGCGGAGTTCGTGCAGGCCCGGGGCGCCGATGCCCTGCGGGCGCTGCTCGACGACGCCATGCCCCTGTTGGAGTACGGCATCGAGCGGCGCCTGGCCGGGTTCAACTTGGACGCGCCGGCCGAGCGGGACCGGGCCCTTCGGGAGTGCCTGGGGCTTCTGGCCCCCATCAAGGAGTCGCTCGTGGCCAAGGACTACGCCGTGCGCATCTGGTCGACGCTGCGGGCCCACGGCCGCCTCGGCATCGAGGAGAGCGACGTGCTGAACTTGCTGGCAGCCCTGGAGCCGTCCCGCGGCGCCGAGCGCGAGGGCGGCCCCGGCGCCGCCGCGGGGACGCCGCCCTCGGCCGCTCCGCGCCGGGCGCTCTCCCGGGCCGAGCTCAACCGCTTGCGCTTCGAGAGGGAGTTCCTGAGCCTGGCGGCCCAGAACCCTCTCGTGGGGCTCGCCCACGCCGACGCTCTGGCCCAGATCCAGTGGCGGGAGGACGTGCACCGGGTGCTGGCCGAATCCATCCTGGCCACCTTGGCCGAGAACCCCGCCGCCTCTCCGGCCGATGTGGTGGCCCGGGCCACAGTGGCCACGCCCCATGCGGGCCGCGTGCTCACGGGCGGCACCAGCCAGGCGGGGGAGCCGGCGGCCGTGGGGGCCTATCTGGCTGAGGAGCTGGCCCTGGACGATGCCGAGGAGGCCATCGGCTCGCTCACGGCCCAGCTGAACGCCGGGGTGTCAGCCGAGGAGGCCGAGCTGCTCCACGCCGCGGTCACCACGTTGCAGATGGACGTGGCAGCCCGACGGCTCGCCCACCGCACCCTGCCCTCGGCTCCCTAGGGCGCCGTCGGGCGTTCCTCGGCTTCCGTAGATTTCGCGGGCGCTCTGGACGGCGCAGGCGCGGAGGTTCACAATAAGTTAGTTAACCCATGCCCGCGCGGCGGGCCGGCATTGCTCGGCCCGCCGCGCGGAAGAGAAAAGGAACTGCTGTGCTGCCCATCGTCATCGCCCCCGATCCGCTGCTCGCCACCGTGTGCGAGCCGTGCGATTTGTCCGACAAATCCCTCAAGCGCCTCTCCAAGCAGATGGCCCACGCCATGTACAAGAACTACGGCTGCGGTATCGCCGCGCCCCAGGTGGGCATTACCAAGCGCCTTGTTGTCATCGATGTGGACTGGGACGGCGAGAAGGGGGAGAAGAACCCCATCGTGCTCGTAAACCCCGAGATCGTGGAGCTCGCCGGCGAACCGGAGGAGGGCGGCGAGGGCTGCCTGTCGTGCCCCGGCGTCACCGTGCCGGTGAAGCGTCAGCCCTGGGCGCGCGTGCAGTACTACGATCTGGACGGCGAGCTGTGGGAGATCGAGGGCGACGGCCTGCTCGGTCGCTGCCTGCAGCACGAGATCGATCACTTGAACGGCCGCACCCTCTTCGAGAGCTGCGATCCGGTGACCCGCATCGAGGCGCTGCGGGCCTACGACGAGGCCAAGGCCGCCGGCGCGCGACCCGGCGACACCGACATCGAGGTGAAGTAGGGTGCGCGTCGTCTACATGGGCACGCCGACCTTCGCCGCCGCCATCCTGGAGCAGCTCATTCCCCACCATGAGGTGGTGGCCGTCTACACCCGTCCCGATGCCGTGCGCGGCCGGGGCAGTGCGCCGGTGGCCTCTCCCGTGAAGGAGGTGGCCCTGACCGCCGGCATTCCCGTGCGCACCCCCCGCACTCTGCGGGACGCCTCCGAGCAGGCGGCCCTGGCCGCGCTTGCCCCCGACGTCATCTGCGTGGCCGCCTACGGGGCCATCCTGCCGCCGGAGGTGCTGGCCATCCCGGCCCACGGCTGTCTGAACGTCCACGGTTCCCTTCTGCCTCGCTGGCGCGGGGCGGCCCCCATCGAGCGGGCCATCCTGGCCGGCGATGAGGAGGTGGGCGTGTGCATCATGGCCATGGAGGAGGGGCTCGACACCGGCGACTACTGCGTGTGCCGCTCCATTCCCGCGGCTGGGGCCACGACGGAAAGCCTCACGGCCGACCTGGCCGATCTGGGGGCGAGCGCGCTTCTGGCGGCGCTGACCCAGGTGGAGGCCGGGCGCGTGGCCTGGGTGGCCCAGGACGAGGCCGCAGTCACCTACGCGGAGAAGATCGCGAAGGGGGAGCTGAACCTTGATCCTGCCGAGGACGCCGTGACGAACGATCGCCGCGTGCGGGCTTCGAGCGCGGCCCATCCGGCCCGCTGCATTCTGGGGGCGCGGGCGGCCACGGTGCTACGCGCCCGGGTGGCCGACGACGCCCCGGTTGCCCTGGTCCCCGGCCAGGCCATGCTCGCCGACAAGCGCCTGTACCTCGGCTGCATCGAGGGCATCCTGGAAGTAATCGAAGTGAAACCGGACGGGAAGCGCGCCATGGAGGCGCGCGCTTTCGCCGCCGGCGTCCCCGCACTGCGGGGCGAGGAAGGAACTTGGTCCCGTGCATAACGACAATCACTCTCAGAATCAGCGCCGCTCTTCCGACCGGCCGTCCTCGGACGGCCATCGCGGGGCCCGCTCTGGCGGCCCGGGCGGCAACGGCTATCGGGGCCGCGACGACCGCGGCCCGCGCGAGGACCATGGGGGTCGTGGAGGCGACCGCTCCCGTGACGACCGCGGTCCGCGCAAGGATTTCGGATCCCGGGACGGCCAGGGCGGCCGTAATGGGAAACCCGGCGGCTTCCGCAAGGGCGGCAAGCCTGGTGGATACCAGGGCGGCAAGTCCGGGGGGTACCGCAAGGACGACCGCGGGCCTCGCGGCGGCAAGTCCTTCGAGCGGAAGCGCGGCGAGGGCGACCGCTCCCAGGGCGATGGCGACGAGCGCCGGGATTTCCGCGAGCCCCGCAAGGACTTCCGTGATCGCGGCGACGGCCCGCGCGGGCCGCGCCGAGACTTCTCGGACCGCCGTGAGAGCGGCCCTCGCGATGATCGCGGGCCCCGCAAGGACTTCCACCCTCGGGACGATCAGCCCCGCGGCCCACGGCGCGACAGCCGCGGCAGTGGTCATCCGCGCGAGGTGTTCGTGGATGGCAAGCTCATGGCCGCCCCCGATCAGGGTGATGGGCGCGACCGGGGTCGCGGACGCGACTTCGGCGGCCGCGGCGATCGCCCGCGGGACGGCCGGCCCCCGCGCCGCGACGACGGCGCTCGGGCCAAGCGGCCGAACAGCCACCATGCCACCTCGGCCCGGGAGCTGGCTCTCTCGGCCCTGCATCAGCTGCGGGAGCGCGATGCCTTCGCCCAGGATATCATCGCCAAGACCATTGACAAATCGAGGCTGTCTCGGGAGGACCGCGCCTTCGCCACGCGCCTTGTGCTGGGCGTGACGAGCACCCGCGGCACCCTGGAAGACGTCATCGACGGTTGCATGGACTCGCCCGATGATGCCGCTCCGGCCGTGCGCGACGCCCTGGCCCTTTCGGCCTACGAGATCATCTTCCTGCAGAAGAGCCCGCACGCGGCTGTGGACCAGGGCGTGGAGCTCGTGAAGACGGTGGCCCCGCGGGCCGGCGGCCTGGCCAACGCCGTGCTGCGCCGCGTGGTGCGGGCCAAGGAGCATTTCCCCTTCGGCGACCCGCGCACCGACATCGCCGCCTACGCCCGCCTCCACGGGTTCCCCGTATGGCTCGCCGAGCGGCTCATCGCCGAGCTGGGTCCCGAGGGTGCCCGCGACTTCATGGTGGCCTCCAACGAGCCCGCTCCGGTGTTCGTCTCGGTCAACGCCGTGAAGGCCTCTGAGGACGAGGTGGTCTCCGTGCTGGCCGCGGCCCACGGCGATCCGACCCCGGTGACGGTGGCCGGCCGCCCCGTTCCCGGCTGTTACCGGGTGTCATCCGGTGTGCCCCTGCTCGACGGGCGCGTGCGCCGCATGTTCAGCCAGGGGCTGCTGCTCGTCTCCGACGCCACGTCCCAGGCCGTGGCGAGCCTCGTGGTGGGCGATGAGGCCCCCGCTTCCTTCCTGGAGATCGGGGCCGGCCGCGCCACGAAGACCATTCTCGACCAGAGCTGCGCCTACCGCCGCTTCGGCAGGCAGATCAGCGACTACGTGACCGTGGACGTGCACGCCTTCAAGACCCGGCTCCTCCAGGAGCGCGCCGAGCTGTACGGCGTCACGGTGACCGAGCCCATCATCGGCGATGCCACCGACCTGGACGCGCTGGTGGGCGAGCGCACCTTCGACCGTGTGTTCATTGACGCGCCCTGCTCCGGCCTGGGCACCCTGCGCCGCCACGCCGACATCCGCTGGCGCCTGCGACCCGAGACCATCGACGAGTCGGCCGACCTGGATGCGCACCTACTCGCCAGCGCCGCGGCCCACGTGGCTCCCGGCGGCATCCTGGCCTACGCCACCTGCACCATCACCCATGAGGAGAACGCCGACGCCGTGGATCAGTTCCTCGCCACGGAGCCCGGCTCCGCCTTCGAGGTGATTCCCTACGAGAACCCCGAGCTCGGCGTCGAGCGCCCCTTCTTCTCCATCCCCCTGGAGCCCGGCGGTCCCGACGCCCACTTCTTGGCCCTTCTGAGGAAGAAGGCCTGAGGATTTCTCAGCTACGGTCTCAAGGCGGCCACCCCGAAGGGTGGCCGCCTTTGCGATGCGGTTCCACCGGGAGCTCCCGGCTTCTCGGCGGCTTCTCTTCCAAGATGAAAAGCGGAAAATGCGACAAATTAACCAATCGGGCGACATTTGACGGATCGAAGTAAGCCTATGTGCGACAAATAAGACGATTGGGCGACATTTCGCGGCATGTGATGTCGCCCAATCGGTTGATTTGTCGCATTTTCTACCCCCGAGTTAGGGCAGCGGCACCCCGCCCGACCGCAGGGCCCCCTCTCTCAGGCCAGGGTGGAGGCGCTTCGCCCTGGCCGGAGGGCCCTCCTGGCCAGAGCAGTGCCTCCCGGATCGGGCAGCGGCATTCGCGATTGGGTTGGAGAAGGAGCCTCAGAGGGCTGCGCGGCGGTTGCTCGTTCTGCGTGCGGACGGTCGGCGGCGCGGTTTTCGCCTGGGACATCCGGGAGCCCTGCGGAGTGGTTGCCCTTGCTTTTCGACGGCGCCTATGGCGCGGGGCCCTTCAGGGGCCTTTCGCTCGCGGCCAACCATTGGGGCGATGGCGGGTTGGCGGCAAAAACTATGGGGTTGGTCACCGATGTTTTAACGGATTTGAAACGTTGACCGTCTCGGTGTCAGTACAATAGCAAGCCACATCATTCCCTATGTCCGGAAAAGGAGGTCGCAGGTCGTGGAGCCGAACATCAAAGAGGTGGCGGGGCGCATCCGCGCTCTGCGCGAGGACATGGACCTCACCATGCAGGAGATGGCCGAGGCCACGGGCCGCAGTGTGGCCGAGTACGCTGCCCAGGAAGCGGGCGAGGAGGATCTCTCCTTCACCTTCCTGTACAAGTGCGCCGAGAAGTTCGGCGTGGACGTCATCGAGCTGCTCACCGGCGAGAACCCCCATCTGACGGGCTATTCGCTCACCCGCGCCGGCACTGGCCTTTCCATCAAGCGCCGCGCGGGCTTCGAGTACCTGCACAAGGCACCGCACTTCCGCCACAAGCTGGCCGAGCCCTTCGTGGTGACGGCGCCGTATCTGGAAGAGCAGCAGAACGTGCCGGTGCATCTGTCGCGCCACGAGGGCCAGGAGCTCGACTTCATCATCTCCGGCCAGATGCGCTTCGCCTACGAGGACCACGAGGAGATTCTGAACCCCGGCGACGTGGTCATGTACGACTCCGGCCGCGGCCACGGCATGGTGGCCACCGGAGGCGCGCCCTGTGTGTTTCTCGCCATCGTGATGAAGCCCGGCGACGAGAAGATTATCTAGGCGGCCCGGCTCGCCGCGGTGCACTCCGCGGCCCTGGCGTCGCCCGACTCCATGAGAGGCACCTTCGGGCGCCGCGACTCCGCAGCCCGGCCGCAAGGGCCCTTGCCGCGGAGTCGCCCCTGATCTTTTCGCCCCCGACTTCACCTGAGGAACTATCATGCGCAATATCAACGAACGCTACATCACCGAGGCCTATGACGAGAACGGCCTGCTCACCCAGTTCGACGTGGACGTGCCCGCCGACTTCAACTTCGCCTACGATGTGGTGGACGACATCGCCGAGCACGATCCCGACCGCACCGCCATGGTGTGGTGCAACCCGGAAGGGGAGGAGCACGTCTTCACCTTCGCCGATATGAAGCACTGGTCCGACAAGACGGCCAACTTCTTCGCGGAATGCGGCATCGGGCGGGGCGACTTCGTCATGGTCATCTTGCGGCGCCACTACCAGTTCTGGTTCACCATGCTGGCTCTGGAAAAGCTGGGGGCCGTGGCGGTGCCCGCCACCTTCATGCTGAAGGAGCACGATCTGACCTACCGTTTGAACGGGGCCGATATCAAGGCCGTGGTGTGCACGAGCGCCGGCGACATCGCCGATGTGGTTGACGCCGTGGTCGCCGAGTGCCCCAGCGTGGAATCGCTCATTCTGGTGAACCCTGCCGGCGCGGGGCTGACGCCCCAGAACGCCGATGGAAGCTGGGCGCTGCCCGAAAACGAGCCCGCCGGCCCGGCCCTCTCGGGCCCTGAGGGCATCTGCGCGGCACCTGCGGCCCGCGAAGGCTGGCGCGACTTCAACAGCGAGGTACGCGCCGCCAGCGCCGACTTCGCCCGGCGCGAGACGGCCGCGGCCGATCCCATGCTCATGTACTTCTCCAGCGGCACCACGGGCAACCCCAAGATGGTGCTGCATAATTCCGGCTACGCCGTGGCCCACCTCATCACGGCCAAGCACTGGCACAACGTGAACCCCGAGGGCCTGCACTTCACCATCGCCGACACCGGCTGGGGCAAGGCCGTATGGGGCAAGTTCTTCGGCCAGTGGCTCATGGAGGCCGCCGTGCTCACCTACGACTTCGACCGCTTCGATGCCGCCGACATCCTGGGGCTCATCGGCCGCTTCGGGGTGACCACCCTGTGCTGCCCGCCCACCATGTACCGGCTCATGACCGAAGTGGATATGGACGCTTTCGACCTGTCCAGCCTGGAGTACTCCACCACGGCTGGCGAGGCGCTGAACCCCGATCTGTTCGACTTCTGGCGCGAGCACACGGGGCTGACCATCTATGAGGGCTTCGGCCAGACCGAGACGCCGCTCACCGTGGCGAACCTGACGAACTCCACGCCGCGGCCCGGCTCCATGGGCAAGCCCGTGCCCCTGTACCAGATGGCCATCCTGCGCGGCGACGGCACCGAGTGCGACACCGGCGAGACCGGCGAGATCTGCATCCATGTGGATCCGCATCCGGCGGGCATCATGATGGAATACTACCGCAACCCCGAAAAGACCGCCGAGGCCATGGACGGCACCTGGTACCACACCGGCGATACCGCCTGGCGCGACGAGGAGGGCAACTACTGGTACGTGGGTCGCAACGACGACGTCATCAAGTCGAGCGGGTACCGCATCGGCCCCTTCGAGATCGAGAGCGTGCTTCTGGAGCACGAGGCCGTGCGCGAGTGCGCCGTCACCGGCGTGCCCGACCCGGTGCGCGGCTTCGCGGTGAAGGCCACCGTGGTGCTGGCCGACGGATGGAAGGGCTCCGACGCCCTGACCCAGGAGCTGCAGAAGTGGGTGAAGCGCCAGACGGCCCCCTACAAGTACCCGCGCATCATCGAGTACGTGGACGATCTGCCCCGCACCGTGAACGGGAAGATCCGCCGCGCCGCTATCCGCGAGGCCGACCAGACCCACCGCGCGTCGGAGAAGACCCCCGAGGGGCTGATCTGATGGGCGCCCCGTCCGACCCCGCGGCCGCGGGCGCGGCCATGCCCTTCGACCTGGCACCGGTCACGGTGGTGGTGGGGCACTACGGGGCGGGCAAGACCACCTTCGCCCTGAACCTGGCTCTGGACGCCGCCGCGGCCGGCTGCGCGGTCACCCTGGCCGACATGGACGTGGTGAACCCCTATTTCCGCTCGAGCGAGTACGCCGAGCTTCTGGAAGGGCGCGGAGTGCGGCTCATCGCCCCGGTGTTCGCCCGGGCCGGCACGTCCTTGGACGTGCCGTCGCTCACCGGCGAGGTGGTGCCCGCCATCCAGGCCGCCTACGCCTGGCAGCGGGCCAGCGACGGCGGCGAGCGTCTCGCGGCCCCGCGGCCCGTGGTCATCGTGGACGCCGGCGGCGATGATGTGGGCGCCACGGCCCTGGCCCGGTTCGCTGCGGCCCTGGCGGCCGGCCCCGGGGAGGTGCTTTACGTGGCCAACGCCTATCGCAACCTGACCCGCAAGGCCGCCGAGGCCGTGGCGGTGCTGCGCGAGATCGAGGCGAGGGCCTCGGTGCCGGTGACGGCCGTGGTTGGCAACTCCCACCTGCAGGGGGAGACCACCGTGGCCCTTGTGCGGGACGCGGTCCCGTTTGCCCAGGCCGTGGCCGAGGGCGCCGGGGTTCCGCTGCGGTGCGTTACGGTGCCAAAGTCGGCCATTCAACGGGAAAGCGACGGGCGCGGGGCCCTGGCGGGACTACCCGATGTCTATCCTGTGGAGGTGTACGTATCGCCGCCCTGGTCTTGAGGGCTCCGGGCGTAGGAGAGATTGAAGGGAAGCCGCGCGGCCCCAGGGCCGATGCGGCGAGGACAGTGCAAGGAGGTTTCCATGGCGCGCGTTACCATCGACGACCACTTCTGCAAGGGCTGCGGCCTGTGCGTGGACGTCTGCCCCACGGCCATTCTGGAACTGGATGAGGCCGTCATCACGGCCAAGGGCTATCATCCGGCCCATTGCATCGATCAGGAGAAGTGCACGGGTTGCTGCTCGTGCGCGACGATGTGCCCCGATGTGGCCATCACGGTGGAAAGGTAGGCTCATGGCGCAGAAAGTACTCATGAAGGGTAACGAGGCCATGGCCGAGGCGGCCATGCGGGCCGGTTGCCGTCACTTCTTCGGCTATCCCATCACGCCCCAGACCGAGGTGGCCGCCTACATGGCGAAGATGATGCCGAAGGTGGGGGGCACCTATCTGCAGGCCGAGTCCGAGGTGGCGGCCATCAACATGGTCTACGGCGCCTCGGCGGCCGGCGCCCGGGTGATGACCTCCTCGTCGAGCCCGGGCATCTCGCTCAAGAGCGAGGGGATCTCCTACATGGCCGGCGCCGATCTGCCCGGCGTCATCATCAACGTGCAGCGCGGCGGCCCGGGCCTCGGCGGCATCCAGCCCTCCCAGGCCGACTACTGGCAGGCCACAAAGGCCACGGGCCATGGCGACTTCCAGATCGTCGTGTTCGCCCCCTCTACGGTGCAGGAGATGGCCGACTACGCCTTCGAGGCCTTCGATGTGGCCGACCGCTACCGCGTGCCGGTGATGATCCTGGCCGACGGCATGCTCGGCCAGATGATGGAGCCCGTGGTGCTGCCCGAGGCCATCGACCCGGCCACGCTGCCGGCCAAGCCCTGGGCCACGGACGGCCACGGCCACGCCCGGCCCCACAACGTGGCGAACTCCCTGTACCTGACCGCTGCGGCCCTGGAGGACCTCAACCGCGAGCGCTACGAGCGCTACGACGCCATCAAGGCCGCCGAGCAGCGGGCCGAGTGCTACCGCACCGAAGATGCCGATATCGTGCTCGTGGCCTTCGGCGGGGCGGCCCGTGTGGCCCGCAGCGCCGTGAACGCCGCCCGGGAGCGCGGCATCAAGGCGGGCCTCGTGCGCCCCATCACCCTGTGGCCCTTCCCCGAGGACGCCCTGGCCGAGGCCTTGGGCCGCGGGAAGGCGGCGCTGGTGGTGGAGATGAACATGGGCCAGATGGTGGAGGACGTGCGCCTCGTGGCGAACGGGACCGTGCCCGTGGAGTTCTACGGGCGCACCGGCGGCGTAATTCCCGCGCCGGAGGAGGTTCTGGCCGCGGTGGAGGCCCTGAACGGAAAGGTCGGTGAATAGCATGGCGCAGGACGAGCGCGAGATGAAGGTGGTCTACGAGCGCCCCCATGCGCTGTTGCCCGTGGTGACCAACTACTGCCCGGGCTGCCCCCACGGCATTGTGGAGCGCCTTGTGGCCGAGACCATGGACGAGCTGGACATCGAGGGGAAGACCATCGGCGTGGCGCCGGTGGGCTGCTCGGTGATGGCCTATGATTTCTTCGGCTGCGACATGATCGAGGCGGCCCACGGCCGGGCCCCGGCGGTGGCCACGGGCGTGAAGCGCGTGCACCCGGACAAGATCGTCTTCGCCTACCAGGGCGACGGGGATTTGGCCTCCATCGGCATGGCCGAGACTATCCACGCGGCCACCCGCGGCGAGCATATCGTCGTCATCTTCATCAACAATGCCATCTACGGCATGACCGGCGGCCAGATGGCCCCCACGTCCCTGCCGAACCAGGTGACTCAGACGAGCCCCTACGGCCGCGATGTGGCCACGGCCGGCAATCCCATCCGCGTGAGCGAGCTGTTGGCCACCCTCGACGGGCCGGCCTACATCGAGCGCGTCAGCGTGGACAGCCCCAAGAACGTGCGCAAAGCCAAGAAGGCCATCAAGCGGGCCTTCCAGAACCAGGTGGATGGCGTGGGCTACTCCTTCGTCGAAGTGATCTCCACCTGCCCCACCAACTGGGGCATGACCCCGCAGGCCGCCTTCGAGTGGATGCGGGAGAACATGCTGCCGTACTACCCGCTCGGCGTGTACCGCGACGTGGTGGCCGACGGCTTCGCCGACGCTGCCGAGGCCGCGGCCGCCCGCAACGCCGCGTGTCCCATCGCCCACCCGGAGAAGAAGGGGGAGAACTAATGAGCCGCGAGCTTCAATGCGTCATCGCCGGCTTCGGCGGCCAGGGGTCGCTTTTTGCCGGCAAGGTCATCGCCACGGCCGGCCTCATCGAGGATCGCGAGGTGTCCTGGATGCCCTCCTACGGCCCCGAGATGCGCGGCGGCACGGCGAACTGCTCCGTCACCCTGGCCGACGAGCCCATCGGTAGCCCCCTCGTGCTGCATCCCAACGCCCTCATCGCCCTGAACCAACCCTCCTTCGACAAGTTTCTGCCCACGGTGGATGCGGGCGGTATCGTCGTGGCCGACACGGCCATGGTGCCCGAGCTGCGCGAGGTGCCGGGCGTGACCGTTGTCGGCATTCCCGCCGCGAAGCTCTGCGAGGAGGCCGGCATCAAGGGCCTGGGCAACATCGTGCTCATCGGCAAGCTGTGGGCTGAGTTCCCCTTCTGCGGGCGGAAGGCCCTGGAAGGGGCGCTGGCCCAGGTGGCCGGCAAGAAGCCCGCGATGCTGGAGAAGAACAAGATCGCCCTCGAGCTGGGCATGAAGGCATAGGAGAGTGTCATGGAAGAGAACCTGAAAGAACTCGGCATGCGCGTCCAGGGCCTGCGCGAGGCCTGCGACGTGTCGCGCCACACCATGGCCCAGGAGCTGGGCGTGGACATCGACACCTACCGCGCCTGGGAGGAGACCGGGGTGGACATCCCCATCTCGGCCATCTACCACATGGCCACGAAGTTCAACGTCGATCTCGCCGAGATCCTCACGGGCACGGCGCCGAAGCTCGACACCTACCATGTGGTGCGCAACGGCGAGGGAATCGACGTGGACCGCTTCCCGGGTTACCAGTACGAGGATCTGGCCTGGCGCTACGCCCGCAAGATCATGCAGCCCCTGCGCGTGGTGCTCGATCCGGCCGACGACGACGCCGAGCTAGTGAGCCATGGCGGCCAGGAGTTCAACTACGTGGTAGATGGCTCCATCACGCTCGTGTTCCAGGATCGCGAGATCGTGCTGAACGCCGGCGACTCCATCTACTTCAACCCGAACTACCCCCACGGCCAGCGCTGCAACGGCGATGCGCCGGCCACCTTCATCACCATCATCGCCGAGTAGTCTTACCCCGGAAGAGCAGCGCGGACGACCGCAGGAGAACAGAGAGAAGCAATCAACCATGGATCATGTTCTGAAGAAATACTGCCCCCGTATCGAGTTCGACTCCTACGAGGACTTCGCGGAGAACTTCCGTATCGAGGTTCCCGAGGCCTTCAACTTCGGCTTCGACGTCGTGGACGAGTGGGCCCGCGTGGAGCCCGACAAGCGCGCGCTTCTGTGGTGCAACGATGCCGGCGAGGAGCGCACCTTCACTTTCACCGATATCAAGCGCCTCTCGAATCAGGCCGCCAACGCCTTCGCCGACATGGGCATCGGCAAGGGCGATGTAGTGATGTGCATCCTGCGGCGGCGCTGGGAGTACTGGGTGTGCGCGGTGGCCCTGTGCAAGCTGGGCGCCACCATCATCCCCGCGTCCCTGCAGCTTACCCGTAAGGACGTGGTGTACCGGGCTAACAGCGCCGACGTGCGCGCCATCGTGGCGGTGAACGACGATTACGTGTGCACCCAGGTGGAACAGGCCATGCCCGACTGCCCCACGGTGCGCGAGAAGTTCATCGTGGACGGCAGCCGCGAGGGCTGGGTCGACTTCGACGACCTCATCGCCGGGTTCCCCGACACCTTCGAGCGGCCGACCGGCGAGGCGGCCGTCACCTCCAAGGACATCATGCTCATGTACTTCACGAGCGGCACCACGGGCAACCCCAAGGCCGTCGAGCACAACTTCGCCCACCCGCTCGGCCACATCATCACGGCGAAGTACTGGCAGCAGGTGCGCGAGGACAAGCTGCACATGTCGGTGACCGACTCGGGCTGGGCCAAGTTCGGCTGGGGCAAGATCTACGGCCAGTGGATCTGCGGCGCGACCATCTTCGCCTACGACATGGACAAGTTCGTGCCCGCCAAGCTGCTGCAGAAGATCCAGGACTACAAGCTCACCACCTTCTGCGCGCCGCCCACCATGTACCGCTTCATGCTCCAGGAGGACGTGGCCGCCTACGATCTGTCCAGCGTGGAGAACTTCGCCACGGCCGGCGAGCCTTTGAACGCCGAGGTGACCATCCAGTGGGAGCGTCTTACAGGCAAGAAGATCCGCGAGGGCTTCGGCCAGACCGAAGGGCCGGTGCTCCTGGCCACCTTCCCGTGGGTGGAGCCGCGCCCCGGTTCCATGGGCAAGCCCTCTCCGCTTCTGAACGTGAGGCTGCTGGACGACGAGGGCCGCGAGGTGGAGGACGGCGAGGAGGGCGCCATCTGCGTGACGGGCCTGAAGGAGGCCTATCCGCCGGGCCTGTTCGTCGGCTACTACGGCAACCCCGAGAAGACCGCCGAGGCCGTGGGCGGGGAGTACTACAACCTCCACGACATGGCCTGGCGCGACTCGGACGGCTACTGCTTCTTCGTGGGCCGCAACGACGATGTCATCAAGTGCTCCGGCTACCGCATCGGCCCCTTCGAGGTGGAAAGCGCGCTCGTGGAGCATCCGGCGGTGGTGGAATGCGCCGTCACGGCCGCGCCCGATCCCATCCGCGGCAAGGTGGTGAAGGCCACGGTGGTGCTGGCCCGGGGCTACGAGGGCACCGATGCGCTCACCCGCGAGCTGCAGGAGCACGTGAAGAAGACCACGGCGCCCTACAAGTACCCGCGCATCATCGAGTACGTCGACGAGCTGCCCAAGACCATCGGCGGCAAGATCAAGCGCAAGCTCATCCGCACCAACGACGGCATCGAGGAATAGTCGCGTCGCGGGCTGCGGTCGGTATTTGGCAACGAACGGTTGAAGAGGGCGCCTTGCGGGGCGCCCTTGCCATAATCGGGCGCTTATCGGCAAAAATAGCCTGAAACGGCGTTGTCAAGAAGGAGGGATTTCGGGTATTATGAGCGATGAAGCGAAACCCCCAGGGTCGATGACGCTGTGCGCGTGGCGAGCCGTGTGTCCTCATTCCTCGAGGTTCTGATCAGCTGGGGAGGGCAGATCTGCTCGCTTCGCACGAGGGAGGCGCATCCGCGCCTCGAAATCCCCAACTGGAAGGATGGAGTATGTCCGAAGAAGAGAAGACCGCCGAGGTCGCCGCGGTAGAGGAGACCGAGGCTGCGCCGGCTGGCAAGAAGGCGCGCAAGAAGTGGCCCATCGTGGTCGGCGTTGTCGTGGCTGTGCTGGTCGTAGCCGGTGCCGGCTTCTGGGTGTGGCATGAGCAGCCGAGCTTCTGCAACGCCATCTGCCATACGCCGATGGATCCCTATCTGCCGACCTACGAGGCTACCCCGGGCGAGCCCGCCACTGACAAGTGGGGCAACGAGCTCGAGACCGCCAGCGGTATGCTGGCCGCCGTGCACCGTGCCGATGAGTCCTCCGACATCACCTGCATGGGCTGCCATGTGCCCACCCTGTCCGAGCAGATCGGCGAGGGTATCAGCTGGGTGACTGGCAACTACGAGGTTATGGCGACTCAGGCCGGCATGCACGTGGTGCCCGAGAAGTCCCTTGAGGATCTCGTGGCCGCCCGCGGCATCGAGCCCGATCAGTTCTGCCTGAACGAGGGCTGCCACAACATGACCCGCGACGACCTGATCAAGGCCACCGAGGGCATGGCTCGCAACCCCCACGTGCCGCAGCATGGCGAGGTTGCCTGCGGCGACTGCCACAAGGCCCATCGCGCGTCGGTGAACTACTGCTCCAGCTGCCACAACGACGCCGAGATCCCCGAGGGCTGGATCTCCGCTGCCGACGACAAGAAGCTTGTCAAGGAGCTGGAGTCGATGAACAAGTAACTTCTCCCTTCGCCACGGGGAAAGTGGGAGGAAGGCCGTCTTCGGACGGCCTTCTTTCGTTTTGCCCAAAAGATGGTTACGGTTACGTGTCCGCTCATGGTTTCGCCACCGCGTTCGCGCGCGGGCGGTTCACTATGGGTCTGTGATCGCGAGCCGCCCACGGTAAGCGGCGACACAGGCGAAAGGAGCGGATCATGGAGCTAGAGAAGTCCCAGACATGGAAAAACTTGGAAACGGCCCTGTCCCAGGAGGCGGTGGCCTACGCCGAGTATACCTTCTACGCCCAGCAGGCGGCCAAGGACGGCTATACCCAGATCTCCGAGATCTTCAACGAGACGGCGGGCAACGAGCTGCACCATGCCAAGCTGCACTTCAAGAAGCTGCACGACGGGGCCGTGCCCGACACGCTGCAGAATCTGAAGGATGCCCAGGACGATGAGGACGCCGAGGTGAAGGTGTACACGGGCTTCGCCAAGACGGCCCGCGAGGAGGGCTTCGCCGAGCTGGCCGACTTCTTCGAGGGCCTGGCCGCCATCGAGAAGAGCCATCAGGATCGCTTCGATCTGCTCATCGAGCGCATCGAGAACGGCGAGGTGTTCCGTCGCAAGGAGGTGAAGGTGTGGGTGTGCACCGTGTGCGGCCACATCGAGATCGGCACCGAACCTCCCGAGAAGTGCCCCGTGTGCGCCCATCCGCGCGGCCACTTCAAGATCAAGGCCGAGAACTACTAATGAAATTCCGTTCGTCCTGACGGAGCGAACGGAATTGCCGATGCTGCGGCTCCGACAGGCACCTGCCCTTGCCATTCAGCGCTTTCCCTCACGGCGCGAAGGCCGCTCGGCCGCGCTTCAAGGCAATTGCAGGCACCTGTCGGAGCCTCGCTGACTTCCTTGGGCGAACCTCGCATCGTATTCTTTATTTTATTTAGGTGCCTCCTCTCTTCTCGGCCATTCTCGATTACATCCTCCTCTCACCCTTTTCTTTGGGAGAAAACTAAATCAGTGCTTGCAAATCATCTTTTCGGGGTGTATGGTGCAACCGTCCTTTAAATGCGGTACAGAGAGGCCGACAAGGTACACCCCGTGCGCGGGGGCGCGACTGGCAAGCGTCGCGAACATAAGCGCACTCAGTGAGCCTCGTCGTCCGACGGGCTTTTTTATTGCCCGCCGGCGGCAGCGGAAGCGCGGGAAACTCGGACGCGCTTTCGGGTTTCGTCTGTACGCACTGAACCTGAGAAGGGAGTGTGTATGAACGACGCAAGCTTGGTCAAGTCCGTCTGCATGGATGCAGACGAGATCGAGCGGTCGGTGACGCGCATCGCGCACCAGATCCTCGAGGCCAACAAGGGGGCTGAGAACCTGGCGCTCGTGGGCATCGTGACCCGCGGCGATCTTCTCGCCAAGATGCTCGCCCACAAGATTCAGGAGATCGAGGGGGTGGATGTGCCCCTCGGCAAGCTGGACATCAGCTTCTACCGCGACGACTTCGCGACTCATTTCGCCCCGGAGGTCCATTCCACCGACATCCCCTTCGACATCGACGGCAAGACCGTCGTGCTCGTAGACGACGTGCTCTACACCGGGCGCACCATCCGCGCGGCGCTCGACGCCCTCATGGACATCGGCCGTCCGGCCGCCGTGCAGCTGGCGGTGCTCGTGGACCGCGGCCACCGCGAGCTGCCCATCCGCGCCGATTTCGTGGGCAAGAACGTGCCCTCCGCCTCCGACGAGAACGTGCGTCTGTTCCTCGAGGAAGTGGACGGCATCTCCGCCGTGGAGATCCTGGAAATCGAGCCGGGCAAGCGCGCCGGTTCCGCGCCGATCAAGAACAACGGGGGTGAGTAGGGCCATGGCCTTCAACCACAAGCATCTCATCGACATCACGGAGTATTCCGCCGACGATATCATGACCATCCTGGAGACGGCCAAGAACTTCAAGCAGGTCAACGAGCGCCGCATCAAGAAGGTGCCG
This sequence comes from Adlercreutzia muris, assembly GCF_008831045.1. GTDB lineage: Bacteria > Actinomycetota > Coriobacteriia > Coriobacteriales > Eggerthellaceae > Adlercreutzia > Adlercreutzia muris. Next base: position 44,196 of record NZ_WAJS01000009.1, read on the forward strand.
ACGCTCAAGGGCTTCACCGTGGTGAACATGTTCAACGAGCCGTCCACCCGCACCCGCTCCTCCTTCGAGATCGCCGAGAAGCGCCTGAGTGCCGACTCCCTGAACTTCGGCGGATCCTCCACGGCCACGGTGAAGGGCGAGAGCCTCGTGGACACCGTGAAGACGCTGTGCTCCTACAAGATCGACTGCATCGTGGTGCGCGACCGCTGGGCCGGCGTGCCCCGCAAGATCGCCGACGTGTCCGGCGTGTCGGTCATCGACGCCGGCGACGGCAAGCACCAGCATCCCACCCAGGCCCTGCTCGATCTGTACTCCATCTGGGAGGAGAAAGGCGACCTCGCCGGCCTGCACGTCGGTGTCGTGGGCGACATCGCCCACTCCCGCGTGTGCGGCTCGCTCATCCCGGCGCTGAAGATCATGGGCTGCGAGGTGACGGTCATCGCCCCGCCCACGCTTTTGCCCGCGCGCCCCGACATCCTGGGCGCCGACCATGTGACGAGCAACCTCGACGAGGCCCTGCCCGAGCTGGACGTGGTGTACATGCTGCGCATCCAGCGCGAGCGCTTCGAGGGCGCGCCCTACCCGAACCTGCGTGAGTACAATCTGCTCTATGGCCTGACCAAGGAGCGCGACAAGCTGCTGAAGCCCGATGCCTGCGTGTGCCACCCGGGCCCCATCAACCGCGGCGTGGAGTTGGACAGCTTCATGGCCGACCACCCCAAGCGCTCCATCATCCTCGACCAAGTCTACGCCGGCGTCCTTGTGCGCATGGCCGCCCTGTACCTGCTCCTAGGAGGTAGCAACGATGGCATTGATGCTTAAGAACGCCCGTCTGATCGACCCGCAGATCGGCCTGGACGACGTGGCCGACATCCTCATCCGCGACGGCAAGATCGTCGAGGTGGGCACGAACCTTTCCATGGAGAAGGGCGTCGAGCGCGATCTCGCCGGCAAGATCGTCACCCCGGGCCTCGTGGACATGCACGTGCACTTCCGCGATCCGGGCCAGGAGCAGAAAGAGGACATCGCCTCCGGCTCCCGCGCCGCGGCCCATGGCGGCTTTACCGCCGTGTGCACTATGCCCAACACCGACCCGGTCATCGATGACGCCGTGGCCGTGGAATACGTGAAGGCCCGCGCCGCCGCGGTGGGGAAGTGCCGCGTCATCCCGTCGGGCGCCTGCTCGAAGAATCTCAAGGGCGAGGTGCTCGCCGACATGGGCGACATGTACGCCCACGGCGCCCCGGTGTTCACCGACGACGGCCACGGCATCCAGGACGCGGGCATGATGCGCCGCGTCATGGACTACGCCCGCCAGTTCGACACCGCCATCATGGTGCACTGCCAGGACGACTCGCTCGTGGCCGACGGCCAGGTGAACGAGGGTGTGGCTTCCACGCGCCTGGGCATGGTGGGCTGGCCGGCCGAGGGCGAGGAGCTGGAGATCGCCCGCGACATCGCGCTCTGCCGCCTGACCGGGTGCCCCCTGCACATCCAGCACATCACCACCAAGCGCGGGCTCGATCTGGTGGCCGCCGCCAAGGCCGAGGGGCTGCCCGTGACCTGCGAGGTGACCCCGCACCATATGTTCCTCACCGAGGACGCCATCACCGCCGAGTACCAGACCTCGCTGAAGGTGAACCCGCCCCTGCGCGCCGCCGAGGACGCCGCCGCCCTGGTGGAGGGGCTGAAGAACGGTGTGATCGACGCCATCGTGACCGATCACGCCCCCCACACCGATTGGGAGAAGGACCGCGAGTTCGAGCTGGCGCCCTTCGGCATGACCGGCCTGGAGACCTCCCTCGGCCTCGTGCTCACGCACCTCGTGCGCGCCGGCGTCATCGACTACGGCCGCATGGTCGAGGCCATGGCCGTGGCCCCGCGCGCCATCCTGCGCCAGGAGCCGGTGAAGATTGAGGCCGGCAGCACCGCCGACCTCACGGTCATCGATCCGGAGGCCGTCTGGACCGTGGAGGTGGAGGACTTCTGTTCCAAGGCCAACAACTCCGGCTTCATCGGCGCCGAGCTTGTGGGCCGCGCCACCGACGTCTATGTGGGCGGCTGGGCCACCATGGAGGACGGCGCCATCGTCGAGTAGCCCCGGCTTTCGATATCAGTGCTCGTGCGAGACCCCCTTCAGCGAAGGGGGTCTTTTCTATGGGGGCAGCAAGGGCTGCGGGGCGGACGGCTTCTCTCTTTCTATACGAAAGGGCCTCAGGGAGAAAACGTGTGGGTGATCGGGTCGTTTCGGTGCGGGAAGGCTCTCCTACAATGGGATGCATCGGCGCTTGTGGAGGTTTTCTCCGGAGTTGAGCGAAGCAAGTAAACCTATGCTAACATCTCCTGCCGTAAGTTTTCTAAAGCTAACTTATTTCGTCAACAAAGAGAAAGGAACTGACCATGGCCCCTCTTTCCCGCCGCACCTTCGCCGCCTTCCTCGGCATTGCCGCACTGACCCCCGTGCTCGGGGGCTGCGCCTCGAGTGCGACCGGCACTGCCTCCGGCTCCGGTGACACCGGCACGGCCAGCGACGCCGGCGCCGCCGCCTCCGGCTCGGGCATGCGCACCGTGGATACCGACAAGGGGCCGGTGGAGATTCCCGCGAACCCCCAGACCATTGTGACCGACTACTATCTCGGCGAGTTTCTGGCCGTGGACGCAAAGCCGGTCATCGCGAGCCCCTATGCGCTGAACAACCCCTTCCTGGCGGGGCTGTGCGACGGCATCGAGGCGCTGAACACCACGTCGGCCGAGACCTCCCTGGAGATGATCGCCGAGAAGCAGCCCGACCTCATCGTCACCATCACCGAGGCCGACTACGACAAGTACGCCAAGATCGCGCCGACGGTCTACATCGCCGACGGCACCCGCTCCGACGAGGATCTGTTCCGCTACATCGCGGGGCTCGTGAACAAGGCCGAGGCGGCCGAGGCCTACATCAGCGAGTTCAACGACAAGGTGGCCACGGTGAAGGACGAGATCGCGGGCATCGTGGGAGACCGCACCGTGTCCATCCTGGAAGTATGGCCCCAGGAGATCTACACCATGGGCAGCCACTTCGCCCGCGGCGGTTCCATTCTCTACGATATGTGGGGGCTGAAGGCGCCTGAGGCCATCCAGGGCCCCATGGTGGATGGAGACGAGGCCTATAAGGTGATCGCGGTGGAGGCGCTGCCCGACTATGCCGGCGACTTCATCTGCTATGGCGTGCTGGACGGGGCCGATGCGGCCTATGTGGACGATTCCCAGCTGTGGAAGAACCTGCCGGCTGTCAAGAACGGCCTCGTGATGCCCTACGAGCAGGTGGCTTTCATGCACCGCGACCCCATCACGCTGACTAACCAGCTGCAGGCGTTCACGGACTTCTTCCGCGCCCATGCGGATGCGGCGGCCTAGGGGAGCGGTTCCTTGTCGCGCCTGAGAACATCGGTGTTCCTGCTCGCCGGCATCGCGGCCGTGGCCCTGGCGGCCGGGCTGTCGCTGTTCGTCGGCAGCACCCCCATCGCGCCCGACCAGGTGATCGGCGCGCTCGTGGCGCCGGACATGGCGAACCAGGAGCACGTGGCCGTGCTCGAGCTGCGCGGGCCCCGCACCCTGGGGTGCATCCTCGTGGGCGCCGCCTTCGCCGTGGCCGGTGCCATCATGCAGGGGGTCACGCGCAACCCGCTGGCCGATTCGGGCCTGCTCGGCATCAACGCCGGCGCCGCCTTCGCTTTGGCACTGTGCCTGGCGCTGCTTCCGGGCATGAGCTTCGCGGGGGTGGTGGCCTGCTCATTTGCCGGCGCCGCCCTCGCCCTGGCCGCAGTGTTCGGGGCCGTGAGCTTCCGGCGGCGCAATATGGACCCGGTGCTCTTGGTGCTGGCCGGCTGTGCTGTGGGGCTCTTCCTCACGGCGCTGGCCCAGGGCGTGGCCATCTTCTTCAACATCGGCTACGCGCTCACCTTCTGGACGGCCGGCGGGGTGGCCGGCATCCGCGCCGACACCCTTGCCATGACGGCTCCCTTCATCGTGGGGGCCCTGGCCGCGGCCTGCGCGCTGGCCCGGCGGGTGAGCGTGCTGTCCCTTGGCGATGAGGCGGCGGCCGGTCTCGGCGTGGCCGTGGGGAAGTCCCGGGCGCTGTGCCTGGCGGTCGTTCTCGTGCTGGCCGGGGCCGCTGTGGCCCTAGCGGGCCCCGTGGCCTTCGTGGGTCTTATGGTGCCCCACATCGTGCGGCGCTTCGTGGGGGCCGACTACCGGGCCGTCATCCCCGCCTCCCTTGTGGCGGGATCGACCTTCATGCTCCTGGCCGACGCGGCGGCCCGCACCCTCATCGCCCCGAGCGAGGTGCCCATCGGCATCATCTTCGCCATCGTGGGCGTGCCCTTCTTCATCTGGTGCGCCCGAAGGGAGGCGACGGGCCTTGACTGAGACGCTGAGGCGCCATCGCGGCGCGGCGATGATCGCCCTTCTGGCCCTGGCGGCCGCACTCGCGCTCTGGGCCGACATCAATGCCGGCTATCGCAGCATCTCCTTGGACGAATTGGGGCAGATCGCCCGTGGCACAGCCCCGGCGAGCCTGGCCTACACCCTGGTGGAGCTGCGCCTGCCCCGGGTGCTCACGACCCTGCTCGTGGGCGCGGGACTCTCTTTGGCCGGCTGCCTTCTGCAGGGGGTGTCGCGCAACGACATGGCCGATCCGGGCGTACTCGGCATCAACGCCGGGGCCGGGCTGTTCGTGGCCGCCTTCATCGTGTTCGTGCCCGCGGGCCTCGTTCCGAGCACGGTGGCCCTGCCCCTGCTCGCCTTCGCCGGCTCGGCGGCCGTGGCCGCCGCAGGCTGGCGGCTGTCGGTGGTGCGCGGCGCCTCCAGCCCGCGGCGGCTGCTGCTGATCGGCGTGGCCCTGGCCACGGGGCTCTCCAGTGCCACCTCGCTGCTCATGCTGTCGCTGCCCGATGGGGACTACGCCTTCGTGCAGAATTGGATCGCCGGCAACATCTGGGGAGCCACCTGGGAGAACATCCCCATTCTGGCCGTGGGCCTCGGGGTGCTGACGGCACTGGCCCTCTATCAGGCCCGCACCCTGGACGTGCTGGGGCTGGGCACCGCGGCCGCTACGGGGCTGGGAGCGAACGTGCCCCGGGCCACGGCAGCGCTTACGGCCGTGGCTGTGGGGGCCTCGGGGCTCTGCTGCGCGGTGGGCGGCGGCCTCACCTTCGTGGGGCTTGTCTGCCCCCATGTGGCCCGGCGCCTGGTGGGGCCCTCCTTCCGCGTGCTCGTGCCGGCCAGCGTGCTCGTGGGGGCCACCCTCATGCTTATCGCCGACATCGTCTCGCGCACGCTGCTCGCGCCCAACGAGATTCCGGTGGGCATCGTGGCGGCGGTCATTGGCGCCCCGTATTTTCTGTACTTGCTAGCCAGATCCTAGAGAGGGGAGTGCTGTGGAGCCGACTGCGACGCCATCGCCGTCGATGGCACCGGACAACGAGAAAACTGCCTTCTGCGAGACCTGCGACCGCACCTGCGAGCGGTTCGCCGATGCGGCCCTGCGGGGCGAGGGGGTGGCCGTGGGCTACGGGGACCGCCTCATCATCGAGCCCATGGACGTGGCCGTGCCCGTCGGCGAGGTCACCGCCATCATCGGCCCGAACGGCTGTGGGAAATCGACGCTTTTGAAGGCCCTTTCCCGCACCATGCCCCTGGCGGCCGGCGCGGTGTATCTGGACGGCCGGGCCATCGCCGAGATGCCCACGGCCGAGGTGGCCCGCAAGATGGCGCTGCTGCCCCAGGCCCCCGAGGCCCCGGGCGGCCTGACCGTGGGAGAGCTGGTGGCGCTCGGCCGCTATCCGCACCAGAGGGGCTTCGGGCGCCTTTCGACCCGCGACCGCGAGATCATCGCCTGGGCCCTGGCCATCACGCACCTGGACGATTTCAGCGGCCGCGCCCTGGATGCCCTGTCCGGCGGCCAGCGCCAGCGGGCCTGGATCGCCATGGCCCTTGCCCAGGACACCGACCTCATCCTGCTGGACGAGCCCACGACCTACCTGGACATGGCCCATCAGCTGGAAGTGCTGGAACTGTTGCGCTCGCTGAACGAGGAGCAGGGCAAGACCATCGCGCTGGTGATCCACGAGCTGAACCTGGCCGCCCGCTTCGCCGATTGGATGATCGCGCTGAAGGACGGCTCCATCCGCGGGGCCGGCACGCCCGAGGAGGTCATGACCCCGGCCATGCTGCGCGAGGTGTTCGGCCTGGATGCCCTCATCGAGCCCGACCCCTGGACCGGCCGCCCCAGCCTCGTGAGCTACCGGTTGGCCCGCTAGGCGTCGCAGCCGCGATGTTCGCCGCAGCGGGTGATCGGGGCTTTCGCGGAAAACCGCAGCGACGAGCCGTCTTCCCCGACGGCCGCCGGGCCGACGCTGCTTGGCTCGCCAGTGCCGCTGAATCTGGCTCCAAGGCCGGTTGCTTTTGCGCAAATGCATAGAAGGCGGGAGGCACGTACTACTACTCCGCCTGGTCGAAGGCCAAGGCAGTGAAGACGAAGAAGTAGCGCCGTCGGCCCCGCTTCCCGACTTTCCGGCCCCGAATCGGCGGATGTGGCGACACGTCCTTCGCTTCGGGGCCATTCTGCGTGTTGCGGGGGTTGCTTCCGGCCCCAAATCGCCGCCTGTGCCGACACGAGAGCCGATTCGGGGCCAGCCTCCAAGCGATGGCGGGGTAGGCGCGCGGCCGTTATGCGCTAGAATGTCATCCAACGTTTTGACGGACGCGATACGACGGGAGAGCCTATGGCGCTTTGCAACGAGAACGCCCCCATTCTGGTGAACGAGGAAGCGGGGTGCAACATCTGGCTCATGACCGTGGTCGCGCCCGAGATCGCGGCGGCGGCGCGGCCGGGGCAGTTCGTGCACGTGCGCGTGCCCGGCATGGACGACCATATCCTGCGCCGGCCTTTGGGCATCTACGCGACCGATGCGGAAGCGGGCACCGTGGACATGATGTACCAGGTGCTCGGCTTCGGCACCGACCGCATGACCGCGCTCGTCCCCGGCGATGCGGTGGAGCTCATCGGTGCCATCGGCCGCGGCTGGCAGCCTCCCGCGGGCTGCAAGCGGGCGCTCGTCGTGGCCGGCGGCGTGGGAAGCGCGCCTCTGTACCCGCTCGTGGAAGAACTCAAGGCGTCCGGTGCGGAGGTGACGGCCGTGCTCGGCGCCTCCACCATCGATGCCCTCGTGGCCCGCGAACGCTACGGGGCCGCTCTCGGCTGCGAGCCGGCCTGCTCCACCGACGACGGCACTTTCGGGCGCGCCGGCTTCTGCACACCGCTCGTGGAAGAGGCACTGACTGCGGCCGAGGCGGCCGGCGAGCCCTACGATTACGTGGCCTGCTGCGGGCCGGAGCCCCTCATGCGCATCGTGGCCGCCATGGCCGCCGATGCGGGCGTGTTCTGCGAGGTGTCCCTCGAGCGCCGCATGGCCTGCGGTGTGGGGGCGTGTTTGTCCTGCGTGGTCGACACGGTGGCCGGCAAGCGCCGCGCCTGCGTGGACGGCCCGGTGTTCCCCGCGAGCGAGGTGGTGTGGTAATGCAGCGTTCCCCCAAAGAGACATCGGTCAAGCTGGCCGTGAACCTCGGCGGCCTGGCCATGAAAAACCCGGTCACCACCGCCTCGGGCACCTTCGGCGCCGGACGCGAGTACCACGACTTCGTGGACGTGGCGGCCCTGGGCGCCGTTACCACCAAGGGCGTGTCGCTGAACGGCTGGGAGGGCAACGCGAGCCCCCGCATCGCCGAGACCGCTTCGGGTATGCTGAACTCCATCGGGCTGCAGAACCCCGGGGTCGCGCACCTGAAGGAGGTGGAGCTGCCCTGGCTCGCTTCCATCGGCGCCACGGCCATGGTGAACGTGTCGGGGCATTCCTTCGACGAGTACGTGGCCGTCATCGAAGCCCTGGAAGAGGCTCCCGTGGCCGCCTACGAGGTGAACATCTCGTGCCCGAACGTGGACGCCGGCGGCATGACCATGGGCTGTCACGGGCCTTCCGTGGAGAAGGTCGTCTCCATGTGCCGGGCCGCCACGAAGCGCCCGCTCATCGTGAAGCTCACCCCCAACGTCACCGACGTGGCCGAGATCGCCCGCGCCGCCGAGGCGGCCGGGGCCGACGCCATCTCGCTCATCAACACGCTTTTGGGCATGGCCATCGACGCGCGCACCCGCACGCCGAAGCTGGCCCGGGTGGTGGGCGGCTTCTCGGGCCCGGCGGTAAAGCCCGTGGCCCTGCGCATGGTGTGGCAGGTGGCCCAGGCCGTGAAAGTGCCGGTGCTCGGCATGGGCGGCATCTCCACTGGCGAGGACGCCGTGGAGTTCATGCTGGCCGGTGCCACCGCCGTGGCCGTGGGCACCGCGAACTTCGTGAACCCCACCGCCACCGTGGATGTCATCGACGGTGTCATCGACTACTGCGAGGAACAGGGCGTCGCCGACGTCAACGAGCTGATTGGAGCCCTCACGTGCTAACCTCCTTCGATTCCATTCCCGCCCGCGACCGCGTCATCGTGGCCCTCGACTGCGACGCCTGGGAGGCCATCGCGCTGGCCGACAAGCTTCAGGGCCACGCGCAGTGGCTCAAGATCGGCATGACGCTGTACTACGCCGAGGGGCCCGCCATCGTGAAGATGTTCAAGCGCCGCGGTTTCAACGTGTTCCTCGATCTGAAGTTCCACGACATCCCGCACCAGGTGGAAGGGGCCGCTCGCTCGGCGGCGGCCAGCGGAGCCGACATGATCACCATGCACACCGTGGGCGGCATCCCCATGATGGAGGCGGCCCAGCGCGGGGCGGCGGCCGGCGCGGCCGAGTGGGGCGGGGAGGTGCCCGCCACCCTGGGCATCACCGTGCTCACCTCCATGGACGCGGCCACCCTGGCGGCCACGGGCGTCACGCGGCCTCTGCCCGAGCAGGTGGCGGCCCTGGCGGCCCAGGCCAAGCAGGCGGGCATCTCCGGCGTGGTGGCCTCGCCCCAAGAGGCGAGCGTCTTGCGGGAGATCTTGGGCCCCGACGGGTTCATCGTCACCCCCGGCGTGCGCCCGGCCGGCGCCTCCCTGGGCGACCAGAGCCGCGTGGCCACCCCGGCCCAGGCCTTCGCCAATGGGGCGTCGCACATCGTGGTGGGCCGGCCCATCACCGAGGCCGCCGACCCGGTGGCCGCCTTCGAGGCCATTGCGACGGAATTGGCCTAGGAGTTTCGCCGCCGTCGCGGGTCGCGGCGGCGCTTCTTTGGAGCGGGCTTCAAGGATTTCTGGAGCCTGCTCCAAAGAAAACTTTCTCGTTTTGGCTGATACATTGAAGGTTTCATCACATTTACGGGTTCTGCGTGAATTACATGTTGTTTTGTCATGAATGGGTGGTATGATTTCGGCAGCCCTAACCGGAAGGAGAACAACATCATGGCTATCCCTCAACTCAGCCCCGAAGCTCGTGCCGAGGCTCTTGAGAAGGCAAAGGCCGCGCGGATCAAGCGCGCCGAGGTTCGTGAAGAGCTGAAGACCGGCAAACTCACCGTCGCTCAGGTGCTCGCCATGCGCGAGGATCCCATCGTGGGTCGCATGAAGATCTCCACCCTCATCGAGACGCTGCCGGGCTACGGCAAGGCCAAGGCCGAGCGCATCATGCGGGAGCTCCAGATCGCCGAGAGCCGCCGCATCCGCGGCATCGGCGAGCGTCAGCGCGAGGCCCTGCTGGCCCGTCTGACGAAGTAGCACCGTTCACAGTAGCAAGGGAATACATGCGAACCGGAAACCTTTTCGTCATCAGCGGCCCCTCGGGGGCCGGCAAGGGAACCCTCGTCACGCGACTGCTTGAGGAGGTGCCCGACACCTGGGTTTCCGTTTCGGCCACCACGCGACGCCCCCGTCCCGGAGAGGAAGAGGGCGTCAGCTACTATTTTCTCGATCGGGAGGACTTCCTCGCCCTCGCGGACGAGGGCGGCTTTCTCGAATGGGCCGAGTACGCGGGCAACTGCTACGGCACCCCCTTAGCCTCGGTACAGCGGGAGATGGCTGCGGGCAGGCAGGTGATCTTGGAGATCGAGGTGCAGGGCGCCCTTCAAGTGAGGGAGAAGATGCCCGAGGCGCACCTCGTGTTCATCGAGCCGCCGTCGCTGGAAGAGCTGGAGCGGCGTCTGCGGGGGCGCGGCACCGAGGCCGATGATGTGGTGAGAAAGCGCATGGAGACGGCTCTGGTGGAGCTTTCCCACAAAATGGAGTATGATATACGGCTGGTAAACGACGATCTGGACGAAGCCGTCGCCCAACTGGTCGCTTACGTGAACAACACCGCCGAGCAGAAGTAAGAGGAATTTTCATCTATGAGCATCATCGAGCCGAAGATCGACGTCCTTCTGGACCGCACCGATAACGACCGCTTCCTGCTGTGCGCCCTGGCCTCCAAGCGCGCCCACGACATCAACGACATGATGCGGGGCCAGCGCGACCGCGCCATCCAGCTGCAGACCGCCGTGGAGATCGCCCGCGCCGCTGACACGAAGCCCCTGTCCATGGCCTTCAACGAGGTGGCCCGCGGCGAGGTATCCTACGACCCCGAGTCCATTGATGTTAAAAACCATTAATTAATGGTTTTTAACCCGACGCTGCGAAGCCCCGTAACGCCCAATCTTGACGCTCCAAGTCCTTGCCGCGTACCCCCGTACGCTTCCTCGGTCTTTCGCGTCAGCCTTGGGCGTTACGGGGCTTCTCGCTGACTTACTACGCCAACCCGTGCTACAAAAATCTTAATTAATAGATATCAGAGGGCCATGATGGAATTTCAGAGAATCATTCTCGTGCACTACCACGAAATCGGGCTGAAGGGGCGCAATCGCGGCGTGTTCGAGAAGCGCCTCCAGAAGAACTTGGAGGCGCTTCTCGGTGCGTACCCGATCGTCACCATCCATCGCATCTCCGGGCGGCTGCTCGTGTTCCTCAGGGAGGGCACGTCCTTGGAGGTGGCCAACGAGTGCGCCGATGCCATTCTGGGCGTGCCCGGCGTGGCCCGGGTGTCCTGCGGCTTCAAGTGCGAGCAGGAGATGGAGGCCATGGGCCGGGCGGCCTGCATCGCCCTGGCCGAGGCAGAGCCCTTCCAGACCTTCAAGGTGAGCGCCCGGCGCAATCACACCACATTTCCCATCGACTCCATGCAGCTGAACCGCGACATCGGCGCGGTGCTCTGCGAGGAGTTCCCCGCCAAGAACGTCCAGATGAAGGACCAGGACGTTACCGTGGGCGTGGAAGTGGTGGAGGGCTCCACCTATGTGTACGCCCGCAGCATCCGGGGCATCGGCGGCCTGCCCGTGGGCAGCTCCGGAACCGTAGTGGCCCTGCTGTCCTCGGGTATCGACTCGCCCGTGGCGCTTTGGCGCATGGCCCGGCGCGGCGCGGTGTGCGTGGGCGTGCACTTCTCCGGGCGCCCCCAAACCTCGGATGCCTCGGAGTTTCTGGTGGACGACATCGCCCGCGTGCTCGAGCGCACCGGCTGCATCGCCCGGGTGTACGTGGTGCCCTTCGGCGACTATCAGCGCGAGATATCCCTGGCCTGTCCGCCGGGCCTGCGGGTCATCCTCTACCGCCGCCTCATGTTCAAGGTGGCCGAGGAGATCGCCCGGCGCGAACGGGCCGGGGCCCTGGTGACGGGCGAGAGCCTGGGCCAGGTGGCCTCCCAGACCCTCGACAACATCCGCGCCACCGACGCCGCCGTGGCCATGCCGGTGCTGCGGCCCCTCATCGGCTCGGACAAGCTGGAGATCATCGATGCGGCCCAGCGCCTGGGCACCTTCGAGATCTCGTCCATGGATGCGCCGGACTGCTGCACGTTGTTCATGCCGCGCAACCCCGAGACCCATGCGAAGTTGGCCGACGTGGAGGCCGCCGAGGCCGCCTATCCGATGGGGGAATGGGTGCAGGCCCTGGCCGATGCGGCCGAGCCCCGCGACTACGCCTGCCCGGCCTACCGGCCGCCGAGGAAAACCGGGGCCCGCTAGACCGGGGCCTCGACATCCATCGCGTCATGTCAAGGGCGGGAGCTGCGGCTGCCGCCCTTGTTGCGTGGGGCGGGGGTCGACTTCCGACGACTGTGGAAGGCGCCGCTCGGGTCACGCGGCCCCGGGCTCGCTGCCCAGTGAGGAAGACGCTTCGGAACGGAGGAAGAGGCGCGGGGACGGCTCGGGGGCGAATAGCGCGAGGCTACGGGGTGCATCGGAGATGAGCGGGGCGGGCTTCGGGGACGGCTTGGGGGCGAATAGCGCGGGATTTCAGGAGACGCCGGGGCGGCGCGCGGCAGGAGCGAGGTGCGGTCAAGGTGCGACATAAGTGCGGTTTGCGCTTGGTAGAGTGGGGCCGGTCGTTCTAAGGAGAAACCGTGGCCTTCCAAGATCAAGCCGTGGGCATCTGCGCCCGCCTCCACCTCACTGCTGTGCGCAAGCCGATTCTCATCGGCATCGTCGTCGTGCTGGGCGTCGTGGCTGCCTCGGCCGTCCTCGCCCTGGCGTCTCCCGCCGCTGCGGGCGAGGTTGTCGCGGTGATCTCCGCGCAAGAGAGATCCGTTGTTGGGGAGGACGCCAGTGGGGCGGAGGCGGCGGCGGGAGAGGGGGAGACGATCTCGGCGGAACGAGAGGCTGAGGGCGGCAACGAGGGAGATTCACGGAGCGGGGAGGCGTCCCTTGGCGGCGCAGGGTCCGAGACGATGCTGTGCGTCCATGTGGACGGGGAGGTGGCCGCCCCCGGTGTCTACTACCTGCCGGAGGGCAGTCGCGTCGTCGATGCCGTAGAGGCTGCCGGCGGCATGACCGGCGATGCGCGCTCGTCCGGGGTGAACCTGGCCCAGGGACTTACCGATGGCCAGCAAGTGCTCATACCGGGCCCCGACGATGTGCCCGGTGCCGCGGATTCACCGGCAGGAGGAGAGGGGGCGGCTGCGGGCGATGAGCGAGTCAACGTCAACACCGCTACGGCAGCGGAGCTGGAGACCCTCGACGGCATCGGCGAGGTCACGGCGGCCAAGATCATCGCCGAGCGCGAGGCCCACGGTCCCTTCGCCTCGCCCGAGGACCTCAAGCGCGTCTCGGGCATTGGCGACAAGAAGATCGAGGCTCTGCGAGATCGCATCTGTCTATGATGGGGGAGGATCTTCGGCCGCCCCGGCCCCATCTGCCGCCGCTGCTGGTTGCGGGCCTCGTCTTGTGGGGAGCCACGGCCCTGCTATGGCCGGCGCTTGCGGGAGCTTCGACGAAGGCGCTCGTTGCTGGTGGCACCGCATCGCTCGCGGCGGCCGTTGCCGTGGCGGCATGTTTGCTGCGGCGCGGTACGGCACCCTTGGGGGCCGTGGCGCTTCTGGCCCTGCTCGTTGCCGCGGCCTCCTCCTGCGCGGGCGCGGCAACGCTCCATGGGGGGTCTGCCGCCGCTCGCGATGGCGCGGGCCTGTGGCACTGCACCTTGACAACCGACGCGAAGCCCGGGGACTTCGGCTGGCAGGCCGAGGCGCGAGCCCGCGACGGCTCGGGGGTCGTGGTGCCGGTGCGACTGTACCTGCCTGAGGATGGCGCAGGGCTGCTCCAAGGGGACCGGGTTAGGGTCGAGGGCTCCTTTCGCGAGCCGGCGGAGGAATCCCGCGACTTCTTCTGGAATGGAGGCCTGGCAGGATCGATCTCGTCAACCGCTTGGGAACGGGAAGGGGAGGCGCCTCCCTTGGGCACCCTGCGCCAGCGGGCCATTGCGGCGGTGGCGGAGCACGGGGGTCGTGGGGGCGCCCTCGTACAGGCCCTCGTCTGCGGCTATCGCGGCCCGCTGGAGCTTGCGGACGGCTACGCCCCGTTCCAAACCGTAGGGCTCGCCCATCTCGTGGCCGTATCGGGGGCCCATTTGTCCCTCGTCACCATGTTCGTGGCCCAGCTCCTGCGTTTTGCGCGCCTCGGGCGCCGGGCCACCGCCGTAGTCACGGCCCTGTTTCTCGCCGCCTACGTGGGATGCGTCGGCATGCCGGTGTCGGCTCTGCGGGCGGCGGTCATGGCCACGACGGCGCTGCTGGCCCTCGTCGCCGACCGGCGCAGCTCTGCCCTGAACGCCCTCGGGCTCTGTCTCGTCGTTTTCGTGGGCCTCGATCCGTCCTGCGCCCTCTCGGCCTCCTTTGCCCTGTCGGCCGGCTCCACCTTGGGGATCGTGCTGCTCGCACCGCTGCTCTCCTCGGTCGCGGCAGGGCGCGGGAAGCGCCTCCGCTCTTTGGTGGTGGAGCCCGTGGTCCTCACGGTGGCCTCGGCCCTGGCCACCCAGCCCTATGCAGCGGCCCTGTTCTCCCAGGTGCCGCTCCTCGCGCCCGTGGCCAACGTGATGGCGGCCCCTCTGTTCGCCCTGGCCTGCACTGGGGGCTTCGCAGCAGTGGTGCTCGCGTGTCTGGTGCCCGCGCTCGCCCCCGCGGCTGTCGGATGCGCCGTGGCAGCTGCGCGACCCCTGGAGGCAGTGGTGGCCGTGCTCGCCCGGGCGCCCGGCAGCTGCCTGCCCGTCGATGTCGAGGCGCTTCCCATGGTCGCGCTCTCGACGATCCTCGTCGGGGGACTGTGGGTCTGGTGGCCCGTGGTGCGGGCACGGGCCGTCGGCGGGGTCGTGGGAGCGCTGGCCGCCCTCCTTCTGGCCGCGACAGCGTCCCCGGCCCTGGCTGCCGGCCCTGACGAGATCGTCATGCTGGATGTGGGCCAGGGGGACGCCTTCCTCCTGCGCAGCCAGGGAGCCACGCTCCTCATCGATACGGGCAATCGCGACGGGCTGCTCAAGGAGGCCATCGCCCGCCAGGGCGTCCATCGCATAGACCGCGTGGCCATAACCCATGCCGACGACGACCACTGCGGCTCTCTCCAGGCTCTCGGCGATGTGACCCGCGTGGGCGGCCTTCTCGTGGCCGACGACCTGCTCTCCTGCCCCTGCGAGAACTGCACGGAGCTGGTGGCCGAGGCCGAGGGAGAGGCCTATCCCGGGGGAATCGAGGGGCTCTCGGTGGGCGACGCCGTGGGCTGCGGCCGCTTCACGCTGGAAGTGGTCTGGCCGGATGCCTTCGATGACGAGGGCGGCAACGGCGACAGTCTCAGCTTCCTGTGCCTGTGGGACGGCGACGGGGACGGGGAGGCCGACTGGACGGCGCTCTTCTGCGGCGATGCCGAGGCGGAGGAGCTGGAGGCCATGGCGGCGATGCTTCCGCCCGAAGGAGTTGATGTGCTGAAGGTGGGCCACCACGGCTCCCGTAGCAGCCTCGACGAGAATCTGGCGCGCCGCCTCGCGCCGGCGGTGGCTCTCGTCGGGGTGGGCCAGTCCAACCGCTACGGGCACCCGGCACCGGAGGTGCTCGATGCCCTGACGGCGGTCGGGGCGCAGGTGCTCTGCAGCGACGAGGTGGGGGATGCCTCCATTGCATTCTCCATGGAGAAGCTCTCCGTCACGACCCAGAAGGGCGCCGACCCACCGCCTTCGGGTACAATGGGGCCATGAGCAATGAAAGCGAACAGAACCAGCTGCTGGCGGCCTACTTGGCCGTCGGCGAGGATGCCCTCAAGCGCGAGGCGGTCATCGCCCGCCTGCGAAAGCGCCTGTCGGCCCTGGGGGACCTCTCCTTCAACGCCGACGACTTCGACGGCGAGACGGCGGCCGGCGCCGATATCGCCGCCGCCTGCAACACCATGCCCTTCGCGAGCCCGGTGCGCCTCGTCTACGTGCGCAATGCCGAGAAGCTCAAGAAGGCCGATTCCGAGGAGCTCGTCTCCTACCTGGCCGCGCCGAGCGAGTCCACAGTGCTGGCCCTGGAGGCCGAGAAGCTGGCGAAGAACACGCGGCTGTACAAGGCCGTCGCCGGCCTCGGCCCCAAGGCCGTCATCGATTGCACGCCGCCCAAGAGCTGGGAGATGCCCAAACGGGTGCGGGCCATGGCCACCGGCCACGGCATCGTCCTTACCGAGGGGGCCGCCGGCGCTCTGGTGGAACTCGTGGGCGAGAACACCGTGCATCTGGACAGCGAGCTCAAGAAGATCGCCCTGGCCCACAGCGGCACCGATGCCGTGGGCGAGCGGGAGGTGCGCAGCCTGGTGGCCCGCACCTCGGAAGTGAAGCCCTGGGACTTCACGGCCGCCTTCGCCGAGCGGAACCTGGCGAAGTGCCTCGCCCTGCTTTCCCAGATGGAGTCCACTTCGGCCCATGCCCTCATCGCTATGTGCGCCACGCGCATCCGTGAGCTCATGGCGGCCCAATCGGCTGCCCGCCGCGGGGGCACGCCAGTCGGACAGTTGCTGCACCTGCCCGACTGGCGCGTGAAGAGCCATGGCGCCTGGGCCCGCAACTTCTCGCCATCCGAGCTGCGGGCGGCTCTCGTCAGCTCCCGCGATGCCGAGCGGGCCATGAAGAGCGGCGCCGACCCCGATGAGGTGTTCTACGGCTGGCTCGTCGACACCTTGAGACGATAGGAACATCCCCGTGCCCGACCTCGATACCCTGATCGCCGACCTCGACGACCGCTACCAGCGGGCCGGCTTCGGCGAGCCGGTGGCGGTGCTTCCCGATCTGTATCTGGTGAAAGTGCCCCTGCCGGCCAATCCGCTCAAGGCTGTCAACTCCTACTTCATACTGGGAAGCGGGGGAGAGACCGTCATCGTGGACGTGGGCTTCAACCACCCCGACTGCGAGCGAGCTCTCGATGACGCCCTCGTGGCCCTCGGCCGCTCCTGGGACGGCGTGCGCATCGTGCTCACCCACTCCCATCCCGACCATACGGGCAATCTCGACCGCATCTGGCGTTCCGGTATGGCGGTGCAGGCCCATCTCCATTCCTTCCAGGAAGTGAAGAACCTCATGGCCCTGGAGGAGGCGATCTACGGCCCGCTGCTTCTCCAAGCGGCCACCCTCGAGCAGCAGCGGGAGATGACCTTCACCGACGAGGGCCCGCGGCTCCACGTCTCCGCCGAGCTGCTGCCCCTGGAAACCTATCCCTCCTTCACCTACCTGGCCGAGGGAGACACCGTCGAAGCGGGTCCCTACGCCTTTCGGGTCATCGAGACCCCGGGGCACGACCGATGGCACATCTGCCTCTACGAGCCCCGGGCGCGCCTCCTCATCGCGGGGGATCATGTGCTGGAGCGCATCACGCCGGCTGTCTCCTCGTGGTTTCCCGCCGTCGACGCCCTGGCCCAATTCATGGACAGCCTGCGCAAGGTGGCCGATCTTGAGGTCGATCTCATCCTGCCGGCTCACGGACGGCCCTTCACCGGTCTCGCCGAGCGCGTCGCTTTCTTGCTCCGCCATCATGAAGAGCGCCTTGAGGAGATCTACGGGTTGGTCCGCGGCGGCTGCGACGACATCGTCGCCATCTCACAGCAGGCCACATGGCGTTATCCCGATTGGGGAAGCTGGCCCCTCGATCAGAAGTTCTTCTCCATGGGAGAGACCTTGGCCCACCTCGTCTACCTTGTGCGCCAGGGGCGCATCCTCCAGGGTATCTGCGGCGACGAGTACTACTTCCGCATGCCCTATGATCGCAAGAACCTGGCTCTGACTCGCATCCAGGGCTAACGCCGCCCTTCGGGATGCGGGGGCGGTGGGCCATAAAAAAGCACCGCCCTGAAGGGCGGCGCCTCTCGCATCTGGGCTGGCTGCGCGGGTTACTCGGCGCTGTCCTCGGCCGGGGCCTCCTCGCCCTCGGCAGCCTCGGCGGCAGCGGCCTCAGCCTCGGCCTTGGCGGCTTCCTCGGCCTCCTTGGCCTTGCGCTCAGCGGCCTTCTTCTCCTCCTTCAGCTGCTTCTCGCGGCGCTTCGCCTTCTCGGCGGAAGCCTCGGCCATGGCGGCCTTGCGGGCCTCCTTGGCAGCGGCCTTCTTGGAGCCGGTCTTCTGGGCCTTGGGCGCCGGCTTCACGTAAGCGGCCTTGTCCTCGGCGGTGGCCACGGAGTTGGCCAGGGCCATGATGCCGCTCTTGCGGTTGGCGGCCTGGTTCTTGTGGATGACGCCCTTGGAGGCGGCCTTGTCCATCAGACGGCAGGCAGCGCAGGCGGCGGCGTAGGCCGCGGCGCCATTGCCCTCGGCCACGGCGTCCTTCACGCGACGGGTCGCGGTCTTCAGCTCGCTCTTGACGGCGCGATTGCGCATGCGGCGCTTCTCGTTGGTGATGATGCGCTTCTTCTGGGACTTGATGTTAGCCATGATTGCTAGCCCTTTCTGGTTCGGTCGTTTCAGATCCCTTTTCCTTGCGGTATCCAACGACACGAACGCGCAGCGGTAAAGCCCGCCCGGGCATCGTGCGAAATGGAAAGCGGCGGGATTTGCCCGCTTTCTCAGCCCCGGGCCCTGAGCCCGGAAGGCCGCCAGCAATCGCAATCTCTCAAGCGCAGCCACGTCTGCAGATTTGGCGGTGGAATCACCGCGCGTGCGTATCGCTGGATACACAATGCGGTAGAATACCAAAGATTCGCATCAGCACCGTGAAGAAATCTGCCCGGGAGGGGCAATTCTTCGCGAGACGCACACATACGCAGGAACCGACCGCGATAAGAAAGCCATTATGACCCACGAACTGTCCCATATCCGCAACTTCTCGATCATCGCGCACATCGACCACGGCAAGTCCACGCTCTCGGACCGCATCCTGGAGCTGACGGGCACCGTGGCCAAGCGCGACATGCAGGCCCAGCTGCTCGATTCCATGGACATCGAGCGCGAGCGCGGCATCACCATCAAGAGCCAGGCCGTGCGCGTGAGCTACACGGCCGACGACGGCGAGACCTACCAGCTGAACCTCATCGACACCCCGGGCCATGTGGACTTCACCTACGAGGTGAGCCGCAGCCTGGCCGCCTGCGACGGGGCCGTGCTCGTGGTGGACGCCACCCAGGGCGTGGAGGCCCAAACGGTGGCCAACGCCATGCTGGCCATGAACGCCGATCTGGAGATCATCCCGCTCATCAACAAGATCGACCTGCCCGCCGCCGAGCCGGAGCGGGTGAAGGCCGAGATCGAGGACGGCCTGGCCATTCCCGCCGACGACGCGGTGCTCGCCAGCGGCAAGACCGGTGTGGGCGTCCACGACCTCTTGGAGGCCGTGGTCTACAACATCCCGGCACCCGAGGGCAACGGCGAGGCGCCCTTGCGCGCCCTCATCTTCGACAGCTACTTCGACGCCTACCGCGGCGTGGTGGCCCTCATCCGCGTGGTGGACGGCTCCATCAAGAAGGGCGACAAGATCCGCATGATGGCCACGGGCACCGAGACCCTCGTAGAGGAAGTGGGCGCCCGCCACCCCCAGGAGGTGCCCGAGGAGGCGCTCTACGTGGGCGAGGTGGGCTATTTGGTCACGGGCCTCAAAGACGTGAGCCAGGTGAAGGTGGGCGACACCATCACCCTGGCCGCCGGCGGCGTGAACGCGCCGCTGCCCGGCTACCGCGAGGCGAAGCCCATGGTGTTCACGGGCCTGTTCCCCATCGACGGCGACCAGTACGAGCCCTTGAAGGAGGCCCTGGAGAAGCTGTCCCTGAACGACCCGGCCCTCGTGTGGGAGCCCGAGACCTCCCACGCCCTCGGCTTCGGTTTCCGCGTGGGATTTCTGGGCCTTCTGCACATGGAGGTCATCAAGGAGCGCCTGGAGCGCGAGTTCGGGCTTGACCTTTTGGCCACGGCCCCCTCGGTGGAGTACCACGTGTATCTGAAGGGCGGCGAGATGGTCTCGCTCCACTCGCCCCAGGAGATGCCCGACCCCGGCTCCATCGATCACGTAGAGGAGCCCTACCTGAAGGCGAAGATCCTCATCCCGCCCGACTACGTGGGCGCCGTGATGGACCTGGCCGTGGGGCGGCGGGGCAACTTCGTCACCATGAACTACCTGTCCCAGACTACCGTGGAGATGCTCTGGGAGATTCCCCTGTCCGAGCTCATCCTGGACTTCTTCGACAAGCTGAAGTCGAACACGAAGGGCTATGCCTCCCTCGACTACGAGATGGACGGCTACAAGCCCTCGGAGCTGGTGAAGCTGGACATCCTGCTGTCGGGCAAGCCCATCGACGCCCTGTCGTTCATCGTGCACAAGGACAAGGCCTACGACCGTGGGCGCGTGCTCTGCGACAAGCTGAAGGAGATCATCCCGCGCCAGATGTTCGAGGTGCCTATCCAGGCGGCCATCGGCGGGCGGGTGCTGGCGCGCCAGACCGTGAAGGCCAAGCGCAAGGACGTGCTGGCCAAGTGCTACGGCGGCGACATCACCCGCAAGCGCAAGCTCTTGGAGAAGCAGAAGGCCGGCAAGAAGCGCATGAAGGCCATCGGCAACGTGGAGGTGCCCCAGGAGGCCTTCATGGCCATCCTGAAGGTGGACGAGTAGCAGCGAGGCCGCTCCGTGGGGCGGCCTCGCTCGTTCGATGGGAAGCGGTGAGCCTTGGCGCCCACAGGGCAAGGCGGCCCCCGCCGTCTGGCCGAGGCCGCCTTGCGATTGCCCGGAGCGCCGCGAGTGCCCTAGCCTTCCAGCACGTCCTCGCGCACGTAGTGGGTCCAGGTCTTGGGCTCTATCTCGGGTGGGGTGACGCCGGCCTCGCGCCCGGCCTCGATGCAGCGCAGCATCCAGGCCATGTTGCGACCCAAGGTGCGCATGGTGTGCAGGCCCTCGCCGTCGCCCTCCACGTCTCCCGGCACCCGGCCGAAGGCGATGTTCCAGTAGCTCGACGGCACCACGGGCATGTTGTTGATCTGGAAGTACTTGTTGATCTGGTCAGCCGCCTCGATGGTGCCGGCCCGTCGCGCCACGGCGATGCCGGCCGCGGGCTTGAAGCGCAGAAGCGAGCCGCCGGCGTAGAACATGCGGTCGAGCAGCCCGACGAGCGTGCCGGCCGCCCCGGCATAGTACACCGGCGACCCCACGATGAGCCCGTCGGCCGCAGCGGCCTTCTGGATGAGCCCGTTGCAGGGGTCGCTGTCGAACACGCAGCGGTTATCGCCCTTCTTCCCGCAGATGCCGCAGGCGATGCACCCGCGGATCTCCTTGTTGCCGATCCAGACCAGCTCGGTCTGTACGCCCTCGGCCTCGAGGGCCGCTGCGACCTCCTCCAGCGCGCGGTTGGTGTTGCCCTGCATGCGCGGGCTCCCGTTGATGAGCAGTACTTTCACGTTTGTCTCCTCTTCTCGTGTATTCGCCCGCCGTCAGGCGGCCATCCGTTAAACTGTTCGCTATTCTACACTGCATTTCGAACGCGTCCACAAGGTATAAGGTATGGCGAAGAATACGAACGAGGAATACGACTGGCTCAACGACCCCTTCGACGAGAAGAAGATCGCCGAGGAGCGCGAGCGCATGGCCATGTCCGGCGCATCAAAGGGACTGGTCGGCGTAGGGTGCCTGCTCGTCGTCATCGGGCTTTTCGCCATGGCGGCCCTGCTGCTGTTCGGCATCCTGTAGGCTGCCATGGGAAAGGCGTTCGGCATATACGCGGCCCCCGTCGGTGCGACCGCAGTATGGGAAGCGGCCCCCGTCGGCGCCCCTTGCGCGCTCCTCGCTTCCCTACGCTCGGGGCAGGCGTAGGCCATGGACGGACTGTTCGGGAAGTACCGGGTGCTTTTGGCCCCCATGGCCGGCGTGACCGACATCGCCTTTCGCACCTTGTGCCGCGAGGCCGGCGCCGACATGGCCTTCACCGAGATGGTGTCGGCCAAGGGGCTCTCCTTCGCCAACGAGAAGACGCGCCATTTGCTGGCCCTGGCCGACGGCGAGAAACAGGTGGCCGTGCAGCTGTTCGGTCACGAGCCGGACGTGATGGCCTCCCAGGCTGCCTGGATCGAGCAGGAGATGGGGGAGAGCCTGGCCTATCTGGACATCAACATGGGCTGCCCTGCGCGCAAGATCGTGTCGAAGGGGGACGGCTCGGCCCTCATGCGGGAGCCCGAGCTGGCCGCTGCCATCGTGCGGTCCGTGAGGGGGGCCGTGGAGCACCCCGTCACGGTGAAGTTTCGCCGCGGCTGGGCCGAGGGCGATGAGACGGCCCCAGCCTTCGCTCGGGCTATGGAAGAGGCTGGCGCCGACGCCGTGGCGGTGCACGGGCGCTATACCGAGCAACTGTACCGCGGCGCCGCCGACTGGGGCGTTATCGCCCGGGTACGGGAGGCGGTGGGCGTGCCCGTGGTGGGCAACGGCGATGTGCGCTCGGGCGCCGACGCGGTGCGCATGGCTGCGGAAACCGGCTGCGATGCCGTGATGATCGCCCGGGGCGCCGAGGGCAACCCGTGGCTGTTCTCCCAGGTGCAGGCTGCGCTCGCGGGGGTACCGGAACCTGCACCGCCGACCGTCAAGGAGCGCATTGCCATGGCCCGCCGCCACGCCGAGCTGCTCACCCACCGCGAGGGGCGCAACATCGTGCGCATGCGCAAGCACGCCATGTGGTATATGGCGGGCCTGCCCGGCGCCGCCGCGGGCCGCGGGCGCATCAACTACTGCACGACGCTCGACGATTTCAACCAAGTGTTCGACGACTTGCTGCTCATTGCCCAGGAGCACTCGTGATCTGTCCGCTGACGCGCCGCCGGATACCTCAATTCGCTCAGACAGTCCTCGCTTTGGAGAACAGGACATCTAGTCCTGTTCTCGTCGCTGCGGAACTCGCTCGGTTGAGGCACCCGGTGTCGCGTCAGCTGCGTTGCTAGAAAAGAGACTATTCTATGCCCTATGATCCCTACAAAGCACTCTACCTGCACATTCCCTTCTGCGTGAAGCGATGCGGGTACTGCGATTTCGCCACCGCGGCCACCGAGCGCGACTCGCCGGTCATCGACGAGTACGTGGAATCGCTCGTGCTCCAGCTGCGCCGCGCCTCGAAGGAGGGCGAGCTCGGCCAGATAGAGACGGTGTACCTCGGCGGGGGCACGCCGAGCCACATCGGCATGGGACGGCTGTCCATGCTGCTGTACGCGCTCTCCACGGCCATGCACCTGGAACCCGAGGTGGAGTGCACCATGGAGGCGAACCCGGAGAGCCTGACCGCGCCCATGGTGCGCGACATCTGGGCGCTCGGGGTGAACCGGCTCTCCATCGGCGTGCAGTCCTTCGACGACGACGTGCTGCGCATCCTCGGGCGCGCCCACGACGCCGAGGCGGCCCGGGCGGCGGTGCGCATGGCCCAGGAGCGGTTCCGGAACGTGTCGGTGGACCTCATGGGTGGCATCCCCGGCCAGAGCCTCGCCTCCTTCGAGGCCTCGGTGCGCGAGGCCGTGGCCCTCGGCGTGACCCATGTGTCGGTGTACCCGCTCGCCATCGAGCCCCGCACCCCCTTCGATGCCGCTGTGATGCGCGGCGAGATGGCCGAGCCGGACGACGATGTGGAGGCTGCGTGCATGGAGGCAGCGGAGCGCATCCTGGGGGAGGCCGGCTTTATCCGCTACGAGGTGGCCAGCTACGCCCGCCCCGGGTTCGAGAGCCGCCACAACACCGCCTACTGGACCGGCGTGCCCTACCTGGGACTCGGCCGCTCGGCGGCGACTATGACCCAGAACGCCGAGCGCCGCATGCGGGTGCAGGACGGGCGCGTGGTGGACGACCTGAACGCGCGGCAGATGGCCGCCGAGGACCTCATGCTGGCCATGCGCATGGCCCAGGGCGTCTCCGACGAGCGCATCGCCCGGGCGGCGGCGACCATCGGCGCCGGGGCGGTAGGGGCCGCCTTCGACGAGCTGGCGGCCCTCGGCCTCGCCGAGCACCGGGACGGCCGCTGGCGCCCCACCGAGCGCGGCTGGCTCTGCGGCAACGAGCTCTACGGCCGCCTGCTGGATTTGGCGCCCTGAGGCCGTGGCCGCGGCCGCCCGGTGCCGTCTGGGTCGGGCGGCGGGAGTCGTGGGCCCCTGTGCGCCTTCCGCCTGCTCCCATGTGTCGCTTGCGTCGAGATCGGCCCTTTCGTTAGCACTCTCGCCGCTTGGTTGCTAAAATAGCGTCAACAACGGCGCGCCCGCAGGGGGCGCCGGCGGGGAAGCGAAAGGAGCGGTCATGCTGTCGGAGCGACGCCAGAGGGTGCTGCGCGCGCTGATCGAGGACTACATCGAGTACGCACTGCCCGTGGGATCGCGCACGCTCACCGAGCGCCACCGGCTCGGCGTGAGCCCGGCCACGGTGCGCAACGACCTATCCGCCCTGGAGGACGCGGGCTTCATCCAGCAGCCCCACACCTCGGCCGGCCGTGTGCCCACCGATGCCGGCTACCGCACCTTCGTCGACGAGCTGCTCTCGTCGGGCCTCGCCGAGGAGGAGCGGCCCCATCCCGCCATGATGGACGAGCTGCGCGGCGCCGCCTGCGAACTGGATGCCCTCATGGAGCGCACATCCGCCGCCCTGGCGCGGCTCACCGACTGCCTCTCCATCGTCATGGCCCCCTCGGTCTTCGCCGGCCGCATTCGCCAGATCACCCTCGTGTCCCTGTCGGTGTGGCAGGCCATCATCATCGTGGTGGCCGATGACGGCCAGGTGGCCAACCGCACGGTCGCCTTCTCCGAAGAGGTCACCTCCGATGAGCTGGCGGCGGCCCAGAACCTGCTGAACCGGCTGCTCGTGGGCCAGTCGGCCCGGGATGTGCGCCGCTCTCTGGACGCGAGCACCATTGAGGCCCTGCGCGATCCCCTCGTGCAGCTCGTCATCGACGAGGTGGTGGAGTGCCTCGGCGTGAGCGACGGGAACCGGGCCCATAGCCTCGGCATCTCGTCTCTTCTGCGCCAACCGGAGTTCAGCGACGCCAAGGCGCTCTTGCCGGTCATGGAGGTACTCGAGGACGACGAAGTGCTCCTGCACACCTTCGACGACACGGTGGAGGGGGAAAGCCCCGTCATGGTGCGCATCGGACGGGAGAACCCTGCCTCGGAGCTGGCCGGCATCTCCATCGTGGCCTGTTCCTACGGCCGCGGCGACAGCGAGGGCGTCGTCGCCGTTATCGGCCCCACCCGCATGAACTACGGCAATGCTATCCGCGCCGTGCGCGCCGCCCAGAGCGTGCTCTGCGACGACTAGCGGCGCCACCGACTTTTGTACGACCCATCAGAAAGGCAAGACGTTCCACTATGGCCGCAACGAAGGACCTCTACGAAATCCTCGGCGTCTCCCGCGACGCCTCCGAAACCGAGATCAAGAAGGCGTTCCGCCACCGCGCCCGGGAGCTGCACCCGGATGTGAACAAGGCGCCCGATGCGGAAGACCAGTTCAAGGAATTGAACGAGGCCTACGACGTGCTGAGCGATCCGCAGAAGAAGGCCGCCTACGACCGCTTCGGCACCGTGCCCGGGGCTGCGGGCGGCGCGGGCCCCTACGGCGGCGTGAACATCGACTTCGAGGACTTGTTCGGAGGCGGCGGCTTCGGCGGCATGGGCGACATCTTCTCCACTTTCTTCGGCGGCGCGGCGGCCGGGGGCGGACGCCAGGTGCGCAAGGACGGCCGCGACATGGGCGTGGGCATCCGCATCAGCCTGAAGGAGGCGGCCACCGGCGAGAAGAAGGAGATCGTCTATGATCGCTTGGCGCCGTGCCCCGACTGCGACGGCACGGGCCTCGGCGAGGGCGGCAAGGAGGTCACCTGCCCTGAATGCGACGGCCGCGGCCGGGTCGTCACTGTGCAGCACACCTTCCTCGGCGACATGCAGTCGGCCACCACGTGCCCCGAATGCCACGGCACCGGCACCATTATCGAGAACCCCTGCCCCGAGTGCGAGGGCCAGGGCCGCGTGCCCGACCGCCAGCGCGTATCGGTGGAGGTGCCCAAGGGCATCCGCGACGGCCAGCAGCTGCGCATCCACGGCTTCGGCGAGGCGGGCATGCAGGGCGCGCCGGCCGGCGACCTCATCGTCACCGTGCGCATCGCCCCGGACGAGTTCTTCGAGCGCGACGGTGATAACCTGCATTGCAAGCTCGTGGTGCCCATGGTGCAGGCGGCCCTCGGTGCCGATATCGAGATCGACGGCATCTTCGAGGACGAGAAGGTCACGGTGAAGATCCCCGAGGGATGTCAGAACGACCAGGTGGTGCGCGTAAAGGGCTTCGGCATGCCGCGCCTGAAGAGCGACGTGCGGGGCGACCTGTTCGCCCACATCGACGTGGAGATTCCCACGAAGCTCTCCAAGCGCGAGCGCGAGCTTTTGGAGGAGCTGGCCGCCGAGATGGGCGAGACCGTGGATGAGAAGCGCTCGCCGCTGCAGAAGCTGCGGGATATCTTCGAATAGGGGAGTCGTTCATGTCGCTTCCGCGCTTCTTTTTGGAAAACCAGGTGCTCGCTGCCGAGACGGAGGCGGTGTTTCCGCTGCGGCTGGCGGCCGACGACGTGAAGCACGCGAAGGTGCTGCGCCTGACTGCGGGCGAGCATATCGCCGTCATCGACGGGGCAAGCGACTACTTCGAGTGCGAGATCATCGATATCTCCAACGGGTTGCCGCTCGTCTCCATCGCCCGTCACGAGGAGGCGCCCGCGGAAGGTCCTCAGGTGGTATTGCTCCAGGGCCTGGCCAAGGGCGACAAGATGGAGACGGTCATCCGCCATGCCACCGAGGTGGGCGTGGCGGCCTTCGTGCCCCTGACCTGCAGGCGCTCGGTGGTGAAGCTGGACGGCAAGAAGGCCGCGGCCAAGACCGAGCGATGGTGGGCCATCGCCAAGAGCGCGGCCATGCAGTCGGGGCAGGCTCGCATTCCCGAGGTGAGCGAGCCGGCGACCGTGGGGGAGGCCTGCGCGCGGCTCGACGGCGCCACGGCCGTGCTCGTGTGCTGGGAGGAGGCACCCGGCAGCGCGAGCCTGCGCGAAGCGATCCAGGGCGCTCTCGCCGCCACGCGCACCCCTGCGGCCGATGCCCGCATCGCTGTGGTGGTGGGCCCCGAGGGCGGCCTGGCCGAAGAGGAGGTGCGCGCGCTTCTGGCGAGCAACCCCCGTGCCCGCCTCGTCACGCTGGGGCCCTCTATCTTGCGCACCGAGACGGCGGGCATCGTGGCCCCGGCCCTGGCGCTCTACGAGCTCGGCGCCATGGGGAACGGCCCCGAGAGGGCTGAGATCGAGCGGGTCGAAGAAGATGCGGGGACGGTTCTCCCGGCCCCCTCGCCAGCGGCCGAGGGCTTCGTGGCGATGTTCCCGTCGGCGGAGATCGCCGATGCGTAGGGCCGCCTTCCGCTTCGCCGTGGTGAACCTGGGCTGCAAGGTGAACCGCGTGGAGGCCGATGGCTTCGAGCGGTTGCTCGCCGGACGCGGGGGAGCGCCGTCGCCTGTGGCCGAGGCCGACCTCATCGTGGTAAACACCTGCACGGTCACCGGCGAGGCCGAGAAGAAGACCCGTAAGGCCGTGCGCCACGCCCTGTTCGCCAACGAGGAAGCGCCCGTTGTCGTTACTGGCTGCGCAACGGAAATCGATGCGGCGTCATACGAGGCCCTGGGAAGCCGCGTGACCGTAGTCCCGAAAGCCGTTATGGCGCTCTATTTGGAAGAGGGCGCATTTCCGTCACGACTTCCCGCGGGGGGCTCCCCCCTCGATACTCGCGCGCAGCGCGATGACCACACGGCGGAAGAGGGCGAGCTGGCTGCACCCGAGAGGCCGGCTCCTTCTACCGGCAACCGCGCTGCCGGGCTCGCGGCGCCTGAGGGCGCAGAGGCGGTGCTGCCCGCCGACGGGCGCACGCGTATCGGCATCAAAGTACAGGACGGCTGCGACAACGCTTGCACGTACTGCATCGTGCACGTGGCCCGCGGCCGCGCGACGAGCCGGAATGCCGACGAGGTGGCGGCCGAGGCCGTAGCCCTGGCGCGGGCCGGGGTGCGGGAAATCGTGCTCACGGGCATCAACCTGGGATCCTACGACGCCGACGGCCTGGATCTGGCCGACCTCTGCCGGCGCCTGCTCGCCGAGACGGCCGAGCTGCACGCGCCGGGCGAGCCGCCCTGCCGCTTCCGCATCGGCTCGGTCGAGCCCATGGACGTGTCGATGGACCTCATCGGCCTTCTCGCCGAGGCCAGGGGGCGCCTCTGCCGCCATCTGCACCTGCCCCTGCAATCGGGCTCGTCAAAGGTGCTGCGGGAGATGGGCCGCCCCTACGACGCCGAGGAGTATCGCCAGCTCGTGGACTACTTGCGGGCCATGGTGCCCGAAATAGCGCTCACCACCGACATCATCGTGGGCTTTCCCGGAGAGACCGAGCAGGACTTCGAGGACACTTGCGCCTTGGCCCGCCACGTCGGCTTCGCGAAGATTCATGTGTTTCCGTACTCGCGGCGCGAGGGAACGCCGGCGGCTGAGCGCCCCGACCAGGTGCCTCCCGGGGAGAAGGCCGCCCGGGCGGCCCGCTTGCGCACCCTGACCGACGAACTGGCCGCGGCCGACCACGCCGCGCGTGCGGGCGCGGTCGAGCTCGCCCTCGTGGAGCGCCCTGGCCATGCCACTACCGAGAGCTACCACGAGATGCCCGCGCCCGCCGGTGCCGCCATCGGCTCTCTTGTCCCGGTTAAAATAGGGTAGCCACGGGGGTCGAGACACCCTTGAGCAAGGGGCACCCGTAATTACGGCTTGCGCTCTGCGAGGATCCCTCTTTCGGTCGGCGAACACCCCCGTTTCTGCGCGAAATCGTGAGTTATGAGCGTCTCGGGGCCGGCGAAGAGCTGAATCCCACGGCACCTTCCACGAAAACGTCTGGTCAGAATATCGCCGCAACCTCTAATGTCGCAGATCTCGCGTGCCGGAACGCCCTCAGACGCTCATAACTCGCGATTTCGTGCAATTTCGAGATAGTTCGTCAACCAAAGTGCATCATACGTCTTGGGCATCAAACGGCAAAAGCCCCGCAGACTTTGGTGCCTGCGGGGCTCAAGAGGGAGGGTATGGCAGGGCTGGGTTCGTCCCAGTCGAGGTTGCCTTAGGCGAACAGATCCAAGTCCGGAATCTTCTCGTCAGCGTTGCCGCCGGCGGCGTTGATGCCAGCCATGCGCCCGAAGGTCACGCAACGGCCGTGGCCGATACCGGGCACATAGGTGGGGTAGTCGCCCGCGCCGAAGAAGTCGCCTGCCGCCGAGCCGCAGACGTAGAGGCCCTCGATGGGCTGGTCGTTGGCATCGAGCACGTGGGTCTCCAGATCGGTGCGCAGGCCGCCGCACATGGTGAGCAGGTCGGCCTCCAGCTTGCCGGCATAGAACGGCGGCTCCACGACCTTGGCCATCACCTCGGGGCGCTTGCCGAAATCGAGGTCCTTGCCGAGATCGCACAGCTCGTTGTAGCGCTCCACGGTGGCCACGAAGTTCTCGGCGGGCACGCCCATGAGGCCGGCCAGCTCCTCCAGGGTGTCGGCTGTCTGGGTAAGCCCGCTTTCGATCTCGCCCTGAAGCACGATCTCCTGGGCCTCCAGGTTGTACTCACCGCCCACGGGCTGGGTCAGCTGGCCCCACTGCAGGCCGCCGCCAAGACCGGCATCCATCTGCTGCTTCACGGCCTTAAGGCCGTTGGCGTCGTAGATGGTCCAGGCCTCCTTCTGGGTCTGCAGGGCCTTGGTGACCGACTTGGACTGGGTGTTCACATCCTCGTTCTTGAAACGCTTGCCCTCCCAGTTCACATGGAGGAAGCCGTAGGAGGCCGCACCGAAGTCGAGGTGCATGACGGCCGCGTGGGGCTCGCTTCGCTGCATGGCGCCGCCGATCCAGATGGCCTGCTTGTGCATGTCGCCGGTGTCGCAGTCCGGCGGATTGTAGTAGCGGGCGTCCATGGCGTAGGCAGTCATGGGAGCGTAGTACTGGAACATCTCGTCGTCGGCGGCGTAGTCGCCCGACGCAATGACGACCGACTTGGCGTTGATCTGCACCATGCCCTCGGGGGTGCTCACGATGGCGCCAGTCACCGGGCCCTCGCCGTCGCGCACGAGGCGCTCGGACTTGGTCTCCCAGCGGATTTCGCCGCCGTTAGCGGCGATGGCATCGTACAGGGCGGGCACGAGCACGGCGTTGCCGTACACGTCGCCCACGCCGGAACCCTGGTAGAAGGTGAAGTTCACCGTCTCCTCCAGCATGCCCTCCTTGTAGAAGATGTGGGTGACGGGATACTCGGTGTAGTCGGGACCCTTGTAGTAGCCGTCCCACAAAAGCGCCTCCAGGCCCTGGGCCTTGGCGATGTCGTAGAGCCAGTCGAAGCAGGCGCCGGACTTGCGGGCGTACTCCCACAGCAGCGGCTCCTTCACGCGGCCCTGGGCCCAGTTGATCCAGCGACGCACCACGTGCACGTAGTCGGGCTCCTCCAGCAGGCCCTGCTTCACCAGGTCGGCCTGGACTTTGGTGTGGAAGCCGGCGATATGCACGCCGCGGGCGATGGCCTGCTCGCTGTTCTTGTCGATGGTGATGACCTTCGCGCCCTCCTCCAGAGCGGCCAGGGTGGCGCAGCAGCCGCCCAGGCCCGCGCCGATCACGAGCACGTCGGTGTCCTCGGTCGCGGTGATCTCGTCGGCGGGAATGGGCTCTGGCGCGATCTCCCAGCTGTGCAGGCCCTGGGTGTCGGGGCCGGCCGAAGCGCCGTTGTCGGCCATGGGCATGCCGCCGGTTTGGGACAGCGTCTCGCCGCCTGCGGCGCTCTCGGCGGGCGTCTGGGGCGCACAGCCCGCGAGCCCGGCCACGGCAGCCCCGGCGGCCGCAGTAGCCCCCAGACCGAAGAATGCGCGGCGGGAAAGGCCGCTCTTGCTCTGTTCCTTGGTCATGATTCCTCCTTTAAGAATCCTCCCCATCCGAGGCTCGGCGCCACGAATGCGACATCGCCCCCGCCCCGCTCCCTTCGGCGGGGCCCTCGGCAGCGTTGCCGGCTGCGCTGGGCAGCTGATCCGATTCAAGCGCAAAGGCTCGGGTGAATCTCCCCGTCGGCAGGGGGAAACGTCTCCCTCATACCCAATATCCCCCTCCCAGGGGGAGACGTTTTTCCTGGCTCTGAGGGGAGGCGACTTCCAAACCCCTATAATGTCGGCGGAGGGATAGACCATGAAGAACAAGTTTTCTCGGGAGCACTGGCTCTCGCCGGACGTGCTCGGCTTCGCCGCCCACTGGGCGTGGATTTGGTGCGTGTTCTGGAGCAGCCGCTTCTACGAGGAGGGAGCGCAGCTGGGCGCCGCTGCCTTCACTCCGGGCACCATGCTCGAACCGCTCTGGGTCGTGTCCCTGCTCGCCAACGTGGTGTCCATCGCGGCCTTTCTGCTGCTTGCCCGCGTGCGCAACCCCCTCTCGGAGTTGCGAGTCGTGCCCTGGGAAGCGGCGGTTCTCACCGCGCTGGGCACTCTGTGCGTCTCCCTGCTGCCAGGCCTCGTGGATCCGAGCTCGGCGCCCACCCTTTATTTAGTGGGAGCCGTTCTGACGGGCGTGGGTAGCGGTGGCATTGTGGTGCTGTGGGGCGAACGGCTCGTGGAGTACGGCCCGCGCCGGCTCATGCGGGTCTTCGTTGCCGCCATCATCATGGCCGCAGGGGCCTACGGCGTACTGCTTGCCCTACCCGCAACCGCCGCCCACCTCGCTGTGGCAGCCCTTCCCCTCATGAGCATCGCCTGCTACCGGCGCCAGGCACGTCGCCTGCCCCGGGTGCCCCAGAAGTACCGCAACCTGCCCGTTGCAGCGCGGTTGCCTCTCGTCATGATCCTCGTGGCTTTCTTCTTCGGCCTGTCCTTCGGGCTCATGAAAGGGCTCATGGCCCCCGTGGGGGCGGGGTGGATCAATCTGCGCGACCTTCTCAACATCGTGGCCATCGTGGGGGCGGCCGGTGCCTTCTACATCACCAGCGCCGTGTTCAAGATGGACTTCGACCACCTCACCTACCAGGTGGCCCTGCCGGCCATGGCCGCGGGCTTCCTCTTCCTGCCCCTGCACGAGCCCCTCTCCATCATCGGAACGGCGGTGCACCAGTTCGGCTACCAGTACTTCTATATCGTGCTGTGGGCCATTTGGGCCGTGCTCGCCGCTCGCGAGGAGGTGCCCGCCGCCTGGATGGCCGCCTGGGGCCTGCTCGCCATCCAGCTCGGCCAGTTCGCCGGATCCGTGGCGGCCGACGTGAGCCACCCCTTCCTGGCGAGCGATCTGTCCCTGGCCATGCTCGCCGCCCTCGTGATCTTCCTCATCCTGCTCGTGAGCCTGTTCGTGTTCGGAAACCGCTCCGCCTCCACGGGCTGGGGCTTCGTGCGCCCCATGGAAGAGGAGGCGCGGCCTGCTGCAGGGACAGGACTGGACGAGGCCTGTGAGGCCCTGGCCCGGCGCCACCGCCTGACCTCCCGCGAGCAGGACGTGTTCCAGCTCTTGGCCCGCGGCCGCAATCGCGCCTTCATTCGCAAGGAGCTCGTCATCGGCGACGAGACGGTGAAGAGCCACGTGAAGGCCGTCTACCGCAAGTTCGAGGTTCACTCCCAGCAGGAGCTCATCAACCTCGTGGAAGAGGAGCGCACCGCTGGGTAGGGGCCGCCTCATGCCCTGTTTCCGAGGGGTTCTGTTGCAAGCGCACAAGATGAGGTACAATAAAGAACATGACTGATTCCAAGCAGACAACGCTCACAGCGCCCGCCGATGTGGACATGGCGCTTGTAGTGGGTGAGGCCGACGGGATACTCCACCAGATGGAGGATGCCTTCGATGCCCGCATCACCGTGCGGGGCAATACGGTGTCCCTGGCCGGCGACCCTATCGAGGTGCAGCAGCTCACGGCGCTGCTCACCGACCTGTTCCGCCAGGCCGAGGGGGGAGAGGCGCCCGATGCCGACTCGGTGCGCCGCGCCATCGAGCTTCTGCGCCATGCCGAGTTCGCCCCATCGGCTTTGCGCGACGACGTGCTGCTGTCCTACCGCGGCCGAGCCATCCGCCCGAGAACCGCCGGCCAGAAGCACTACGTGGACGCCATCCGCGAGAACACCGTCACCTTCGCCATCGGGCCCGCCGGCACGGGCAAGACCTATCTGGCCATGGCCATGGCGGTGGCGGCCCTGAAGCGCAAGGAAGTGGGCCGTATCGTGCTGTCCCGTCCCATCGTGGAGGCCGGCGAGAACCTGGGCTTTCTGCCCGGCACCCTCTTCGAGAAGGTGGATCCCTACATCCGCCCCCTCTACGACGCCCTGTACTCCATGTTCGATATGGAGAAGGCGTCCTTCCTCATCGAGACCGGCGTCATCGAGATCGCGCCCCTCGCGTTCATGCGCGGCCGCACCTTGAACGACGCCTTCATCATTCTGGACGAGGCCCAGAACACCACCCCCGAGCAGATGAAGATGGCGCTCACCCGCCTCGGCAACGGAGCAAAGATCGTCGTCACCGGCGATATCTCCCAAATCGATCTTCCACGGGGCATAAGCGGCCTCGTGCAGGTGCGCTCCATTCTGGAGGGCATCGACGACATCGCGTTCTGCGATCTCACCGGAAAGGACGTCGTGCGCCACTCCCTTGTCGCCACCATCGTGGCCGCCTACGAGCGCGCGACGGGAAAGGCCTGATTCCCATGGACATCCTGATCACTTTCAACCACGGCGAAGACCGCCTCGCCGAGCTTCCCCTGGCGTCGCTGGCGCAGTTCGTCCTGAAGGACGAGGGGAAGCCCGCCAACTCGGAGGTGTCCATCAGCTTCGTGGACAATGCCACCATCGCCGAGCTGAACGAGCGCTTCCGCGGCATCGAGGGGCCTACCGACGTGCTGTCCTTCGAGTGCGACAACATCGCCGACGACATGACCGCCGCCGACGGGGAGGGCTGCCCGGTCTACGAGCTCGGCGACATCATCATCGCCCCGGACGTGGCCGCCACCCAGGCGGAGGAGTACGGCAACTCCTTCGAGCAGGAGATCAGCCTGCTGCTCGTCCACGGCCTTCTGCACCTGTGCGGCTACGACCACATCGTCGACGAGGAGGCCGAAGTGATGGAGGCCCGGGAGAAGGAGCTCCTCACGGCCTGGTCCGAGCGCGACCTGCCGGCCGCCGACGAGAGCCGCTAGGCGCCCCGTGCCCGACGATCGCCCCACTTCGGCCCCGGCCCCCCAGACCGTCCCGCCCGCCGAGGGCGGCTGCGGCTGCGACGGGCGCCTCGTGCGCACCGCCGCCGACAGCCGTTCCGCCGGCACGGGGCGCTTCCCGCTGCTGTGCGCCTTCCGCTGCGCCGGGCGCGGCATCGCCTACGCCTTCGCCTCCCAGCGCAACCTGAAGATCCAGCTCGCCGTGGCCGCCCTCGCCGTGGCCGCCGGCCTTATCCTGGGCATCTCGCGGACCGAATGGCTCGCCGTCGTGCTGGCCATCATGGTGGTGGCCGTGTCCGAGGTGGTGAACACCGCCGTGGAATCGGTGACCGACCTGGCCAGCCCCGACTGGCACCCCTTGGCCCGGGCCGCCAAGGACGCCGGGGCCGGGGCCGTGCTTCTGGCCTCCGCGGGCTCGGTGGCGGTGGGGCTCATCGTGTTCGCCCCGCACCTGCTGGCCCTTCTTCCCTGACCCTCTGACCGCTCCGACCCCCGCACGCTCCCGTCCGCCTCGCGGGCGGCAACCCGAAAGGACACCCGTGGACCTCGACGCCTACTTCGCTGAAAACCCCATGGGGGGCTCGTTCCCCACCAACCCCGACTTCAAGAGCGGATTTGTCACCCTGGTGGGACGTCCCAACGCGGGCAAATCCACGCTTTTGAACGCCATCATGGGGAAGAAGATCGCCATCACCTCCAACACGGCCCAGACCACGCGCCACCGCTTCCGCGCTGTGTACACCACCGACGAGATGCAGATGATCATCGTGGACACGCCGGGTTTGCACAAGCCCAAGGACGCCCTCGGCGAGGAGCTGAACACCTCGGCCATCAAGGCCCTGGAGGACGTGGACGTGGTGGCCATGCTCATCGACGCCTCCCAGCCCATCGGCCGAGGGGACGAGTGGGTGGCCGAACAGGTGCGGGCCGCGAAGGGCTCGGCGAAGATCTGCGTGCTCTCCAAGACCGATATGGTCAGTGATGCCCAGATCAGCGCCCAGCGCGAGGCGGCCGAGGCACTGTGCGACTGGGACGCCATGGTAGGGCTCTCCTCCACCACGGGCCGCAACGTGGACGCCTTCGTGGAAGAGGTGCAGTTCCTCTTGCCCGAGGGCCCGGCGTGGTTCCCCGCCGACATGGAGACCGATCAGCCCCTGGAAGTGATGGTGGCCGAGTTCATCCGCGAGAAGGTGCTGCGCAACTTCTTCGACGAGGTGCCCCATGCCATCGGAGTCGGGGTGGAGGAGATGGAGTTCGAGAAGCCGAACCTCTACCGCATCTACGCGGTCATCTACGTGGAGCGCGACAGCCAGAAGGGCATCATCATCGGCAAGCGCGGCGCGGCCATCAAGCGCATCGGCACCGAGGCCCGCCGCGACCTGGAGCTTCTCCTGGGATCCAAGGTGTTTTTGGACCTGTCGGTGAAGGTGCGGAAGAACTGGCGACGCGACGCGAATCAAATTCGCCGATTCGGTTACGGAGAAGGTGCGTAGGCGGTATATCTGCGCTACAATTCTCCCCAACCATACCTTTGAGGAGAGCTGTAGATGAAGTGCCCCCGCTGCTCGTTCCATAACGCCGACGACGCCCCCTTCTGCCAGGAGTGCGGCCACGTGTTCCTCTCGAGCGACCGCATTCCCGCCGTGCCCGATCCGGCCGAGGCGGAGCGCCGCCGCGATGAGGCGCTCGGGGCCGTGCCGCCGGTGGTGAAGGTGCCCGACATCGCCGTGCCCGAGGCCAAGCCGGCCGCGCGCCCCACGGTGCCCGAAGTGGTGCCCGCCGCGCCGCGCACTTCCGTGGCCGATCTGGTCGATCCCCTGCCCGAGCCCCCGCGGGAGCCTGACTTCTCCGGCTTCGAGCGCCTCGTGGACTCAAGCTATGTGCCCCCTGCGCCCGCGAGCAGCGCCGGCGACACCGCCGAGATCCCCGTCGTCCGCGACGAGTACGTGCCTCGGGCCCGCAACTACACCCTGGGCCTGTCCCCGCGGGAACAGAAGAAGCGCGACCGCGAGCAGCGCAAGCTCGAGCGCCAGTTCGCCAAGGCCCAGCAGAAGGAGGAGGCGCGCCGCATCCGGGAAGAGGCCCGCGCCGCCGCCGAGGTCGCCCGCGAGGAGCGCAAGGCGGCTGCGGCTGCCGCCCGCGAGGAACGGCTGGCCGCGGCTGCGGCCGCCCGGGAAGAGCGCAAGGCCGCCGAGGTCGCGCACGCCCCCGAGGCGGACGAGGCCCTGGCCGCCGGCGCCATGCTGGCCGCAACGGAGGCCGCCGCGGCTGAGATGGCCGCCGCCAGCGAGCAGGCCGATGGGGCCGAGCCGGCACCCGCAGCCCCGGACGCCACGGCGGCTCTGAAGCCCGGCGCCCTGGAGCTGCCCGCGGCCGAGACGGGCATCGTGCCGGTGGGGGAGCGCGCCATCGCATCCACCGCCGAGGCCGAGGCCGCCACGGAAGACGAGCCCGCAGGCGCCCTTGCGCCGGCTACCGGCGCCGGTCCTTTGGAGGCCGCTGGTGCCCCATCGGCCCCGGCGGCCCCGGCCGGGGTCGAGACGGCGGCGATGGCCCCCCGAAGCGCTTCCGCCACGGGGAACCCGCGCGCCAAGGCGGCCGCAGCCAGGGCCGAGGCCCGCGGTGCCGAGCCGGGGGACGCGACCCGGACCGATACCGCGAAGAGCCCGAAGACCGTCGCCGCACCGGCAAAGGGCCCCTCGGACAAGAAGACCCCCGCAACCGAGAAGGCCGCCGCGCCGCCGACCGCCCAGGCCCGGCCGCCGCGCTCCAAGGTCCCCTTCATCATCGGCGCCCTCATCGCCCTCATCGTGGTCGGCGGTGTCGCCGCGGCGGGCACCTACATGGCCGAGATGTGGGGCGGCAAGACCGTCCCCTCCGTCGTGGGGCTTCCCCAGGCCGAGGCCGAGGCCGCCTTGGCCGATAAGGGGTTCGCCGCCGCCGTGACCGAGGAGAAGTCCGACGAGGCCCCGGGCACCGTGCTGGCCGCCGCCCCCGACGGGGGCCGGGCCGAGGAGGGGAGCACCGTGGAGCTCACCGTGGCCGTGGCCCGCACGGTGCCCGCCGTGGCGGGGCTCACCCAGCAGGAGGCCGTCGACCTGCTCGCCGCCGAGGGTCTTTCCAGCGTGGAGGTGACCGAGGAGAAGTCCAACGAGGCCACTGGCACCGTGCTCGCCGTGGCCCCCGAGGCCGGCACTGCTCTCTTGTCCACCGACCCCGTGACCCTCACCGTGGCCGTGCCCTTCACCGTGCCGGATGTGGCGGGCTCCTCCCGCGACGATGCCGTGGCGGCCCTGGAGGCCGAGGGCTACGAGGCGGATGTCCAGCGCTACTACACCGAGGATGCGGAGGAGGGCACCGCCGTCTCCACCGACCCGGAGGCTGGCACCGAGCTTAACTCGGGCAGCACCGTCACGCTCTACATCGCCAAGTCCCGCGCCGCCGAGCTGCGCGAGCTCACCATCGGCGTGCTGCCCGGGGCCACGCTGACCACCGAGGAGGGCACCTACCTGGTGAAGGAAGTGAAGAGCACCTCCTACAAGGGCGATGGCGAGGTGAGCTACACCGTGGTGGCGGTGAAGTCCGAGGTGGTGAAGTTCCCCTTCGGCCTCGGCGAGAAGACCTACTACGACGACAAGAACCCCGTGACCCTCGAGGGCGGCCTGGTCTGGAACGACAACGACAAGATCTCCTACGCCAATCCCGAGATCACCCTGCCCTAGGGCGGCGCGAGTGGTGTCCCAGCCCACCTATCCCCTGCGCGCCCTGGTGCTGCGCCGCACGAAGCTGGGGGAGAGCGACCTCATCCTCACCCTGCTCGCCGCCGACGGCAGCCTGGCCCGGGCCGTGGCCAAGGGGGCCCGCAAGCCCACCAGCTCCTTCGCCGCCCGCACTGAGCCCCTCTGCGTCGTCGACCTTCTGTGCGCCCGCGGCCGCAGCCTCGACATTGTGAAAGAGGCGCGGCTCGCCGGCGCCCACGACCCGCTGCGTCGCGGCATCGAGGCCTCGGCCGCGGCCCTGCCCCTGCTGGAGCTGGCCGGTCGCGTGGCCCAGAACGGCCTGGAAAATCCGCGGCTGTTCCAATCCATCACCCGGGTCCTCGACGTCATGGATACCGCCGATGACAACCACCGCCTGGCCCTGGCCGCCGCCGCGCTCGTGAAGCTGCTCGCCTTCTCGGGGCTGCGGCCGAGCCTCGAGGCCTGCGTGGGCTGCGGCGCCCCCATCGCTTTGGAAGAGGGGGCTCGCGTGCCCTTCTCGGCCATCGAGGGAGGTGCGGTCTGCCCCGCCTGCCGCCCGCACCTGGAGACGGTTCCCGTAGAGGCGGCCACCCTGTGCTGGGCCCAGTACTTCCTCGGCAGCCCCTTCGACGCCCTGGCCGCTGGGCCGGCCGACTCCTCGGCCTCCTTTGCCGTGCTGCACCTCGTTCAGGCCCTCGTGCGGGCCCACGTGGGCAGCCCCCTGAAGTCCCTGGAGTTCCTCTTCACGAGCGGCCTGTTCTGATGCGGCGGCAAGGGCGGGGCCCTTGCGCTTCCGGCGTCTCGCCGCCCGACCATGGCCCGCGAGACGCCGTCGGGCCGCCGCTCCCTGTGCAGATACGGTGACGCTGGCGGAATGGGGCCTTGTGGATGGGGGAGTGCTCGCCTATACTGGGCAAGCTGTGCGAACAGCCCATCGGCCCCTAGCTCGAATGCGCCACCCGCTTTCCCGCTCGGAGCCGACGACAAGGAAAAGCCGCAGGAAGCGGCGAAGGAACGCGGGGCATTCCCGCAGAAGAAAGGTGGCAATCATGGCCAACAAGGACAGCATCTCCAAGGAGCGCACCGCCGAGCTCATGCGCGAGTTCGGCAAGAACGAGCAGGACTCCGGTTCTGCCGAGGTACAGGTGGCGATCCTCTCCGAGCGCATCCGCAACCTCACCGAGCACCTGAAGGTGCACAAGAAGGACAACCACACCCGTCGCGGCCTCATGATGCTCATCGGTAAGCGCCGCGGTATGCTGAAGTACATCAAGAACCGCAACATCGACGAGTACCGCGAGCTCATCAAGAAGCTCGGCATCCGCGACAACATCTAGTTCGAGCAGGTACGGGGCCCCTCGGGGCCCCGTTTGCTGTATAGAGCGGTCGTAGGCGCAAGGGTGCGCCGCGGTCGCGGGGGCGGGGGAATATAAGTAGCCCGAACCCGAAGGAGCTTCCGCGCAATGAGGTGCGGAGGAGAAGAGAAAGAAAAGAAGACATGACCAAGATTGTCGAAGAATTCGAGTTGTACGGCAAGCAGTACCGTCTGGAGACGGGCGAGCTGGCCAAGCAGGCCACGGGAGCTGTGCTCGTCACCTGCGGCGAGACGAGCGTGCTCGTGACCACCGTCGTCTCCAGCCAGGAGCGCGACTACGACTTCTTCCCCCTGACCGTCGACTACATCGAGAAGATGTACGCCGTGGGCCGTATCCCCGGCGGCTACCTGAAGCGCGAGGCGAAGCCGTCCGACCACGGTACGCTCGTGGCCCGCATGGTGGACCGTCCCATCCGCCCCGGTTTCCCCGACGGCTACAAGAACGAGGTGCACATCGTTGCCACCCCGCTTGTGATCGACGAGGAGCACCTGCCCGACACCATCTGCGTGGCCGGCGCTTCGGCGGCCCTGCTTGTGGGCGGCGCCCCCTTCGATGGGCCGGCCGCCGCGGTGCGCATCGGCCGCAATGCCGAGACCGGCGAGTTCATCGTGAACCCCACCAACACCGAGATGGAGACCTCCGACCTGGAGCTGACCATCGCCGGCACCGCCGACTACATCTCCATGGTGGAGGCCGGCGCCGACGAGATCTCCGAGGAGGACATGCTGGCCGCCATGACCTTCGGCCAGGAGGCCATCGCCGCCTTCTGCGAGAAGCAGGCCGCCTTCCTCGCCCGCGTGAACCCCACCCCCATGGAGTACAAGATCCACATGGCCGACCCGTCGGTGGCCGAGCGCGTGGACGCGCACCTGGCCGAGATGTCCGCGGCCCTGAAGGACGCCGACAAGGCCGCCCGCATGGGCAAGGTGGAACAGCTCAAGGCCGCCATCACCGAGAACGACTTCACCGAGGAGGAGCGCACTGCCTGGGGCAGCGACATCAAGGCCGCGCTGAAGTCCCTGGAGAAGCGGGCCATGCGCGCCATGATCATCGAGACCGGCGAGCGCGTCGACGGCCGGAGCGCCGACGAGATCCGCCCGCTCTACATCGTGCCGGGCTACCTGCCCCGCGTTCACGGAAGCGGCCTGTTCCAGCGCGGCCAGACCCAGGTCATGTCCGTGTGCACTCTCGGCATGCTCAACGAGTGGCAACGCCTCGACACCATCTGGCCCGAAGAGGGCAAGCGCTACATGCACCAGTACAACTTCCCGCCCTACTGCACCGGCGAGACCGGCCGCATGGGCGCCCCGAAGCGCCGCGAGGTGGGCCATGGCGCTCTCGCCGAGCGCGCCATCCTGCCGGTGCTGCCCGACACCGATGCCTTCCCCTACGCCATCCGCGTGGTGAGCGAGGTGCTGGAGTCCAACGGCTCGTCGTCCATGGCCTCCACCTGCGGCTCCTGTTTGGCCCTCATGGACGCTGGCGTGCCGATCTCGGCCCCTGTGTCCGGCGTGGCCATGGGCCTTATCAAGGAGGGCGACGATGTGGTGGTGCTCTCCGACATCCAGGGCATCGAGGACTTCCTCGGCGACATGGACTTCAAGGTGTGCGGAACGCCCAACGGCATCACCGCGCTTCAGATGGACAACAAGGCCCGCGGCCTGTCCGTGGAGATTCTCGCCCGCGCCCTGAAGCAGGCCCACGATGGCCGCGCCCACATCCTTAAGGCCATGCTCGCCACCATCGACGGCCCCCGCGCCGAGATGAAGGAGACCGCGCCGCGCATCGAGACCATCAAGATCCCCGTGGACA
The DNA here is from genome assembly GCF_008831045.1 of Adlercreutzia muris. Lineage (GTDB taxonomy): Bacteria > Actinomycetota > Coriobacteriia > Coriobacteriales > Eggerthellaceae > Adlercreutzia > Adlercreutzia muris. Next base: position 85,074 of record NZ_WAJS01000009.1, read on the forward strand.
AGATCCGCGATGTCATCGGGTCTGGCGGCAAGGTCGTCCGCGGCATCCAGGAGGAGACCGGCGCCTCCATCGACATCCAGGAGGACGGCACCATCCACGTGGGCGCCGTATCCGGCACCGCCATGGAGGCCGCCAAGGCCATGATCTTGGGCATCGTGAAGGAACCCGAGGTGGGCGAGGAGTTCGAGGGCGAGGTCGTCGGCATCAAGGACTTCGGCGCCTTCGTGAAGCTGACCCCCGGCAAGGACGGCCTGCTGCACATCTCGCGCGTGGCCAACGGCCGCGTGGGGAAGGTGGAGGACGTGCTGAACCTGGGCGATGTCATCAAGGTCGTGGTGCTGGAAGTGGATCCGAAGACCGGCAAGATCTCCCTCGATCGTCTGGACAAGCCGGACGCCCCCGAGGGCAGCGCCCCGGCCCGTCGCGAGGACCGCGGCGAGCGCGGTCACGGCCATGGCGAGCGTCGCGAGCGCCGGGAGGACAACCGTCCCGGTCGCGCCGGCCGCACCCCGCGCCGTCGCCACGAGGGCTAGACTTCGCATTTCACAGAACGCCGGCGCCAGGGGCCTGCCCTGGCGCCGCTCGGGCCGGGTGACAGACCACGGTCCCCCGGGAAGCCGCCGTTGCGCGGCTTCCCGCAGTTTATGGCGAACTTGCTCTTTTCCTGATCAGCGGGTCGGTATATAATCAATGGTTATCTACAGCTTGGTAACGAAGGCGCAACAACAGGGCTACGGCATGTTCGGCGCTTTCGTCGATAGAGAGCCAGGAGATGACCGACATGAGGAAAACGCACAAGCTCCTCCGCGGAGCGCTGGCCGCCGTGCTCGCCTGCGGGCTCATGATGCCCACCACGGCGCTCACTGCTTTCGCGGACGAGGAAAATACGCCTACCCCCCCCCTAAGTTCTGAGAGCAGCTCAGGCGAAGGGGCGTTCGACGGGCCCCTCGCTGACGTGGACGCTAAACCGTCAGATCAAACACTGCAGGACGAGGTCGCTTCCCAGACAGAGAGCGTTCTTCAAGCCGTGACGACGGCCGGCCAATACCTGCAGCGGGCCGCAACGGCTGCCCTCGATGCCTCAGACGCGGCCACTCCCGCTGGCGATCCCGTACCCCGCGATGGAGGGTGGGTCACACCGGTGGGCTGCCAGCTTCAGATCAACGGCGGCACCGATGGCACCGACTATTCCTTCGCCGATGGCATCTTGCACATTCTCAGCTCAAAGCCCCTCACGGTGAAGATGGCTGACGGCGTGACCACGACGGCTCAGACGATCCAGATCGATGCCGGCGTGCATGCCGACCTCACCCTGGCCGGCGTGACCATCCAGAGCACTACCTCAGCGCCCATCAACATGGTCAACAACGTAAAGGATATTGCCGACAACGACGGAAAAGCGCCGGAGAACCAGCGCAAGGCCGCCACCGCCGACGAGATCCGTCGCAAGACCATGCTGCACCTAACGCTCGCGAGCGGCACGAGCAACACCCTCGAGTCAACGGTAAGCGCTAACAGCGGCTGGCCCGGCATTCGCTGCGGCTGGGGATCGGTGCTCGTCATCGATGACGAGGTGCGCAATCTCGACACATCGAACAACATCGTCACCCCCGTCAATGGCCTCATCGGCTCAGATGTTACCCTCATCGGTGGCCAGAAGCTCTCGGCGGGAAGCGCTCCTACCGAGATGGATGCGAAGAACCCCGGGGAACTGACAGCCGTTGGCCGCGGTCAGTCGGCCGGCATCGGCGGCGGCCCCAAGGAGAACAGCGGCACCATCATCATCAATGGTGGGCGCATTACCGCCACCTCCACGAGCAGCAACCTCTCCTATTCCAATGGTGCCGGCATCGGTGGCGGAGCGGGCGGCTCCGGAACCGTCATCACTATCAACGGAGGCCGCATCAAGGCCACGGCGGGCTATTGCGGATCGGGCATCGGATCGGGTCTTGGCTACTTCACGACAAGCTCCAATATGGACTGCACCGCAAAGGATGATGCGATCGATATCCTAAAGAAGGAAGAGAATTCCCACGGCTACAGCTTCATCGATACCGTGACAACCGAGTTCAATACGGGTGATGTGCAATATCCTAACTTGGAAAACTACCATACCGTTGCGGGCGATATTACCCTGAATAGCGGGTTCGTCGATGCCCACAACGGCGGCCATGGCAACGCCTTCGGTCAGAGTTGCGGCCACGGCCCCGCCTCGAACAAGAACCACATCATCCGCGTGACCGGCGGAACGCTCTTGGCGACCGTCACCTACGGCAGCGGCCCTCCGCGCCTCCTTGAGATCGGAGCCCGCCTCGGCTACACAATTATCACCGGCGGCTCGGTACGCGTCAGCAACGTGAATATGTTCCAAGGCTTCGGCGACACCGCCTACAACACCCAGGGGGTGGAGACCTGGGACGATGTGGTGCGCATTGCCGGGGGAGATCCGAACGATCCCGTTGCGGCCGACCGGAAGTACCTGCCCGACACCGACAAGGTGCAGATGCTCACCATTGACCTGTCGAGCGAGTTCGGGACCGGCGAGAACAAGACCGTTCCCATCACCAAGTGGAAACTCGAAGTAGACAATCAGACGCAGGACTACGGAGCCCCCTCGTACCTGAACGAGGGCCAGCTGTACCTGTGGCTGCCTAAGAGCGCCACGGGCAAGAACGTGACCGTGACCATGTCCTACCGCGACGATGCCGGCGAGGAGCACCACATCGAGCCCATGTACGTGGAGGAGGTGGGCGGGAGCGCCGGCTCCACGCTCAAGCGCTACATCGACATCATCATCGACAAGCTCCCCGATGACCAGAAAGAGTACTTCTCCGGCCTCTCCAAGGACTACGACGGCCTGGAGTTCGAGATGTTCAACGTGGGCGAGAATCCCATTGACACCTCGCCCTTCGAGGCCAACGGCAAGATCCTCGACGACCCCGATGCCGTAGAAGTCAGCTATCAGGCCTATGCGGCCATTGGCGATGAGCTGCCCATCGAGGGCGCCCCGGTCATCAAAGAGGGAAAGATGCCCGCGGACAGCGGCGTCTTCAAATTCCAGCTCGTATCGAAGGAGCATGCTACCGGCACCTTCGGTAACGCCTACTGGGGCCACCGCATCACCGGCTGGTCTGAGGTGCGCAAAGTGCCCGCCGTGCTGAAGATCGCCGAGAAGGACGGCACCGCCTGGGTGCGCCTGAAGAAGCAGGGCGACGGCAGCTACGGCTACGAGCTGGTGAAGGAGACGGACAAGGACCCCGGCACGCACCTGCGCGTGGCCTTCACCGTGCGCTCGGCCAAGGGCACGGCCGTCACCTGCAAGGCGCCCACGGGCAAGTTCCAGGTGCTCATCGACGGCAAGCCGGTGGGCGAGCCCGTTCCCCTGACCGAGGAGGCCATGGAGAAGGCGCCGGGATCCAGCCTCACCATCAAGGAAGGGGCAAAGGAGAAGGACGAGAACACCTCCGCCGCCATCGCGGGAGAGGCGAACCGCTGGGAGACCCAGGTGGAGTACTTCCTCGACCCCACCAACCTGGACGGCGCCCTGGACGTGCTGGGGACGTCCGGCCAGGGCAACACCCACGAGGTGACCGTCCGCTACATCCCGGACAAGAACTACGTGGAGGGCACCGAGGAGAGCCCCGAGGACGAGAGGACCGAGGCCTCCAAGCCCACCACCATCGTGCCGGTGAAGCCGGAGGGCACGGTCGCCCCCGACGATCCCGACAAGGTGGAGGTCGAGGACACGCCCGACCCCGCGCCCGGCCCCGGCGGCACCGACCCGGACAACCCCACGGGCAAGATGCAGGTGGTGCGCAAGACCATCAACGTCAGCTACGGCGACTTCCACAGGGCGGACGCCGAGGTGGACGACTTCTTCAAGATGGCCATCACGTCCAACTCGTCGGCCCCCGGCGGCTTCACCACCTCCAACACGGCCGTGGCCGACCTGGTGCGCGGAGAGGACGGGAACCCTGTCCTCGACGAGGACGGGAAGCTGCAGATCCAGGTGAACAGCTGCGGCACCTCGGTCATCACGCTGGAGCAGAAGGCCAACGCCCTGTTCACGGGCATCAAGTACATCCTCACGGTGAACGTGACCCCCGACCCGTCCCTGAAGCCCCAGATCCAGATCCGCCTCACCTGGCGCAACCTGACCGCTCTCGGCGAGGCCGCCGGCGAGCCGGCCGCGGCCCTCGCGGCGCGCGGCCTGGCGGCGCTGGCCGCAGGGGAGGGCGAGGCCCTCGCCGCGTCGGCCCGGACGGCCCCCGACCGCGCGATCACCCCGCCGCGCCCCGGCGACGTGATCGAGTACACGGTCACCGGCCTGAACCTCACGCCCGGTTCCGCCTGGCAGGCCGCCGAGCTCAAGGACGCCATCGACGCACGCCTGTCCTTCGACGCCAAATCGGTGGAGATCGCCTCGAACTACGCGACCCACTCCGACAAGTACGACCTGGGCACGGCCGCGTTCTACAACGGATTCGATTGGGACGGCCTGGGCTGGGCGGACGTGGAGCCGTCGGACTTCAGCTACGTCGCCCCCACCCTCACCAAGGGCGTCGGCACCGTGTACGGCGGCCAGTCCACCTCGGTGCGCTTCCGCGCCACGGTGGGGGAGAACGAGGGCCTGGGCGACCGCCCCGAGGACGGCAGGCTCCCCGAGATAACGAACGAGCCTTCTGGCTCGGGCGGCTACGGCAAGGACGAGGACGACCTCGCCCCCGGCGAGGAGCCCGTGCCCCCGGAGGCCCTCGTGCCCGACGCGGACATCGTCGTGGTGGGCGCGGGCGACAAGGATCCCGATACGGGCAAGTTCCCGCCGGCCGCGCCCACCCCCGTGCTGCCCAAGGACCCGCCCGCGGCCGACATCCAGACCACCGTGAAGGTGGAGCTGAAGGAGCACACCGAGGAGCACGACGGCGACCGCTTCATGGTGGGCGACACCCTGCAGGTGA
>NZ_WAJS01000010.1 GCF_008831045.1 Adlercreutzia muris
TGTTGCTTGCCGATATTCCGAAAATTGGCTGATTGCTCTCGTCAACAAATTGGATATACCCGCCGGTCTCCGTTACCGCAAAGAGCACACGAGAGCAACGAGCAACGGCTACGCGGGACAGCGAATCACTGCGATATGCTCAATGAGACATGGACGATTGGCGCGTGCTGCTATCCTCGCCAGCGAACGAAAGGAGCACGCATGGACATAGAGGCAGTAGAGGCCCTGTCCCGGGCTGCATCGGCCCTAGAAGCAGCCTCTGAGGCAATAGTCGCAGACCCCGGGGAGCGGCCCGGGCTGTGCGGGATGATGGCGCTGTGGCTCGCCGAAGAGGCCGAGCGGGCACGCGATGCTGTCGAGGGCGCGTCTGGTTAGGCGGCCATGGGAAGCGCCTCGGGCCATGCGGGCTTGAGAATGACGCCCCTGTACATATCGTCGCTCGTCTTGCCCAGCAATCGCCGGGACACCCTGCGCTGTGCCCTGGTGACAGCGGCGCGCGTGAGGGCGTAGTAGTAGCGATAGCTGGTGCCCACGTTGGCGTGTCCGAGCATCGAGGCCACCAGCTCGATGGTAACGCCGGACTGGGCGGCGATGGTGGCCCAGGTGTGCCTGAGGTTCTTCATCGTGACCCTCGGCAGCCTATGCTGCTTGATCCACCTCTGTATGCGGTATGTGACCTGCCCCGGCTTCAGGGCGCCGATGATGCGGCCCCTCGGTCTGCCGCGCTCCACCCATATCTGGTGGAGCCTGTCCAAGGCCCAGGGCGGCAGGTACAGGTCGCGCTCGCCCTTGGCGGTCTTGGTGGGCCACAGGTTCAGGCCGTCCGAGGCCAGTTGGAGCGTCTTGCTCACCGGCACCATGCCCGTGCGCCAGTTGATGTCGCCCCAATCGACAGCGTAGCTCTCCCCGGGCCGCAGGCCCAGGGCCGCGCTCAGGACGAACGTGGCCTCGCACTCGCATCCGACCATCCCCCGGATGAGGCGCTTGAGCCGGCGGTGCGTCAGGGTCTCGGGCTTGTAGGCGGGGACGCGCGGCTTCTCGACGTGCTGGGTCGGGTCGTAGACCCGCATCTTCCACTTTGCCGACGCCCAGCGGATGATCTGCCTCAAACATTTGAAGGCCTTCCAGGCCCCGCCGGGGCCTGCGTCGGTCTTGGCCAGCTCGTCCACCCACGCCTGAACGTCGTCGGGGTCTATCTCGGCGATGGCCATATCGCCCCATCTCTTGTCAACGTAGAGCCTGATGCTGCTCTCGTATCCGTCGCACGTGTTGGTGCGCCTCCGCTGGCGCTTGGCTGGCAGGTAGTGGCTCCAGGCGATTTCTCCGATTGTCATGCTCATAGCGTTCATTGCTCCTCCTTGCCTTCATGGGGGCGCACTGCGCTGTGCGCTCCGCTGCGGTCTGCCTTGCAAAAAAATATCTGAAAGGAGGTGAGACTATTGGTTGATTTTTCTGTGCTGGCGTCTTGCGCGTTCACGGCGCTCATGGGGTTCATCGGATCGTGGGTGGCGTTCTCAAACCGCCTCACGCGGGTCGAGACGAAGATCGACTGCCTGAGTGATCGCGTCGAGAAGCACAACGGCGTGATCGAGCGTACCTACAAGGTCGAGAGCGACCTTAAGACCTCTTTTCGGCGTTACGACGAGATGCGGGGCGACCTGCACGAAATGAGAGAGAAGATCGATGAAAGGATGAAACATGATTAACTGGAAAGTTCGCGTCAAGCAGAAATGGTTCTGGCTGACTATCATTCCTGCCGTGCTGATGCTGCTGGACCAACTGTGGGGTCTCTTCGCGCTGCTCGGCAGCATCGAGGCGGGTCACCTCTACGACGGCCCCCTTATGGAGGCCCTGCTGTCCCTGGTCGGCACCGTCTTCGCGGTGCTCGTGCTGGTCGGCCTCCCTGTGGACACAACCACCGATGGATACGGCGACAGCGCCCGCGCCTTGGCGTACCGGGAGCCGGCGCCCAACGCCAGCGCCTACGGCCTCAAGGAGTACGAGGAGCAGTGCGCTGCGGCCGATGCGAAGATGGTTGACTTGTCAGATCTGGTTCACAGGGGACCTGTGGCGTGCACTATCTCGGCGGCCGAGCTGGCCGATGCCGTCTCTACCCCTGTGCGGCCGGCCGATGGGGAGGGGGCGGACGATGGCGACCGCTAAGGACCTGCTCGACTTCGCCGCCGGGGAAGTCGGCTACGACCGCTACGGCGACCCGCAGAAGGGCACCAAGTACGGGCGCTGGTACGAGGAGCACGTGGACGGCCGCGCCGACAACTACGACTTCGGGGCCAACGGCGTGGCGTTCTGCGCCATGTTCGTGAGCTACTGCCTCGCCATGGTCGGCGTGGAGTGCGCTGGGTTCCCCGGGGCGTACTGCCCGAGCATCCACCACAAGCAGCACCTCTCGGTGTCCGAGCTCAAAGCCGGAGACGTGGTGCTGTTCGACTGGGAGGACGACGGCACCGACGACCACGTGGGCTTCGTGGTGAGCAACGATCCGAGCGCCCGCGTCATCCATACCATCGAGGGCAACACCAACGGCGGCAAGGTGGCGCGCCGCACGCGCGCTTGGAGCACCATCTGCGGAGGAATCCGCCCGAAGTATGGCAACGCACCTGCATCGACGGCCAAGCCCGCGCCGACCAAGCCCGCAACTGCGACCAAGGAGGAGAAGGTGTATAAGTTTCCGACCATCCTAAAAGGCTCGAATGGAAACGCGGTGAAGCTGTTCCAGGCGGCCTACAACGCCCGCTACGGTGGCAGCCTCGCCATCGACGGGGATGCCGGGAAGAACACGGATGCGGCTATCTACGACGTCCAGAAGCGCACCGGCATCGAGACCGACCGCGTCTGCGGTCCAGATACGTGGGGTAAGATGTTCCTGGTCTAGTAATGGCTGTTCAGATGGCACCTTATATCGTTGGTGTAATATCGAGATCTTCGCCAGCTAGTCTTCGCTTGCAAGCGATAGGTTGAACGAACGGCGCCCCCGCCTCACCCGAGGCGGGGGCGCTTTGCATGCGAGGGGAGTGCCAGGTGCAACGAGGCCCCCGGAATATCCCGGGGGTCTCGTTGCGGCCACGGGGCGCGCCGCAAGGGGAGGAGGCGCGGCGATTCCCGATGGTCGGTGGAATACGTTGCGCCTCTTAGGCGGCGGGCATGGCGGTGCAGAGCGCGGCCGCCGCCTTGGCGAACACACCGGCGATGCCCTCATTGGCGGTGAGGGTGCCTTGATCGTAGGAGAAGATGCCCTCGACGGCATCGGCCCTTACGATATCGGAAGCGGCCGCGTCGTCGGCAGCTACGGCCATGGATGCCGGCTGCGCCTCGGGCGCGTCGGGCGATGGGCGCCCTTCTCGCCTGCCCCGTGCTCTTTCACGGCCACCGCAGCGCCCTCCCCGTGCGCCGCTTCTGTTGATTTGCCCCCCGCTTGCTTTCGGACGCGGCCCTTCTCGTGTATCGTAAGTCGCAACGGAAGATGGCCGCCTCCGTCGACGTGCGCGGGCGGTGCGCAGATGAGGTGAGGTTCGGCATGGCGTTCGTTGAGTTTCGCGATGTGAGCAAGATGTACCAGATGGGCGAGGTGTCGGTGGCCGCTGTGCGCGCCATGAGCTTCCAGATAGAGCAAGGGGAATTCGTCGTCATCGTGGGGCCCTCGGGCGCTGGCAAGACGACGCTGCTGAACATGCTCGGCGGCATGGACTCGGCCACTTCGGGCACCATCATGCTGGACGGGGCCGAGGTGAGCTCCTTCAATCGTCGGCAGCTGACCCAGTACCGCCGCCACGATATCGGGTTCGTGTTCCAGTTCTACAACCTTGTTCAGAACCTCACGGCCCGGGAGAACGTGGAGCTGGCGAGCCAGATATGCCGTGATCCGCTGCCGGCCGATGAGGTGCTGGCCGCCGTGGGGCTCGCCGATCGGGCGCGCAACTTCCCCGGACAGCTCTCCGGTGGCGAGCAGCAGCGTGTGGCCATCGCCCGCGCCCTGGCGAAGAACCCCAAGCTGCTGCTGTGCGACGAGCCCACGGGTGCCCTGGACTTTGAGACCGGCAAGGCCATTCTGCGGCTTCTGCAGGACACCTGCCGCACGACGGGCCGCACCGTCGTGGTGGTCACCCATAACAGCGCCTTCACGGCCATCGCCGATCGGGTCATTCATGTGCGCGAGGGCTCTGTGGCCGCAGTGGAGCGCAACGAGGCGCCCTTGTCCGCCGAGGTGCTGGAATGGTAGGGGATCGACCGACCCGCAGCGTCCTCGCGAAGGCGGAGGGGCGCCGATGAGGGCCTTCAGCAAGGACGTCGTCCGCTCCATCCGTCACTCTCTCGGCCGCTTCGTGGCCCTGGCGGCCATCGTGGCCCTGGGCACCGGCTTCTACGCTGGCCTGCGCATGGCGCCGCCCGATATGAATCTGGCCGCCGACGCCTACTACGACGGCACGGCTCTCATGGACGTGCGCGTCGTGTCCACCTTGGGGCTTACCGAGGAAGATATCGAGGCCCTGCGGGCCGTCGACGGTGTGGAGGCGGTCATGGGGGCCTATTCCACCGATGTGCTGGCCACTATGAATGACGAGCAGTACGTCATGCGCGTCCACTCCCTCTCGCCGAGCGCGGCGGCGAGCGTTCAGGAGGGCTCCGCCGTCGCCTCCGATGACAGCGACTACTTAAATCGCCTCGAACTGGCCGAGGGACGCTGGCCGGCGGCCCCGGGGGAATGCGTCATCTTCAACGATAAGGTCATGAGCGGGCCCTCGGAGCTGGGGGATGTCATCGTGGTGGACGCCTCGGTGGGCGAGGGGGCCGGAACCCTGGCGCGGACGGAGTTCACTGTGGTGGGCCGGGTGCACTCGCCGCTCTACGTGAGTTCCACGGCCATGGGCACATCAACCATCGGCTCCGGTGCCGTCGAGCAGTTCATGTACGTGATGCCCGAGGATTTCGATCCCGACCTGCCCTTCGTGGAGGCCTATCTTACCGTGGCCGGCGCCGCCGACCTGCCAGCGAACAGCATCGCCTACGACGATCGCGTGTCCGCCGTGGTGGCCGCCATCGAGGCCATCGCCCCCGAGCGGGAGCAGGCCCGCGTGGCCGGGCTTCAGGCCGAGGCCCAGGCCGATCTGGACGAGGCCCGGGCTGAGTTCGAGGAGGAGAAGGCCCGGGCCCAGACCGAGCTGGGGGATGCCCGTGCCGAGCTGGACGCGGCCAAGGCCGAGCTGGATGACGGCCAGCGCCAGCTGGATTCCGCGGCGAGCGCCCTGGCGGCCAGCGAGAAGAAGATCAGCGACGGCGAGAAGCGCTACGCCCAGGGTACCGAGGCCCTCGCGAAGCGCCGGGCCGATGCCGAGGCGCAGTTCGCCGAGGCCCAGGCGGCGGTGGAGGCCAACGAGGCGAACCTGGCCGAGGCGAACGCGGCCCTGCCGACTTTGGAGGCGTCTGTGGCCCAGGTGGAGGCGGCCCTGGCCGCGCCCGAGCTTCCCGAAGAGCAGCGGGCCCAGCTTGAGGCCCAGAAGGCGGAGCTGGAGAAGAGCATCGCCGATATCGCCGCAGCAGCTGCGGCCCTGGACGAGGCCAAGGCCCAGCTTGCGGCCCAGCGCACGGCCGCCGACGAGCAGATGGCCGCGGCCCAGAAGCAGCTCGACCAGGGCAAGCTGGACGTGGAAGAGGGCACGGCTCGCCTTCAGGAGGGCCGTGCCGAGTACGAGCAGGCCAAAGCCGACCTGGAAGCGGGCCGCGCCACGTACGAACAGGGCGTGGCCGACTACGATGTTGCGGCCGCCGAGGCCAACGAGAAGCTCGATGAGGCCGAGCGGGAGTTGGCCGACGCCCAGCAAAAGATCGATGACATCGAGCCGCCAGATTGGCTCGTCATGGATCGATCCAAGAATTTCGGGCTGGTCAGCTTCGAGAACGATGCCGCTCGCGTCGATGCCATCGCCTCCTTTTTCCCGCTCATCTTCTTCCTTGTGGCCGCCTTGGTGGCCCTTACCACCATGACTCGCATGGTGGAGGAGGAGCGCATGCTCATCGGCACCTTCAAGGCCCTCGGATACTCCCGGGGCCGCATCACGTCGAAGTACCTCATCTATGCGGCTTTGGCTGCCGGCCTCGGCAGCATCGTCGGCATCGGGGCTCTCTCCCAGCTGCTGCCTTGGGTCGTTATGGAGGCCTATTCCATCGTCTACTACGTACCGAGCGGCCCGTTGATCGTCGATTGGCCCATCGCCCTGGCCGCCGCCGGCATCGGCGTGGGCATCACCTTGGCCGCTACCTGGGCGGCCGCGGCAGCCACTCTGCGCGAGACCCCGGCCGCCCTCATGCAGCCGCCGGCCCCCAAGGCGGGCAAGCGCATCCTCCTGGAACGGGTCGGTCCCCTGTGGCGGCGCCTGTCGTTCTCGTGGAAGGTCACCTTTCGCAACATCTTCCGCTACAAGCGGCGCCTCGTCATGACCTGTGTGGGCATTGCCGGCTGCACGGCCCTGCTGCTCACGGGCCTGGGGCTCCAGAACTCCATCAACGACATCATCGATGTGCAGTACGGCGAGATCGTGGACTACAACGTCGTCATAACCGAGAAGGAGGACGCCTCCGATGCCGATCGCGAGGCCGCCCGCGTCCTGCTGGACGATGAGGGCCGGCTTCCCGTGGCCGTACGGGCCACTGAGGCCTCCCTGATCGCGGTGGGCGCCAATGGCACCGAGGCCATGACCACCATTGTGGCCCCCGACGACCCCCTGGCCTTCCAGGGGCTCTGGCACTTCCGCGCCCGCGAGGGCCATGAGACGCGCGACCTGACCGACGATGGCGCTGTCATTACCGAGAAGCTCGCCACCAAGCTCGGCGTGGCCGCCGGCGACGAGATCACCTTCGCCGAGCAGGACGACCTGGGCAACGCCACGGCCGTTACCTACACCGTGCCCGTGGCCGCCGTCGTCGAGAACTACATCGGCGACTACGCCTTCGTGACGCCCGCGGTCTTCGAGCGCACTTTCAGCGAGGAGCCGGCGAACTTGACCGTGTACGCCCGGGCCACCGATGACGCCGCCGAGCGCGCGGCCCTCTCCGAGGCGCTGCGGGCCACCGGGGCCGTGGATACGGTGGCCTTCAACGACGAGGTCATCGATTCCTATCGCCAGATGCTGAAGTCGGTGAACATGATCGTGGTGGTACTCGTGGTGGCCGCCGCGGCCCTGGCCTTCATCGTGCTGTACAACCTCACGAACATCAACATCACCGAGCGGGCCCGCGAGATCGCCACCTTGAAGGTGCTCGGCTTCACGCCGCGGGAGGTGAACGCCTACATCTTCCGCGAGATCGTGCTGCTCACTATCCTGGGGGCGCTTGTGGGGCTGGGGCTCGGCGTGGTGCTGGAGGGATTCGTGGTGGTCACCGCCGAGGTGGACCAGGTGATGTTCGGGCGCACTATTCACGCCGTCAGCTTCGCCGTCGCCTTTGCGCTCACCATGGTGTTCACGGCCGTGGTGATGGCTGCCATGCGGCCCAAGCTGGCGAAGATCGACATGGTGGAAAGCTTGAAGTCGAACGAGTAGGGGCCGCCCGGCCGCTGACCCCGGCAAGGGGGCACTGCGCTCGGGCAGGTCATCGCCTTGGGGAACAGCCCAGTGGACTGTTCCCGTCGCTGCGGAATCTGCGCGCTGACCCCCCTCGCCGAGGTCGGCGGCCTCCGTTGCCTCGGCCGCTCGCTACTTCGTGACCTTGCCCTCTTCCACCCACAGGCGGATGCGGTAGTTCACCCCCAGCTCGTCGCAGATGCGTTGGCACTCCGCTTCCTCCTCGGGGGTCAGGGTCGTCTCCACGGTGGTCATGGTCACACTCGGCACGTAGCGCTTCACCTCGCGGGCGAAATCGAGCATGGCGGGGAAGGCCGCCTCTCCGAACCGGCTGCGCGTGAGCTCGGCGTAGCGCTCGGGATTCGGCGTGTTCAGCGAGATGGACACCGCGTCCACCAGCCCCGCGAACTCCGGTGCGATGTCGCGTCCGCAGATGAGCGAGCCCTGGCCGTTGGTGTTCACACGCACCGGCAGCCCGAAGGCCTCCTTCACATAGGCGGCCACCCGCTTCAGCACCTCCCAGGCCTCGGTGGGCTCGCCGAAGCCGCAGAAGACCACTTCGTCGTAGCGGCTCATGTCGAACTTCGCGAACTCGTCGCGCACTTCCTCGAAAGTGGGCTCGCGCTCAAGCCACAGGCTGTCGGAGCCGCACACGCTCTCGCCCTGGCTGCGCAGGCAGAACGTGCAGCGGCACGAGCAGCGGTTCGTCAGGTTCACGTACAGGCCGTCATACACCTCGTACAGCAGGGTCATGGTGCGTGTCATGGGTCTTGTGCCTCCTTCGGCTTCTCTTCTCCGACGCAGGGCTTCCCGCCCGCATCGGCGGCGGTTAGTCCAGTTCCCGAATAACTTCCTCGAAGGCCACCCCGTCAGTGACGGGGATGCCCATCTCCGCCGAACGCTCGATGCATCGCCCGACGAAGGCCGCTGCCCGCTCCACCGAGGCGCGGAAGGCAATGCCGTTCACCGCGTCGGCGGCGATAATGGCCGCGAACACATCCCCGGTGCCCGAGCGATCGCCGCCGCACTGGGGCGTGGCCACGGTAAAGGAACCTTCGCCGCGCTGGAACCCCACGTTCACCACCTGCCCGTCACGCACGTTGCCGGTAATGACAACCCGAGTGGGGCCGGCCTCGCTCAGCCGCTCGGCCAGGGCGGCCACGTCCTCCAGGCTCGCATCGGCGCGATAGGGCTCGCCGGCCAGAATGCAGGCCTCGGTGAGGTTCGGCGTCATGATGTCGGCGCGGGCCGCCAGCTCGCCCATGCGCGCGCACATATCCGGCGTGTAAGTGGCGTAAGGGCGCCCGTAATCGCCCATCACCGGATCGACCACCACGGTGGTACCCGCTTCCGCGAATTCGCGGATGAACCCGTCGACGATGGCGATCTGGTCGGCCGAGCCGAGAAACCCCGTGCAGATGCTCGCGAACCGCAGATCCAGCTTGCGCCACTCGGCGATGTGCTCTTCCATGTGTGCGGTGAAATCCTGGATGCTGAAGCTGTCGAACATGGTGTGGTTGGAAAGCACCGCCGTTGGCAGCGGGCAACACTGCACGCCCAGGTGCGAGATGATCGGCAGCTGCACGGCCACCGAGCAGCGTCCGAACCCGGTATAGTCGTTCACGAGCGCGATCTTCTTCTGTCGGTTGTGCGGCACGGGGCCTCCTTTTCAGGGCGATGCCCTCTTCTGCTCTCTTGCGGGGCGCCTCCTATCATAGGCCTCGATGTTGCCCTCGGGTTTCGAAACTCCTCAGCGTTGGGAGGCTGCCCGCCAACGGCAGAGGCGGGGGCGCCGGATGAGAGGGGGCGGGACGGCTTTCGGCGAGCGCGGTTGCTCGGACGCTGGTTTTCGATTGCGGCATAGGGCTGGAGTTGCGCGGGTCCATGGGGCCTTCGCGCGCTGCTTATTTGTGGGCTTCCCCATGCGGGCGATGGGTCCGTGCCGCCTTGTGCTACCATAGCCCCCAAACCTTTTGAGGGGTCGCACAGGAGCGGCCCCCGTTCATGGAGAAGGAGCATTCAACCGTGAAAGTAACCGAGAAGAAGCTGGCCGACGGTGTCATCAAGCTCGACTGCGAGGCGACGGCCATCGAGGTGAACAATGCCTTGAAGGAGGCCGGCGAGGCCTTTGCGCTGTCTATGGGCGTGCGCCCCCAGCCTGGCAAGACCATCGAGCAGCTGTGCCAGGAGCAGATGGGCATCGCCGATCTGGACAAGATCGTCGAGACGAGTGCCATCGAGGTGCTCGTGCCCCGTGCCCTCGATCGCCGCAACCTCGTGCCCGCTTTCCCGCCCAAGGCCACGCCCGCCACGAAGTTCGAGCGCGGCAAGAAGTTCTCCTTCACGCTGAGCGTGACCGTGAAGCCCACCTACGAGCTGTCTTCCTACGATCCGGTCGAGGTCACGGTGCAGCCCTTCGCCTTCGACGAGAGCCCCATCAACCAGCAGCTGGAGGAGATCGCGAAGAATTCGGTGACCTACGTGGCCGCCGACGCGAAGCCGCTCACGGCCGGGGATGCCTGCTCCATCGCCATGAAGTGCTTCGACGACGGCGAGGAGATCAAGGCGCTCACCTGCGAGGATCGCACCTATCTCATGGGCCGCGGCTTCATGCCCGACGGCTTCGACGAGGCGCTCATGGGTATGGAACCGGGCCAGACCAAGGAGTTCACCTTCGAGGCGCCGCTGGGCACCGAGAACGGCGAGGTGGTGAACAAGCCCATCTCCTGCACCGTTACCGTGAAGGACATTCAGCAGGAGGTCGTGCCCGTTATCGATGATGCCTGGGTGAAGGCGAACATGCCCATGTTCCCGACCAAGGAGGCCCTCGTGGCCGATATGCGCCGCGTCTTCGAGGCCCAGCAGCGCGAGGCCTACGAGGGTTACGTGCAGCAGATGTGCGTCGGCCAGCTCACGCGCCGCTTCGAGGGCCGCATTGCCGACGAGATCTACGAGGCCACCCGCGACCACCTCATGCAGAACCTCCGCGCCGAGCTTTCCCAGGCCGGCATGACCTGGGAGCAGTTCGTGGCCGCCAACGGCGGTGAGCAGCAGTTCGGCATGATGCTCATGATGCAGACCCGCGAGGTGCTCGTGCAGGGCTTCTGCCTGGACGCAGTGTACCGCCACGAGCGCATGACGCTGACCGACAAGGACCTGGAAGACGCCTGCTACGGCATGAACCCCCAGGGCAACCCCAAGGCCATGCGCGAGGATTTGGAGGCCTCGGGCCGCGGCTTCGCCCTGCGCGAGACCGCCGAGCGCCTGAAGGCCGCCCGCTTCGTGGCCGCCAACGCCAAGATCACCGTGGCCGAGGCCCCCGCGGCTCCCGTGGCCGCCCCTGCTGCCGTCGAGACCCCCGCCGCCGAGCCTGCGCCCGAAGCGGCGGTCGAGAAGCCGGCCGCAGATGCGAAGACCGACGAGAACTAGCTGGCGCGCCCTCCCGGGCGACCCTACGCCATAAGATCTGCCAGGGCGGGGAGCTTCCCCGCCCCTTTCTATGAAGAAGGTAGCTGTGTCGAAGAAAACCCCATCGAAGCGCCCGATGTCTCCGAAGGACGAGAAGACCAGTCCCCGGCCATCGCGCAGCTCTGTGCCCGCCTCGGCCTTCTTGCCCACCACGCGGGCCGAGGCCGACGAACGCGGCTGGGACGAGCTCGATTTCGTCTATGTCTCGGGCGACGCCTACGTGGATCACCCCTCCTTCGGAAGCGCCATCATCACTCGCGTGCTGGAGGCCCACGGCTACAAGGTGGGCGTCATCGCCCAGCCCGATTGGAGCGACCCCGAGAGCATCGCCGTGTTCGGCGAGCCGCGCTTGGGTTTCCTCGTGTCGGCGGGCAACATGGACTCCATGGTGAACCACTACACGGTGAACAAGAAGCGCCGCCATGACGACGCCTACACTCCCGGTGGCCGCAGCGGGGCGCGGCCCAACCACGCGGCGGTGGTGTATTCCAATCTCATCCGCCGTACCTTCAAGAAAGCGCCCATCATCTTAGGCGGCATCGAAGCGAGCCTGCGCCGCCTGGCTCACTATGACTACTGGTCCGACTCGCTCAAACGCTCTATCCTCATGGATTCGGGGGCCGACCTCATCTCCTACGGCATGGGGGAGCGCTCCATCGTGGAGATCGCCGATGCGCTCGCCGCCGGTCTTGCGGTGGAGGACCTCACCTTCATCGACGGCACGGTGTACCGCACTCGCTCGCTGGATCATGTGGTGGACTACCAGATGCTGCCGAGTTGGGAGGAGGCGTCCGCCAGCAAGCGCGCCTTCGCGGAGAGCTTTGCCATCCAGTACCGCGCGAGCGATCCGGTGAAGGGAGGGCGGCTGGTGGAGGCCTATCCCCACGGCGTGTACGTGGTGCAGAATCCGCCCGCTGCCCCGCTGACCCAAAATGAGATGGACGCCGTCTACCGGCTGCCCTACGCCCGCACGTGGCACCCGTCCTACGACGAGGCCGGCGGTGTGCCGGCCCTTTCCGAGGTGAAGTTCTCCCTCACTTCCTGTCGCGGTTGCTTCGGCGAGTGCTCCTTCTGCGCACTCACTTTCCATCAGGGGCGCATCGTCACGGGCCGCTCCCACGAGTCGCTTTTGGAAGAGGCCCGCGCCATGACCGCCGAGCCCGACTTCAAGGGCTACATCAACGACGTGGGCGGTCCCACGGCGAACTTCCGCGGGCCGGCCTGTGCCAGGCAGCGTGCCCGGGGCGCCTGCGTCGACCGCCGCTGCCTGGGGGGTAGCCCCTGCCCGGCCTTGAAGGCCGACCATCGCGACTACACGGGTCTGCTGCGCAAGCTGCGTCGGCTGCCCGGGGTGAAGAAGGTGTTCGTGCGCAGCGGCATCCGCTTCGACTACGTGATGGCCGATCCCGATCCCGAGCGCACCTTTTTGTACGAGCTGGCTGCCCACCACGTGTCCGGCCAGCTGCGCGTGGCCCCCGAGCACGTGTCCGATAGGGTGCTTGCCGCCATGGGCAAGCCTCCGCGGGAGGTCTACGACGCCTTCTGCGACGCCTTCGACGAGGTCAACCGCGCGGCGGGGAAGGACCAGTTCGTGGTGCCCTACCTCATGAGCTCGCATCCGGGCAGCACGCTTGCCGAGGCCGTCGAGCTGGCGGAGTACGTGCGCGACATGGGCTTCAACCCCGAGCAGGTGCAGGACTTCTACCCCACGCCCTCCACCATCTCCACGTGCATGTACTACACGGGTCTCAACCCGCTGACCATGGAGCCCGTCTACGTGCCGAGAAGCCCTCGCGAGAAGGCCATGCAGCGCGCGCTCATCCAGTATCGCAACCCCGCCAACTACGACCTGGTGCGCGAGGCGCTGGAGAAGGCCGGCCGCCAAGACCTCATCGGCTGGGACGAGAAGTGCCTCATCCGGCCCATCCGTCCCAAGAAGCGCGACGAGGACGCGAGCGTCCCGCGCAAGGGGAAGGGCGGCGCGCCCGCGAAGGCGGCAAAGAGAAACGCGCCCGCGAAAGCGGCGAAGGGCGGCCGGTCGGAAGCGGGGAAGGGCGGTGCGCCGGGCAAGGGCGGCAGAGCCGAATCGGGCGCCCGCGACCCGAAGGCCGGCAAGGGCGCCGGCAAAGCAGGCGCCTTCAAGCCCGCGAAGGGCCGCCCTGCTCCGAAGGCCCAGCGCCCCGGCAGGCCCCCGAAGGCCAACGGCCGCAAGGGCGGCATCCGCAAGGGCCGCTAGGCAGGTTGCGCCACGCGAGCCTCAAGCGACGTGCGCGGAACATTTCGGCGCTCTTTCAGCCCAGGGAGGTGCTCGGCTCCCATACTCGTTACGAGCCTGGAAAAATCTGCTTCCCTCATGTCCTCTCCGATACTGGCGAGAAGATCGAGTATGTCGTTTGTGAGCAGTGCCGCCTCATTTTTCGGCAGCACGAGTTGAAGGTCGGACAGCGCATCGACGACGGAGATGTCGTGTCCCGGTGATACTCGCGCGCAATACAAGCGTTCTTCGTGGGCGCAGATATTGCGGAAGTCTTTTATGTGGTCATAGGCTTGCGTCAATCTGCGCGGTGAGACGTTGATTTTCTCTCCGTAGGACAGCTCGTAGAGAACGGCGAAGCCTTTGGCGATCTTATTGCGCATAGACTCGGTTTGGTAGCAGTAGAACTTGAATGTTTGCCCGAGGGTCATATAGCGCAGCAATACCCAGAGGGGCACCTCATCGTGGTTTTCAGATAATGCTCCAGATAGGCTTTGGGCTGCGGTTTTTTGCGGGGGTTTCTCGCAAGTGCTGACTCGAAATCGCTGATGAGCCAATCGACATAGGTGCGCTGGCATTCATCGTAGTTCGTGGCGTTAAGGTAAGGCTCGGGCTCGTCTTGGTGCGCTTCCGCAAAGTGATAGGCGCAAAGGGATTTGAGAGCTGCCTCGGCGATGGCAAAGTATCTGAAGAATGTTTGGCGCAACGCTCGATCGAATCGAAAGAGCCGACAGATGTCTTGGAAGGTTGTACCTTTGCGAAACACATCTTCGCCGGCGGTTTTGGTTGCCGCAGGATCGAGGTAGAGATCTTTGTAGCCGTTGACTACCGAGTAATATCCCTCGCGGGCGAGCACTTCCGGCGTTGACTTGTCGGTGGCGACGCCACGCGAGTTGAGGATGGCGATCTGCTCCTCAATGGTACGAAACGGCTTGTCCATCATGCTCCCTCCAGAACGCAAGAGGCCGCCTTGCGGCGGCCTCTGCGAACTTGGCCGGACGTACCGTCGCCAAGTCTCTTCACGCCGCTAACTTTATCAGCAACGGCGCCGCTCAGTCAACCGCCGGAGCGCATTTTCTTGCCGAGACGGCACTTATCGCGCTGCCTGCAGGCCCGACCGCGGCCGCCCTACAGCGCAGCGCTCCGGCAGGCCTCCGAAGGCCAACGGCCGCAAAGGCGGCATCCTCAAAGGCCGCTAGGCAGACTGCCCCGTGCGTGCCTCCAGCGACGTGCGCAGGGCGGCCACGGTCTGGAGGTGCGCCGGGCTGCCGTAGTCGTCGCCGAACAGGTTGGCGAGCAGCGCATCGGTCTCTTCTGCAATGAGGGAGGCGTATTGCAGGCCGATGGCCGTGGGTGTTGCCTCCACCTCGCGTCTGCTCGCTCCGGCTTGGCGCGAGATGAGGCCGCGATCGGCAAGGGCGGTCAGGGTGCGTGAGAGCGTCGGTGCGTCGAGGCACAAGTGCCCTCGCAGCTCCTTGGCGGAAATCGACTCCCGCTGCGCGACATGCACGAGGGCATGAGCCTGAATCGAGCTGACGCCTTGACGTTTGCACAGCCGCCCGAATTCGATGGATATCTGTTGGCAGGTCATAATGAACGTGCTATCGCCGCGCACGAGGTTGCCCATCATTCGTTTCTTGTCGCGGCGCTTGCAGGCGCTGAAGAGCAGGTGCATGGCCCGAATGCGTCCCTCGCCCTCAAGAGGATCCAGCGCTATTTTGGCTATGCCCATGAGGCTCTGATCGAATGCCGCTATGCGCTGCGTGCCTGTCGCGGTGAGAGAGATGAGGCTGCGGCGGCCATCGTCCTCCGAGGTCGTTTTCGCGATGGTGCCCGCTTGCGCCAGCTGGGCAGCGCATTCGGCGGTAGTGGTGTAGTTCAGCTCCAGCACATCGGCGGCAGCGCCCACGGGTATTCGGGGGCGCTCGCTGGCGAGGAGCAGTATCCAGAACTGGTTGATGCTTCCGGCGCCTTCATCGCGCAACGACGCGGCGATAGCTCTCATCCATTGATCGAATATGAGCGCGGTCTCGGTGGCCAGCTCCCACGAATTTAACGATGTACCCATTAAGACCCCTCCTGTCTTCGGGTTGCGCCCATCTTACGCTCGCTGCCCTCCCTTTGGAAAGATATTCCAAATGCGCAATGGTCGCTATGGACGCCATCGTGCACGATGGCGTCAACAATTGATCCATTGATGCAACCTTTGCCGCCCTTTGGCGGTCTGTGTAATCTTTCCGTCTGTCTGATCCCGACTTGAAAGGAGAAAAAGGGATGGGGAAGACGCAAGGAGAGAAGGAGATGCGCAGCATCGATCGACGTTCGTTCTTCAAGCTGGGCGGCCTGACCGCCGGCGCTGCGGCCCTTACCGGTGGCATGCTCGCCGGTTGTGCGCCTCAGAGCCAGACCGACATGGCGGCTACCGGCGGCGAGAACGAGACGGTGGACGCGGCGGTGCCTTACGCGGTGTTCGACACCGACATTCTTGTCATCGGTGCAGGCTATGGCGCCAGCTTTGCGATGCAGGAGGCATGTAAGGCCGGTCAGAACATGCTGGTGATCGACAAAGCTCCCTACGGCTTCGGCGGCGCGTTCGGTATGAACTTCGACATCATGAACACGTGGGTACCCGGGGCCTTCTATGAAACCGAAGAGGAGGTGCCCGTTGCCACCAAGATTCGCAACGAGAGCCTCTACCGCAAGACTGGCGTTCAGAACGAGGTCGAGCTGAACCCTGACGTGGTCTGCGCCAACTGGGGCGAGATCCTCTCGGCGCGCAACGAGGACGGTACGCCCTTCTACATCTATGACTTTCCGACGACGCGTGGCTTCGAGCACTCGATGACGCGCCATTGGTCCGACCACTTCCGTGCCAAGGACTACATCACGGTGCATGATCGCACCATGATCACCGACCTCATTATCGAGGGCGGCCGCTGCCTGGGTGCGGTGGGCCTTCATATTCCCACTGGTGAGTATCGCGTCTACCGCGCCAAGGTGACGCTGACGGCCACGGGCGGCTGTACGCAGTTCTACGGCTGGAACTCCACCTCGCCCACCACGAACAACGTGTGCGACAACACGGCCGACGTGGAAATGGCCCTTTTGCGCCACGGCGGCAAGATCGCCAACGCCGAGTTCGGCAGCTATGACATGATGGGCGCCTTCCCACGCAGCTTCGCGGCTTCCGAAGGCTCCATGGTCGGTGCCGACAGCGTGCATTCGGGCGACCTCATGGACTCCGAGGGAACGTACCTCAAGGATTACCCCGAGATTGCCGAGAAAGAGTACCTTGCCACCCAGTCGGGTGTCATGCAGGCGGTCGACGTGGTGGTGCGTGCCGGCAAGGGCAGTGAGAGCGGTGGCGTGTATCTGGACTGCAAAGAGGAATCCCTTGCTACCATGCGCTGGATGTACCAGCGCAACGCCCAGCTGCTGAAGGAGAAATTCGGCTATGACTTCACCGCCCAGCCGACCGAGGTGGTGCCGGAGATGTACGAGCATGGCGGCGAGCCCATTACCGACGACAATGCCATGTGCGTCGACGCCGAGGGCCTATTCTGCGTTCGCGCTAACGCTGGCAGCGAGGGCGGCATGATGAACATCACCAATCGCCGAATGGGGCGCTACGCTATGAAGAAGGCGCTCGAGTATCTGGCGACCTACGAAGAGCCCGCCTCCGTGACCTACGAGGGGGTGGCGGCCGAGATCGCTCGTCTTGAGGATCTGCGGACGCGCACCGTGGACGACCCGCTGCGCCCCATCACGGTACGCCGCAACATCCAGCACGCTTGCGCCGAGGCCGGCCGCCCCGTGCGGCCCACCGATGTTCTGGAGACGGCCAAGGCCGAGCTCGATCGCATCATGGCCGAGGATCTTCCCCGTATGGCATGCGCCGACGACAGCCTCGTTCAGAACGCCGACTGGAAGGACGCCATCGAAGTGGCGAATCTCCTCGACATCGCGCGCCTGACTGTGGAGGCATCGCTTGCGCGCGAGGAGAGCCGTGATGCGTTCATCCGTCCGGACTTCCCCGAGCCCGACGACGCGAACTGGAAGTGCGCCCTGGCCTATACCCGCGCCGAGGACGGCAGCCTGTCCTACGAGAAGATCGCCTACTAGTCGATGAGAGCTCTTGATTCCGAGGAGATAGACAATGAAGATTACTGTTAAGCGCTATGACCCCTCCAAGGACAACGCGCCCTACGAGGCCACCTACGAGGTTCCCCACGACGATGAGTACATGACCCTGTTGCAGGCACTCGTGTACATTCACGAGAACGAGGAGCCTCTGGCCTTCGACTTCTCTTGCCGCGGACGCATGTGCGGTCGCTGCGCGATGATGCTCGACGGCGAGCCGGTGCTCGCGTGCGTGGAGCCCCTGACCGACGGTGCCCATACTGTAGAGCCGCTCGCCGGCGTGCCGGTGGTGAAGGACCTGGTCGTGGACAAGAGCCAGGTGCAGGCCCGCATCGCCGAGACCTACAAGCGCGTGCGCGTGGCCCCTCTAACCGAGGAGGACATTCAGACCTACAACATGGACGACGCCGACGAGCTGTTCGGCATCAACTACTGCGCTCGCTGCCAAGTGTGCACTGCCGGCTGCCCGGCTCGAGCCATGAGCCCCGAATACATCGGCCCCTCGCATATGCTGGCCGTGGCCTTCCGCCACTTCGATCCCTATGATCAGGCCGACCGTATCATTGAGGCGGTGCAGGGCGGTCTGTGGGATTGCACTATGTGCGGCAATTGCACGGCCCACTGCAACCAGCTGGAGATCGACCATCTGACCATCTGGCAGAAGCTGCGCGACGCCGCCACCGAGCGCGGTTTCGTGAAGCAGGACTAACTCCGGAAAGGCGCGCTGATCCCCTCCCCACCGCGCCTTCATCTCCTTTTTAAGTGCCCTTCGGATCGCAGCCTCATCTGCTCCGAGGGGCGCTTCTCTGTGCACGTAAACTCTTGGCAAGTTCGTACCAAAGGGGGAGGGCCTCCGTTTTGCATCTCCCAGTTGAAGCGAGCCTGCCATCGGCTATTCCCTGTCTTCCCCGTATGTGGCAGAAATGTGGGGGAGCGCCGCCGGGCGAAAAACTTCTTGAATGCGTCATACCCCACGCCTATAATACATCTTTGCGTCTGTGTGCCTATGGATACACCCGGACGCGTGGTTAGACGGCGTCGCGACGGAGAGCCTCCATCTGCGCCGATCGGCAATCGCCTGACCACTTAAAGTAGGGGAGCTTCCGGTGTGCGGAGAGGCGCGCGAGCGGAAGGTCCGAAGTAAGGGGCAACGTCACGCGCACCGGTTGCCGTTACCGGCCGGAGCGGTGGGGAAGCCCGAGGTTAAGAAAGGTTGTTACTGTGGGAATCAAACAGTACAAGCCGACGAGCCCCGGCCGACGTTTTCAGACGGTCTCCGACTTCGCGGAGATCACCACGTCCAAGCCGGAGAAGTCTCTGCTGGCCCCGAAGCCGAAGAAGGCCGGTCGTAACTGCTACGGTCGCATCACCGTCCGTCACCAGGGCGGCGGCAACAAGCAGCGCTACCGCATCATCGACTTCAAGCGGAACAAGGACGGCGTGCCCGCCAAGGTCGCGACCATCGAGTACGACCCCAACCGTTCCGCCCGTATCGCTCTGCTGCACTATGTTGACGGCGAGAAGCGCTACATCATCCACCCGAAGGGCCTGAAGGTGGGCGACATCGTGGTTTCCGGCCCCGATGCCGACATCAAGCCCGGCAACGCGCTGCCCTTGGCCAACATCCCGGTCGGTACGCTCATCCACAACGTGGAACTGCAGCCCGGCAAGGGTGCCGCCATCGCCCGTTCCGCCGGCACCTCCATCCAGCTCATGGGCAAGGAGGGCAACTACGCCATCCTGCGCATGCCCTCTTCCGAGATGCGCCGCGTGCTGATCACCTGCCGCGCCACCATCGGCGAGGTGGGCAATGCCGAGCACTCCAACATCAAGATCGGCAAGGCCGGCCGCAAGCGTTGGATGGGCGTCCGTCCGACTGTCCGCGGTACCGTCATGAACCCGGTCGACCACCCGCACGGCGGCGGCGAGGGCAAGAACAAGTCCGCCGGTCGTCACCCGGTCACCCCGTGGGGCGTGCCCACCAAGGGCCATCGCACCCGCAACCCGAAGAAGGCTTCCAGCCGTCTCATCATCCGTCGTCGCAAGAAGTAGCGGAATAGAAGGAGTCTTAAGTGAGCAGAAGTTTGAAAAAGGGTCCTTTCGTAGAGCCGCGCCTGCTTGCCCGTATCGAGGCAATGAACGCGGCGGGCGAAAAGAACGTCATCAAGACCTGGTCCCGCGCCAGCACCATCTTCCCGGAAATGGTGGGCCACACCATCGCCGTGTACGATGGTCGCAAGCACGTGCCGGTCTATGTTACCGAGTCTATGGTTGGCCACAAGCTGGGCGAGTTCTCGCCGACCCGTACCTTCAAGGGTCATGCGGCCGACAAGAAGAAGCGATAGGGCATAGGTGAGAAGTTACATGGAAACTAAAGCAGTATCGCGTTACGTCCGTATCGCTCCCCGCAAGGCCCGCGTCGTGGTCGACCTGGTTCGCGGCAAGTCCGTTGCCCAGGCCCGCGAGATCCTGGCCTTCTGCGAGCGCGCCGCCGCCGAGAACGTCGCCAAGACGCTGAACTCCGCCGTGGCCAACGCCGAGCACAACAACCACCTTCGCGCCGACAACCTGGTCGTGAAGACCGCGTTCGTCGACGAGGGCCCCACCCTGAAGCGCATTCGTCCCCGCGCCAAGGGCTCCGCGTCGCGCATCAACAAGCGCACGTGCCACATCACCATCATCGTCGCACCCCGAGAGGAGGCATAAGGAATGGGTCAGAAAGTAAGCCCTACCGGATTCCGCCTCGGTATCACCGAGGATTGGCGCAGCCGCTGGTACGCCGGCAAGGACTACGCCGCCACGCTTGAGAACGACATTGCCATCCGCAAGTTCCTCGATGCGCGCCTCGCCCGCGCCTCCGTCTCCAAGGTGGAGATCGAGCGTGCCGGCGACAAGATCAAGGTCGCCATCACCACCGCCCGTCCCGGCGTGGTCATCGGCAAGAAGGGCGCCGAGATCGACGCCCTGCGCAAGGACCTGGAGAAGGTCGCCAACGGTCCGGTCTCCATCGACGTGATCGAGGTGAAGCGTCCCGAGCTGGATGCCGAGCTGATCGCCCAGTCCGTGGCCGAGCAGCTCGAGGGCCGCGTGGCCTTCCGCCGCGCCATGCGCAAGGCCGTGCAGTCCGCCATGAAGTCCGGCGCCAAGGGTATCCGTATCCAGTGCTCCGGCCGTCTGGGCGGTGCCGAGATGAGCCGCCGCGAGTGGTACCGCGAGGGTCGCGTGCCGCTGCACACCCTCCGTGCGAAGATCGACTACGGCTTCGCCACCGCCGCCACTACCATGGGCTCCATCGGCGTGCAGGTGTGGGTGTACCACGGCGAGGTGCTGCCGGGCCAGAAGGCCCCCCAGCCCGCGCTCGAAGGTTCTTCCCGCCCGAGCCGTTCCCGTCGTAACGATCGCCGCGAGAGGGGTGACAAGTAAATGCTCGTACCTAAGCGCGTCAAGCACCGCAAGGTGCAGCGTGGTTCCATGAAGGGCAAGGCCAAGGGTGGCACGCGCCTGAACCACGGTGAGTACGGTATCCAGGCCCTCGAGGCTCACTGGATCACCAACCGTCAGATCGAGGCTGCTCGTATCGCCATGACCCGTCACATGAAGCGTGGCGGTAAGGTGTGGATCACCATCTTCCCCGACAAGCCCATCACCTCCAAGCCCGCCGAGACCCGCATGGGTTCCGGTAAGGGCAACCCCGAGGGCTGGGTTGCTGTCGTGAAGCCGGGCCGCATCATGTTCGAGATCGCCGGTGTGGACGATGAGACCGCCCGCGAGGCTCTGCGTTTGGCCATCAACAAGCTGCCCATCAAGTGCAAGATCGTCACTCGTGAAACGGAGGGGCAGCAATAATGAAAGCAGCAGAGATTCGTGAACTTTCTGCCGAGGACCTGCAGGTGAAGTTGAAGGAGGCCAAGGCTGAGCTGTTCAACCTTCGCTTCCAGATGGCCACGAGCCAGCTTGACAACACCGCCCGCGTGAAGCAGGTTAAGAAGGACATCGCGCGCATCATGACTGAGATGCGGGCTCGCGAGCTGAGCGCGTAGATCAAGGAAGGTGCAAACAATGACTGAAGAGCGTAACCTGCGTAAGGTCCGTCAGGGCATCGTGGTCAGCGACGCCAACGACAAGACCATCGTGGTGGCTGTGGAGGAGCGCAAGCCCCACCCCATCTACAAGAAGATGATTACCTCCACCAAGAAGTTCCATGCCCATGACGAGAACAACGAGGCCGGTATCGGCGACACCGTTCAGATCATGGAGACGCGCCCGCTGTCCAAGATGAAGCGCTGGCGCCTCGTGAAGATCGTCGAGAAGGCCAAATAGTTTTAGTGCCCCGGCACGAAGGCTATTGTTAAGGAAAGTTAGGAACATCACATGATTCAGATGCAATCCATGCTCGCCGTGGCCGACAACTCCGGCGCTCGCAAGGTGCAGTGCATCAAGGTCCTGGGCGGCTCTAAGCGCCGCTATGCGGGCCTCGGTGACGTGATCATCTGCAGCGTCAAGGAAGCGATGCCCAACGGCAACGTCAAAAAGGGCGAGGTCGTGCGCTGCGTGATCGTGCGCGTGAAGAAGGAAGTTCGTCGCGCCGACGGCTCCTACATCCGCTTCGATCAGAACGCCGCTGTGCTGATCAATAACGACGGCTCCCCCCGTGGCACCCGTATCTTCGGGCCCGTGGCGCGCGAGCTGCGCGACAAGAAGTACATGAAGATCGTGTCTCTGGCACCGGAAACGCTGTAAGGGAGGTGTCAGAATGGCTCAGAACAAGATGACGATCCGCAAGGGCGACACCGTCAAGGTGATCACCGGCAAGGACCGCGGCAAGACCGGCAAGGTGCTCCGTTCCGTCCCCGAGAAGTCCCGCGTGGTGGTCGAGAAGGTGAACATGGTCAAGAAGGCCATGCGTCCCACCCAGCAGAATCCCCAGGGCGGCATTTCCTCCCTTGAGGCCCCGATCCACGTCTCCAACGTGATGCTCGTGTGCCCAAGCTGCGGTGAGGCCACCCGTGTGGCCCGTCGCCGCGACGAGGGCAAGCTCGTCCGCGTCTGCAAGAAGTGCGGCAAGGACATCCCGGCTGCCGAGTAGAGTTTTCGTGAAAATCCGCCCGTTCGTTGAGAGCGGGCGGATTTTTCCTTGGATAGAGTGCCCGCTTGTGGGACAATATTCAATCGCGCGCTCGCGCGCTATGGCCCTGGGAAGGTCCCAGGGACGCGGGGTCGGAAATCCCGCGTTTAATCCATCGAAGAAAGGCAAGAGAAGACATGGCTGAAACCCCTCGTCTGAAGGTCAAGTACACGACCGAGATCGTGCCGACTCTCATTGAGCAGCTCGGCATCAAGAACGTGAACTGCGTGCCCCGCCTCGAGAAGATCGTGGTGAACATGGGCGTTGGCGCCGCCGCCGGCGACTCCAAGCTGCTCGATGCCGCCATGAACGACATGCGCATCATCACCGGTCAGCAGCCCTGCGTCACCCGCGCGAAGAAGTCCATCGCCGGCTTCCATGTGCGCGAGGGCCAGGCCATCGGCTGCAAGGTGACCCTGCGCGGCGACCGCATGTGGGAGTTCCTCGATCGTCTGCTGGCCACCGCTCTTCCCCGCGTCCGCGACTTCCGCGGTATCTCGCCGAAGAGCTTCGACGGTCGCGGCAACTACACGCTCGGCATCACCGAGCAGCTGATCTTCCCCGAGATCGAGTACGACAAGATCGACCGTACCCGCGGTATGGACATCACCTTTGTCACCAATGCCGGCGAGAACGAGGGCGCCCTCGCGCTGCTGACGGCGCTCGGCTTCCCGTTCAAGAGCAAGTAAAACGGCAGGGCAGAAGCCCTCGTCGCGTAACCTCAGGTTTTGAGTCCGCGAAAAGGAATGCGGGCTTGAAGGCATAAGAAAGAAGGAATGCATGGCTAAGAAATCGATGATCGCCAAAGCCAAGCGCGAACCGAAGTTCTCGACGCGGCAGCACAACCGCTGCACCCGTTGCGGACGTCCCCGCGCCTACTATCGCAAGTTCGGCCTGTGCCGTATCTGCGTGCGTGAGTTGGCTAACAAAGGCGAGCTGCCCGGCGTGACCAAGGCTTCCTGGTAGGAACCGACCCACGTCAGGGTGTGCCAGCGTTACAGGCGGAGGCGCTATGGGCGCCGACGAACCGAACGCATGGTTCATCACGGATCAAAGGAGAAACCACATGACAATGACCGACCCCATCGCAGACATGCTGACGCGCGTGCGCAACGGCCAGTCTGCCGGCAAGGCGACGGTGTCCATGCCGTCGAGCAAGAAGCTCGTCGAGATCGTGCGCATCATGGAGCAGGAGGGCTACATCCAGCGCTTCGACGTGATCGACGGCGAGCCCCGCGCCACCCTTGAGATCACCCTCAAGTACGGCCCGAAGAAGGCCAAGACCATCCGCGGCATCAAGCGCATCTCCAAGCCCGGCCTGCGTATCTACGCCGGCAAGGACGAGCTGCCCCGCGTGCTCGGCGGTCTCGGCTGCGCCATTATTTCGACGTCCCGCGGCGTGATGACCGACCGCGATGCCCGTAAAGAGGGCATCGGCGGCGAGGTTGTCGCCTATCTGTGGTAGGAAAGGAAGGGATTGACCTATGTCTCGTATCGGTAAGATGCCCGTTCCCGTTCCTGCCGGCGTCGATGTGACCATCGACGGCCAGACGGTGACGGTGAAGGGCCCCAAGGGCGAACTGACCCGCACGTTCCTTCCGTCCATGACCATCGTCCGCGAGGGCGACGAGCTCATCGTGACCCGCCCCGACGACACCCGTGAGTCCAAGAGCGCTCACGGCCTGACCCGCACGCTGCTCGCCAACATGGTGGAGGGCGTGTCCGCCGGCTTCTCCAAGAAGCTGCAGCTCGTCGGCGTCGGCTACCGTGCCGCTCTCAAGGGCAAGGACCTCGAGATGCAGCTCGGCTACTCCCACCCGGTGCTGGTGGAGGCTCCCGAGGGCATTGCCTTCGAGGTTCCCTCCCAGACCGAGATCGTGGTCTCCGGCCCGAGCAAGGAGCAGGTCGGCCAGGTTGCCGCGAACATCCGCAAGTGGCGCAAGCCGGAGCCCTACAAGGGCAAGGGCATCCGCTACGAGGGCGAGCATGTCCGCCGCAAGGCTGGCAAGGCCGGCAAAGACTAAGCCTACTCGGTAGCTGATTGAAGGGATTAACCTATGAATAAGCAACAGAAGAAGCAGGCCGGTCTCGCCCGTCGCCATCGTCGCGTCCGCGGTAAGATCTCCGGCACTGCAGCCCGTCCGCGCCTTTGCGTGACGCGCAGCAACAGCAACATCTACGCTCAGGTCATCGATGACGTGGCCCATGTCACCATCTGCGGCGTGTCCACTCTCGGCCCCGACTTCAAGGCCACCGGCAAGTCCGGCGCCACCGTCGAGGGCGCAGCTGAGCTCGGCGCCATCGTCGGCAAGCTGGCCCAGGAGAAGGGCGTGACGGAAGTTGTGTTCGACCGTGGCGGCAACCTGTATCACGGGCGCATCAAGGCTCTGGCCGACGCTGCCCGCGAAGCCGGATTGAAATTCTAGAAGGGGTTTGGCATATGGCTCGTAACAACAACCGTCAGCAGGAGAGCACTACTCCTGAGCTGCAGGAGCGCGTCGTTTTCATCAACCGCGTGTCCAAGGTCGTCAAGGGCGGCCGCCGCTTCGGCCTGACCGCGCTCGTGGTCGTGGGCGACGGCAACGGCCGCGTGGGCGTGGGCATGGGCAAGTCCCAGGAAGTGCCCACCGCCATCAAGAAGGGCGTCGAGGACGCGAAGAAGAACATGTTCACCGTGCCCGTCACCGCCGAGGGCTCCGTGCCCCATGAGATCATGGGCGAGTACGGTGCCGGCCGCGTGCTCATCAAGCCGGCCGTTCCCGGTACCGGTGTTCTGGCCGGCGGCCCGGTCCGCGCCATCATGGAGCTTGCGGGCGTGCAGAACGTCATCACCAAGTCGCTCGGCACCAACAACGCCATGAACATCGTGAAGGCCGCTGCCGAGGGTCTCAAGAACATGGAGAGCCCGGCCGAGGTTGCCGCTCGCCGTGGTATCTCCGTGGCCGAGATGTTCGGCGGGAAGGAGAACTAATGGCTGAGACGAAGAAGACCCTGCGTCTGACCCAGGTCAAGAGCCCCATCGGCCGCAAGCCGAATCAGGGCCGCACCCTGCGCGCCCTGGGCCTGCACCACATCGGCGACACCGTCGATCAGGTCGACAACGAGAGCGTGCGCGGCATGATCTTCACCGTGAAGCACCTCATCACCGTCGAGGAGATCTAAATCTTCTCGCACCCCATTTGATGGTTTCCGGCGCACTCGAAAACGGGTGCGCCGTTGCCATGATAGAAGGAAGTTTGCTGGCGGCGAGCTGCCAGCACCGGTCAGAATTAAGAAAACACCTGGTCGGAAAGCGAAACAAAGGAGAAAGAACAACATGGAACTCAAGGATCTGAAGCCTGCTGCTGGCTCCACCAAGAACCGCAAGCGCGTGGGCCGCGGCCCTGCTTCTGGCACCGGCAAGACCGCCGGTCGCGGCATGAACGGCCAGAAGTCCCGCGCTGGCGGCGGCAAGGGCGCCGGCTTCGAGGGCGGCCAGACTCCGCTGGCCCGTCGCCTGCCGAAGCTGCCCGGCTTCCGCAACTTCAACCGTGTTGAGTACCTGCCCGTCAACGTGAGCCGCCTGGACGCCAAGTTCGAGGCCGGCGACGTGGTGGACGGCGATTCCCTGAAGGCCAAGGGCATCATCAAGCACGCCGACGCTCTCGTGAAGGTGCTCGGCGACGGTGAGATCACCAAGCCCCTCACCGTGCGCGTGGATAAGGTGTCCGCTACCGCCAAGGCGAAGATCGAGGCGGCCGGAGGAAAGGTCGAAGAGCCTTGCTAAGGTCAATTCTTGACGCATTCAAGGTTCCGGAGCTGCGCAAGAAGATCCTCTTCACGTTGGCGATTCTCGCGCTCTACCGCTTCGGGGCCTATGTGCCGGTCCCGGGCATTCCCTTCCACGAGTTTGCCACGGCCTTCCAGGACACCGGTGTGGCCATGACCATGCTGGATCTGTTCACTGGCGGTGCGCTGTCGAACTTCTCGGTGTTCTCCCTTGGGATCATGCCCTACATCACCGCATCCATCATCATGCAGCTGATGCAGGGCGTCATTCCCGCCGTGGGCCGCTGGGCCCGCGAGGGCGATACCGGGCGTCGTAAGATCACCCAGGTCACCCGTTATCTCACGCTGGGCCTGGGCCTCATCAACGCGGTCGGCTACTTGCTGCTGTTCAAGTCCCCGGCCTACGGCGTGCAGTTCTCCACCGAGGTGCCCGAGCTGCTCACGGATGCCATTATCGTGTTCACCCTCGTGGCCGGCACGGCGTTCATCATGTGGATGGGCGAGCTGATCACTCAGCGCGGCATCGGCAACGGCATGTCGCTCATCATCTTCGTGAGCATCGTGTCCCGTGTGCCTTCCGCCATCTTCTCGTCGGTGAACCTCACGAGCGACTTGGGCACGGGCATCGCCCTCACCCTGGTCATCCTGGCCGTGGTGCTGGTGTGCATCCCGCTCATCATCTTCGTTGAGCGAGCCCAGCGCCGCATCCCGGTGAACTACGCCAAGCGCGTGCAGGGTCGCAAGATGATGGGCGGTCAGTCCACCTACATTCCGCTGAAGGTGAACGCGGCCGGCGTTATCCCGATCATCTTCGCGAGCTGCCTCATCTACTTCCCGGCCCAGCTGGCGGCTATCTTCAATGTGGGCTGGCTGACGGAGTTCGCGAACTGGTGCTCCACCGGTTGGCTGAACTGGGTGCTCACGGTGCTGCTCATCGTGTTCTTCGCGTACTTCTACACCTCCATGGTGTTCAATCCCGAAGAGACCGCTGACAACATCCGCAAGCAGGGCGGCTTCATTCCCGGCGTGCGTCCTGGCACGGCCACGGTGCAGTACATCAAAAACGTCATCAATCGCGTGACACTGCCCGGCGGCATCTTCATCGCGGCCATTGCCGTGGTGCCCACCATCATCTTCTTCTTCACGAACAACCAGCTTATCCAAGCGTTCGGCGGCACGTCCATCCTCATCATGATCGGCGTGGCCCTGGACACCATGAGCAAGATCGAGAGTCAGCTGAAGATGTACAACTACGAAGGTTTCTTCAAGTAAGAGGAACCGCAGGTAGAAACGAAAGGATGTTTCCATGAACATCGTGCTTCTTGGGGCTCCCGGTGCTGGCAAGGGCACCCAGGCAGCCAAGCTGGTAGCGGAGTTCGAGCTGCCCCACATCTCCACCGGCGACATGCTGCGCGCGGCGGTGAAGGCGGGCACGCCGCTCGGCCAGAAGGCCAAGTCCTACATGGACGCTGGCGATCTGGTGCCCGATGACGTCATCATCGGCCTGGTGACCGAGCGCCTCCAGGACGGCGACACCGCCAACGGCTTCATCCTCGACGGCTTCCCGCGCACTTCGGCCCAGGCCGTGGCGCTGGACGCCGAGCTCTCCAAGCTGGGCCGCCCCCTGGACGCCGCCCTGCTCATCGACGTTGACCCCGAGGTCATCGTCGGTCGCCTCACCTCCCGTCGCATGTGCCGCGACTGCGGCTACATCGGCAGCGCCGCCGACGGCGATACCTGCCCGAAGTGCGGTGGCGAGATGTACCAGCGCGACGACGACAACGAGGCCACCGTGCGCAACCGCCTGGATGTGTACGAGACTGCCACGAGCCCGCTCATCGACTACTACCGCGGCTGCGAGCTGCTCGTCACCATCGACGGCGACCGCGACCCGGAGGTCGTCTACGCGGACGTGAAGGAAGCGCTCGCCTAGGTTGCGGCCTCGCCGCCGTTGGTCGTCCCATGAGGTAAGGCGTTTAACCTCTGAAACCCGCATCCCGCGAAGGGGTGCGGGTTTTCTCTATATAATAGGCCCATGCCCACTGTGCGCGAGAACATAGCCTACACCTTCGAGCATTTCATGCTCATCTACCGCGGCACCCTGCTGCGGGCGGCTCGGGCCGTGGCGCTCATCGCGCTATTGGCCGCCGCCTGCGAGGTGTTCGTCTTCAATATGAACTACTTCACCAGCGCCGACTACCAGACTATCAACCTCACCGATCGGCTGTCCCTGGCCCAGAACGAGGACGGCACCTACAGCCTCACAGACGTGGACCACGTCATGGAGTTCTCGAACCTCAATACCGAGGTGCACAACATCAAGCTGGACTTCGCCGCGAGCCAACCGGCCCAGCTGGTCTCGGTGAAGATCCAGTTCACGGATGGGGCCCACCAGACCTACTTCGACTCCACGGAGTACACCGTGGGGGTGCCCCTGGCCGACATATCCACGAACGTGGAGCAGAGCAAGTTCGTGAACCTCCAGACCGCCGGCCGCGTGGACAACCTGCGCATCGAGATCGCGGGGGAGGAGCTGGGAGCCGAGGTGTCCTACCCCATCCTGCTCGACGGGCTGTATCTGAACGCCCATCGCCCCTTCGCTTTCAACGGCTGGCGCTTCGCGGCCGTGCTCATGGTCATGCTCGTGGGCTACGGCTTCCGTCCGAAATCGGCCATCTACCGCATCCGTATCGTGGAGAACCCCCGCAAGTCCAAGGCGGGTATTATCTTCGCCGTGTTGGTGGAAGTGGCGCTGCTGACCGGATTTCTGTTCTACGGGTCGAACCTAGTGGGCGTGGCCACCTCGAGCTACAACTACGGCTCCTGGGACGGTGCGTCGGTGGTGAACACCTTCGAAGTGGGCGGCGACAATGCCCAGCAGTACGCCGAGCTGGCCCGGGCCATGGCCGAGGGGCGTCTGTACCTGGACGAAGAGCCGCCCCAGTGGCTCCAGGACATGGAAGATCCCTACGACAAGGGCGCTCGGGATGAGGCCCAGAAAGCCACCGGCGAGCCCTACCTGTTCGATGTGGCCTACTATGAGGGCCACTACTACGTGTACTTCGGCGTCGTGCCGGTGCTCCTGTTCTACCTGCCCTTCTATTTGCTCACGGGGGCGAACTTTCCCACGGCTATCGGCGTGCTCGTTATGGCCATCGCCTTCGTGCTGGGGGCCACGGCTCTGCTCGACCGCTTCGCCCGCTACCACTTCCGCTCGGTTTCCCTCGGTGTGTACCTCCTGTTGCAGATACCGCTCGTGGCCTGTAGCGGCATCTTGTACCTGGTGAAGTTCCCCACCTTCTATTCGCTGCCCATCATGTGCGGGCTCGCCTTCTCGGTGTGGGGCCTGTACTGCTGGAACCGAGGGAGTGTGGGGCGCCATCGCCGTCCGTGGCTGTTCACCGGGTCGCTGTGCATGGCTCTTGTGGCCGGGTGCCGACCGCAGCTGCTGGTGCTGTCGTTTCTGGCCTTTCCGCTGTTCTGGCGCACCTACATCACCGAGGGGCGGCTGCGCACCCGGGCGGGTGCGGGGGAGTTCGCCTGCCTGGTGGCGCCCTACCTGCTGGTGGCCGCCGGCATCATGGCCTACAACTACGCGCGGTTCGGCTCGCTGACCGATTTCGGCGCCAACTACAACCTCACGGTGAACGATATGACCAAGCGCGGCATGAACCTGGGGCGCCTGGCGCCGGCCTTCTTCACTTACTTCCTGCAGCCGCCCTCCATGGTGGGGGTGTTTCCCTTCCTCCAGCCGGCCCCCTTCGACACCACCTACATGGGCCAAACCATCAAGGAGGTCACCTTCGGCGGCATCTTCGCCTGTCTGCCGCTTCTGTGGGTGCTCGCGTTCTCGAAGCGCATTCTGGGCATGCGGGTGCGGCAGCGCTCGACGCGCACCATTATGGGCGTGATCGTGGTGCTGCTGGCTTCTGGCGTGGTCGTGGCCTTGGCCGATGCGGAACTGGCGGGCATCCTCCAGCGCTATTATGCCGATTTCAGCTTCATGTTCCTGGCGGCCTCGGTGCTGCTGTGCTTCGTCGTGAACGAGCAGCTCTCCCACGCGCGGACCGGCTACGACCTCATGCTGAAGGTGCTTCTCGTGCTGGCGGCGGCGAGCGTCACCTACAGCCTGCTGCTGTGCCTCGTGCCCGAGACCGGCTGGTATTCGGACGTGTACCCCTGGGCCTACCAGGATCTGCTCCAGACCGTGCTGTTCTGGAAGTAAGGTAGCTCTTTTCCTAGATCGGCCGTGCTTCTTTCATGGGGGTCGTGCCGAGGAATAGCAGCCCCGTCGCCCCAATGGGGTCGTAGCCGTCCAGCTGGCCGTCGTAGTAGGCCGTGGCTGTCTCGCGGTGGAACAGCGGGTAGAGCGGCACCTCGGCGGCGATGATGTCGAAGCACTGGTTCCACAGATCCTGCTGGGCGGCCTCATCGATGCTGGCTCGCGCCTCGGCCATGAGTTCGGATAGCTCGGCGAACTGGGGCGTAGCGGCCCAGCAGGTGCGGGCTCGCGTCCAGACATTGTCGCCGTACCACCAGCTCATGATAAGGTCGGGATCGTTGCCGAAGCAGGAGGGATCGCCGGGGGAGAGCACCACATCGAAGGGCAGCAGCGTGGCGGCCTCTGGTGGCGTGGAGATGTCCTCGAACAGCGCTGCGGCATCCAGCGGCACTACCTCGGCGGTCACGCCCACGGCCTTCCAGTCCTCGATGATCATCGGTGCCAGCGCGCTCACCCAGTTGTCGTTCACGCGCAGGGTAAGGGCGAGCTCTTCCACGCCCGCCTCTGCCAGAAGCTTGCGGGCCTTCTCCGGGTCGTAGCTGTACACCGTGGAGGCGCGGTGGTAGCCGCGGAAGTAGTCGGGCAGAAGCGAGGTGGCCGGCCGAGCGTGACCGGCCATGACCTGACCGATCATGGAGTCCACGTCCAGAGCATACAGGAGCGCCTGGCGCACGCGGGCATCGTCGAAGGGGGGCCGAGCGCAGTTGAACATGAGGAAGGGCAGGTTGCAGCCGGGCACGTAGTCCACCGACGCCCCCGCCTCGGCGATGGCATCGGCGAGCACCTCGGGGGCCGCCTCCATGGCCAGCACGCGCTTCTCGGTCAGCGCGCGGGTGCGCTCTTCGTCATTAAGGATGACCGACCAGGCCATGCGGTTGCAGGTGGCGGGGTAGGGGCCCTCGTAGCGGTGGTTGGGGGTGAAGGTGATGGTCCCGCCGTCGGCGGCATTCACGGTGTCGTAGCACCATGGGCCGCTTCCGATAGGACGGCTTGTGAGTTCCTCGTCGGTGGCGGTGGCGGGGAAGATGCGCACGAGGGCGAGGCGTTCCCGCAGAAGCGAGCCCATGGGGGCGGTCAGGGCGAAGCGCAGGGTGCGGTCGTCGGTGGCGGTCACAGAGCGGATGAACGAGAGGAAGGGCCCGTAGAGCTCGTCGGCCATATTGCGGTTGAAGGCGTTCACCACGTCGTCCACGGTAAGGGGGCTGTCGTCGGAGAACACGGTGCCCTCCCGCAGGGTCACCTCGAAGGCGAGGTCGTCGATCTGCACCGGGTCGGCCGCGGCCAGCCCCAGCTCGGCGCGGTAGGTGTGCATGTCCAGCTCGTAGAGCCCTTCGAACACGTGCCAGTTCGCGGCCAGGAACAGCCCCGAGGCGCAGCCGATGGGGTTAGGCGTGCCGTCCTCGTAGGCCACGGCCGCCGTCAGCGTGCCAGCCACGCCGCTCTCGATCTCGGGCGCGGCGGCGTGGGCGTCGGGCGCCGGTGCCGGTGCGGGCTCGAGGGGCTGCTCCACCGAGCAGCCGCCCAGGGCCACGGCCGTCGCAGCGGAAGCGGCCCCGGCCACAAAGGCCCGACGGGTAAGAGGGAGGGCGGCGGCCTCGGGCACCGCGAGGAGCGCAGAGAGCGGAGAGGGGACCACGGGCATCCTTTCTCATCGTGATTTCCCACTATTATAGAAGGGCGCCGCGCCTCGTCCGGAAATCCCACAGCAAAGCCAAGGAGCGGGTGCCCCATTGGGTCATCGAGGTCGCCGCCTTTTGAGTCGCCTGATGCGCACAGGGCCGCGCGAGCACTCCGGGTGCGGGGCGCGTCTGTCGAGGGCGGGGATGCCCCGTGGTGGGCGCGTGTCCTCCCGCCGACCGACGGGTCAGGGCTGTGGCGGGGGAGGGGAAACGTTGACGGTGCGTCAACGGTTGCCTCCCTGCTATTATCAGACAGGTATTTCTGTTCGCAGAGCAAATCCGACTCGCCGGTCGGTGCGCTTCCGTCCTCTCGACCTCTCCGCGACAGTACCACCCCGCGGATGTTCGCGAGGCCGCAAGCCGGCCGATCCCGCGCGGGCCAGATGCAAAGGAGAGGAACATGACGAGAGTTCTGAAGTCGATGGACGGCAACAACGCCGCGGCGCACGTGTCCTACGCGTTCACCGAGGTTGCCGGCATCTACCCCATCACTCCCTCAAGTCCCATGGCCGACTTCGTCGACATTTGGGCTGCCCAGGGCCGCAAGAACATCTTCGGCACCACGGTGAAGGTGTGCGAGATGCAGTCCGAGGGCGGAGCGGCGGGTGCCGTGCACGGCTCGCTGGCCACCGGCGCGCTGACCACCACCTACACGGCCA
The DNA here is from genome assembly GCF_008831045.1 of Adlercreutzia muris. Taxonomy (GTDB): domain Bacteria; phylum Actinomycetota; class Coriobacteriia; order Coriobacteriales; family Eggerthellaceae; genus Adlercreutzia; species Adlercreutzia muris. The sequence goes on from NZ_WAJS01000010.1 coordinate 32,950, forward strand.
GCCAGGGCCTGCTGCTCATGATCCCCAACATGTACAAGATCGCCGCCGAGCAGCTGCCCACGGTCTTCCATGTGTCGGCCCGCACCGTCTCCACCCAGGCGCTCAACATCTTCGGCGACCACTCCGACGTCATGGCCTGCCGCCAGACCGGCTTCGCCATGCTCGCCGAGGGCAACGTGCAGGAGGTCATGGACCTGTCCGCCGTGGCCCACTTGGCCGCCATCAAGGGCCGTGTTCCCTTCCTCAACTTCTTCGATGGCTTCCGTACCTCCCACGAGGTGCAGAAGATCCAGGTGTGGGACTACGAGGATCTGGCCGAGCTGTGCGACATGGATGCGGTGAATGCTTTCCGCGAGCATTCCCTGAACCCGGAGCGCCCGGCCATGCGCGGCTCCCACGAGAACGGCGACATCTTCTTCCAGCACCGCGAGGCCTGCAACTCCATCTACAACGATCTGCCGGCCGTGGTGGAGGAGTACATGAGCAAGGTGAACGCGAAGCTGGGCACCAACTACCAGCTGTTCAACTACTACGGCGCGCCGGACGCCGAGCGTGTCATCGTGGCCATGGGAAGTATCTGCGACGTGGCCGAGGAGGTCATCGACTACCTCACCGCCCAAGGCGAGAAGGTGGGCCTCGTGAAGGTGCGCCTGTACCGCCCCTTCGTGACCGAGAAGTTCGTGGCTGCCCTGCCCGCTAGCTGCAAGAAGATCGCCGTGCTCGACCGCACCAAGGAGCCCGGAAGCATCGGCGAGCCCCTGTACATGGATGTGGTGAACGCGCTGTCCGTGGAAGGCCGCGAGGGCATCACCGTGACCGGCGGCCGCTACGGCCTCGGCTCCAAGGACACCCCGCCCGCGTCCGTGTTCGCCATCTTCACCGAGCTTGAGAAGGACGAGCCGCGCCGCCAGTTCACCATCGGCATCGTGGACGACGTGACGGGCCTGTCCCTGCCCGAGGTGCCCGCCCCCAACACCGCCGCCCCCGGCACCATCGAGTGCAAGTTCTGGGGCCTCGGCGGCGACGGCACCGTGGGCGCGAACAAGAACTCCATCAAGATCATCGGCGATCATACCGACAAGTACGTGCAGGCCTACTTCCAGTACGACTCGAAGAAGACCGGCGGCGTGACCATCTCGCACCTGCGCTTCGGCGACGCCCCCATTCGCAGCCCCTACTACGTGAACAAGGCCGACTTCGTGGCCTGTCACAATCCGTCCTACATCACCAAGGACTTCCCCATTGTGCGCGATGTGAAGCCGGGCGGCGCCTTCCTCATCAACTGCCAGTGGACCCCCGAGGAGCTGGAGCAGCACCTGTCGGCTGACGCGAAGCGCTACATCGCCGAGAACGACATCAAGCTGTACCTCATCAACGCCATCGATTTGGCCATGGAAATCGGCATGGGCAAGCGCACCAACACCATCCTGCAGTCCGCCTTCTTCACCCTGGCCGGCGTTATGCCCCAGGAGGAGGCCATCCGCTACATGAAGGACGCGGCCACGGCCTCCTACGCCAAGAAGGGCCAGGATATCGTGGACATGAACCACAAGGCCATCGATGCCGGCGCTACTGCCTTCGTGGCCGTGGAAGTGCCCGCTTCTTGGAAGGACGCCGAGGGCTCCGTTAAGGCCGCTTCTGCCGAGGGCCGTCCCGAGACCGTGAGCCTTGTGGAGAACATCATGTTCCCCGTGGGCCGCATGGACGGCGACTCCCTGCCCGTGTCCGCCTTCATGGGCTATGAGGACGGCCAGTTCCCGCTGGGCGCCTCGGCCTACGAGAAGCGCGGCGTGGCCGTGCAGGTGCCCGAGTGGAACGCCGACACCTGCATCCAGTGCAACCAGTGCGCGTTCGTGTGCCCTCACGCCACCATTCGTCCCTTCGCCCTGACCGAGGCCGAAATGGCCGCGGCCCCGGCCCAGACCAAGCATATTCCTGTGAAGGGCAAGGTGGGCGCCGACATGCAGTACGTGCTGGCCGTCTCGCCGCTCGACTGCATGGGCTGCGGCCTGTGCGCCATCCAGTGCCCCACCGATTCGCTGACCATGATGCCCATCGCCGATGAGCTGAACGAGCAGCCGGTGTTCGACTACTGCGTGAAGGACGTTGCGCGCAAGGAGGAGCTGGAGGGCACTTCGGTGAAGGCCAGCCAGTTCAAACGGCCTCTGCTGGAGTTCTCCGGCTCCTGCGCCGGCTGCGCCCAGACCTCCTACGCCCGCCTGGTCACCCAGCTGTTCGGCGATCGCATGTACATCGCCAACGCCACGGGCTGCTCCTCCATCTGGGGCGGTCCGGCGGCCACCTCGCCTTACACGGTGAACGCCGACGGCCACGGTCCGGCCTGGTCCAACTCGCTGTTCGAGGACAATGCCGAGCACGGCATGGGCATGCTGCTGGGCTACGAGGCCGTGCAGGACAAGGTCGTGGCCGACACCGAGGCCCTGCTGGCCTGCGAGGGCGCGGCCGGCGAGCTGGCCGACGCGGCCCGTGCGTGGCTCGAGGCCCGCACTGGCGCCGAGGCCTCCAAGGCGGCCGCGGCGGCCTACATCGCGGCCCTGGAGACCGCCGCTGCAGGCGAGGGCGACCTGGCGGCGCTGGCCGCCGGCATCCTGGCCAACAAGAGCTACCTGACCAAGAAGTCCGTCTGGATCTTCGGTGGCGACGGCTGGGCCTACGACATCGGCTACGGCGGCCTGGATCATGTGCTCGCCTCCGGCAAGGACGTGAACGTGTTCGTGTTCGACACCGAGGTGTACTCCAACACCGGCGGCCAGGCCTCCAAGGCCTCCAACCTCGGCCAGGTGGCGCAGTTCGCCGCGGCCGGCAAGGACGTGAAGAAGAAGAGCCTCGCCGAGATCGCCATGACCTACGGCTACGTGTACGTGGCGCAGATCGCCATGGGTGCGAACCTGAACCAGACTATCAAGGCCATCACCGAGGCCGAGGCCTATCCGGGTCCCTCGCTCATCATCGGCTACAGCCCCTGCGAGATGCACTCCATCAAGGGCGGCATGACCAACTGCCAGACCGAGATGAAGAAAGCCGTGGACTGCGGCTACTGGAACCTGCTGCGCTTCAACCCGCAAGGTGCCCCGGGCAAGAAGCTCGTCATCGACTCCAAGGAGCCGGTGGAGGGGGAGTACCAGAACTTCCTCATGAACGAGGCCCGCTACAGCCGTCTGACCCGCGAGTTCCCCGAGCGCGCCGGCGAGCTCTTCGCCGAGAACGAGCGCGCCGCCATGGATCGCTGGGATCATCTGCAGAAGCTCAAGGACCTCTACGCCGCCGAGTAGGGCGAGCGAACGCCAAAGCTTGCCGGCCCAACCCTGGGCCGCAACCGAAAAGGGAGCCTTCGGGCTCCCTTTTCATTCGTCTGCGCAAATCGCTCAGCGTCAGAAGCGCGATTTTTCTGCGTTAGACACATCTCCGTTTTAGACACACATAACGTGATATTCTTTCCGTATTAGCGACAAACCCCAGATCATGAGCGCAACGAGATGCCCCGTCCTCTCTCTTGGTAACGATCCTTACAAGATGGGATGTGCAGGGCATTGTCAGAGACGGCGTAGACAACTGCGTCGCTTCCGCGTTCGCGTCAAGATTGCTCTCGAGGCGGCTTAAGCGGCCGCGGCGGTCTCCAGGTCGAGCTCGGTAGCGGGGGCGGTTGCCTCGGCGCGCCGGTCTGCCAGTGCCTTAGCCGAGCGCAGCACCACGTAGGCGCCCATGACCGCCGAGTACACAGCGATGGACACGACGGCCACGGTGTTGCCCACCAGGGCGCTCGGCATGAGCAGCAGCGCCAAATGCACATAGGTCAGCACGTAGAAGGGGTAGGCCAGACGCTGAATGCGCTTCCAGGTGAGGGCCTTCATGCCGTGCTTCACCACCTGGAACGAAGTGATCCACAGCACCGCCATGAGCGCCGTGATGAGCGCGGCCAAGCCCAGCGAGAAGGCCAGGTTCCCGGAAAAGGCACTCGTGATGCGCGGGATATAGGAGGCGCTGTAGAAGACGATGTGCCCTACGGCAAAGATACAGGCGAGGATGGACAGCTGCCGGCGAATGGGCATGAGGTGGGCGCGCAAAGGGTTTCGCTCGTTCAGAACGCCTACGAACATGACGATGGAGAAGAGCAGAAACGCCAAAGCGCAGCGCTGCATGAGCGGCTGAAAGTAAGACCACGCCTCGCCGTGGATATTCACCGCGGTGCCCCAGAAGTACAGGGCCAAAAGGGCCGCGGCACCCAGGTAGAAGGGAGCGGGGTGCTTCTTCAGGGGTTTTGCGCATACCCACACCAGGGCAAACGATAGGATCAGTGCGATGACGAATCTCATAGTGCCTCCTCCGGGCCTCCTCCAGGCCCCTTCGCGAGCTTTCTCCCTTGTTGTCACAATAGCATAGGATAGATGACCTGTCAGCCCAACATTGGACATATGCAGGGAGTTGTGGGGGTTTCGATCGCATCCCTTGAGGGGGCATAGTCGTGCAGTCAGATCACGACAGAGAAAGAAGAGGCGGAAAGCAAAGGGGTGGTGCAGAATGGGTGGCAAGCGTATTGCCTCGCCATAAGGTTGTCCTCAAGAAAGATAGCATGAAACCAGCGATCCCGTTGACTGTCCTACTCATGCATGATAGTATAGGCGCCGTAACCGTCATACAAGTTTAGGACGGTTTCACCTATGCATGGGTCGTATCGAGAGAGAAGGGGAGGCGACCGTGTCCGGGCGCTTTCCCGCACGACTAGAAGAGGGAGGGTCAAGAATGAGCAACGAATTGACTCGACGCAGCTTCGTCAAGTGGGGCACGGCCACTGCTGGCGCCGCAACCCTCGCGGGCTTGACTGCCTGCGCGAATTCACCAGCATCGTCCGAGATCTCATTGGGCGACACCGGCATCGAATCCTATCCGGGGGAGAAGGGCGATGGCCAATGGCTGACGGGCGCATGCATGAACAACTGCAGTTGCGAGCACTCCCGCTGCCTTTTGAGGGTGTATGTGGAGGACGGCGTGCCGCTGCGCATCCGCACCGATGAGGAGGAAGACTCTATCGAGGTGCCCCAGCGCCGCGCCTGCCCGCGCGGACGAGCGCAAATTAGTAATATGATGTCACCGGCGCGCATCAAATATCCCATGAAGCGCAAGGGCTGGAGCCCCGATAATCCCAACGGCGAGATGCGCGGCCGCGATGAGTGGGAGCGCATCAGCTGGGATGAGGCGCTGGATATCATAGCGAGCGAGATGCAGAAGGCCTACGACAACTGGGGTCCGAAATCTATTCTTGCCGCGGCCTACTCCGATATTGGCGAGGAGTACTTCGACCCCATCGTGTGCTTGCTGAATGCCAAGGGCGGTGCGGTGCATCACGATCTGGGCACCGTATCGCTTGGAGCATGGCCTTGCGTCGAGCTGTTCATGACGGGCAGCATCTTCGAGGCTCCCGACGCCCTGAGTCTCGCCGAGAGCCAGCTCCACTTCCATTTCGGCAACAACTGGGCAGCCAACAAGGCGGGCAACACACCGCTCCAGTTGAGCTACGCGCAGTCCGAGGGGGGTCGCCTCGTTATTGTGGATCCGTGGCTCAATCAGACGGCCGCCGCCATTGCCGATGAGTGGGTGCCCATCCTGCCCGGCACCGATACGGCGTTCTGCCTCGGTATGATGTATCACCAGGTGGAGAACAATCTGCAGAATCAGGAGTTCTTGGACACCTACTGCGTGGGATTCGATGCCGAGCATATGCCCGAGGGCGCCGACCCCAAGGAAAATTTCAAGGACTACTTGCTGGGTACCTACGACGGCGAGCCCAAGACGCCGGAGTGGGCCGAGGCCATCTGCGGTGTGCCTGCAGCAACAACGCGCCGCCTGGCTGAGGAAATCGCGAAGACTGAAAAAGTCGATTTCTTCGCCGGCCAGTCTACGACCAAGATTCCCGCCGGTGAGATGTTCGGTCAGGCCTTCTACACCTTGGCCTTCATGCATGGGGTGGGAACGCCGGGCAACTATGTCGGCTGGCTCGGCATGCACGAGCACGGCTATTCCACCACGCCCTATTGCTTTGCGGGAGATGCCTCCAACGGGGCCGGCAAGAACCCCGTCAATCCGCTGGCGCCTCCTGTCATTGTGCTCGTGCCCAATTGGGGCGAGATAACTGACAAGGATTCTTGGGAAAAGGTGGACTACACCGAGTGCTGGCAGTCGATTCTCGATGGCGCCTACGGGCGCGATTCCTGGCCTGGCGGGAAAAAGCCCATCGACATTCACGTCATTTACACGGGCGGTTATCAGAACAGCCTCAACTCGCTGCCCAATGCGAATGCCGGCATCAAGGTGTTCCGCAAGGTTGATTTCGTGTGGGGTGTCGGGCCGTTCTTCGATGCCTCGCGGCAGTACTGCGACGTGGTATTGCCTGCGGCCACGTGGTGGGAGAAGGGCAATATCGCCTGGAGCGTGAATGCCGAGACCGTGTATTGGGCTGATCGCATTATGGAGCCGCTGTACAAGGCGCGCCCCGAGACTGAGATCGCCGAAGAGCTGGCAAGCCGTCTTGGCCTGGATCCGAAGACGGTGAACACCATGACCGATGCCGAGCGCACCTATCACTCCTTCGCCGGCGCCATTAAGATGACTGATCAGGCCACGGCGGCCTATGAGCCGCTGTTCACCATCACTCAGGAAGACATCGATGCCCTGGGTGTGGAGGGCAAGCCCCAGGAGGGCAGCATCACCATCGCAGAATTCAAGGAGAAGGGCTGCTACAAGACCCAGCGATCCAAGGGCGACGCCCTTACCTATCGGCCCTTCGCGGCGTTCATCGCCGATCCCGAGGGCAATCCGGCGGCCACGGCGTCGGGTAAGTTCGAGATCCATAGTGCCACACTCTCGGCGGTCGTGAGCTCGCTCGGTTACTCCGTCATTCCGCCCATCGCGAAGTGGCAGATCGGTGATCCCGACCAGGGCGCCGGTACCCAGACTGAGGAGTATCCGCTGCTGCTGTGGACGCCCCATTCCCTGCGTCGCTCCCATACGGTGAACGACAACGTCGTCTCGCTGCGCGAGGCGTTCCCCCAGGAATGCTTCATGAGCACCGTGGATGCCGAGGCACGGGGCATCAAGAACGGCGACTTGGTGCTCATGACGAGTCCCCACGGCAAGGTGCTGCGTCCGGCCAAGGTGCTGCCTACCATCGTTCCGGGTGCGGTGGCGCTCCAGGACGGCGCGTGGATCCGCATCGACGAGGAGACCGGCATCGACTTGGGCGGCGACCCGAACATCTTGCAGGCTCCGAAGGCCTCGGGGCAAGCTTCCCAGTCGTGGACGGGCACGCTGGTGCAGGTGGAGAAATACGACGGGCCGCTGACGCTTGAGCCCGACAAGAACACGCCCATCGTTACGCCCGTGGGCATCGAGGAATAGGGGAGGTGCGCTATGACTCAGTACGCATTTCATTTGGATGGCGGCAAGTGCACGGGCTGCAAGACCTGTCAGGTCGCGTGCAAGGAAACTTATAGACTGCCGGCGACTAATCTCTATCGCAAGGTGTACAGCTATCAGGGTGGCAGTTGGGATGCAACAGCGGCGGGTCATTACGTCCCTAATGGGGTGTTCGGCTATTTCATCTCTCTGGCGTGCAATCACTGCACGAACGCCGCCTGTGTGGAGAATTGCCCGACGGGCGCTATGCAGAAAGACCCTGATACGGGTATTGTGTGGACCGATCATGAAGTGTGCATCGGGTGCAAGACCTGTCAGACCGCCTGCCCCTATAAAGCCTCCACCTTCAACGAGGAAGAGGGCTACATGCTCAAGTGCGACATGTGCCGTGGCGAGGTGGCCACGGGCGGCAAGCCCATCTGCGTAATTGGCTGCCCCATGCGAGCATTGGACTTCGGGCCCCGCGAGGAACTTGTTGAGAGGTACGGCGAGGGCGATATCGAAGTCGAGCCGCTGCCCCAAGACACCACGGGTCCCAATCTGATCCTGACTCCTCATCGCAACGCCCAGAAGTCTGGTGTCGGTACCGGTTCGGTGGTCAACCTCCAAGAGGAGCTGTAGCGTTCTCGGAAGGTGCTCCGCTGTCTCGGGGGAATTGCGGGGTGCGGGTCGCTGCGCGAAACGGCAAGATCTGTGCCCCTTTCATGAACCTTTCCAATACCGAGGAGAATACCTTTCAACCCTGTATAATCCCACGTTAAGGCGGGCACCGGACAGATTCACCCCCCTCCCTCCCGATTTGCCCGGTGCCCCGCCTGTTCTTTTAGAGGTGTCCTATGATCGCTCCCCTTTCTTCCGATACGCTGGCTGCGGCCGAGGTCTGCTTCGCTGTCGCCTCTTGGCTGCTGTATGTCGAGCCGGACATTTCGTCGGTGGCCGAGCAGGTTGCAAGCCGTCAGTTCGCCAGCGCCCCCTTCGGCGAGGAAAGCGATGACGCGCGGCAGGGCCTTCGTTTTCTGGACGGCTGGTGTGCCGCCGCTCTGCGCGCATCTGAGGTGCCCGAGGGCGCAAGCACTGATAGTGCGGCCGCCTTCCTTGGGGAAAGCCCTGCGTTCGCCGAGGCCGTGGCTGAATTGCGTCGCGAATGGCTGCGTCTGTTCGTGGGTCTGGGCACGCCTGAGGCATCGTGCTTGGAGTCATACTACGTGGAGCCGAACCGGCACGTGTTCGGCAAGAACGTCATTGCTGTGCGCGAGGTCTACCGTCGTCACGGCCTTGAGGTCGAACGACTGCATCGGGAGCCCGACGACCATTTGGGGCTCATGCTCGGCTTCCTCTCTCGCCTGATTGCCGAGGAACGCGAGGCCTTGGATGCCGGCGAAGGTCAGCGAGCTGCCGCGTTGGCCGGCGAAGGGGACGCTTTCCTGACGGAGCATGTCCTTCCCTGGTTGGCCCCCTGGCGCTATGCTGTCGAGAGGCATGCACGTACCGGGTACTACCGTGGTGTCGGAGCGTTCGTTTTCGGCTTGATCGCCTGCTACGCCGAGCGCTTCGGCATTTGCTTCGACGGAGAGGCCCGCGCGTTTCGGCGCAGGAAGTAACGTCGGTGCCTTGAGGGGAGGTGCGTATGCTGGGGACGTTCGTGGTTCTCTACCTGTTTCTGGGCGGTTGCGGTGCCGGCACACTACTTGTGACAACCGCCTGGTCGCTCCTGTTCCACTGCACGAAATCGCGCACCTTTCGGCAGAGCCGTGCCTTTTGGGGCCTGGCGGGCAAGCTGTACCTCGCCAGCTTCGGGCTTCTGGCCCTCTCGGCATTCTGCTTGCTGGCGGACTTGGGCAGTCCCCATCGTTTCTTTTTGCTGTTCCTCCGACCGACGGTATCGCTGCTATCGGTGGGCTCGTTCATCCTGCTGGCGTCGCTGCTCGTCTCGGCTTGCGTGGCTGCGGCCCATGTCCTCGGTTGGCCGCTGCCCTCCATGGCTCGCAAGGGGCTGGAAGTGCTCGGCGCGCTTCTGGCGGCGGTGCTCATGGTCTACACCGGCCTGTACCTGGCGTGGATGGAGGCGGTACCCCTGTGGAACAACGCGGCGCTTCCGGCGCTGCTTGCCCTCTCATCGCTTTCCTCCGGCTCGGCGATCGTGCTTCTGCTTGCGCCCTTCGGTCGCGATTGGGCGCTTCTGGCCGGCTGGGTAGACGGTCTGCATCGGGTTCATCTGATAACCTTGGGACTCGAGTTCGTGGCGCTTGCCGCCTTCATCGTCCTGGCTGCAGCGAACTTGTTCGCGGGCCCGGGCCTCGCGCAGCTGATTTCGCCCGAGGGCCAAGGTTCCTGGTTCTTCGGGGGTTTCGTGCTAGGCGGCATTGTCGTGCCCTTTGGCATCGAGGCGCTGCGTCCCTTCGCGGGTCGTGTCGCACCGGTCGCAGCAGCTGAGGCCTTGTGCCTCTTCGGAGGGCTAATTCTGCGGTTCTGCCTGGTGTTGGCCGGAAGTCATTGGCTCGGGTGATACAATGCGAGCCGATATGAAACAGAAGCGCCCGGCAGGCGCCCAAGCAGGAAGGCTGCGGAGAGCCCATGGCCCTGTTCGAGATAGACGAGTCGAGCGGACTGCCCGTATGGGTGCAGCTGCGCAATCGGTTCGTTTACCTCATCAAGACCGGCTACTACCGGCCTGGCGATCAGCTGCCCAGCGTGCGCACCTTGGCCGCCGAGGCCGCCATCAACTACAACACCGTGAGCAAGGTATACGTCAACCTGGAGAGCGACGGCTATGTCGAGTCCGTGCGCGGTCGGGGCGTTTTCGTGCGCGACATCGGCGGGAAGGCCGATGATGTGTGTTCCATTGCCGACACGGAAATAGAGGGTTGCATCCGGCGCTGCCTGGCCCTGGGAATGACCATCGATGAAGTCACGCTGTGCATGATGGATGTGGCTCATCGTTTGAAGGATGAGAGGTCCTGATCCTCGAAGAGGGGGGAGAGTCCCATGCTGAATCGTACTGAGAAGACCGAGCGCGAGGGTCGCGCCCGACGCGTTGCCGGCATCGAGAAATACAATTCCAACGTCGATCGTCGCACATCTCAGAACGGACCGCTCGTTTTCGCGGTCTTCATCGCTGTGACGGTGTTCGCCTGCGTGCTGGGTCTCGGGTTCGCACTGGGGGGAAAGCTCGATGTCTGGTGGCTTTTTGGTGCGCTGGCGGCGGCCTGGGCCGCTACCATGGCGGTGCACATCGCCATGGAGTGGGAGAAGGTGGTGGTGTTTCGCCTCGGTAAGTTCTCCCGCGTGAAGGGACCGGGGCTCTACTTCACCATCCCCTTCATCGAGCAGACGGCCCTGAAGGCCGACCAGCGCATCATGGTCACCGGCTTCGGCGCCGAGGAGACGCTGACGAGCGATTTGGTGCCCATCAACGTGGATGCGGTGCTGTTCTGGATGGTGTGGGACGCGAAGAAGGCGTGCCTGGAGGTGGAGAACTACTACAACTCCGTGTCGCTGGCGGCCCAGACGGCCCTGCGCGACGCCATCGGCCGGGCCAGCGTGTCGGAGGTGGCCATCCGCCGCAACCAGCTCGACCAAGAGCTTCAGGAGGTCATCGAGGAGCGCACGAGCGTGTGGGGCATCACGGTGCTATCGGTGGAAATCCGCGACATCGTCATTCCCGCCGAGCTGCAGGAGGTCATGTCGGCCGAGGCCCAGGCCGAGCGGGAGAAGAACGCCCGCATGGTGCTGGCCGAAGTGGAGAAGGACATCTCGGCCATGCTCGTGGATGCGGCCAACGTGTACGAGGAGAACGAGCTGGCCGTGCGCTTGCGCACCATGCACCTGCTCTACGAGTCGGTGAAGGGCAGCGGCGGCACCGTGGTCATCCCGAGCGCTTATTCCGAGGGCTTCTCCGATGCGGCGCTGGACAAGGCCATCGACGGGTTGAAATCGGGGAAGTAGGGGTATGGCAGCCGGGCGCGGCTGCGGGGCGCCTTCATTTGCTCGGATGGTCATCGCTTTGGGGGCAGAGCGCGTGGTCCTGCTCCCGTCGCACGTCGGCGCCCGGGCGAAGCGGGGAAGCGCCCTTGGGGCAAACGGCGCTCGGCCAGGGTATCTGGGGCTCCCTTACGTGTTTTTCCGCCCTTTGAAGTATTGGTCGTACCAGATGACGAAGCAGTAGGCGCTCCAGATCTTCTTCATGTTCGACCGCATGCCGCGCTGGTGCTCGTCCAGAAGAGCGTTCAGGCGGTCGCCGCGGAAAAACATCCGGGCCGTCTCGCTGTTCAGCACCTCGCGCACCGAGGCGGCCCAGGGGTCCTCCCGCAGCCACTGGGCCAGAGGCGTGAGGAAACCCTTTTTGGGCATGGCAGCCGTGACGGCCGGCAGGGTGCGGGTGGCGGCGCGCCGCAGGGCCACCTTGGTCTCGCCCCGGGTCACCCGCAGGGCCGTGGGCAGCGTGCGGGCTACGGCGAACACCTCCCGATCGAGGAAGGGCACGCGCAGCTCAAGCGAGGCGGCCATGGACATCTTGTCCGCCTTCAAGAGAATGTCCTGCTGCATCCAGGTGAGGATGTCGGCGGTCTGCATGGCGGTGACCTCATCGAGTCCTGCGGCGCCCATCTCGGCGAACAGCGGGGCCGTGACTTCCCAAGGGGCCGGCGCCGCCGCTCCCCGGGCGCCCAACTCCGGTGTGAGCAGGCCCAGAGCCTCGGTCCAGGGGAAATTGTACTCCAGGCGGATGTAGCGCTCGGAGAGGGGGCGGGCGCCCCGCATGAGGAAGCGGCGCCCCCGAACGCCGGCCGGCAGGCGGGCCGCTGCGGCCCCAAGGCCCCGACGCAGGGATGCGGGCGCGGCCATGTAGGGCTCGAAGGCGAGGCACTCCTGGTAGTACGGGTAGCCGCCGAACAGCTCGTCGGCCCCTTCACCTGACAGCACTACCTTCAACGACTGGGCCGCATGGGCGCACAGGTGGTACAGCGGCACGGCCGAGGGGTTGGGCAAGGGCTCGTCCAGGGCGTACTGCACAGCGGGCACCGAGGCGAAGAACTCCTCGGCGCCAAGAGTGCGCCCCTCGTTGGCCAGGCCGATGGCTCGGGCGAAGGAGGCCGCCTGCTCCAGTTCCGAGAAGCGCCCGTCGTCGTAGCCGATGGAGAACGTGCGGGCATCCATGAGGCGGCTGGCCTCATGGGCTACCAGACTGGAATCCACGCCGGCGGAGAGGAAGCAGCCCACGGGCACATCGGCCGCGGCATGGGCGGCCACCGATCCGCGCACGGCCTCGGCGATGGCCTCGGCGCTCTCATCGAGGCTGCAGCCCTCGTCGGGGGCGAAGGACGGGGCGAACCAGCGGCGGTACTCGGCGCGGCCGTCCCGCCAGCGCAGCCAGTGGCCGGCCGCTAGCTTGCGCACGCCAGTGAAGAGGGTCTCCTCGTCGGGTAGGTATTCCATGCACAAGTAGTGGGGCAGTCGCCGCTCGTTCAGGCTCCGCTCCAGACGCGGGTAGGGGAGCAGCCCCTTGATCTCGGAGCCAAAGACGATGCGCCGGCCGATTTCCGCATAGTACAGGGGCTTGATGCCGAAGGCGTCTCGGGCCAGGAAGAGCTCGCCGTCGGCGGGTCGGTACAGGGCGAGGGCGAACATACCTCGCAGCCGGTCGAGTACCGCCGGCCCCCACTGCTCGAAGCCGTGGAGCACCACCTCCCCGTCGCCGTCCGTGGAGAAGCGATGCCCGGCCCGGATGAGCGCCGACCTCAGTTCCCGGTAGTTGTAGATCTCGCCGTTGAAGACGAGCACGAGGGAATCGTCCTCGTTGCGCAGGGGCTGGCGAGCCCCCTCCAGGTCGATGATGGCCAGGCGCCGGAAGCCGAGGGCCGCCCGCCCATCGGTAAAGTAGCCCGCATCGTCGGGGCCGCGATGGGCGATGGAGTCGGCCATCGCGCGGACCGTCGCCCCGTGATCTAGCGTGCCGTCCTCGCCGGCGAATCCTACGAAACCGCACATGGGCAGTCCCTCCTACCTGGTCGTGTTGCAAAACGCGGAAAACTTGCCAAGCCAATGACCTGGTGAAATAAGAAGAAACCGCAGATAAAATAACTAGTTTGGAAGTGGCAAGATTTCGGAGTTTTTCAACGGGCGCCCAGCATGCTCGATGATGCGATCGGCCAATATGTCCAGGGCGTCTATCACGGGCAGGCCCGCCGCCTCGCCGCGACCTCTAAAGGCCAGCGATAGCTCGGTGCAACCGAGCACCACCCCGTCGCAGCCCATGGCGCAAAAGGGGGCAGCCAGCCCGTCCAGGGCGGTCGGGTCAACGGGCAGTCCCGCCTTCACCTGGTCGAAGATGATCGAGCTTACGGCCCGCTGTCCCGCGCGATCGGGGTAGTGGGCCGCCACGCCCGCCTCGGCGCCCGCCCGGCCGTATACGTCGGAAAGCACGGTGCCGGCTGTGGCCAGCACACCTACCCGGCGCAGACCCATCGCGGCCGTTGCTGCCATGGTCTCGCGCACCATGTGGATGAGGGGAACGGAAAGGGCGCTCTGCACCTCGTCGAAGAACGAATGGGCCGTGTTGCAGGGCAGTGCCAGAAGATCGCATCCGCAGGCGGCCAGCAACTGTCCGTCCTCGACGAGCGCCGCCACCGGGGAGCGAGAGCTCGCGCCGGTGAGGAATGCCGTGCGATCGGGAATGGCCGTGTCGTTGAAGGCGAGGGTGCGCACGTGGTCCTGGTCGCAGCGGGCGTCGGTGCGCTCCACGAGCCGTCGCAGGAAGTGGGCCGTGGCCCCCGGGCCCACGCCGCCGAGCACGCCCACCAAATGGGCGGTCACAGGATCGCTCCCGCCCAGCAGTCATCGGTCCCCTTGAATGCGGCGGACGCAGGCGCGCCGTCGGCGGAGGGCGCGGAGGCCTCCTGCCCGCAGTCGGGGCTCCCATCAGGCGCAGGCCCGTGCCCAGCACGGGCCGGGTGCGGGGTTACCCCGCACCCGAAAGAGACTTCCCCGCGCATTTCCCGGGCCCGTTTGGCGGCCAAGGCCGCTCGACAGGTGCGCCATTGGCGGGCAGCGAACACGAGGGGGTAGAGTCGTCGCCGCAGACTGCGCTCGGCCTCATAGTCCAAAGGGTCGGCATCGCGGCCCAAGGCGTACAGGCCGCGCACCTCGCGCCTAAGGTCGTCGTCTCGGATGTAGTCCATTAGGATGGCCTTCGGCACCACGGTGTACAGCGAGTCGGTGGTGCGGGCTACGGTGAGCCCGGCCGGAAGCCCGCGGCCCTCCACGAGGTCGTCCACGAGCCAGCGGGCCACGTTGTAGCCGGCGGCCGTCACATAGTAGTTGCTGCGGCCGAGCCGCGTGTTGATCTCGAAGAACACGTGGCTGCCGTCGCGCGGATCCACCTTGATGTCAAAGTTCGCGAAGCCGGTGTAGCCCACGGCCTCCAAAAGCCGCGTCGCCTCGGCCACGACGGTCTCGTCCACCCGGCTCACAATGGCCAGCGGGTTGCCCACCCCCATGGGCCGCATGTCTTCCAGAAGCGTCTGGCCGAAGGCGGCGAAGCGCACTTTTCCCGTCTGATCGGAATAGGTGGTCAAGATGCGCATGTGGGTGTCGTCGCCGGGAATGGTCTCCTGAATGAGAAACGATCCGTCGTAGCGGCTTTTCTGCACGGCGCCGAGCACGCGGGCGAGTTCGGCGCCGTCGCGGGGGAAGAACACCTTCTCCTTGCCGGGAAAGTCGGCATAGTGGTAGGCCGCCGAGGAGGCGGGCTTGGCCACGACGGGGAAGGGGAAGGGGAGCTTCAGCGCGGCGGGGTCGGCATCGGGGTCGCCTACGTCGAAGATAACGGTGCGCGGGGTGGGCACGCCGACTTCGGCGCACAGGGCGTAGAAACGCTCCTTGTCGGTGAGGCGGTTTAGGAGATCCTCGCCGATGTAGGGGATGATGAAGGCGTCTTCGAGCTGGGCGCGCATCTCCACGATGGTGCGCACGTACCAGTCGCCGCAGCCGAGCAACAGCAGGGGGCGGTGGTCGAAGCACTCGGCCACATCGGCCAGGGTGGACAGCAGCACCTCGCGGCGCTCCAGATGCGGTACCACCCGGTTCACGAGGATGGAGGAGTCGCCGCACATATGGCAGTCGGCCTGGGACAGCACGAGGGACACGATGCCGTAGGCCTCATGGAAAGCCCGCGCCAGGCTGTAGGCACCGATGTCGCCCCCGAGTATGACGGGTAGCACGTCCGGGGCGTCGGTTCTCTCCATAGGTCTCATCTCCTGCATCGGCGAGGGTTTCGGTACAGGAAAGATGATAGAAAAAGCCCTCATTACGCATCCCATAGCAAATGCTGAAGAAAGCGTAAGGAGGGCGAAACTTTTCCTTACGAAGGGAACGGTCGTCGACGAATTCCTCGCGTGCAGGGTCGGGGCGGCCGGTGTTTCGACCGAGCGAGTTCCGCAGCGACCGGGAGTGCCCGGTGGGCACTCCCGCAAAGCGAGGACTGTCTGAGCGAATCGGAATACCGGGCGCCCCGACCCGAAGGGGTAGCCTACGCTGCGACCAGCCGCTCCAGCGCGGCTAGCTTCACGCAACAGCAGAACACGTCCATGGCGGCGTCCAGCTCCTCGAGGGGCGGCAGCGACGGCGCGATGCGGATGTTGGAATCGGCCGGGTCGTCGCCGTAGGGCCAGGTGGCGCCCGCGCCGGTCATGGTCACGCCGGCCTCCTTCGCCAGGGCCACGATGCGGCGGGCGGTGCCCTCGGGCCCCTCGAAGCTCACGAAGTAACCGCCCCGGGGGTTCGTCCACGTGGCAATGCCGGCCTCGCCCAGCTCCTCGTCCAGACGGCGGCACACCAGGTCGAACTTCGGCGCCATGAGCTCGCCGTGGCGCGCCATGTGGGCGGCAAGGCCCGCGCCCTCGTCCAGGAACCGGGCATGGCGCAGCTGGTTCAGCTTGTCGTGGCCGATGGCCTGGGCGCTCATGTGGCGCTTGATCTCCGCTACGTTGGCGGGACTCGCCGCCACGGCCGCCACGCCGGCCCCGGGGAAGGTGATCTTGGAAGTGGAACCGAACTTCAGGTAGCGGTCGGGGTTGCCCGCCTCGCGGCAGGCCGTGGCGATGTCGAGCACGGTATCCTGCTCGGCCGCATCGGCGGAGAAGTGGTGCACGGCGTAGGCGTTGTCCCAGAAGATGCGGAAGTCAGGCGCGGCGGCGTCCATGGCCGCCAGGCGGCGCACCACGTCATCGGAGTAGGTGACGCCCGTGGGGTTCGAGTACTTCGGCACGCACCAGATGCCCTTCACGGCTGCATCGGCGGCCACGAGGCGCTCCACCTCGTCCATGTCCGGGCCGTGCTCGTCCATGGGCACGGGAATCATCTCGATGCCCAGAGCCTCGCAGATGGCGAAGTGGCGGTCGTAGCCCGGCACGGGGCACAGCCACCTCACTCGGGGCAGCCGGCTCCAGGGCCCGTTTCCCTGGGTGCCGAACAGCATGTATCGCACCATGGCGTCGTACATGGCCGTGAGGCTGGCGTTGCCCAGCACGATGACATTTTCGGGCTCATCGTCCAGCAGCGTCGCCATGAGCCGCTTCGCCTCGGGGATGCCGTCGAGCACTCCGTAGTTGCGGCAGTCGGTGCCGTCCTCGGCGGTAAGGTCGGCGGTTGCGTCCAGAGCGTCCAACAGGGGTAGCGACAGCTCCAGCTGCGCCGCCGACGGCTTGCCGCGGGCCATGTTCAGGGAAAGCCCCCGGGCGACCATCTCGTCGTAGCGGGCCCGCACGGCCGCGAGCTCGGTCTCCAATTCCGTCTTCGTCATGGCTGCGTAGCGCGGCATCTTCCGTCCTTTCGCCGTAAAACTGCTCGTCTGCATAAGATGATGGCCTTCACTCCATCGCGGTAAAGTATAATCCCAACGGTAAGGTTATCGGCACGGAATATGGCACTTCGCAAGAATGGCTGGCTATACGGTGTCGGTTTCGGCAGGGGGTCCGCGCGCAGATTCCGCAGCGACGAGAACAGTCCAGGGGGCGGTTCCCCGAAGCGAGGACTGCCCGAGCGCGGCGCCCCCTGCCGAAACCGACCCCCGGGGAGTCCCAAGCGTGTTGAAAAGGTTCTCGCAGAAGGGGGAAATATGATCGAAAGCGACTTCTGGGTAGTTTTCGCCATGCTCATCTACTTCGTCGTCGTGGTCGTCATCGGCTTCGTCTACGCGCGGCGCTCCAACTCGTCGAGTGAGGAGTACTTCCTCGGCGGGCGCGGGCTGGGCCCGTGGCTCACGGCCCTGTCGGCCGAGGCCTCGGACATGTCGGGGTGGCTGCTCATGGGCCTGCCCGGCGTGGCCTACTTCACCGGTGCGTCCGATGCCATGTGGACGGCCATCGGCCTGGTTATCGGCACGTACCTGAACTGGAAGTTCGTGGCCAAGCGCCTGCGCAAGTACTCCGAGAAAGCCGGTAACGCCATCACGGTGCCCGACTTCTTCAGCAACCGCTTCCACGACAAGAAGCACATCCTCATGACCATCGCCGCGGTCATCATCCTTTTGTTCTTCACCATCTACACGGCCTCGTGCTTCGTGACCGTGGGCAAGCTGTTCGCCACGCTGTTCGGCTGGGATTACGCGGCCATGATGGTCATCGGCGCCATCATCGTGTTTCTGTACACCTTCATGGGCGGGTATCTCTCGGTGTGCACCACCGATCTCGTGCAGGGCACCCTCATGTTCTGCGCGCTCGTGACCATCTTCGTCGGCAGCGTCACGGCGGCCGGCGGTGTGGAGAACACTGTGGCGTTCCTCCAGTCCATCCCCGGCTTCCTGTCGGCTACCCAGATCGCCACCCCCGTGCTCGACGAGGGGGGCGCCCAGGTCATGATCGACGGGCTGCCGCAGTTCGGCGACGCCAACACCTACGGCATCATCACCATCGTAAGCGGCCTGGCCTGGGGCCTCGGCTACTTCGGTATGCCCCAGGTGCTCATCCGCTTCATGTCCATCCGCCACTCCGACGAGATCAAGAAGTCCCGCCTCATCGCCATGATCTGGCTCGTGGTGTCCATGAGCGCCGCCGTGTGCATCGGCCTTATCGGCCGCGCGTATCTGCCCGACGCCTTCGCCACCCAGGCGGCGGCCGAGAGCGTGTTCATCGTGCTGGCCCAGATCCTCTTGCCGTCGTTCTTCTGCGGCCTGGTGGTCTCGGGCATCTTCGCGGCGGCCATGAGCTCGTCGTCCTCCTATCTGCTCATCTCGGGCAGCGCGGTGGCCACGAACATCTTCAAGGGCCTTATCAAGCGCGACGCCACCGACCGCCAGGTCATGATCGTGGCCCGCGTGACGCTCACCTGCATCCTCGTGCTCGGGTGCTTCTTGGCCATGGATCAGAACTCCTCCATCTTCAACATCGTGTCCTACGCCTGGGCCGGCTTCGGCGCCTCGTTCGGCCCGCTCATGTTGTGTTCGCTGTATTGGCGCCGCACCACGCTGCCCGGCGCCATCGCCGGCATGCTCACCGGTGCCGCCACGGTCATCATCTGGAACAACTTCATCGCGCCTCTGGGCGGGTGGTTCGCCGTCTACGAGCTTTTGCCCGGCTTCGTGCTGGCGCTGCTGGTGATCATCGTGGTCTCCAAGCTCACGCCCGAGCCCAGCAAGGAGGTCACCGACGACTTCGACACCTACATGGAGCTGGATGTGTAGCAGCGTATCCGCACCGCGCGTTATCGAGCCGCCTCCGGGCGGCTCCTTTTTCGCGCCGTTCTCTCCAAACAGTTCCCCAACAAGCGACCGCGCGGCAGGACAGCGGGCGGTATCTGGGCTACCATAGGCCGGTAACCGACGAACAAAGGGGAGCTCATGCTGAAAGCCGTTGAGATCAAGCCGGATGTGTTCTGGGTGGGCGGTGTGGATTGGAACGAGCGCAACTTCCACGGCTATACCACCGAGCGCGGCAGCACCTACAATGCCTACCTCATCCTCGATGAGAAGATCACCCTCATCGACACCTGCAAGCGCCCCTTCGTGGGCGAGCTCATCGAGCGCATCGGCACCATCGTGGATCCGGCCAAGATAGACTACATCGTGTCGAACCACGTGGAGATGGACCACTCCGGCGGCCTGCCCGAGATGGCGGCCATCGCGCCGAACGCCACCATCGTCACCGGCGCCCCCAAGGGCGTGGCGGGGCTCACCGCCCATTATGGCGAGGGATTGAACCTCCTGGGCGTGAAGACCGGCGACACGCTGAACATCGGCAAGCGCACCCTCACCTTCGTGCAGACGCCTATGGTGCACTGGCCCGATTCCATGGTCACCTACGACGAGTACGACCAGATCCTCTTCTCCAACGACTCCTTCGGCCAGCACTACGCCTCCTCGAAGCGCTTCGACGACGAGGTGGGCCTGCCCGAGGTGCTCGTTCAGGCCCAGAAGTACTATGCGAACATCGTGATGCCCTATGGGAAGAACGTGGAGGCGGCCCTGAAGGCCCTCGCCTCCCTCACCTTCGACATGATCGCGCCGGCCCACGGCATCATCTGGCGCAGCCACGTGCCCGAGATCTTGGCCATGTACCGGAAGTGGAGCAGCGGCGAGCCCGACGAGTATGCGCTCGTGGTGTACGACTCCATGTGGCACAGCACCGAGGCCATGGCCGTGGAGATCACCGAGGCCTTTGTGGAGATGGGCATCCCGGCGCGCTTGCTCGATCTGAAGGTGAACCACATCTCCGACATCATGGCCGAGGTGCTGATTGCCCGCTACATCGCCGTGGGCTCACCCACCCTGAACAAGACCATGATGCCCACGGTGTCGGCCTTTCTCTGCTACATGCGGGGCCTTGCGCCTGCGGGCCGGGTGGGCCTGCCCTTCGGCAGCTACGGTTGGGCGCCTATGGGTCCCAATGAGGTGTACCAGCAGCTGGAAAGCTGCAAGTTCACTCTGCCCGAGGCCCCCTTCACCCATCAATGGGTGGAAGACGGGGAGGGCTTGAACCACCTCCATGACGCCGTGGTCGACTTCGTCTCCCTGTTCCACGACAAGGTGCAGTAAGAAAATAGGGATCGGCTCTTTCTGCGAGCTTGGGCGGGAGCGGCAGCCGTGCGGCGGGTAAAAAAAGGAACTCCCGGTGTGGGGAGTTCCTTTCAGGTAGGCTCTTGCGGTGCCGTAAAACTCGGGGAGCCAGCGAGCGGGGAGGGGAGGGGATGCCGGCTCCCGAGCAGATCGGAATGGACTGCCTAAGCTGGCGCTCCTCCCGTGCTGGCGCCAGGCCCGCCCTCGCCGCCTGGGGCTCCAGCGGCTCCGCCGCCTTCGCCCGGAGGAGGTCCTTGCATGCCTTTGTCGGACTGCTTGATATCGGCGTTTCCAGAACCCAGGGTGCAGTAGCGATTGAAGTCCTCGGTGGCCAGAAACTCGCCCAAAGTGTAGCCCAGGCACAGGCACATGCCGATGGACACGCCGTTCATGATGCCGTTGTAGCCCATGGGGAAACGGCCGCCCGAGGTGTTACCACAGGCGAACAGGCCCTTGATGGGCTCGAAGCCCTGGCCCTGCACCTGCTGGCGACCGGTGACGAGCAGGCCGGAGGTGGCCACGAGCGAGCCGCCGCCCACGCGCTTGCCGCAGGGGTATCCGTAGAAGGGGCCTTGGCTGATGGGCCACATGGTCTCGGGGTCGCGGCCGAACTCGGTGTCCTCGCCTTTGTCATGGGCGGCGTTCCAGGCCTCCACGGCAGCGAGCGCGTTGGCCTTCACGCCCTCTTCCATGCCCATGAAGTCGCACAGCTCCTCCAGGGTGTCGGCGCAGTACAGGAATTTGCCCGAGGTATCGTCGCCCTCGGCGCCCGAGTCCACGGCGGCCTCCATGGTGGCCTGCACGTTGGCGATGGTCTCCTCGTCCCACTCCTTGGGGGCAAGATGTCCCGCCAGCTGATTGAGGAACACCTCTTTCCAGTCGGCGCCCCAGATAAGGTAGGCGCGGTCGCCCGGCTCGCGAGCACCGGCGCAGCCGGACAAGAGAGGGCCGCCGAAGGCCTCGTTGCAGTAGCGCTCGCCGTACTTGTTCAGCCACAGGCACTCGATGCCCTCCATAGGGGACAGGGGGATGAAAGCGTGGCTGCCCATGTCGCCGCCGGTGGCGATTTCTACCTTGGCGCCGATGCGCATGGCCATGGCAATGCCGCTGCCGTCGCGACCGGACATGGCAGCGCAGTCCTTGTACTCGCCCAGCTCGTAGTTCTCGCGGCAAATGGCGTTGTACATGGCGGAGTTGCTCCCGATGTCGCCGCAGGCCAGCACCACGGCATCGCCGTTGTACTGGTGGTATTCGCCCGTGCCGGAATCCTGGGCGATAACGCCCGTTACTTCGGTGCCGTCCTCGTTGTGCACGAGGCGCACGGCGGCCTGGCCGTAGATGAACTGAGCTCCGGCGGCCTTCGCCTTCTCCTGGGAGCGCTTGACAGCATCGGTCATGCCCACGGAACCCCCGAACTGGCAGGTGCCCACGTAGGAGGTGAAGCCATTCTTCTTGTAGTTGTAACCATCAACCACGGGCCAATTGAGGGGAATGAGCTCGTCTTTCTCCTGCTCGGTATAGCCGTCGATGAACCAGTCAAGGGCCTCGCCGGAGCGGTTCGCGAACTGGGAGAGCAGCGTGGGCTGGGTGCGGCCGGCAGCGTACATCTGGTACTCGTTCATGAAGTCGACGACGCTGTACTTCGGAATGCCTACACGGTCGAGCTGCCAGGAGGAGTTCAGGTGGCCGATGTCGTTGCCCAGGGCACTGAAGGTCTCTTCCGGCTGCATTTCCACGACAACCACCTTCTTGCCCAGCTCACTCGCGCGTCGGGCCACAGCGGTGCCTGCATGGCCCGCGCCGCAGACGATGATGTCCGCGTCGGTTACGCTGACAATGGCGTCGGCGGCTATCTCCGGCTCTTCGCCAAGCCATCCGGCGCCGAGCACCTCGCCCATGGTCTTGCCCTCGTTGCCAGTGGGCGCTGCTGCGCCCGTGGCGGCCATGGCCGGATCGTCGGCTGCGCCCCTGGCCGCAGCCGACTCCTGGGGGCTGCATCCCGCGATCATGCCGGCGCTGGCGGCGCCCAGGGCAATGGCCCCGGCACCGGTTAGGAAGTTGCGGCGGCTGAGCGGAATGCGCCCGCGGCCATCGGCGATGTCGCCGTTGCGATGGTTCGTCATACCCCATCCCCTTTCCTTCGGTTCTCTCGTTGCATCCATGGCAGCCGCCCTTGGGACGGCTTTCGGTGACTATGCCCCGTTCTCAGCCTCCGATCCATACCGATGGGATGGTGAAATGATGGGAAATCGCCTCACCACGAGAAGGTGAATTCGGTGTTTTACCTGATAAGAGCTTCAGGTCATTTTCGATGCCAGGGAAGGTGCCAACGTTATAATGCTAATGGAATGAGGCGGGCGCAATTGCAAGGGAGGAGCGGGCTGTGACCGAGGAGAGGAACAACGGTGCCGCAGGGGATTCCGATTCGGGGGTGCGCGGAAGGCGGGAGGGCGGCGGACGGATCGCCGGTGCCCCGGATGCCCGATCGACCCGGGAACCCTTCCTCTCCGTTTCTCTCTGCGGGGCTAAGGGCCGGCTGCTCTTCGGCTTCGCAGCTTTCGTCTCCTGGACTAATCTGCTCATTTGCTTCGAGGGGCTTCTGCGCGACAGCGTCGCCTACGGTGGCGGGGTCGTACACGATCCGTTTCTCGTGGGTGCTTGCGTCACAGCCGCCCTGTTGCTCGTTGTCGCCGCATTCAGGCGTGCGGGCTCGCAGGGCGGGAGGGCTGCTGTCTCCCGTGTTCGTCGGCGACTCCCCGTTATCGCAGCCAGCGCGGGGGCGGTTTGCGCGATAGCCGCCGTGTTGCTCAGCGCCATCGCCGTCTCCAACGGTCCCCATATATGGTTCTTGGCGACGATCCTGGGGGCGGGCGCTGGGTGCTTCGTCGCCTACTTCACCTTGGCCTGGGGGTCGGTCATCGCCGCCTTCGATATGCGCGACATCCTCGCTGTGCTCTGTGCGGCGCTATGCCTTCAATGGGCGCTCTTCGTGCCCGTGGTTCTTTTCGGCCCCGAGGTAAAAGTTGCCCTGGCCGGCATATTGCCCTTCCTGTCATGGGGGTGCTTGCGCGGCTTCGACGACGGAGGCGTCGAGGAGGGTTTGCCGAGAATCGCCCCTTGCACCCCTAGCGGCAAGGGGACCGAATGCTGCGACGGCGTTGTCCCGCGCTTGTCTGCCGCGCTGTTCTGCTTTGCCCTCACGATTGAGTTTGTATGGACCTGCAACGTGGTGATGACAAGCGAGCCGCTCGACGAGGGGCTGTTCTGGCTTGTCTACGTCTGCGTGCTGGGCGCGGCGGCTCTCGTCATGGGTATCATTCTGGGACTCATGGAGCGCTGGCGGGCCTATCGCATGGAGCTATTCTACCGCACGGCGTTCGCCTTTGCCGTGGTGGGATCAGTGGCGCTGCCCTTGTCCTATCACCACCTGTTCTTTTCCTACGCCGTCGTCTATGTGGCCTACGCGCTTATTACTGCAACCATGTGGATGCTCGCCTGGGCGGTGATGCTTATGAGGAAACGGGCCCCGTACCGTGTTATCGGATGCGTGTTCGGTCTTCAGTTTCTCGCGTTACCGTGCGGATTTGCCGCCGCTAAATTCATGCAATGGTATGCGGCAGCCCAGGCAGACGCTGATCTGCTGCCCTATGTGGGGTTCGTTGCCGTGGTAGTGCTCGTGGCCGCTTACGCGTTCCTCTTGCCCGAGCGCGTGCTGCTCTTGCTTTCACCGCGGCTCTTGAAGCTATCCCATGAGTCCCTCGATGACCGCTGCCGCGATGCGGCCGCCGCCTTCGGTCTTACTGAGCGGGAGACCGAGATATTCATGTTGCTGGCGCGCGGGCGCGATGTGGGTTATATCGAGAAGACGCTCTTCATTTCCCGCAACACGGTGAATACCCACCGCAAGAATCTCTATCGCAAGCTCGGCATTCACACCCAACAGGAGCTGCTATCCCTGATCGAGGATAGCTTGGGGTAGGGCCTGCTTCCTGCGGGATAGAGGCGAGTCATGGGGGCACCGGCCAGACGCTTGGCCGACTAACGGCAGCCAGGACGCTCCTTACCGAGGGTTCGTGAATCTATCTGGGGAGGGGTAGCGTCGAGAGAGAGGTGACTGTCTGTTCCCGAGGGCATTTCCTGCACAAGAAAGGGCTCCCCGCAGGGAGCCCTTTCTTGCTTCGATGCATTTTCCTCGTGCCTAGTAGCGCACGTACACCATACCGGAGTGAACGCCGGAGACCTTCACCACATCGCCGGAGCGGGGGGCGTGGATCATCTGGCCATCGCCGATGTAGACACCGCAATGGTGGCTGTTCACGCAGATGTCTCCGGGCTTGGGATTCGACACGTGGGGCCAGCCCATGAAGGTGCCCGTAGTGCCCAAGCGCGTATGGCTGCCAGAGAGGCAGTAGCTCACGAGGCCGGAGCAATCGTAGGAGTTCGGGCCTACGGCACCCCAGGCGTAGGGCTTGCCCAGCTCGCCGTAGGCGCGATCCACCACGGTGTTGCCGGAGACGGACTGCGGGCGGTTGTTGTTGGAGCTGGAACCGCCTCCACCACCAGAACCGCCGCCGTTGTCATCGTCGTCGCTGCCGCCCCCACCGTTGTTGCCGGAGTTGGAGTTCTGCTGCTCGCGACGGGCAGCCTCCTCGGCCTCGGCCTGGCGCCGGGCCTCTTCCTCGGCAGCCTGGGCGGCAGCGCGAGCGGCGGCCTCGCGGGCCTCCTCCTCCTGGCGCAGCAGCTCGGCGGCCTCGGCGGACAGCGAGTTGTAGGTCTCGGCCATCTGGTCCACCAGGACCTCGGCCTCGGCCTGAACGGCCTCGGCCTCCTTGGCCTTCTGGTCGGCGACATCGCGCTGCTCGGTGTAGACGGCCTTCTCGGACTCCACCTCGGCTCGCAGCGTCTTGGTCTCCTCCACCATGTCCGCGTCGTTCTGGTTCATGTCGTTGAGCAGATCCCAGTTCGAGGCGAAGGCCTGGAACGTGGTGGCGCCCAGCAGCAGATCGAGGAACGTGGACGAACCGGAGCGGTACATGGACCGGGCGCGATTACCCAGATGATCCTGCAGCTCGCTGATGCGGGAGGAAGCGGTGTCGATGCGGCCTTGGGCCTCGTCCATGCGGGCCTGAGCGTTATCGCGCTCGGTGCAGGCGTCGAAGTAGGCATCGGAGGCCCGATCGAGCTTCTCCTGCATAGCGTTGAGTTTCTCAAGAGCAGCGTTCGCCTCGGCCTGCTTCTCAGCGGCCGTGACGGCGAGAGCCGGAGTGGGGGTCAGCGTCGGCAGGCATAGGGAAATGCCGAAGACAGCGGCGCCGCCGACAAAGGCACGTCTGCTAAAAGGGCGTGTATGCTCACTCATATAGTGTGACCTCCTGGGGAGCATCTGGTGCGTTCAGTGCAAACTAGTTTGTGTATCATAGCACGCCACGGCCATCTTCACGTCCCTTCCAGAAGGGATTCACAATAGGAAACCTCCTGAAGGCAGCCTCGCGAGCCCCAATGGCCACCTCAAGCTTATATATAGTAGGGACGAAGGCGCGTCGTGGGATTTTGGGGAGGAATGATGGAGACACGCCCGGGGGCGTGTAAGTGGTTGACACGTTCGTTGCCGTAGCGTATTATTCCGTTCGCTCGCTTGTTCCGGCGACGGATGCAAACGGGCGGCAGCTTGAAAAGTACACATGAATTCAGCGCCGAAATGGGCGTGTGCCCGAGTGGTTAAAGGGGACGGGCTGTAAACCCGTTGGTTATGCCTACCTAGGTTCGAATCCTAGCGCGCCCACCATTTCGCCTGCGTAGCTCAGTCGGTAGAGCACTTCGTTGGTAACGAAGAGGTCACCGGTTCAAGTCCGGTCGCAGGCTCCACCTGGCGGTGTAGCTCAGTTGGTCAGAGCACACGGTTCATACCCGTGGCGTCACTGGTTCAAATCCAGTCACCGCTACCATTAGATTTACCGCGCCCTCCGGGCGCGTTTATTTTGTTGAAATCGAATCGCCACCACCCTTGAAGGAGGATGAAACATGGCTAAGGAGAAGTTCGAGCGTTCCAAGCCGCATGTTAACATCGGTACCATCGGTCACGTTGACCATGGCAAGACGACGCTCACCGCTGCCATCTCCAAGACCCTGTCTGACAATGATGGCTCCCACGGCACCGCTAATGCCGACTTCACCGCCTTCGACATGATCGACAAGGCCCCCGAGGAGCGCGAGCGCGGCATCACCATCTCCATTGCTCACATCGAGTACGAGACCGATACCCGCCACTACGCTCACGTGGACTGCCCCGGTCACGCCGACTACGTGAAGAACATGATCACCGGTGCTGCTCAGATGGACGGCGCTATCCTGGTCATCGCTGCCACCGACGGCCCCATGGCCCAGACTCGCGAGCATATCCTGCTCGCCCGTCAGGTGGGCGTGCCCTACATCGTGGTTTTCCTGAACAAGTGCGACATGGTCGACGACGAGGAGCTCATCGAGCTCGTCGAGATGGAAGTGCGCGAGCTTCTCGACTCCTACGAGTTCCCGGGCGACGACACCCCGATCATCCGTGGCTCCGCTCTGAAGGCCCTCGAGGGCGACAAGGAGTGGCAGGAGAAGGTTTGGGAGCTCATGGACGCTGTGGACTCCTACATCCCCACCCCCGAGCGCGACGTCGACAAGCCGTTCCTGATGGCTGTCGAGGACACCATGACCATCACCGGCCGCGGCACCGTTGCCACCGGTCGTGTGGAGCGCGGCGTTCTGCACGTGAACGACCCGCTGGAGATCGTCGGTATCCGCGAGACCCAGAACACGGTCTGCACCGGCATCGAGATGTTCCGCAAGCTGCTGGACGAGGCTCAGGCTGGCGACAACATCGGCTGCCTGCTCCGCGGCATCAAGCGCGAGGAGATCGTGCGCGGCCAGGTTCTCTGCAAGCCCGGTAGCGTGACCCCGCACACCGAGTTCGAGGGCCAGGTCTACATCCTGACCAAGGAAGAGGGCGGCCGTCACACCCCGTTCTTCGATGGCTATCGTCCGCAGTTCTACTTCCGCACCACCGACGTGACCGGCGTGGCTCACCTGCCCGAGGGCACCGAGATGGTTATGCCTGGCGACAACGTGACGATCAAGGGCGAGCTCATTCACCCCATCGCCATGGAAGAGGGCCTCAAGTTCGCTATCCGCGAGGGTGGCCGCACTGTTGGCTCCGGTCGTGTGACCAAGATCTTCAAGTAAGCTAGTCCTTACGCATCGCTTCACCGAAAGGGGCTGTTCCTCAGCCGAGCAGCCCCTTTCTTTCCAGCGCTTCATGTGTATCATCAATCCTGCATTTTGGTTTTATAGGTAAAAGGAGAATTCATGCGTACTCTGGTCACCCTGGCCTGCACCGAGTGCAAGCGCCGTAACTACACGACCAAGAAGAACAAGCAGAACAATCCTGACCGCATCGAGTTCAAGAAGTATTGCAAGTGGTGCAACAAGCACACCCTGCACAAGGAAACCCGATAAGAGGTTAGGTTCTGAAACAGGCATAGGCCAGTAGCTCCAATTGGTAGAGCGGCGGTCTCCAAAACCGCATGTTGGGGGTTCGAGTCCCTCCTGGCCTGCCAGCTTGTTTACGTGAGCAGCCTAGAGGCTGCTTTTTTGGCGATTAGAGAAAAGATATTTCCGTAAGGAACCTCATGGCTAAGAAATCAAAGACACAGAAGGCAAAGGCTTCCGCTGCCCGCCAGCAGCGCAAGGTCGAGCGCGAACTCGAAGCCGCTAACCCCCAGCCGGCCAAGGCCGAGGAGGCGGCACCCGAGAAGAAGGGGCTGTTCAAGAAGAGCTCCGATGCCTCTGCGTCCTCCGATAGCGGCAAGCCCGCAAAGAAGGCCGAGGAGAAGCCGAAGAAGAAGCGCTTCCAGTTCCTTCGCGATGTGAAGGCTGAGATGAAGCGTGTCACCTGGCCGACCCGCACCGACGTCCTGCGCTGGAGCGGCGTGGTCGTGGTGGCCCTGCTGTTCTTCGGTATCTTCGTGGCGATTCTCGACAACGCGATCATCACGCCGTTGCTCGTGCTGATCTCTGGCATCTCTCTGGGATAGGAGCTAGAACCAATGGCTAAGAAGTGGTATGTGCTGCACACCTATTCCGGTTACGAGAACAAGGTGAAGAGCAACCTGGAGCAGCGTATCGAGGTCATGGGCCTCGAGAACAATGTCTTCGGAATCGAGATTCCCACCGAGATGGTCACCGAGATCAAAGAGGGCGGCCGTCGCGTCGAGAGCGAGAAGAAGGTGTTCCCGGGCTACGTGCTCGTGCGCATGGAGCTCGACGACCGCAGCTGGGCTGCGGTGCGCAACACCCCCGGCGTCACCGGCTTCGTGGGCAGCCAGGGCAACCCCCAGGCGCTCACCCGCGAGGAATACAACAAGATCATGAAGCGCACGAGCCGCGAGGCTCCGAAGAAGACCTCCTCCAACCTGGAGGTCGGCCAGTCGGTGAAGGTCACCCACGGCCCCCTTGCCGAGTTCGACGGCACGGTGTCCGAGGTTATGCCCGAGGCCGGCAAGGTCAAGGTCATGGTCTCCATCTTCGGCCGCGAAACCCCCGTCGAGCTGTCGTTTGACCAGGTGGCCAAGATCTAACTGTGCGAGCACTTTGACTCGAGGGGCTGTGCCCGCGTGGACCGGGGCTTCTCGCGAACCTCGAGTTTTTAGTGATAGAGAAGTAGTAGTCGATTCATCTGAAAGGTAGTCACAGATGGCTGACAAGAAAGTCACCGGATTTGTAAAGCTGCAAATCCCCGCCGGTGCCGCTAACCCGGCCCCCCCGGTTGGTCCGGCCCTTGGCGCCCAGGGCGTCAACATCATGCAGTTCTGCCAGGCGTTCAACGCCCAGACGCAGGACCAGGCCGGCACCATCATCCCCGTCGAGATCACCGTCTACGAGGACAAGTCCTTCACCTTCGTGTGCAAGACCCCGCCGGCGGCCGTGCTCATCAAGGAGAAGCTCGGCATCAAGAGCGGCGCCGCCATTCCGCAGATTCAGGTGGCCGGCACCCTCACCGAGGACCAGCTCCGCGAGATCGCCGAGATCAAGATGCCCGACCTGAATGCCAACACCATCGAGGCCGCCATGGAGATCGTGGCTGGCACCGCCCGTTCCATGGGCGTGCGCATCGAGGGCCGCGAGATGAAGAAGAAGTACGTGCCCAGCCGCAAGGTTGCCGCCATGCTTCAGGGCAAGACCGCTGAGTAGTTGCCAGGTATTTAGTAATCACAGGGCTTGCGACTGCGCAAGCTGAATCAGTGGAAGGGCTGGAAGCGCCCGCCATTACCACGAAAGGAATTGCAATGAGCAAGAAGTCCAAGAAGTACGTTGCCGCTGAGGCGCAGATTCCGGCCGAGCCGGTGTCCCCGCTGGCGGCCATGGCGCTGCTGAAGGAGATTTCCACGGCTAACTTCGACGAGACCGTGACCGGCGATTTCCGTCTGGGCATCGATACCCGTCAGGCCGACCAGCAGCTGCGCGGCACCGTGAGCCTGCCCAACGGCTCTGGCAAGACCGTGCGCGTGGCCGTGTTCGCCGAGGGCGCTGCCGCCCAGGCCGCCGAGGAGGCTGGCGCCGACATCGTGGGTACCGACATCCTCATGGAGCAGATCCAGGCCGGCGAGTTCAACTTCGACGCCGCCGTGGCTACCCCGGATCAGATGGGCAAGGTCGGCCGTCTCGGCAAGATCCTCGGCCCCCGCGGCCTCATGCCGAACCCGAAGCTCGGCACCGTCACCAACGACGTGGCGAAGGCCATCAACGAGCTGAAGGGCGGCCGCGTGGAATACCGCGCCGACCGTTATGGCATCGCCCACGTCATCCTCGGCAAGGTGTCCTTCACCGCCGAGCAGCTGGCTGAGAACTACGGCGCCGTCTACGACGAGATCCTGCGCATGAAGCCGGCCGCGGCCAAGGGCAAGTACGTGAAGTCCGTCACCGTCTCGGGCACTATGACCCCGGGCGTTGCCGTGGACTCCTCCGTGACCCGCGCCTACACCCAGGCTGCCGAGTAGCTGACACGCTTCTCTATCAGTAAAGGGAACCCCGCGACTGTTCCGGTCGCGGGGTTCTTTTGCGTTTCGGCCCTTAGGGCCGGCGGGATGATCGCTTCTGTGCGGATTTATCGGCCGGGTGAGGCTATGTGCCCGCTCAGAGTCGGAAAGTTGCGAAAGCGAGGTCTGCGAGGTCGAGAGCCGCGCCAAGCGGGAGCCCTATTCGCCGAAGAAGTCGTGGGAGACGCGCTCGTAGAAGGTGGCGCCGCCGGCGCGCAGGAGCGTGACGGGGTAGGGGGCGCACTGCACGTAGAGCTTCTCGAGGGAACGCTCGAAGGGAACGATCTCCCCGTCGACGAACAGGGTGGCGTCGCGGTAGTCTTCGGTGTCATCGAAGGTGACCTCGATGACGTCGCTGGCATCGGTGACGATGGCCCGGGAATGAAGGGTATGGGGGGCCAAGGGCACGGCTACCATGCCGGTGAAGCGAGGCGAGACGAGGGGGCCTCCAGCCGAGAGGGCGTAGGCGGTAGAGCCCGTGGCCGTTGACACGACGAGGCCGTCCCCGCGCATGCGGGCGACGTGGGTGCCGGAGATATCGAGGGACAGCTCGATGATGCGCCCGAGGGCGCCCCGGGTGATAGCCACCTCGTTCAGGGCGATGAAGTGACGGATGCCGGCCATGCCGCGCAGGTTCACGCCGAATTTATCTGGCGGCATCATGGTGCCGCCGATGGACACCGCATCGGGATCGATGGAGGCCGCATAGGCCTCCTCGCTGATTTCCTGCGGCGCGGAGGGACTGTCGTCGCCGTCGCCGTAGGGATCTGCCTCGCCCTCGCAGACGACGCGCGCGGCCAGGAGGCTGCGGCGCTCGGCCACCAGTTCTCCGGCCAGGGCCTCGGCCACGAGGGGCACGAGTCCGCCGTCTTCGGCGTTGGCGAGGAAGCCCAGGCGGCCGAAGTTCACGGGCAGGATGGGCACCTGGCGGTCGTTCAGGAGGTGCACTGTGTGGAGCACCGTGCCGTCGCCGCCGAGTACGATGGCCATATCGAGGCTCTCGGGCAGCTGGGCGCGGATAGCGGCTCGACCCTGGTCGTTGCCGAGGGAAGCGGAGTCGGCCACGAGGGCCCGCACGCCCTGCTCGCCCAGATAGGCGGTCAGCAGCAGCGAGGCATCCACAGCCTGCGGATTGGAGTTATTGCGCACAACGAGTATCTGCATAGGGCTTCACTTTCCCAACTTTGCTATGATTGTCGATTATACCCGATGGTTCCCTAAGGCGCGTTCATGCCAGATAAGCTCCAACGAGCACGACACATCAAGCCCCGCTCGGCCCCTGCTCCCACTGAGGCCCCTGCGCCCAGAGCGCGGGTGCGCCATGATGGCGGCGCGAAGCGTGCGGCGCGGCCCGCGCCGAGGGAGGGGAGAGCCGTCGTTCGGGATGGCGAGCCCGGGGCGGGCGCTGCCCCCGCGGCGCCCCTGCCCGACACCAATAATCCCCGTTGGCTGAAAGAGGCCCGTGAGCTGCCGGCCCGCGGACGTCATCGCGGCTCCGACAAGACGCTTGTGAACCCGCCGACCGATCCGGGGGCCACGGGGCTCATTCCCGTGGTGGGGGCCCATGCCGGGCTCGATCGCACCATTCCCTCGGCGGTGATGGAGCAGGCCATCCGCCAGCAGGAGGTGCTGGCCGTCGAGGAGGCGGCCGCTCCTGGCGCCCTGGCGGCCGAGACCGCCGTCCCCGATGCCGATGCCCGCGCCGAGTCGGTGGGAGCCAGTGCGGCCCTTATCTCCATCTGCGTCATCGCCTCGCGCATCACCGGCTTCGCCCGCACCTGGGCCATGGCCTTCGCCCTGGGATCCACCTTCGTGTCCAGCTCCTACCAGGTGGCCAACAACCTGCCCAACATGCTCTACGAGCTGGTTATGGGCGGCATGCTCATCACGGCGTTCCTGCCGGTGTACCTGTCGGTGAAAAAGCAGCTCGGCCGGGAGCGGGGCAACGAGTATGCCTCGAACCTGCTCACCATTGTGGTGGTTCTGCTCGCGATAGTATCGGTGCTCTGTGTCGTCTTCGCCGGCCAGGTCATCTACACCCAGAGCTTCTACTCGAACCAGGATGAGATGGCGCTCGCCACCTTCTTCTTCCAGTTCTTCGCTGTGCAAGTGGTGTTCTACGGGGCATCTTCCATCGTGTCGGGCCTGCTGAACGCGAACCGGGAGTACTTCTGGTCCTCCTTCGCACCGGTGTTTAACAACGTTATCGTCATCGCGTCGTTCATCTTGTACGCGGTGCTTGCGAGCCATGATCAGAACCTGGCCTACTTCGCCATCGCCATCGGCAACCCCCTCGGCGTGTTCGTACAGATGGCCTTCCAGATTCCCGCTCTCAAGAAGGTGGGCATCCGCTTGCGGCCGCGCATCGATCTGCGCGATCCTGCCCTGGTGGACACGCTGCGTCTGGGAGCGCCGGCCATCTTCGTGACCGTGTGCTCCTTTGCCACGGTGTCGGCCCAAAACGCCGCCTCCTACGTGTTCGCCGACAATGGGCCGTCGGTCATCGCCTACGCGCGGCTGTGGTTCACGTTCCCGTACTCGTTTCTGGCGGTGCCCGTGACCACCACCCTGTTCACGGAGCTTTCGGAGATGCAGGCCGATGGGAACGTGCGGGGGGTGGTGGCGGGCATCATCGACGGCACGAGGCAGATTCTGTTCCTCATGGTCCCCATGGCGTTGTACCTCATGGTGTTTGCTACGCCGCTCGTGACCCTGTACCATATCGGCGCCTTCACTGAGGACGCTATCGCCCAGATTGCCCGCTACCTGGCGGTTATGGCCGTGGCCCTGCCGTTCTACGGGGTGAACGCCTACCTGAACAAGATATTCAGCTCCATCCGGCGCATGGGCGTGTTCTCGGTCATCAACTTCATCGCCGTGGCGGCCCAGGTGGCCGTGACCATGGGCGCGGCGGCGGCCTATCAGGCCGGCTTTGCCGTCACTCTGGAGGCCATCGCCGCATCGACCATCGTTTCCTACGTGATCGGCGACGTGGTGGCCTTCATCTACCTGCGCTGGCACTATGGCCCCATGGGCCTGGGGGGTGTGGTGCGCTCGCTGCTGCTGGCCGTGGCCCTTGGTGGGGCCGGGGCGGCCGTGGGCTACGGGGTGCTCGTGGGGCTGTCGTTGGGCTTCGGCCCGCTGAGCGGCAGCGTGGGCCAGGCCTTCGCCTATATCGTTGTCGGCGGTGTGGCGGCCCTGGCCGTGACCTACGGGCCGGCGGTGCACTGGAACTGGCCCGAGGCCTCGTTCATTGCCGGTGCCGTGCGCAAGGTCGCCCGGAGGCTGCGGCGCTAGGAACGAGGGGCGCGATGGCCCGAAACCTGCGGCGCGGCGGCCGGCGAAGCGCGATGCGCCGGTGCCCGCCGTGCCTATGCGAGAGGAGGCGGCCCGTGGCCGTGAAGTTGAAATCGCCGGTCCAGATCGAGGCCATGAGGGAAGCCGGCCGCGTATCGGCCCTGGCCCTGCGCCGTGTGGGCGAGGCGGTAGAGCCGGGCATCACCACGGCCGAGTTGGATGCCATCGCCGAGCGGGTCATCCGCGCCGAGGGCGGCATTCCCGCGTTCAAGGGCTACGGCGGGTTCCCGGGCAGCATCTGCGCCTCGGTGAACGATCAGATCGTGCACGGGATTCCCTCGAAGCGCGTGAAGCTGCACGAGGGCGATATTATCTCCATCGACACCGGCGCCATTGTGGACGGCTGGGTGGGCGACAACGCCTGGACCTATCCGGTGGGGGAGGTGGCGCCCGAGGTGGCGCGCCTTCTGGCCGTGGGCGAGCAGTGCATGTGGGAAGGCCTGGCCGCCGCCTGCCCCAAGAAGCGCCTGGGGGACATCGGACACGCGGTGCAGTCCATGGCCGAGGCGGCGGGCTTCAGCGTGGTGCGCGAGTACGTGGGCCACGGCATCGGGCGGGATATGCACGAGGACCCCAATGTGCCTAACTTCGGGCGGCGCCGCACGGGGTTGAAGCTCCTGCCCGGCATGGTGCTCGCCATCGAGCCCATGGTGAACATGGGCACGCGACGCACCGTGCAGGGCGCCGACGGCTGGGAGGTGCGCACGCGGGACGGGCGTCCCTCGGCGCATTTCGAGAAGACCGTGGCCATCACCGAGGACGGCCCGGTTATCCTCACCACCGAAGAGGGCCACGTGCGGCCGGTGTAGGATTGTTCGCGCGTTCCGGCCGGCCTCGCTCCCGCCGTCCGCTGATCGCTGCTCTTCCTCCGAACGTGGCAACAGAAGCGGAGAAAATGATGCCCACAGGTCGGTACTGTCCCCGCATCGGTGCTGGCGAAGTGGAATCCGCTTCTTAACGGCCGCGTTCTCCGGAAGGCGCTCAGAGGCCGTCGGAAGCGAGGCCGGCCGGAACGCGCTGCTTTTTCGGTTAGTTCTCCTTGTGTGTATTCGCGGCTTCCACGAATGCCTTGAAGAGGGGGTGCGGCTTGCCGGGGCGGCTCTTGAACTCGGGGTGGGCCTGGCTGGCCACGTAGAAGGGATGGTCGGGAACCTCCACCATTTCCACGAGACGATCGTCGGGGGAAAGTCCCGAGATGACGAGCCCCGCCTCGGTAAGCCGGTCGCGATAGGCGTTGTTCACCTCGTAGCGGTGGCGGTGGCGCTCGTAGATGATGGGCTCGCCATAGGCTGCCTCGGCGCGGGTGCCGCTTACCACCTTGCAGGGGTAGGCCCCCAAGCGCATGGTGCCGCCCTTGTCCTCCACATCTTCCTGCTCGGGCATGAGATCGACGACAAAAGGCGTGCCCTCGGGCGCGCTGTCGGCGAACTCGGCCGAGGTGGCGCCCTCAAGGCCGCATACGTTGCGGGCGAACTCGCAGACGGCCGCTTGCAGGCCCAGGCAGATACCGAGGAAGGGCACGCCGCGTTCGCGGGCATAGCGGGCGGCGGCGATCTTGCCCTCGAAGGCCCGCTGCCCGAAGCCGCCCGGCACGAGGATGCCGTCCATGGCCCCGAGCACTCCCTCGGCGTTCGCGTCGGTAAGTTCTTCGCCGTCAACGAGATGCACGTTCACCTTGCGGCCGCAGGCGATGCCCGCATGCTCCAAGGCCTCGTGGACCGATAGGTAGGCGTCGGGCAGGCTCACGTACTTGCCCACCACGGCGATGTCCAGCTCGCCCGCGCAGGCATCCTTCGCCTTCAGGAAGGCGCGCCACGGAGCCAGCTTGATCTTGCGGGGCGCCAGGCCCATCTTCGCCAGGGTCGAGATGTCGAAGCCCTGCTCGTAGAGGCTCAGGGGCACCTCGTAGATGGAGGGGGCATCGGGGCAGGCGAGCACGTCGTCGGCATCCACGTCGCAGAACAGGGCGATCTTCTCGCGCACGCCGTCTTCGATGGCGTGATCGCTGCGGCACACGATGAAGTCGGGCTGCACGCCCAAAGACCGCAGCTCCTTCACCGAGTGCTGGGTGGGCTTGGTCTTCACCTCGTGGGCCGCCGCGATGTAGGGCACGAGCGTCACGTGGACGAACAGCACGTTGCCCGGCCCCATCTCCTTTTTGAACTGGCGGGCCGCCTCGATGAAGGGCAGCCCCTCGATGTCGCCGATGGTGCCGCCGATCTCGGATATGACGATGTCGGCGCCGGACTGCTCGGCCGCGCGGCGGATTCGCTCCTTGATGGCCTCGGTCACGTGCGGGATCACCTGCACGGTGCCCCCGAGGAAGTCGCCGCGGCGCTCGCGGGCGATGAGCGTCTGGTAGATGGAGCCTTGGGTGAAGTTGCTCTCGCGCGACAGGTTCTCGTCGATGAATCGCTCGTAGTGGCCCAGGTCCAAATCTCCCTCGTGGCCGTCCTCGGTGACGAATACCTCGCCGTGCTGAAACGGGCTCATGGTGCCCGGGTCCACGTTCAGGTACGGGTCCATCTTCTGCATGGTCACCTTATAGCCGCGCGCCTTCAACAGTTGGCCGAGGGACGCGGCGGTGATGCCCTTGCCGAGCGACGAGACAACGCCGCCGGTAACGAAGATGTGCTTGGCCATAAACCGCTCCTTCCGCCGCAGGTTCGCGCCCGGGCATAAAAAATGCGCCTTGGAGCGGCGCGTTCGCGCAACTCCCCAACGCCTGGCCAGCTTACAGCGCCAATGTTTCCGATATGAAACGCGCCGGCACTGTAACGCATCCGAAACATGGGCGAGGGCGTGTGACGCCCCGACAACGAGACGTTCATCGGGCGATGACGGATGGTGCGCGCTCAGTTCTTTGCGGGAGGGTCATCTTTAGACTGGGCGTCAACCCGATTTCAAGAGAAAGGACGTGCTTATGTCTACGCTGCTCGTTTTGGGCTACCCCACCGAGGAGAAGGCCAAGGAGGCCTACCAGGAGGTGCTGAATCTCGGCAACGACTTCATCGTGAACCTTCAGTCGGTAGCCGTGGTTGCCCGCCGCGACAACGACAAGTTCGACGTGGTCACCCCGGGTCAGCCCATTGGCAACTCCACCGTATGGGGCCTGTTCTGGGGCATGCTCTTCGGCCTCATCTTCCTCATCCCCTTCTGGGGCGCCGCCATCGGCGCCGGCCTGGGCGCGCTTACGGGCTTCTTCGTGAAGCGCGGTGTGGACGAGGACTTCCAGGACCGCGTGCGCAACCTTCTGACCCAGAAGGACGAGGCGGCTGTGTTCATGGTAGTCAGCTCCATGACCGAGGACAAGTTCGCCGAGGCCATGCGCCCCTTCGGCGGCGACATCCTGCAGACCTCCCTGTCCATCAAGGACGAGGAAGAGCTCAAGTGCGAGCTGGGCAAGTGCTAACCTGCTGAGCGCCTCGTTTGGCGGACGCGGGCCCGGCGGCCCCAGCGTCCCTCGCTTCACCATCTCTGGGCGTCGGCTTCGGTCGGCGCCTTTTCTTGTGGTAGCGGCTCTGTGCAAAAGCCGCGAACGCGATGATTTAACGGAGGCGAAACAGGCCCCTGCGCTATACTGGATCGGTCATCGACGCTGGCGGTTGCCGGTGCCCGCTCGTGGTCCCTGCCGCCTTGGCCCCATTCATGCGAAGGAGTGTCGCCCTATGCGCGAAGGATTCGACAACGACAAGTACATCGAGCTGCAGGCGGAGCGCATTCGCGAGCGCATCGACCAGTTCGGCGGCAAGCTCTACCTCGAATTCGGCGGCAAGCTCTTCGACGACTACCACGCCTCCCGCGTGCTGCCCGGCTTCAAGCCCGACACGAAGATATCCATGTTGCAGTCCATGAAGGACGAGGCGGAGATCGTCATCGCCATCAATGCCAACGACATCGAGCGCTCGAAGGTGCGGGGCGACTTGGGCATCACCTACGACGAGGACGTGCTGCGCCTCATGGACATCTTCCGCTCCATGGGCTTCAAGGTGGGCTCGGTCGTCATCACCCGCTACGCGAACCAACCCAATGCCGACCTGTTCCGCAAGCGGCTTACGGCCATGGGCATCACGAGCTACCTGCATTATCCCATCGCCGGCTACCCCAACGACATCGATCATATCGTGTCCGATGAGGGCTTCGGCAAGAACGACTACATCGAGACCGAGCGGCCACTTGTGGTGGTGACGGCCCCGGGCCCCGGCTCGGGCAAGATGGCCACCTGCCTCTCGCAGCTCTACCACGAGCACAAGCGCGGGGTCACGGCCGGCTACGCCAAGTACGAGACCTTCCCCATTTGGAATCTGCCGCTCACCCACCCGGTGAACATCGCCTACGAGGCGGCCACGGCCGACCTGGACGACGACAACATCATCGACCCCTTCCACCTGGAGGCCTATGGCGAGACCACGGTGAACTACAACCGCGACGTGGAGATCTTCCCCGTGCTGAGGGCCACTATGGAGCGCATCGCGGGGGCGTGCCCCTACCAGTCGCCCACGGACATGGGCGTGAACATGGCCGGCGTGGCCATTTCCGACGACGAGGCTTGCCGCGATGCGGGCAACAACGAGATCGTCCGCCGCTACTTCCAGACGGCCGAGGAAATCAAGCGCACCGGCACCGGCGAAGAGGCCCTGAAGAAGATCGAGCTTCTCATGAACCAGGCCGGCATCAACCAGAACCTGTCGCCGGCCCGTTCGGCGGCGCTGCTGAAGGAGGAGACCACGGGAGGCCCGGCCGGCGCCATGGTGCTGCCCGACGGGCGGGTGGTCACGGGCAAGACCGGCAATCTTCTGGGTGCCGCCTCGGCGCTGCTCATGAACGCGCTCAAGGGCGTATCGGGGGTGGACGACGAGCTCTACGTCATCTCCGACGAGGTGCTGGAGCCCATCTGCCATCTGAAGACGGCCCATCTGCGCAGCCACAACCCGCGCCTGCACTCCGATGAGACCCTACTCGCGCTGTCCATCTCCTCGGTGAGCAACCCGCTGGCCGCCGAGCTCATCGACAACGCGGACAAGCTGCGCGGCTGCGACGCCTACTTCTCGGTCATCATCTCGGCGGCTGATGAAAAGCTGTACCGCACGCTCGGCATCAACGTGTGCTGCGAGCCGAAGTACGAGCAGCACCGCTACTACCACAAGTAGCCGGCGCCCGTTCCGCTGATCATGGAGCAGCTTTTCTCGGACGGGGCCCTGACCGTGCCCTTCGGCGCCGACTTCTTCTCGGTGGCCGTGGGCGTGATCACCGGCGCCATGTTCGCCTGCGACCGCAAGCTGGATATCGTCGGCACCATCGTGCTCGGGCTCATGACCGCCTACGGCGGCGGCATCATCCGCGACCTTTTGCTGCAAGACGACGGGGTGTACTTCATGGAGCACCCGAGCGTTATCCTCATCTGCATCGGCCTGGCCGTGTTCGTGTTCTACTTCCGCGGGCTGTTCCGCCATTCGGGCCAGCTGCTGTTCTTTGCCGATGCCCTGTCGGTGGCCCTGTTCGCCTTGGCCGGGGCCAACAAGGCCTTCGCCTGCGGGGAGGGCTTCGTCATGGTGGCCATCTTGGGCGCGCTCACCAGCGTGGGCGGCGGCGCCCTGCGTGACATATCGGTGGGGGAGACGCCGGGGGTGTTCCAGCGGTCGAACTTCTACGCGGTGGCGGGCTTCGGCGGCGCGCTCGTGTTCGCGGCCATGGCCTTCGCCGGGGCGCCGCTCGTGCTGGCGGCGGTGGCCTGCGTGTTCGCCGTCGTGTTTCTGCGCTACCTGTCGGTGTACTTCGATTGGAAGACCGCCGATGAGGCCGACCTCACGCCAAAGGTGTCCCGCGGGGCCCATGTCGCCAAGGATTTCTGCGCCGAGATGTTTCGCCGCGCCACCCTGCACCGCAAGCGCGACTCGGTGGCACGGGCGCCCCTTTTCCGCAAGCGAAAGGACTAGATCGTGAAACCGCGCATTCTCATCGTGTACACCGGCGGTACCATCGGCATGACCGAGGATTTGGCCACTGGCGCACTGGTGCCCTTCAGCTTCGACCATCTTATGCGGAATGTCCCGAAGATCGGGCGGCTCGGCTACGCGCTCGACCACGTGGAGATCGACCCGCCCATCGACTCGTCGAACATGAACCCGGCCCATTGGGCCCAGGTGGCGAAGATGATCGCCGACGCCTACGACGACTTCGACGGCTTCGTGGTGCTCCACGGCACCGACACCATGGCCTACACGGCCTCGGCTTTGTCCTTCATGCTGCGCGGCCTGGCCAAGCCGGTCATCCTCACGGGCAGCCAGCTGCCCATCGGCGAGATTCGCGAGGACGGCACCGAGAACCTCATCACGGCCCTGCAGATCGCCGCGGCCCGCACCGGGGACGGGGCGCCCATGGTGCAGGAAGTGGCCATTTCCTTCGGGCGTCATCTGTGGCGCGGCAACCGGGCCATGAAGGTGAGCTCCACGAACTTCGGCGCCTTCGCCTCCTACAACTACCCGCCCCTGGCCGATATGGACCTGCATATCGTGTACCGCGAGCGGCTGCTGGCCCGGCCGGCGGCGGGCACGGCCCTGGCACCGCTCTACGCCATGGACGATGCCGTGGCCGTGGCCTTCCTGTACCCGGGCATCACCGAGGCGGCCCTGCGGCCCCAGCTTCTGGCTCCCGGCGCCAAGGCCGTGGTGCTGCGCACCTTCGGCGCCGGCAACGCCCCCACCGAGACCTGGTTCACTGATCTGGTGGCCGAGGCCGTGGGTGCGGGCAAGGTGGTAGTGAACGTGACCCAGTGCCCCGCGGGCGGTGTGGAGGAGAAGCGCTACGCCACCGGCGACGCCCTGGCGAAGGCCGGCGTGGTGTCGGGCTGCGACATGACCTGCGAGGCGGCCATCGCCAAGCTCATGCACCTGTTCGGCCAGGGGCTTTCGGCCACCGAGGTGGCCGCGGCCATGACGCGTCCCCTTGCCGGCGAATTGACCGTGGGGGAGTAGCCCTTACATCTTGTCGCGGGGATGGGCGTGGGCATATTCCTCGTGGAGGTGGGTGCGGTCCAGGTGGGTGTACACCTGTAAGGTGGACATGTCGGCGTGGCCCAAGATCTCCTGGAGCACGCGCAGGTCGGCTCCTCCCTTCAGCATGTGGGTGGCGAATGAGTGGCGCAGGGTGTGGGGGTGAAGATCGTAGCGGTTGATGGCCCGGCCCGCCTTGCGGACCAGGTTGAACACGCTCTGGCGCCCGAGGCGACCGCCCCGCTGGTTGAGGAACACGGCGGCCTGGGCATCGGCTCCGTTGCCCAGGGACGCGCCCCGGGCAAGGGTCGGGCGCCCCTCGGCCAAGTAGGTGCGCAGGGCCCGCTCGGCCGCGCCGGCGATGGGCACGATGCGCTCCTTGGACCCTTTGCCGAACACCCGGAGGAAGCCGTCGTCCAGGTACAGGTTGTCCAGGTTGAGCCCGCAGATCTCGCTGGCTCGCAGCCCGCAGCCGTAGAGCACTTCCAGAATGGCGCGGTCGCGCAGGCCGCTCGGTCGCTCGTCGATATAGGCGTCCAGCATGCGCCCCACCTCCTCGATGGACAGCACGTCGGGCAGCCGCTCGGCCGCTCGGGGGGCGTCCACGGCCTCGGCTGGATTGCCCGCGGCCAGCCCCTCCCGCACGAGGAACTTGTGGTAGCCGCGCACCGCCGAGATGCGCCGTCGCACCGTCGTGGCAGCCAGGCCTTCCTCGGCCAGACTTCCCTCGTAGGCGACGATGACCTCTCGGGTGACCCTGTCGGGGGAGTCTACGTCGCGGCTATCGAGGAAGGCGAGGTAGCCCTCTAAGTCGTGCCGGTAGGCCTCGGCCGTGCGCGGAGAGGCACCGCGCTCGATGCGCAGGTGAGACATATATTCGTCCAGGGCGTTCTCGAATTCGAACACGGCTCTCTCCTTAAGGCGGCTCCCGCTGCGCCGCGCCTTTCGTTTCGCGGACTCCTCCATTGTACCGATAGCGGCTCTTTTTGACGATCTGCACAGTTGCATCGGCAAAAAGGGGCAAAGGCAGCGGAGCGTGCTCTCCTTTTCGGACGGCGAGCGCCCCCTTTTTGCGATCCGCCCGGGCGCACCGTCAGAATGCGCCCGAAAAGTCCCTCAGAAGGGCTGCTTTTCGGGAAACCTCGCCACTTTTTGCCGATGGACCCGTTCGTATCGTTTAAAGGGGGCATCTTCGGACGACCGCGCGATGGCCCCGGCGGCCTCGCACGACGGCGTCCGAGCAGCTTCGCACGACGGCGTCCGAGTAGCTTCGGACGATCGCGCGCGATGGCCTCCGGACCACCTCGGGGACGGCATGTCTCAGGGGGTTCGGCTTTCCGATCGATAACTGCTCGGAGCTGCGACGCGATTCCTGCCCGACAACCGTTGGCGGCGCGGTTTGCACGTCCTCTCCAAATCTCGCCCACAGCACCGCCGCAAGCGGTTTGCCCCTCGGTTACCCACCGTCCTTGCACTGATTGGGCATATCTAGTGGTGCATTGTTCGTTTCCCATAATACGAATACAAGATATTGATTTCTTTCAGAATGTCCTGCAATCCCTCTCTATATCTTGCGGGTAACAAGTGGGGCAAAATAGCGGCAAAAGTGGAGCAAAATGTTGCGATATGGGGCATAGTGGGGTAATATGCAGTCCATGGAAAACGACCGAGCGGGATTTCGTAACGCACCACACACGAATTCAAATCCCACTCAAAACGCAGCACGGGAAAGGACGTGGGTGCCCCAAGCCGCCGACATGGAAGCCGCCGTCGAGCTGCCTCGCGCCGAGGTAGACTTGAATGGCGAGTTTCATCTCAAGGTCGACGGCAAGGGGCGCGTCACCCTTCCCGCGAAGTTCCGCAAGGTTCTTTCCAAAGATCTCGTGGTTACCCTGGAGCCTACCGACGAATGCGTCTACGCGTTCGAGGCGCCGGACTTCAACCAGTGGGTGGAGCGGCTCATGGACGGCGCGTTCCCCGAGCGTCGGGAGAACGATCGCGTGCAGGAGCGCACCCACCGCAAGTTGAAGAGCCGGGCCGACAGCGTCGAGGCGGATTCGGCGGGGCGCATCATGCTCTCGGCCGATACGCGCGCAAAGTGCGGCATCGTCAAGGACATCGTGCTCGTGGGCAACGGCAAGCGCTTCGAGATCTGGGATGCCGAGCGCTACGAGGCCATGATGGACGATGTCGATCTGGGCCTGCTGTTCACCTAGGTGAGAGCGTAAGGCGAGAGAACCATGACAAGGGAATATCGGCACATACCTGTTCTTCTGACCGAGTGCATCGACTACCTGGATCTGGACCATCATCCGATCTTCGTCGATGCGACGCTCGGCTTTGCGGGGCACTCCTTCGAGGCCGCTCGCAAGCTGGGGCGCGACGGACTGCTCATCGGTATTGACCAGGACGAGGTGGCCCTCGCAAGTGCCACCGAGAAACTGGAATCGATCCCGGCGGCGGATCGTCCCGAGCTGGCTTTACTGCGCGGCAACTTCGGAGACCTCGACGAGCTTCTGTGCTCCTGCGAGATTCCGGGCATCGACGCCATCCTGTTCGATCTCGGTGTCTCCTCAGTGCAGATCGACACGCAATCACGCGGCTTCTCCTTCAAGGAGAACGGCCCGCTCGACATGCGGATGGATCCGGGCAAACAAACCCTTACCGCAGCAGAGATCGTCAATACCTACAACGCAGCAGATCTCGCTCGGATCATTCGCGCCTACTCGGACGAGAAATGGGCGAGCCGCATCGCGGACTTCATCGTGAAGGCCCGCGAGGAGGCTCCCATCGAAGAGAGTGGGCAGCTGGTCGACCTCATCAAGGCCGCCATCCCGGCCTCGGCCCGGCGCGCCGGCGGACATCCCGCCAAGCGCACGTTCCAGGCCCTCCGGATCGAAGTCAACTCGGAGCTGACCGTCCTGCGTCGCGGTTTGGACGCGGCGGTCCGCTGGCTTAATCCGGGCGGCATGATCGTGGTGATCAGCTACCACTCCCTGGAGGACCGCATCGTGAAGGACACGTTCGCGCATTTCGCGCAGCGCTGCACCTGCCCGCCGGAGCTGCCGGTGTGCGCCTGTGGCAAAGAGCCGATACTCGACCTCGTCACCCGAAAGCCCCAGTTGCCCCAAGCTGGGGAGATTGAGCGGAATCCGCGGGCTCGCAGCGCGAAGCTGCGTGTGGCGCGGAAGCGCTAAGGGCCTTGCCAGCTGGGAAGACCCGCTGAAGCGAATGGATTGACCGACAAGCCCGAGGACACAGTCATCGGGCTTGTATAGCCTAGAGGCCCAAGGACGGAAAGGAGGAGCCCCATGAGCGCCGCAATCTCGTCCCGCTCTGCGGGCCGCCCCTCCTCCCGTTCTGCCCGCGGGGCCGCTTCCGTGGCCTCCCGCTACCAGGGCGCCCGCTATGTGGCCACCTCGGTGGCCGAGGCCCTGCCCGTCTACGAGGAAGGGCCCTCCATATCGGTGGTGCCCGGCGCCGGCCGG
Source organism: Adlercreutzia muris (assembly GCF_008831045.1). GTDB lineage: Bacteria > Actinomycetota > Coriobacteriia > Coriobacteriales > Eggerthellaceae > Adlercreutzia > Adlercreutzia muris. Next base: position 77,339 of record NZ_WAJS01000010.1, read on the forward strand.
CGCGCCTCGGTGGAGGAGGGCCTGTCGGCGGCGGTCCTCTCCCTTGCGAAGATCTGCGCTGTGGCATGCATCGTCATCGCCGTCATCGCCGTGGGCCGCGTGGCCATCACCTCGGCTACGGCCGCCTGCGCCCTGGAGACCAAGGCCATCGAGCACGATATCGAGACCGCCCGCACCGAGGGCAGCGATTTGGAAGTGGCTCAGAGCGTGCTCTCCAAGCCCTCGCGCATCAAGGCCCAGGCCGCCTCCCTCGGCATGGCCGCCCCCACGGCCGAGTACTCCGACCAGATCACCCTGCCCGACGACGTCGTCTCCGTAGACACCGAGGGCAATCTGTCCCTGTCCGACTCCGTCGCCGCCGCGGCGGCCGCCCGCTAGGCGCCTTTCATGGCCCGCGTTCCCCGTGATCATCGCGACGCTCCGTCGCGCGCCGGCCTCGGCGCCTCTGATCCGCTGCGCCAGGGCGCTGCGGCAATCGGTGCGGTGCTGCCCCCCATCACAAGCCGGGCCCAGGTGCTCCTCGTGGCCTTCGCCGCCCTCGTGGCCATTTTCTTCTTCCGGCTCGTGTTTCTCCAGGTGATCGTTGCCGACCAGTACGCGGCCCAGGCCGAGGAATCGCGCACCGTGAGCTTCGACACCACGCCGCGCCGCGGCACCATCTACGACCGCAACGGCATTGTGCTGGCCACCTCAGTGGACGCCACCACTATCTACGCGAACCCCGTGGAGGTGACCGATGCGGCGGCCGAGGCCCAGGCCCTGGCCGGCATCCTCGGGGGAGAGGCGGCCGATTACCAGGAGCTGCTCTCCACGCCGAGCACCACCTTCGTCTACATCAAGCGCCAGGCCGACGTGGAGGCGGCCGACAAGGTGAAGGAGCTCAAGCTCGACGGCATCTACTTCATCGCCGACACGCGGCGCGAGTACCCCCACGGCTCGGTGGGGGCCCAGGTCATCGGCTTCTGCAACGCCGACGGCGAGGGCATCACGGGCCTGGAGCTCCAGTACAACGACATTCTCTGCGGCACGCCGGGCCGCTACGTCGGCGAGCGCGGCGAGCAGGGCTTCCCCATCCCCGGCGGAGTGAAGGAGGAGGTGGCCGCCATCGACGGCACCGATATCATGATCTCCCTGGACATCAAGCTTCAGGACACCGTGGAGCAGGCGCTGGCGGACGGCGTGGAGGAAGTGGAGACCGACGAGGGCTCGGCCCTGGTGATGGACGCGGCCACCGGCGAGGTGTACGCGGCCTGCTCTCTGCCCTACATGGATCCCAACAATATGGCCGAATCGGAGGTGGGCAGCGAGCACGTGAAGGCCATCACCCAGCCCTACGAGCCTGGATCCACCTTCAAATCGGTGTCGGCCATGGCCATTCTGGAATCGAAGGCCATGGGACCTGAGACCACCATGTTCTGCCCGAGCACCATCTCGGCCAACGACTACGACGTGTCCGACTCCCATGAGCGCGAGGGGGCCACCTACTCCCTGCGCGAGATTCTGAACCACTCCTCCAACGTGGGCATCTCCCTGGCCATGGAGAACGCGGGCTTCCCGTACCTGAACGACGCCATCAAGCGCTACCACCTCACCGAGGCCACGGGCATCGACTACCCCGGCGAGGGAGGCGGCAGCGTGCTCGACTTCAACCAGTGGGGCAAGATCGTCGGCTATAACATCAGCTTCGGCCAGGGCATTTCCGTGACCCCGTTGCAGATGGTGCGCTTCTACGGCTGTGTGGCCAACGACGGCGTCATGGTCACGCCCCACTTCCTCATCTCCAAGCCCCAGAGCGGTGAAGTGGCCGAATGGCCCGAGGAGACGGTGACCGAGGATGCCGAGGCCCTGCGCGATCTGCGCTCCATGTTGCGCTCGGTGGTCACCGACGGCACCGGCGTCAAGGCCGACATCCCCGGCTACGAGGTATGCGGCAAGACCTCAACGGCCGAGATCGCCTCGGAGGAGGGCGGCTACAAGAGGGAAGTGTACAACCTCGGCTTCTGCGGCTTCATCGACAACTCCTCCAGCAAATTAGTTTGTTTTGTAGGAGCCAACGAGGTTTACGGGATGCGCCAGACCACCAAAATCTTTAACGATATAATGACCAATGCCGTGAAGCAGTACAACATCACCACGGACGAAGCGAAGTAAGCCCCACGACGCCAGAGGAATCCCACGCCATGACCAAGACCTGCGCAGAGCTTTTCCAAGGAATGGAATGCACCATTATCGGCGACGGTAGCGAGGAGGTGGCGGGGCTCGCCTTCCGCAGCGACGCCGTCTGTTCCGGCGACATGTTCTTCTGCATCGTCGGCAATGTGGTGGACGGGCACTCCTTCGCCCAGGACGCTATCGATAGGGGCGCCACGTCGCTCGTGGCCGAACGCAAGGTGTACCTGGCCGATGCCACTGACGTGACCGAGGTGGTGGTGGCCGACTCCCGCAAGGCCATGGCCGGCGCGGCGGCGGCCTTCTACGACCATCCCTCGGAGGGCTTCTCCCTCGTGGGCATCACGGGCACCAACGGCAAGACCACCACGACCTACCTCGTGGAGCACATCGCCGAGGTGGCGGGCAACCGCTGCGGCGTGATCGGCACCGTGGGCAACAAGATCGCCGGGATCGTGGAGAAGTCCGACCATACGACGCCGGAATCTCCCGATCTGCAGAAGCTGTTCGCGCGGATGCGCGATGCCGGCTGCACCGTGGTGACTATGGAAGTGAGCTCGCATGCCCTTGATCTCAAGCGCACCTGGGGCACCGACTTCGCCGTCACTGCCTTCACCAACCTCACCCAGGACCATCTGGACTACCACCATACCTTCGACGACTACTTCGAGGCCAAGGCCCTGCTGTTCTCGGCGGCCTACCCGGCCCGCCGGGTCATCAACATCGACGGAGCCTGGGGCCGCGAGCTCCTGCGCCGCTGCACCGAGGCCGGCGACGAGGTCATCACCACCGGCTTCGATACGACTGCTCAGATCCACCCGTTGGAGGTGGCCTTCGAGGCCACGCGCACCGTGGCCACTCTGGAAGTGCGCGGTGCCCGCGTCGAGGTGAGCTACCCGCTCGTGGGCCGCTTCAATCTGGAGAACGTCATGACCGCCTTCGGATGCGCCCTGTCCCTCGGCATCCCTACCGATGTCATCGTGCGGGCCCTGGCCACCATGCCGCCGGTGCCCGGGCGCCTGGAGCAGGTGCCGGCCCCGGCCGGCGCTCCGGTGACCGTGTACGTGGACTACGCCCACACGCCGGACGCCCTGGCCAAGGCCATCGCCTCCATCCAGGCCCTCAGCGCGGGCCGCACCATCGTGGTCTTCGGCTGCGGCGGCAACCGCGATGCGAGCAAGCGCCCCATCATGGGCCAGGCCGCCCTGGCCGCCGATCTGGCCGTGGTGACGAGCGACAACCCCCGCCACGAGGATCCGCGGGCCATCATCGACGACATCCTGGCGGGCATGGAGGGCGCCGAGGGCTTCATCGTGGAGCCCGACCGCCGCGCCGCCATCGCCGCCGCCATCGCCGCCGCCGAGCCGGGGGACGCCATCCTGCTCGCCGGCAAGGGACACGAGGACTATCAGCTGGTGGGGGACGAGGTGCTCGCCTTCGATGATCGCCAGGTGGCCGCCGAGGAGCTCATCCGCGCCTTCGGCGAGACGGAGAACGATTAAGGGGAGGGATGCCGCGTGCGCCTCAACGCAAAGCAAATCGCAGCATGCACCGGCGGCCAGTTTCTCGTAGATGCCATTGATCCCAGTGCTCTCATGACGGGCATTACCTGGGATTCCCGCGAAGTGCAGCCGGGCTGGCTGTACGTGGCCCTGCCCGGCGAGCACGTGGACGGCCACGACTTCGTGGAAGCGGCCCTGCGCGCCGGGGCCGCCGGCGCCCTGGTCATGCAGAGTCCCGGGCGCCCCGCCTGTCTGCTGGCCCGGGAAATGGGGGCCGCCGTCATCGAGGTGGCCAACACCGCGAGCGCCATCACCGATCTGGCCCGGGAATGGCGCGGCCATTTGCGCGGCCGCATCATCGGACTGACGGGCTCGGTGGGCAAGACCACTACGAAGAACCTCGTGCGCGACGTGTGCGCCGCTTTCGGATCCACCGTGGCCACCCGCGGCAACCAGAACAACGAACTGGGCGTGCCCCGCACCCTGCTGGCCGCCGATCCGGAGACCGCCGTGGTCGTGGTGGAGATGGGCATGCGCGGCATGGGCCAGATCGCCGAGCTCTGCGATTTCGTGCGCCCCGATTGGGGCCTGGTCACCAATGTGGGGGAGAGCCATATCGAGCTGCTCGGGAGCCGGGAGAACATCGCCCGGGCCAAGGCCGAACTGTTCGCGGCCCTGCCCGCCGGCACAGGCCGCGCCTTTCTCAACCTGGACAGCCCCGCCCTCGGCATTCTCATGGACGCGGGGCGTCTGGGGGAGCGGCCCGTGGCCCTCTCCGGCTTCGACGGCCACCCCGACGGTGCCGCCGTCGAGCTCTACGAGCGGGAGGCCGTGGCCTGCGACGAGGTGGTCTGGGCCGAGGATGTGGCCCTGGACGCCGAGGGGCGCCCTTGTTTCACCCTGTGCGCTCGCGACCGCGCCGACGAGGGCGATCTGTCGCTGTTCGCCCCCGTGGAGCGCTGCCGCTGCGCCCTGGCCCTGACCGGGGCCCACAACGTGGATAACGCCGTGGCCGCTGCTGCCGTGGGCTTCGCCCTCGGCCTGGATCTGGAGACCATCGCGTCGGCTCTGGGCGCTTCCGTGCCCGAGCCGGGGCGCCAGGAGGTCATCGCCGCCCGGGGCGGCTTCACCATCGTGAACGACGCCTACAACGCGAGCCCCGATTCCATGCGGGCCTCTCTGGCCACCTTCGCTGCCACCGACGTAGCGGGTCGGCGCATCGCCGTCCTCGGCGACATGGGAGAGCTCGGCAGCTTCGCCGAGCCGTGCCACGCCGGCGTCGGCGCGGCGGCAGCCGAGGCGGGCCTTCATAGGCTCATCTGCGTGGGCGAGCTCGCGGCGTCCATCGCCGAGGGCGCCGCCGCGGCCGGCATGGACGCCGCCCGCATCAGCCGGGCCGCCACGGTGGCCGATGTGCTGGAGGAACTTGATACCCTGCTCGAGCCCGGCGATGCCGTGCTCGTGAAAGCGTCCCACTTCATGGGGCTCAACCGTGTCGTCGAAGGATTGGTCCGCTAATGTTCTCGCTCTTCTCCGCCTACCCCACGTTCATGGTCTTCCTCGCGGTGGTGCTCGCCATGGTGCTCACCATGGTGCTCATGCCCGCCTGGATCCGCTTCCTGAAATCGAGCCACATCGGCCAGCAGGTGCGGGCCGACGGCCCGCAGAGCCACCTCGTGAAGCAGGGCACCCCCACCATGGGCGGTGTCATTATGCTGGTGGCGGTCATCGCCTTCACGTTGCTCGCCTCCGTGGGCGCCCCCACTGTGGAGCTGTGGCTGCTGCTGGGGGCCACGCTGGCCACGGGCATCCTCGGCTTCATCGACGACGCCTCCAAGGTGGCCCATGAGCGTTCGCTGGGCCTCACGCCCAAGGCGAAGCTCGTCGGTCAGTTCCTCATCGCCGGCATCTTCGTGCTCTGCGCCGTGAACCTGCTCGACGTGGCCCCCACGGTGGAGATCCCCTTCATCTGCACCATCGACCTGGGCGTGCTCACGACGGTGATCCCGCTCGGCGGCGAGACCGATTCCGCCGTCATCTCCATTCCCTGGCTCTATCTGGCCTACTGCCTCATCCTGCTCGTGGGCCTGTGCAACGCCGTGAACCTCACCGACGGCCTGGACGGCTTGGCCGCGGGCACGGTCATGGTGGTCATGCTCGTCATGGCCGCCATCGCCTTCCGCACCGGCCAGCTGGAGCCGGCCCTGTTCGCCGGGGCGCTGGCCGGCGCCTGCATCGGCTTTCTGTGGTTCAACTCCTTCCCGGCCGACATCTTCATGGGCGACACCGGTTCTCTGGCCCTCGGCATGGCGCTGGGGTGTCTGGCCGTGCTCACCAAGGTGGAGTTCATCGTCATCATCATCGGCGGCCTGTTCGTGGCCGAGGCCCTCTCGGTCATGATCCAGGTGTTCTACTACAAAAAGACGAAGAAGCGCATCTTCCTCATGGCACCTTTGCACCACCACTTCGAGAAGAAGGGCTGGTCCGAGACGAAGGTGGTCGTGCGCTTCTGGATCGTGTCGGGCATGCTGGCCGCCTGCGGCTTCGTGCTCCAGTTCGCCTCGTCTCTGGCGGTGGCCTAGCATGGGCGCCGTGGAGTACCTGGCCGACCGCAAACGCGCCCGGGCCCGGCTCGGCCGCGTGCTCGTGCTGGGCCTCGGCGTGAGCGGCAAGGCCGCGGCGGAGTACTGCCTGGGCCTGCTGGGGGATCGCGTGGACGCCCTGGCAGTGGCCGCCGGCGCCCCGAACGACGATTCGCTCGCCTGGGCCGAGGCGGCTCGGGCCGCCGGCGCGGTGGTGCTCTTCGACCACGAAGATATCGAGGGCGCCTACGACCTGTGCATTGCAAGCCCCGGCATCTCCCAGTTCTCGCCCTTCTACGCCAGCGCCGAGGCCGCCAGCGCCGAGGTGATCAGCGAGGTGGAGTTCGCCTGGCGCGAGAGTGCCGCCGCCTCCCGTTGGGTGGCCGTGACCGGCACCAACGGCAAGACCACCACCACGGCCCTCGCGACCCATCTGCTGCGGGCCGCCGGCCTAGATGCCGTGGCCGTGGGCAACATCGGCGATCCGTGCATCAAGGCCGTGGCCGCCGCCCGCGCCGAGGTCTACGTGGCCGAGGTGTCCAGCTATCAGCTGGCCTCCACCCGCGACTTCGCTCCCGATGTGGCCGTGGTACTCAACATCACCCCCGACCATCTGGCCTGGCACCGCAGCCACGAGCATTACGCCCAGGCCAAGTGGAAGGTGCTCGCGAACATGGGCGCGGTGCCCGGGGCCACGGCGGTGCTCGTGGCCTGCGACGAGGCCGTCCGCGCGCGGATTCGCGAGGTGCGCGCGGCGGGGGGCTTCCCCTTCGCCTATGTGCCCGTGGGAGCCGCCGTCGGCGTGGGCGGCGACATGCGCGCGGCCTGCGGCGCGGCCAACGCCGCCTTCCGCGGGGCGGGCGGCAGGCTCACCGTGGCCCTGGACGGCACGGTGTCCGAACTCGTGTCCGTGGACGATTTGCAGATCACCGGCGAGCACAACCAGGCCAACGCCCTGGCCGCCGCCTCGGCGGCCCTGGCCCTGGGCGCGCCGGAGGCGGCCGTGGCCGAGGGGCTGCTCTCCTTCGCCCCCATGGCCCACCGTATCGAGCCTGCCGGCACCGTGGCCGGCGTGGCCTGCTACAACGACTCCAAGGCCACCAATGTGGATGCCACCCTCGTGGCTCTGAGGGCCTTTCTGCCCGCGCGCCCCATCGTGCTGCTGGGCGGCCGCGACAAGGGCACCGACCTGGCGCCCCTCGTGGACGCCTGCGAAGAGCATGCCAAGGCCGTCGTCTGCTTCGGCGAGGCTCGGGAGCGTTTCGCCGCCGCCTTCGCCGATGCCGCCCTGCCAGTATTCGGCGCCCCGGCCCTGGAAGCGGCCCTCGACGCGGCTCTGGCCGCGGCCGAGCCGGGGGACGTGGTGGTGCTCTCGCCCGCCTGCGCCTCTTTCGATGAGTTCTCCTGCTTCGAGGAGCGCGGCGACGTGTTCAAGGCCCTCGTGGCCGCCCGCGCCGCGGCGGAGGAGGGCTAGGCGTGGCCCGTCCCTCTCGGCAGACCGCAGCATCCTCGGGCCCCTCCAGTCAGGGGCCTCGTGTTCTCCTGCTCTTGTGCGCTTTGGCCCTCGTGCTCGTAGGGCTCGTCATGGTGTTCTCCGCCTCCATGGTGAAGGCCCTGGAAGCAGGCAAGCCCGCCAGCGACTTCTTCACCGACCAGCTCCTCTTCGTCATCGTGGGTTCCGTCGTGGCCGCAGTGCTGTGGCGCGTGAACTACCGCACCTGGGTGGGGCCGGCGCTGTGGATCATCTGGGCCGTGGCCGTGGTCCTCATCCTGGCCACGGCCGTCATGGGCACCGACAACTACGGCGCCAAGCGCTGGCTCTACATCGGCAGCGTCGGCGTGCAGCCCTCAGAGTTCTGCAAGATCGCCTTCTTGCTCGTGGCCGTGCGGCTGCTTTTGGACTACCGCAGCGGTATGGTGGAATTCCGCGCCTCCATGGTGCGGGTGCTCATCTTCCTCATCGTGCCCATCGCCATCATGTACCGCACCCAGTCCGACCTGGGCACCACGGTCATCTGCGCCGTGGGCATCATCGCCGTCATGTGGATGGGGGGCGTCCCGCGCAAGGTCATCGCCGCCGTGCTCGCCGTGTGCGTGGTCGGCGGTCTCATCGCCATCTTCGGCACCGGCTACCGCGCCGGGCGCCTCGTGTTCCTGGACCCGTGGAACGACGGGAAAGGGGGCTACGGTACCGGCTACAACATCATCCGTTCCTATTACGCCCTTTCGGAGGGCGGCCTGTTCGGCGTGGGCCTCGGCAATTCCCACGAGAAGTTCCAGTACCTGTTCGCCTCGGAGAGCGACTTCATCTTCGCGGTCATCGGCGAGGAGCTGGGTCTGGTGGGGGCCATGGCCGTGGTGCTGCTGTTCTTCGGGGTCCTGTTCGCCGGGCTCTCCATTGCCGAGCGCTCCGACGACGAGATTGGCACCATGGTGGCCGGCGGCTGCACGGTGATGCTCGTCTTCCAGGCGTTTTTGAACATCGCCTGTGTCATCGGCGTCTTTCCCACGACGGGCAAGCCGCTGCCCTTTATCTCGGCCGGCGGCTCCTCTATGCTGGCGTCATTCATCCTGCTCGGGCTCATCTTGTCGGTGTCCCGTCCCGAGCGCGGCCCCTCGGTCTACGAGCAGCGCCGGGCCGATCTGCGTCTTGTGAGGCAGGAGCGTCCCGAAGAGGGTCGCCCGCGGCCCTCTCGCGGCGCCGGCCGCCCTGATCGCCCGGGTCGTACCGGGCGCCCCGATCACCCGAGCGGATCTCGCAGTTCCGATCGCGGTCGCCGTCCGGCACCGAGTGGGACGGCCCCCTCGCCCCGTTCCCGATCCTTCAGGAGGTAAGCCATGTTGGCAGTCGTCTCCGGCGGCGGTACCGCCGGCCACATCAATCCCGCCCTCGCCCTGGCCGAGGAGCTGGCGTCTCGGGGCTGGGACGTCCGCTTCGCCGGCACCCCCGGCGGGGTGGAGGCTCGGCTCGTGCCGGCCGCCGGTATCCCGTTCACCTCCTTCGAGGCCTCCGGCTTCGACCGGGCGCACCTGGCCTCGCTGCCCAAGGGCGTGGCGAAGATCGCCGCTTCCACGGCCAAGGCCCGCCGGTGGTTCCGCGAGATCAAGCCCGACGTGGTGGTGGGCTTCGGCGGCTATGTGTCCATCCCCGTGGCCCGGGCCGCCGAGAAGGCGGGCATCCCGGTGGTGCTCCACGAGCAGAACTCGGTCATGGGCATGGCCAACAAGTACTTGGCGAAGAAAGCGGCGGCTCTCTGTCTCACCTACGAGTGCCCCGGCTGCGACCTGCCGGCTTCCACGCCGGTGCATCTCACGGGCAATCCCGTGCGCCGCTCGGTCATCGAGGCGGACCGCGCTGCCGGCCGCGCCCTGTTCGACCTGGCCGAGGACGATTTCATGCTCCTGGTCTTCGGCGGCTCTCTGGGAGCCCGCCACATCAACGAGGCCGTCTGCGCCCTGAAGGACGAGCTGCTCGCCCGGCCGCATCTCCACATCGTGCACATCACTGGCCCCAAGGAGCTCGCCTCGGTCACCGAGGCGCTGGCCCTCACTCCCGAGCAGGAGCGTCGCTGGCACCTCATGGGCTACCAGGACCGCATGGGGCAGACCATGGCCGCCGCCGACGCCATCGTCTCCCGCGCCGGGGCCACCTCCCTCGCCGAGATCTCGGCGCGGGGCATCCCGGCCCTGCTCGTGCCCTATCCCCACGCCACGGCGGACCACCAGACCACCAACGCCCGGGCCTACGTGGAGGTCGGCTGTGCCTTCATGGTGCCCGACGGCGAGCTGGACGGCAGCCTGTTCGCCGAGCGCCTGGCCTCCCTCATCGACGACCCCGCCGTGCGCGAGGCCCAGCACCGCGCGGCCTGCGGGCGGAAAACGGGCCAGGCGGCGGCGATGTTGGCAGATGTCGTGGAAGCCGAGGCCAAGGGCGGCCGCCGTGCTGTACAATAGCTAAGTTTGAACAAGAGACGGCTTGAAGGCGGTTTGATATGAGCACGGACAAGCTCCACTTCATCGGTGTCGGCGGCGTCGGCATGAGCGGCATCGCCCGGGTCGCCCACGACCAGGGCATGGAGGTCAGCGGCTCCGACTTGAAGGAGAGCCGCTACACCAAGCAGCTGCGCGAGGCCGGCGTGACGGTGTTCATCGGCCAGGACGGCGCGAACATCCCTGAGGGCGATCCCCTCGTCGTGGTGTCCACGGCCATTCTGGAGAACAACCCCGAACTCATCGAGGCCCGCCGCCGAGGCCTGAATATCTGGCACCGGGCCCAGATGCTCGCACACCTCGGCCGAGATCTGGATACCCTGGCGGTGGCCGGCACCCACGGCAAAACCACCACGTCCTCCATGCTTGCCAGTACCCTGGATGCCATGGGCTGCGACCCCACCTTCCTCATCGGGGGCATCGTGCGGGCCTACGGCACCAACGCCCATTCCGGCACCGGCGCCTACTACGTGGTGGAGGCCGACGAGTCCGACAAGTCCTTTACCTACTTGTCCCCGGCCGCGGCCATCGTCACCAACATCGAGACCGACCATCTGGACCACTACGCGGGCCTTGAGGAGATCTGCGACCAGTTCCGCATGTTCATGACCGGCGTGCGCGAGGGCGGCCCCCTCGTCGTGTGCGGCGATGACCCGATCCTCCTTGAGGTGGCCCGCTCCACGGGGCGCGCCGTGACCACCTACGGCTTCGGCGAGGCGTGCGACGCCCGCATCACCGGCTGGGAGACGGTCGGGGTGGGCACGCGCTTCACCCTGCGCCTGCCCGACGGCACCGTGGTGGCGAGCCGCATCAAGCAGAACCCGGGCCTGCACAACGTGGCCAACGGCGCGGCGGTGCTCACCCTCATCGCGGCCCTCGGCCTGGATGTCGTCGCTGCCGCCGATAAGCTCGCGGAGTTTTCCGGCGTGCGCCGTCGCTTCGATCTGGCCGGCGAGGCCGGCGGGGTGACCGTGGTGGACGACTACGCCCACCATCCCACCGAGATCGCCGCCACCATCACCGCGGCGAAGGCCCTGGACTTCAAGCGGGTGCACGTGCTGTTCCAGCCCCACCGCTATTCGCGGGCAGCCCTGTTCACCGAGGTGATGCACGACGAGTTCGGCGCCGCCTTCGACGGGGCCGACAGCGTCACCTTCATGGACGTCTATTCCGCTGGCGAGGCGCCGGTGCCGGGTATCACGGGCAAGACCTTCCTCGCCCCCGTCATCGAGCACGGCCACCCGTGCGCCCGCTACGTGCCCCGCCGCATCGACGTGGTGCCCGCCCTCGTGGAGGCCGCCGAGCCCGGCGACCTCATCATCACCATGGGCGCCGGCGATGTGACCGCCATCGCCCCGCAGCTCGTCGACGAGCTGGGACGCTAGGGGAACCCCATGGCCCGTCACGCCTCACCGCTCCAGTCGCTGCTCGTGGACGACCGATTCGACGGCGACATCTATCCCAACGAGCCCATGAGCCGTCACACCACCTATCGCATCGGGGGTCCGGCCCGCTTCTTCGTAAGGGTGAACTCCATCGGGGCCCTCACGGGCCTCATCGATGTGTGTGCCGAGGAGGCCATGCCCTGGATCATGCTCGGCCG